>JASBYY010000073.1 GCA_029983675.1 Bacteroidales bacterium | reverse complement strand
GGCGGCTGTTTCTTATAAAAATGAATTTAGGTATAAATACGGATAATCATTTTAAGAAAATATTGTAAACAGCAGCAATTATGGCGTTTTTTCAAATAGTTCCGCCATGGCGGGACTATTTTTCCCCGATTTTATAACTTTCCAAATTGAACTTTCAACTTCTATTGTCCTATCCATGTGGTTTACTCTTTGGCTTGTCTCTCTTTAAGGAATAAATAGGGCCATTCGTCATCGGGAAAATCTTCTACATTCCAAACTTTTATCGAATGAGGCTCTTTTATCAAAACGTAAATCCGTTTTCTTCCGTTGACACAGATTACATACCGAGCATCATTACTAAAAAACACATTGCTGTCCGATAAAAATTGAAAACGGCAGGCAGGAAGTTGTAAATCATTGATTTTTAGTGTTGCTTTTCACAATGGTTAAAGTATAAGCCCCGCTCAGTAAGAAAAAGGCAGTTCAGGAGGTTTTTCCGAAGCGGTTTTAAGGATACTATTCCAGTCCTTTTCGGGGTTGTTGAAAAGGCTGTAGAAGTCAACATAGTACATCAGCGTAATTCTCACCATCGTTGCCAGACCCGAGAAGCTCCACTGCCGTTTCAGTCCTTTCTGCATGACCATCAGCAGCAGATTCGCGATGAGCGTCACCCAAATCTGTATCTTGATGGCATTGGCACTTTCGCCGTAGAAGTATTTCAGCGGAAAATTCTGTTTCATCTGTTTGAAAAGCAGCTCGATTTGCCATCTTTGGCGGTAAATGGCCACGATTTCCTCCGGGTCGAAGTCCATGTCATTGGTGAGCAGAGGTATGAGTCTGCGCTTTTCTTCGTCCACGTAGGTTACGATGCGTGCGCGATGTTGGATGATTCCGCCATCTTTCAGCTGCTTCGTGAAGATCACAAGTTGCACCCTGGCCTCCATCAGTCCGTTCGGGGTTTGGCATGCAGTATCTTCCAACAGTTCGTATTTGAGCGATTTCTTCATCTTGGTGACATAAACCACGCCCCGTTCGGTAAGTTGTTCGAACTTCTCATAGTCGATGTATGCGCGGTCCATGGCCATTATGTCCCCCTTGTTCAGGGTGGCGGGTTTGAGCATGAAGGAGCCGTTTGTGGCGGCGGATGTGAACTTCATGTCGGAAGGCACGCCCTCGTTGGCATGGATGACCGTGTGCACTTTGATTCCGCCTTTTTTCTTTCCTGTTTTCGGATGCCTTCCCACACCCTTGAAAATCAGGTTGGAGAAAAGAGTGATGGTCGTGGAGTCGATAATTTGCAGTCTTTTCATCCATTTGGGCGTTTTGCGGTTTCGGCTGTCCGATGAAAGGAAATGTCTGTAAGTGGCATAAAGATGCCGGTATATGCCTTCGAAAATGCGTTCCGGACGGCGCCTGTTGGCATCCGCCAGCGTGCTGCGGCCGATTTTGAAGGTGACACCCAGGTGGTTCAGTTTGCGCGCTTCGGCGAGCAGGGATACCGTTATTTCACGCAACGAGTCGAATCGCATGATCACGGCATAAAGCATCACCACCAGATGAACCCAGATGTCGAAGCGTTTAGTATGGCGTTCCCCGTCGTTCTCACGGCTGATTTGCAAGATTTTTGACCTGTCAAGCAATTTTATAACCTGACCATAGAGCGGCTGTCCGGTAAAATGTGTACTTTTGCCCATGTTATTTTATTTTTTTGCACGACAAAAATAACACAAAGGGCTGACTTCCGTGAATGAAATCGGCCCTGTTTTTTTTACCCTCAAAAAAGTTTTATCGGACACCAATATCCTAAAATTTCACTTTCCGACAACGGACAAGCCATAGAAGTCTCACTCGGACTTGATTTTAAGGAAAAACAGTATTCCGAAGACGAGATTCTGGACTTGCCGCAACGAATCACCCAAGAAAAAGGCAAGAAGTTCATCGTGTGCATCGATGAATTTCAAAACGTGGGGGAATATGCTGAATCACTGGCTTTTCAACGAAAATTGCGTTCGCATTGGCAGCTGCACAATTCGGTCTGCTATTGTTTATACGGAAGCAAACGACACATGCTGCTTGATATTTTCGGCAACTACGAGATGCCTTTTTACAAATTTGGCGATCTCATGTTTTTAGAAAAGATTGCAGAAAACCAATGGATTCCTTTCATCACAGGCAAGTTCAAACAAACCGGAAAAGAAATCAGCAAAGAACTGGCCCTGCTGATTGTCCGCAAGGTGGAAGCCCATCCCTATTACGTCCAGCAACTCGCCCATCAGGTGTGGCTGCGCACCGATGGCAAATGCACCCGGGAAATCGTTGTCGCAGCACATGAAAGCCTTGTCTGCCAATTGAACCTGTTATTCAGCAACTTGTTGGATTCGCTCACGCCGAAGCAAATCAACTTCTTACATGCTGTTGCAGACGGTGTGACCAATTTTTCGGCTAAGAAAACACTGACCAACTACGATCTTGGCACATCGTCCAACATCAAAAACTTGCGCAATGCCATGCTACAGCGCGATTTGATTGATGTCCTACCCAAAGGCAAAACCGAAATGCAAGACCCCTTGTTTGCCTATTGGCTCAAGCAACAACACTAAGAAAACTGTTTTGAATTCTTACAACGACAACTATTCCATGAACAAAGCGAACATTACCCCCCATCAACTCGAAACCATTCATAACAACAGTGTTTCCAAGGTAAGTTTCGGGACGTAGTGAATGCCGTCTTTACGGTAATAGGCATGGTCATCCGTTTCCTTGATTGGGATGGTGCAGATTGTTTCTGATCCTTTACCGATGGCTACAATCAATAGCGGTTCATATTTCAAGTCAAAGTCATGCTTGATCTTCATCTTATCGAAAGCTCCAATGACAATTCCGTTCAGACCTATTTCGACCGCCTTAAGCAACATGGACTGCACGGAAATGCCAAGGTCGATGTCCACAAACTTATTCTCTTCCACCGTGCTGCAAACAATGATGAAGGCTTCGGGTTCCGTACCCGGAAAAGGCAGATGCAGTTCCGGCAAAGCCCCTCCCAACTTGATATTTCCCAACACCTTTTCGGCTCCCGTATCGTGGGTTACAAGTTTGAAACGCAACACCTGCTGGTTACGTGCCGATGGGGTTTTGACATTCACGGCGACAATGCGTTCGAGCATCTCACGCTTCACCACATAGTCTTTTTGATAGCCTCGGCAGCTTCTGTTTTTCTCAAGAAGCATGTCCAAGGAAACGCGTTTCACCACCACTTTTCGCACCCCTTGACCGAATGTGGCTTCAAACTTTTTCTCCAAATATCCGTCTGCCATGGCTTATCGCTTTTATTTGTGGCAAAAGTAAGCATTTTTCGACCTTCAAGATGAAAGGTTTCGTTTTTCGATGGAAGACAAGCCGAGAACGCTGTGCCTGTCATCATAAAAAATGCGGGATCTATTACGGATCCGCATGACAATGTTTTTTCTTGAAAAGTTCTTATCGAAGCTCGCTTAGAGTTTAGCTTCCATGTTTAGATAGAAAGCCGGCGCTGTTTCACTTCCTGTTGCAGCAGGTTTCCAAAGTCTGAAATTCGGGGTGATTTTGATGTTCTTACATGGCGCATACTGCACACCGGCCAAAAACAGTTGTCCTTCCTTTGCGATATTCCTATTGTCATTGGAAGTTAGATAGTCGTCCCTTAAAAAACAAATATCTAATTGTAAATCAGTAAAATAAATGCAAA
>JASBYY010000072.1 GCA_029983675.1 Bacteroidales bacterium | reverse complement strand
CCGCGAGTACCTGCGAGCCTTGGAGGTGATGGATGGGCGTTTCGAGGAAAAGGAAATGACAGGGGAAAGGGCAAGGTTCATGGCTTTGGCCTTCAACCGCCTTGGAGATTTGTTTTGTGATCAGTATATGATGGAAACTGCCATCATCTGTTATGAAAACGCACTCCGCTATTGCCTGATATCCCCCACCTCGCCAATAGGCGTTTCTCGAATCCTTAACCGTATCGGGCTGCAGTACGATATGTTGAAAGACTTTGGGCAAGCCAAACATTATTACGGACAAGCCTTGGAACAAATGCCCGGTAGCGATAACGCTACCTATCGTGACATCCAATCCCATGTTTCCTTATGTAACTATGATATGGGATTGGGAATGGAACAATCCATCGAGGCTTTGCGACATCTGTTCACTCAAGCCGACAAGGAAAGAGAGCGTGCTGTCTATGCTCTGTTCATGGGTTCCATCTATGCAGAAGAAATGGTCTATGATTCGGCTATTGCGTATTTGGAACCATTATGGGAATGCCAACAAGAAGTGGAAGCGGCAAAATACCTGCGCGTGATTTACGACAGCCTTGGCTGTACCGAGAAAAAAGATGCCTGTGTGCGGTTTTTGGCCGACCATAACCAATCGGAAGGCGAAAACAAGGCCATGGTCTCGCAATTGGGCGCGCTGTTTCAGCAGCATATTAATCAAAAGCAGGTCCAACAAGCCGCGCAAGAGAAACGGCAAGCCGTTTCGAAAACCATAAAATGGGTGATTCCTGTAGTAGTTTTCATCGCTGCCGGCCTCATTGTCGCTATGAGACACCGGCATAAACGGCGGATTGAGGCCGTTCGGCAAGCACACCAAGCCAAACAGAACGCCCTGTCAGGGCGGCTGAAAAGGAGCAACCAAGAATTGAGAGAACTGAAATCCCAAGTCGGCCAACAGGAATCCACGGCCATTCCACAGCCCCAAGCCGCCTCGTTTGCCGATGAAGCCGTCTGCAGCCTCATTATGGAACGAGTCAACGAGGGACAGTTTAAGGCGCAGATGGACTGCAAGATGTACAAGAACTATGCCTTGGACAAGGAGCAGGTGATGGCCCTGCACGAGGCCGCCAACCGTCACTTCAAGCAATTCACGGGCCGTATCGCCCACGCTTATCCCGCACTCACCCGTGGCGACCTCGACTATTGCTGTCTCTATCTGCTCGGCCTGACCGATGCAGATGTTTCCGCGTTGATGCAAAAAGCCTATCCGACAGTATCGCAACGCTCCAGAAAAATAAAAGCCATTTTAGGAAGTGAGACAACGCTTCCCGACGCCCTCCGTGGCTTTGCCAACGACAATCTATAATATTGATTAATAAGTCGTTGCAAAAAAACACATACAAATTCACACATAGTATTTCCTGACAGCAATATCGGAATCGCCTTACTTTTGCTTCGCAAAAATCTAAAAAGCGATGAAAAAAGTAATAAGATTGTTTTTGGCGCTCTGCTTGTTTTTTTCAGGAGCATTGTGCTACGCCCACGGCGCGGCCGGAACGGAAAAAGGGAAAGGAGAGGGAACGCCTATTGGTAAAGAAAAAAACAATGGCAATGGTTCAGACAAAGGCAATTCCATTAATCCTATCCTCAATGGCAAAGTTCTCTTTGTGGCCTTCACCGAGAATCTTGGTGAAGTGGCGGTGGATGTCCTTGCGGCTTCGGGCAGCCCTGTGCAAGGCCTGTCAGTGTTGACACCGAACGGCTTGCAGGTTTACGTGCCGCTTGCAGGAGACTACATCGTCAACTTCACGCTGCCCGACGGGGACGGGTATTAGGGCGAGTTCACAGTGAACGATTAATTCAATGCGGTTTAACCATGAATTATTATCAAATGAAAAAAGTTAGAATTTTATTGGCGGCAGCATTATTCGCCTTTTCAACGGGTGCTTTTGCCCAAAGCTGGTCATTGACCGGAAATGACAGTGTTTCCAACAGCCATTTTATCGGTACGAAAAACGATCGGCCCTTACGGTTGAAGACCAACAATTTACAGCGGGTTTTCATTGGTGCCGGAACAGGAAATGAAAGCGGCTATGTCGGTATCAACACCACTTCCCCCAAGCAGCGTCTGCACCTTGTAAACGGGAACATCCTGATCACGCGTACCACGTCGAAGGACACGGACGCTCCCGGTTCGACGAATGGCTCCATTCTTTTCGGTGATGCGGCCTCCGCCGCTTATCCGTACGGAAGAAGGGGCGTCGAGTACCTGAACCAGGACGGCGCCAAGGGACTGAACTTCTGGAAAACTTTTGACAACAACGGTGGTGCGCTGAACCATGTGTTGTTCCTAAGCGAAAAGCAGGGTTGTGTCGGCAACGTTGGCATCGGCACGAAGAATCCCACGAAGAAACTGTCGGTGAACGGCACGGTGCTGGCGAGGGAGGAGATCGTCTCCAACGAAAGCACGTATTGGCCGGACTATGTGTTTTCGTCCGATTACGAGCTGATGAGCCTTCGCGACCTTGAGGCGTTTGTGAAAGCGAACAGCCATTTGCCGGGTGTTCCGTCGGCCGCCGAGGTGGACGAAGAAGGCTTCAAGCTGGGCGAAATGAACACCGTGCTGCTGCAAAAAGTGGAGGAACTCACCCGCTATGTCATCGACCTGCAAAAACAGATTGACGGACTGAAACAGGGAAAGGAGTGAGGCGATGAAGACAATTAGAATACTGTCCTTTTTTCTGTTGACAGTAATATGTGCAAAAGGCATGGCACAGACGACATCCCCAAGCATTGAGCGGTGGCGCGGCGGGTTCAGGTACACCGAATCGAAAGTTAGTGGAAATGTTAACATAAAACCAAACAGATGAAAAGAATAATATTATTTACAAGCATATTTTTGGCATGGAACTATGCTTTTGGACAAGTGCAAGAAGGAGGAAGACCTGAAAGTTTTAATTTTGATGCTATGTCTCTTGAGTCATTAAAGACCTTTTCATTCAACTTCAACAAAACACAAATAAAGGCAGTTAATGACTCTGCTTATGATGTTGGCGTTGCTGAATTGGTAAATATTAATTTCATTACCGAATCAAGCAAAGAAGCCAATAGAGAAGGTACAAGAATATTTCGTCTTTTAATTGAAGTTGAAAATGCATTAGGACTTGGAGTTGATTTCAGCGACTTTTATCTTCCTGTCGGAACTAAACTATTTGCTTATAATGAAGATAGAACTATTGTATTGGGATCCTTTACATCAAATAATAACCAGACGGACGGAAGGTTTTCCATACAACCGATTTTAGGGACAAAACTAATCCTTGAGTATAATGAGTCAAGAGAGAATAATAATGATAATCCGCAAATCGTAATAAATAGAATATCAAAAATTTACAAACCATTATTCGCCGACAATCATGCAATAGGACAAAAAAGTTCTGATTGTTATGAAAATGTTCATTGCGTAAGTGGTTTAGAGGTAGAAAGGGCTGTAATGAAGTGGCTTTTTTATGACGACAATGACGAATCCTATTATGTGTGTTCTTGTGCGTTGGTCAATCAAGACGTTTCTGCAAATAATGTAAAACCATACGTGCTCACAGCAAATCATTGTGGTAAAAATGCAGATTTGTCGACAGCTGTGTTTTATTTCAATTATCAAAATTCAACTTGTACTAGCAACAACGCAATTCAATATAACTACACGTTGACAGGTGGTGTAAAAAGAGCGAAACGTGCTGTTTTTGATATGTTTCTTTTAGAACTTAACTCCTTCCCTCCGCCCGATTATAACATTCATTTGGCAGGTTGGGACAGAAGCAACAAAAGTAACTTGCCGGATGATGTAATGGGAATCCATCATCCAAGAGGAACAAATAAAAAAA
>JASBYY010000071.1 GCA_029983675.1 Bacteroidales bacterium | reverse complement strand
G
Source organism: Bacteroidales bacterium (assembly GCA_029983675.1). GTDB lineage: Bacteria > Bacteroidota > Bacteroidia > Bacteroidales > F082 > Limimorpha. The sequence continues at coordinate 5,862 of JASBYY010000071.1, read as the reverse complement.
CCCCGCTTTTCATTGGTGGTCTGCTGCTTAAAGCAGCTTGTAGCCGATAGTGATCATGAACAAGTTTTGTCTTGTTTTCTCGATATTCTGTGTGTCGATGTATTGACCGACTTGGCTATTGTTGACGACCTTTTCTCCGAACAGCTTTGTAATGCCCATGTTGTAATTGATGTCAAGGGTGAGACGGAGTATGTCGATACCGGCGCCGATTTGGAAACCCCATGCAACGGATTTGGTGTCAAAATCCGTATCTAAGAGTTGTTCCGGAATATCATTGCTACCGGATGACACTGATTTTTCAACCAAGGTTTTAGAGGGGTAGATGAAGTTTGCCGTAGGACCCACTTGACCACGCACGGCAAGTCGGTCCGACAGGTTGAGTTTGTAACCTACCAGCACCGGCACTTGGATGTTCATGGCTTTACGGGTCAGGGTGAAGCTGCTGGGTAAACCAAGGCTGTCTGCGGTATTGATGCTCATGTTGAAAGCCTCAGAGGAGTTGAACCATAGCACTTCCGGCTGGACGTACAGGTTGCCAATTCCCACTCGGGCGAAGGCCCCCAAAGTGAAATGGTTGGAAAATCCAGCATTGATGTCGGCTTTCTGGTAAGAAAGCTTTTGCGATAGATAGCCTACTTTTGGGCCAATGGATACGTCAATACCGCCAATCGCGGATGCCGACCTGCCAAGAAGCAGTAACACGGCAAGAATAAAAAATGATCTTTTCATGTGGTTGACTTTGTTGATTTGATTTCTTTTACTCATACAAAAGTAATATCTTTTTTCAAATTGAAAGGAAACATGACTTTTTTGTTGCATGATGTCAATGTATGAACTTCGAAACTTGTAGTCATATTGTGTTGGAAACAAATGCAAAAGGATAAAAAATCATATTTTTGGCAAATAACTGCCATTGCATAAGGATTATTATCCTACTTTTGTGTGCTAATACAAACAACAACCAACTATGAGAAAAAACGTATTACTGGCCGCTATATTACTGGCCGTTTCTGTGAACCTCTTCGCTCAATATAAGGAGTTCGGTTTTGGCGTGAAGTTAGGCCCCACTTTTGAATGGGCAGGATCCAAGAACAATACGGTTCAAAACGAAGCCACTAGAGCGGGTTTCAAATGGGGTGTTTTTGGCGAATACTATTTCGCTGAAAATTATGCTATTGTTACGGGATTGAACGGTAACCATCTTCGCGATAGTTACAGTTTCAACGAAAAAATGCTTCATCATGCAGACACCCTTTCCGGAGTTATGAACAGAAACTTCAAGGGTATGTACTTGGAAATCCCTGTACTGTTGAAAATGCGTACCGAGGAATTTGGCGATTTTCAGTTTTTTGCAGAGTTCGGTGCCGGTTTGGGTCTGCGTCGCAGAGCCTGGGCGCAGGATGAATTCAAGGTTCCGGCTCCTACCCGTGCCGATGGTCAGCAAACATTGACGGAATATGTGGCCGTACCCGGACAGTACAATCCTTTGCGTTGCAATCTGCTCATTGCAGCAGGTGCAGAGTATATGATTAAGGGATCGACCCGTGCTTTCGCCAATCTCACCTATAGCAGGGACTTGGCAAATGGATTCTCGATTCCGTTCAGAAACCACTATCTCACAGATGCCGATCGCAAGACCAAGCTCGATTTGCGCCGAAATATCATTGGTGTTGAGGTAGGAATTCTTTTTTAATATTTGAAAAACACAACATTATGAAAATCGCCTTGGCGCAATTGAATTATTGCATTGGCGATTTCGAAGGCAATACAAACAAGATGATCAAGTCGGCGCTCGATGCAAAAGGCGCCGACTTGGTTGTTTTTTCGGAACTGTCGGTTTGCGGCTATTTCCCTTCCGATTGCCTCGAATACGCCGATTTCATCGAAAAATGTCAACAAGCATTGGGCCAAATTGCCGTGAAATGTGCCGAAGTGCCGCTCTTGGTGGGTTGTCCTGTGTTAGTGGAAACGGATGCTAACGGGGAGCGACGGCTGGCGAATGCGGCAGTGTATTTATATAAAGGGGAACGCAAAGTGTTTGCCAAGGCAAGGATTGGCGACAATGCCTTGTGCGACGAACGCAAGTATTTCAAGTCTTCCTCCGATGACGGTATTCTCGAATTGGATGGCATCAGGATGGCCATTACCATCGGGGACGACCTTTGCAATTGGGCTGAAGATCCTTTGCTGATCGAGAATCGTCTGGACCGCATGTTGAACCTGCATCCCAATCTGGTCATCAATCTGGCGGCCTCGCCTTTCGACTACACCATGCCACTGAAGCGCTGCAACTTGTTGAGAAAGACCGTCTTAAAACATGAAATCCCATTGCTGTTTGTTAACCAGGTGGGAGCACAGACCCATTTGATTTTCGATGGCGGTTCGATGGCTTATGCCAGTAATGGACATGTGGACTATGCGTTGCCCTTCTTCAGCGAGGCGGTCGAAATCATTGACACGGAAAGCTTGTATTTCCGCAGGACGGATACCGACCGTCTTGTTGTTCCTGACAAGCTTGCGCTGATCCATGACGCCTTGGTGCTGGGGGTGCGCGACTATTTCCATAAGATGAATTTCAGGAAAGCCATCATCGGGCTTTCCGGGGGTCTTGACTCCGCCTTGGTGACCTACATTGCCGCCCGTGCCATCGGTGTGGAGAATGTCAGGGTGCTGCTGTTGCCTTCGCAGTTTTCCACCGACCATTCGGTGAGCGATGCCGTGGCGTTGGCGGAGAATTTGCATGTGCCTTACGACACCATTGCCATCAAGCCCTTGTTTGACAGCTTTTCATCGGCGCTTAAGCCCGTTTTCGGCGACCGTCCTTTCGATGTCACTGAAGAAAACCTGCAGGCGCGTATCCGTGGCATACTGCTGATGGCGGTCAGCAACAAGTTCGGCAATATTTTACTCAACACGAGCAATAAGTCGGAAGCCGCCGTGGGTTACGGCACTTTGTATGGTGATATGTGCGGAGGGTTGTCGGTTATCGGTGATGTGTACAAGTCGGAAGCCTATGCCTTGGCGCGTTACATCAACCGAGAGGAAGAAATCATCCCTTGGCACACCATCGAAAAAGCGCCTTCTGCCGAGTTGCGCCCCGACCAGAAAGACAGCGACAGCCTGCCCGATTACGATGTGCTCGACAAGATTCTGTACCAATACATAGAATGTGCCCGGTCGTGTGAGCAGATTGTGGCCCGGGGCTTTGAACGTGCCGTTGTGGAGCGTGCCGTGAGAATGGTGAACCGCAACGAGTTCAAACGGCAACAGGTGGCTCCCATCCTGCGCGTTTCGCCTCGTGCTTTTGGAAACGAAAGGGTGATGCCGGTTGTGGCAAAATGACGTCGTAAAGGGATTCTTTTCAGGAAAGCGGCTTGGAAGGCAATGGATGTTGCCGGACGGCCGTCGTGCGGACTACATCCATTTCTGGTGCTTGAAGACGTAGTAAAACATGGCGGCAATGAGCACCATGATGCCGATAAGACCGTAGAAGGCCCATGAAGCATCCTGGAACGGAAGCGACACATTCATGCCGTATAGTCCGGTAATGAAAGTCAAAGGCAGGATGATGGATGAAATCAGCGTGAGGATTTTCATCGTTTCGTTGGTCTTGTTGGTCTGCATCGAGTCGAATGTCTGCGACAGGCCTTCGATCAGCTCCTCATAGTCTTCGGTCATGTCCCACACTTTCTGGTAGTAGTCGAGGATGTTGCCCCAGTAGTCTTCCATGTACTCCACATCTTCGGTGAAGCCGGTGATTTTTCCCAACTCGAAGAGGTGGAACATTTTCAACTGCGGCTTGAAGATGGTATTGATGAGGATGATGTTTTTACGGGTGACCGAAATGCGTTCGATGATTTTCACCTGTTTGGCTTGCAGCAACTCTCGGTTGATCAGTTCCACATCGAGGCCGACCTTGCGGAGCAGATACACCGACTCGGTCATCAGTTTTTCGAGGATGCGGTAGAGCAGTACATCGGAACTCTTGATGTTGGTGTTTTCCTCATTTTGAATGCGTTCCTCGTATTCATTGAACAATTGCGCAACGCCCCAAGGGTTTTTTTCTATGGAAATGATATAGTCTTTCCCCCAGAAGATTTTCACCTCCTTGATTTTTACGAATTTGTTCTGGCGGTCGAAATTCGGGAAATGCAGGATAAGGAAATAATAGTCGTCGTAAATATCGATTTTCGGGCGTTGGTTGACCGATTTGCAGTCTTCGATGTCGAGAGGGTGGAAATGAAACGTGTCGCGCAAAAAATCAAAGTCTTCTTCAGTCGGGTTTGTCAGATGACGCCAAGTCAGATCCCCTATTTTTAGACTGTTTATCATGTCTTTACCCCCTTTCTGTCTTTATTGGTTATAGACTGTGTTGATGCTACATTCGCGTATGTATGGATTGGTTGAGCGGCAAAGGTAGTGATTTTTTTCGAGAAATGAGAAAAAAAGTTTGTGCTTCAGGGCAAACGCATTAAAAAACGGGAAAACCATCGGATTGTGAATGGTTTTGAAAAAAGAAAACAGTTTCTTAATCGAAGATATCGGTTTGAAAACCGCTGTAGAATACGGCGAATCGTTCTTGCAGTATCTCGGAGAAGATTTTTTGTGTCCGTGTTCCCGTGCAATGTCCTGTGAACAGTTTTATTTGCGGATACAAAGCGATGGTTTTTCGGGCTATTGCTGCAACTTGCGCATCCGTTTCATACTGGTTTTCAGGGTCGGAGTCGAGCAAGTGCGTGCCGCCGATGTAGGCGATGGTGTCAGGGCTGCCACAAGCGGCAAGTGTGTTCAGTATGCCGTGATGTGAGCAGGAGGAGAAGATGATATTGCCTTGCGGATGATGAACAAGTAGTGCTATTTCATGTCGAAAATCGTCAGGCATGCTGTTTGCGAACAGGGTGCGGTTGGCTTGAGGCCGGTCGAAAAGGTGCGGAAATCGGCAGATTAATTCGAGGTTCGGAGCCACCGGGACCTTATGTGTCACCTGCGTGAACCGCTCGGGGTGTGTCTTGAAAAGAGAAAAGTCGGGGGAGATGTCGCGTTGAACGCCACCGCGTGTTGAAGTGAAGCAAGTGCCGGCAATATGTGCCGAAAGGAAAACTTTCGCCCTATCGTTCAGTTTCAGAAACTCGGCAAGGCCTCCCGTGTGATCGCGATGGGCATGGGAGAGTATCAGGACATCGACTTCAGAAATATCGACATGCAGTTTTGCCGCGTTTTCGGCAAATTTTCCGGAAGCACCCGTGTCGAGAAGGATTTTCCTCCCGCCTGACTCAATATAGATGCTCAGCCCATGCTCTGTTTGCAACTCGGCGCGTGTCCCGGGGTTGTTATCTATGAGTACGACTACTTTCATTCTGTTTGCTTTCAGTTCCTTTATCTTTTCTCATGGTATAAAACTGTTTGTGCTGTCGGGCTTGGGAGAGAAGGCTTTGAAGTGATAAATCTCATTTAGATCACGTTCTTCTGTTTTTTCTCCATTTAACAAACGATATCCTTTGGTTATTATGAATGTAGTGTCATTTGAAATTTTTCCTTCGCGAATATATGCTTTATACGGGGGAGCTGAAGGATGCCAACGCTCAAATTTGATTGTATCATTTTCAATTATAAAAATGCCCCATGAAAATTTAATATTTTTCAATTTTTCTATATCATATTCTAAATTATTCATTTCTTGAGCATCTCCCACATGTAATATAATTCCATTGTTAAATAAAAAATAAACAGTCATCTTTCCGTCGTTATAAAAACTTAGATAATAATACCCGTCTGTTCTTAACTCTTGCCCTGTGTAGGGTTGTTTAGGCAACGATAGTTCGTCGTCTTTCCCAAACCAAAGCTTTTTGCAGCCGTTCAGGG
>JASBYY010000070.1 GCA_029983675.1 Bacteroidales bacterium | reverse complement strand
CCTGCGGCAGAAGTGCCACATCAGCCGCGAGGGGGTGAGCCTGCTGGGCATCAGCGAGGCGGCGGAAGGCATAGGGTTCAAGACCGTCGGCATGCACCTTTCCTTCGGGCAGCTGAAAGACGAAGCGCCCCTGCCGCGTGTTTTTTACAACACACAGATTATTAACAAAATACGATTTTATTAGAAAAAAAACGCAAAAACACTTGACAAATGGAAAAAAAATGCGTATTATTGCTCCGTGAAAACCCTTTTTGAAAGGATACGACCATGGTGCCTGATCTTTCGATAACAAGAATAGCGGTATCGCTCATTGAAGCAGCGAGACGGCAAGGGTTGTTATCCCCTTCGAGCATCGTTCCGCCCATTCTATTGACTACAAATCATTCAACGACAATCTCTTCGGATGAGGGCAAGGTGTATGCTTTGCCTTGTACAAAAAGGAGATGCCATGGCAAAAAACAGCCTTTCATCTGGGTGCTGGGGAAGAACAGGTTCATCCGGGTGGCAGCCTCCGTTGCCTTGCATTGGCGAGGCGGCGGTTCCGGCAAGGGTGGCGTTTCATCCGCCTTGCGGGAGGCCCGATAGGGCAGGCCAACGGCAGAACACCGGCACGGTGCGCCACGACAGCACTGAATAAAAATTAATGTGCTGAAAAGGTAATGAACTGATTAATTACACATCTTAAAATTGAAATAGTTATGTTTCCATTAAAATTAACAAAACTCCATGAGAAGGAGTTGGCCGAAAAACTTCAAGCCCAAATTAGGGGAGGAGAGCAGCAGCAATGCCAAACTATGTGCATTTGTGGTTGCAAGGGAGATACTGGTGACGGACAAGTGAACATCACTAACGGCACTGCTAATATGAGAGAGGGGAAATTTTCTCCAGGAGGAGGGACCTTGTATCCCGCTGAGGATCAACAGTAAGTCTATCAAGAGGATGTGTCAATCATTGAAATACCAGAAAGGATCTTCGATATTTTTAAAAAGTGCGTTTGGATTCTATTAATGTTTTCTTTTTGACACATCCTCACAATGGAAAAGGTAATGAGAATAATGATCCCTTACAAGAAGAGATTTCGTCATTCGTTAGTAAACGCTTTTTGTCTAATCATCGGCATTACGGCGGCTACCTTGCTATTTCAGTGGGTGCTGCATGAACATTCCTTCGACCGTTTTCATAAGGATGGCGACCGAATTTACCGTTTGGTCTCGCAAGACAAAGCCACAGGAGTAAAATACTCGGCAGCCGTTTGCAAGTTGCGTGAAGACTTGCCCGCCGCTGTGCCGCAGGTGGAGGAATGTGTGGCCGTCATTGCACACTATAACAAACAAAACCCAAATACGGTCAGGGACATGGAACGCAATGAATCTTTCGAGGTGCTGGCTTTGAAGACCAACGACAATTTCTTCAATGTGTTTACCTATCCCGTAGTGGAAGGCAAGCCGCATCACATTCTGCAACCCGACGAGGCTGCCGTTTCAAGCGAGATGGCACGGAAACTCTATGGCGGATCAGCCTTGGGAAAACCATTGGCATACTCCTTTATGGGAGAGGAAAAGGTTTACACGGTTGTCCTAGTGGTTGATGTGCCTTCCAACACACATTTGCCATTTGAGGTAGTGGTGCCTATGAGCAGTTTTGATTTGAAACTATTTCGCACCATCACAGAAAATCAGACGATTTATGTCAAACTGAAGGAAAACGCACTGTTTAGCAAAGCGGAGACGAAGCGCTTGGTTAACATCCAAACGGAGAAATATGACAGACAAGCATGGTTGGGGTTCCAGCCTTTGCACGACATCCACCTGCACACCGATTTCGCCGACCCGAACAGCGTGGGCAACGGCAATGCCACGTATGTTTGGATTATTATTGTCGGTATTCTGCTCATTGTGGCGGTCACCATCGTGAACTGTGCCACGCTCGATGTTTCCTATTCCGTACAGCAGACCAAAAACAGGGTTGTCAAGCGGGTTTTAGGATGCAGCGAGTGGAGGATATTTTTAGAAAACACGCTGGATACCATGCTTGTAACCTTTGTGGCTATGGGGCTTTCCTTGGTGGCGGTGTGGCTGTTGCTGCCTGCGCTCCAATCGTGGATTGGCGTGCCCCTGCAATTGCGTTTCGACAAATACCTACTTGGTTTCTGTCTGGTGCTTTTGTTGTTGTTGCCCTTGGCATCAAGCTTTTTCGGACAGTATTGTCTGCGAAGTGTGGCCTTCCCCGATGTCTTGAAAGGCAGGATGCGGTATTTGAAAGGCATCCAAATCAGCAATGTGAGTTCGGTGTTTCAAGTGGGTCTTTCTTCGCTGATGGCGGTTTTTACTGTGGTCATACTGTTGCAGATCTCATTTATGCGTTATTCTGACATGGGTGTTGACATCTCCAATATCGTATCGCTCAATAGTTTGCTGACACCATGCTACAAAGTGTCATCTATCCGCAACGAATTGACGAAGAATCCCGATATTCAAAGTGTCGGGCTATGCGTGGGCGATTTTTCTGCACCACTGGGCTATACCAGCAAAGTGGGATGGTCGGGTAAAACCGAAGGGAATGATGCTGTGTTTCAGTATCTTGTTGCCGATGGCTATTTTATGGAGATGGTCGGAATGGAGTTGCTTGCAGGCAATTACTTGAGCAAGGACTTGAATGTGGATGATTATTTTGACGGGAAATACGAAGGGAAATGGCAATATGTGACCAACGAGGCAGCGGCAAAGGCGATGGGTTGGCGTACAGAGGAAACAATCGGAAAGGAAATGTCAACTTATATGGTAGGAACAGGGACGATTGTCGGTGTGGTGAAGAATTTCCATTTTTCTGACAAGCGCAACACCCTCGCGCCACTCATCATGTACTACTATCCTGAACAGCTGCCGAATATCATGGTGAAAATCGCACCTGAAAACCGTCAGCAGACCTTGACACATATACAAGAAGTGGTGCGTTCGTTCAATTATACCGATGTCTTTTCCTGTTCGTTTTTGGACGAGAAGGAACTCTATCGCGAGGAGCGACAGGTCGGGCTTCTTTCGCTGTTGTATTTTCTTGCGGCCATGCTGTTGGCGTTGTTTGGATTCTTTGGAGTCGTTTCGTATCATCTCCATCAGGAAACGCTTAATATGGCTGTACGCAAGGTGTATGGTGCCACCATTTGGAAAGTTGGGAGGTATTATTTGAAAACGAGACTGCGGATGTATATTCTTCCTATCGTCGCAGCCATGGCATTGTCTGTCTATTTTTCGCTGAAATGGCTACAGGGCTTTGCCTACCATATTAACTTTTTTACGGTTCTTTCAGTGGGTTTGGCCTTGTTTCTTGTCGTTTTCACATTATTGACACTAATTACGGTCGGGGTGGTGCAGAGGGTTTGTTCACGTCGCATTACTGATGTACTGCAAAAATAATAAAAATGAAAAAAAGTACAATATATTTCAAAACAGTCAATGGCAACGCATATCTTTATGATTATAATCATGAACTATTCATGAATGCTCCGAACTTCTTTGACAATGCTGACCAAATCATCGAACTATGTGAAACAAAAGATGTTGGTATTATTTCAAGTTATTGTGAGCTAAAAAAATGCCCTCAATCAGAATTGCTTAGTTATCTTAAAGAAGTTCGTTTCTTAATGGAATATGGTTTTTTCGGAACCTTAAGAAAGGAAAAGCGAACACTTACAAGAATTTATCCAGAAACCATCAAGACAAACTTATCCAATTTAAAGCATTTGGTATTTGAGGTGACAGAATCATGCAATTTACAATGCTATTACTGTGGATATGGTTCACTGTATAATTCAGTAATAGGCAGGCACAGCACACGACTTCCGTTTGAAAAAGCTAAAGCTTTAATAGATTATCTGATTCCTTTCTGGCGGAAAGATGAATGCAGGAGCAAGGCTCTCAACATTAGCTTTTATGGAGGAGAACCATTATTGAATTTTAGCTTTATTAATAATGTTGTAGAGTATCTAAACGAGATAAACATATTTGATTGTCTTCGATTTTCTATTACTACAAATGGCACTTTACTACATCATTATGTAGAGTATCTAGTTGACAATAATTTTAAAGTTGATATCAGCTTGGACGGAAACAAACACGACAACCGATACCGTGTAGATAAAGAAATGACCAATACATTTGACAAGGTACTCGAAAACATTAATATCATCAGAAATCATTATCCTGATTTTTTCTCTAATAATGTTCAATTCCAAGCCGTATTATCCAAAGCGAACTCTATTGATTCTATTACAAGATTCTTTAATAATGAATTCAACAAGAAAGTCAATATTTTGGAGTTAAATACATCAAATGTGGCAAATAAGCAGGCTTTTGAAGCTGTATTTCAAGATTATAATGAAAGTTTATGGTATGCTTCAGAAGAAGTGAAAGAAATATATTTTCATAAAGCACCAGAATTGTCGAGGCTTGGGAATACAATCATCGGTTTTTTATCAAACACTTGGTCTAATTTTAAAAGTTCTCCGAAGTCCGCGTTATTTCCAAAGAAATCTAAACTAATTACCGCTACGTGTACCCCTTTGTGGAAAAAGATGTTTGTAACAGCCAAAGGGAATATTATGTCTTGTGAGAGAATCAATTATGACTATGTTATTGGGAAAATAGCAGATGACGGGAAAGTGAATATCGATTTTGAATCTATTGCCAACACATACAATTCTTTTTACGACTCCCTTTCGAGTCAATGTGCCAAGTGTTATTCTTCCTCATTTTGCAGTCAATGTATGTTTTACATCGAAGATTTGCGGAGAAAAGCTGTATGTGAGGATTTTATGAGTGAACAAGATGCTTGCAAATATATGTCAAACATTTTCGGCGTTTTTGAAAGTCATATAGATATGGTATATTCATTAATTAATTGCACTTACTATGAATAATAAGAACAGGGAGTTGTGGCTTTCAATAAATCCGTTTGTGCATCTTGAGACAAAGAAAGACGCAACATTGCTATACAACACTTTGTCAAAAAAGGCAGTTGTTATTAAAGATAAAAAAATGATAGCCGTATTCCAAAGGATCCATACCTCGGAAAGAGGAGGTTTCGTGATCTCTCAGCAAGAGTATGAGAGTGACCTTTTTCAAAAACTCAACAATTTGTTTCGCAAATATCATTTTGGGAAAATCTATACCATAAACCAACAAAAAGAACCATTTGTATTTCGAAATGAATTGTTTTTCGAGAAAAACCTTTTTGATTATTCGGGAGACAAAAATTTTACTGCATATCATTCCAAAGATCTTTTTGAAGAGATGCTACAAGTAAATGTTTATGTAACTTCCTATTGTGAGAATACATGTTCTGTTTGTCATATGGCGGCAAAACAAAGCTTGTTTTGTTATTCAGACAATTCAACAAGTTTTATGTCATGTGAATCTTTCCATAATATTATGCAAATGCTTTATCATCAAGATGGTGTGATAAACATTTTGGGTGGTGATATTTCCAAATATCCCCGACTGGATAGGGTAATGGCTATCATATCTGCATTCCCTCAAAAGAGTGTTAACTTATTCTTAAATTCTACTATTTTGGAATCCACAATGAATGCCATATCAAGCCTCATCCCACCGAATCTATCTTTTGTGTTGCTGTTCAACAGCGTGAAAGAATATAAAACCTTTATTCATTCAAACCAGATTCCAATGATTATCATCAAGAAAAGGATTGTTTTAGTATTTTCTGAATCCGATTTGCTTGAAATGAAAAGTTGTGATGATGCCTTTGTTATGGTAATTCCAATCTATGATGGGAGTAATATAGGATTTTTTGAACAATTTGTATATATAAACGAAAAGGATTTGCAAGACAAAAAGATGTCATTAGAAGATATATTAATCAACAAGAAGATGAATGTTAATAATTATGGTATCATTAATGTCTTTCCCGACGGCACCGTAAAGACAAACTTCAACAACAGATCTTTGGGCAATTTGTCAGAAGGACTCGAGAATCTTCTTTGGAGAGAGATGAAAAGAAAAGATGGTTGGATGAAAACAAGAACTGAAAAACCTTGTAGTGAATGTGTTTATCAATATCTCTGTCCTCCCCCCTCCAATTATGAAATTGCTATCGGCAAGCCCAACCTATGTACCATAAAGCCATAACACCATGCCCGCACACTTCCCTTTCTTCCCCCAGCACGATTCGATGGACTGCGGTCCTGCCTGCCTGCGCATGGTGGCGCAGCACTACGGGCGGCACTACACCTTGGAGAGCCTGCGGCAGAAGTGCCACATCAGCCGCGAGGGGGTGAGCCTGCTGGGCATCAGCGAGGCGGCGGAAGGCATAGGCTTCAAGACCGTCGGCGTGCACCTTTCCTTCGGGCAACTGAAAAGCGAAGCCCCCC
>JASBYY010000069.1 GCA_029983675.1 Bacteroidales bacterium | reverse complement strand
GAACCTCACACAGAAATGGAAATGCCAAAAGTGGTTTTTAAGGGTTGACTAAATAACCGTTTCATTGCAATAAACCACCAAACAACACAACGCATAGAATGAAAAAAATACTCATTTTGATCATGCTGGCCACAGCAAGCACCGTTGCATTTTGTCAAGGACACCGCATTGATTTTCAAAGCGGACAAAGCCATACTTTCCTACAAAGGGCGCGGCAGTTCATCGACAAAACGCGAGATGCCTATCTTGAATTTACCAATGACGACTGGTCGTATTCTTTTGACGAATACACCGTCATGGTCAACGAGTACCGTGACATAAAAGACGACCTCAACCGTGACGAAAAGTCGGATTTCACGCGGTTACGCGGCGAATACGTCGGTTTTGCCACCAAAGCCGGCGCACATCAGGTGGTGAAAGGCGCACAGAATTTGTACAAAAGCGTGTCGCCATTTTTTGAAGGATGGGTCGAGTCGCTCAAGGATTCCACGAAGAAGAAAGAGCCAGGCAGATTTCCCAAATAGGCACTCCATGACAAACAGCGACAACTATTTGTAAAGAAATAATGCTTTGACACATTTTGCAAAGCCGATATTTCCTATTTTTGCACTCCCATACAAGGCAACGAAACGCCATGAAAGGACCATTCGAAACAAAGATACAGCATGTGTTATGGTCGTTTATCGACTTTTTCTACCCGCCTTTCCGCAGGTTATTCAGCCTTGAGTTTTTCCGCTATGGCTTTACAGGAGCCATGAATGTCGTTATGGGCTGGGTCGTCTATTACTTGATTTACCACTACATCTTGCATCAAGAGCCTCTCCATATCGGTTCCACGATGATCTCCTCACACACGGCAACACTCACCTTGCAATGGCCCATCACGTTTCTGACCGGTTTCTGGCTGGCTCGCAACATCAGTTTCTCGGAGTCTCCCTTAAAAGGCAGGGTGCAAATCCGGCGCTACCTGTTGGTCAATCTTTTCAATATCGCATTACTCTATGGCGGCCAAAAGCTGTTTGTCGAAGTGCTTGGTATCTGGCCCACCGTCTCCTATATCATCTTGTCTTTCTTCTGTGCACTGGCAAGCTATTTCCTCAATAAGTACTTCTCTTTCGAAAGCAATATCCATGGACACGCTAAGTCGGATCAAGAATAAGATCATTCCGGGAAAAACGCTGAATGCCATGCTTGAAAAATGGCGCAGTGAAGGCAAGTCGTTGGTCTTCACCAATGGTTGTTTTGACATCGTGCACCGTGGTCATGTGGAATACCTGGCACAAGTTGCCGATTTGGGCGATGTGCTTTGCATTGGACTAAACACTGACGCTTCCGTAAAACGCCTGAAAGGAGAAAACCGTCCTATCAACGATGAAAACGCGCGCGCACTGCTGCTGGCTGCCCTTGACTTTGTGGATGCCGTGGTGCTGTTTGATGATGACACGCCTTACGAGCTTATCAAACATGTGCAACCTGATGTGTTGGTAAAAGGCAAAGACTACAAACCCGAAGAGATTGCAGGATACGACATCGTTACTGCTAAAGGTGGCCGTGTCGTCACCATCGATCTCGTTCCAGGTTATTCCACAACGGATATTATCGGAAAAGCAAAATCATAGTAATCTTTTCTCTTACAATCAATTACCTTACTGTAAATAAGTTAATTGCAATATTTTCCACACCGTAGCTTCAACCAATCTGGCTCCAGTCGAAAGTCTGGGCAAACAGTTCCTTATAGTGTTCGTGCAATAGCCTGTTTTCGGGCTTGATAAGATAAGGATCCTCGTCCAAAAGATCAGAAGCAACGGCGCGGGTATGCTGAATCAGTTCGCCGTCCTTCTGAAGGTCGCCAATGAGCATGGCCACCTGCCCCGACTGCCGCGTGCCTCCGGTCTCTCCAGGACCGCGCAACTCGAGATCGACTTCTGCAATCTCGAAGCCGTCGTTGGTGCTGCACATGGTTTTCATGCGAATGCGACCGTCGTCAGTCATCTTGTGGTCGGTGACAAGAATACAATACGACTGGTCGGCACCGCGTCCTACACGTCCACGCAACTGATGCAGTTGTGACAATCCGAAACGATTGGCATTTTCAATGATCATCACGCTGGCGTTGGGCACATTAACCCCGACTTCGATCACCGTGGTGGCCACCATGATCTGTGCGTCGCGGTCGATGAAACGCTGCATCTCGAAATCCTTGTCTTCGGGTTTCAACTGTCCGTGACAGACACAAATGCGATATTGCGGCTCGGGAAAATCGCGCAGCAACGCTTCATAACCTTCCTGCAAGGCAATCATATCGGTTTTCTCCGACTCCTTAATCAACGGATAAACGACATAAACCTGCCTTCCCAGCTCAATCTGGTGCTTCATGAACAGCATGAGACGATAGCGGTCGTCCTGATAGACATGTACCGTTTTGACCGGCTTGCGCCCCGGCGGCAGCTCGTCTATTTTCGACACATCCAATTCACCGTACTGTGTCATGGCAAGGGTGCGCGGTATGGGCGTGGCTGTCATGACAAGGGTATGGGGCGGCACCTCAGTCTTTTCCCAAAACTTGGCTCGTTGCTCCACGCCGAAACGATGCTGTTCGTCGATAATGGCCAATCCTAAATTATTGAAGACCACGCCTTTTTCTATCAAGGCATGGGTTCCTACTAAAATCTGAAGGCTGCCATCTTTCAAGCCGTGGTGGATCACGCGCCGTTCGGTGGTTTTTGTCGATCCGGTCAGAAGAGCCAACCGCACCGGCATATCCTTTAACTGCTCCTTAAGCGTAGCATAGTGCTGTGTGGCGAGGATTTCGGTAGGAGCCATCAGGCAAGCCTGAAAGCCATTGTCCAATGCCAGCAGCATCACCATGAGGGCCACGATGGTCTTCCCACTTCCCACATCGCCTTGCAGCAAGCGGTTCATCTGGTGTCCCGACCCCAAGTCGCGGCGGATCTCCCGAATCACACGTTTCTGAGCGTTGGTAAGCGGGAAAGGCAGGTAATCGTTGTAAAACCTATTGAAGTAATCGCCCACCACACCAAAAACGTGGCTCTTGACGGTGTTTTCACGTCGTTTTTTGGCCCGTAGCAATTTCAACTGCAAAAAGAAATGCTCCTCGAACTTCAACCTGCGGGTGGCCTGTTGGATTTCGATATTGTTCGACGGGAGATGAATCTGATAATAGGCATAGCGACGTGCTATCAGGTTCTCTTGACGGATAACGGATGAAGGCAGCACTTCGGGGATGATGTCGAACATCTGTTGCAATATGAGTTTCTGCATCTTGGCAATCTGCCGCGTTCCCAAACCGTTGTTCTTCATCTTTTCGGTGGTGAGATACACCCCTTGCAATCCTTCGCCGATCAACGGGTCGTCGGGATTGTATTCTTCGATTTCGGGATGCACAAAGTTATAACGGTGGTTGAACTCCGATGCCTTTCCGAACAACACATAGCGGACGCCGGGCTTGAAACTCGTCTTGATCCACTTCAACCCTTTGAACCAAACCAGTTCTATGCTGCCCGTATCGTCGGTGAAACGTCCCGTGACACGTGTAGCGCGGGGTGCGCCGATGGACTTTAGATCGGAAATGGTGCCTATCAGCTGGTAATAGACCATGTCGTCGTTCACCTGCGACACCTTGTGAATCTTGCTTTTGTCGATATACCGAAACGGGAACCTGTTGAGCATGTCTTGGTAGGTATAGACATTCAGTTCCTTGTGCAGCAGCTCGGCACGACGTGTGCCAACGCCTTTCAGGTATTCTATTCTCGTATGCAGCAGATTGACTTCCATTGCGGTCTTTCTTGCTGCAAAGATAACTTTTTTACAGTTTCAAATCACGAAAAAAGGGCGGCAAACGCCATCCTATCTCCTTGCTGACATACTGCCAACAGTTTATTTTTTAAGGAATGCCATGACATTGCCTTCTATGCGGCGTGCCAGGTCTTCGGAATCGGCGGCTTTGGCAAACGATTGTCCGGTGACCTTTTCGTAAAGCTCGATATAACGTTCCGAAACGCTGTTCACGTATTCAGGTGTCATTTCGGGGACCTGCTGTCCTTCTTTGCCCTGAAAACCATTGGCCATCAGCCATTCACGCACAAACTCCTTCGAGAGCTGTATCTGAGGCTCGCCTTTGGCAAAACGTGTTTCGTACTCATCTGCGATGAAATAACGCGACGAATCGGGCGTATGGATTTCATCCATCAGGTAAATCTGGTCGCCGATCTTACCGAACTCGTATTTCGTATCGACAAGAATCAAACCGTGACGTGCGGCGATTTCACTTCCGCGCCGGAAGAGTTTGCGGGTGATGGCCTCAATCTGCACATAGTCGCTCTCGCTAATCAGGTTTTGGGCGATGATTTCCTCACGCGAGATGTCCTCGTCATGTCCCTCGTCGGCCTTGGTGGTAGGCGTGATGATGGGTTCGGCAAAACGTTCATGCTCACGCATACCGTCGGGAATCCGAACGCCGCAAATCGTATGCTGGCCGCCCTTGTAGGTGCGCCATGAACTGCCTGTGAGGTATCCTCTGATGATCATCTCTATCGGGAATGGCTTGCAGAGTTTTCCCACCGTGACCATGGGGTCGGGCGTGGCGAGCTTCCAGTTCGGGACGATGTCGGCTGTGGCATCCAAAAACATGGATGCTATCTGGTTGAGCACCTGTCCTTTGTAAGGTATTCCCTTGGGAAGGATCACATCGAAGGCCGAGATGCGGTCGGTAGCCACCATGACCAAATATTCATTGTTGATGAAATAGACATCGCGGACTTTACCATAATAGACCTTGGTTTGTCCGGGGAAATTGAAGTCGGTTCGTGTAAGTGCTTTCATCTTTTTATTCTATTAAATTGTTATTTATCATTAAGTTACAGAAAACAATATTGTATAACAAAACACGCCCAAAGATAGTATTTGTTTGGTTAGGTTGCGCTTTTCTTTCCTAAAAAACGATGCAAAACCATCACATTCATTATCCGGCGGCATGGTAATCATCGGTTTTCCTTTTTCAGCAGGATACGGAAAGTGGTGCCTTGGTTGACAACGGACGACTTGACGAAAATCCGGCCCTTATGGTACTCCTCGATGATGCGTTTCGCGAGCGAAAGCCCAAGTCCCCAGCCCCGCTTTTTACTGGTGTAGCCGGGATTGAACACCTGCTTCAGCTTCGATTTCGGGATGCCTTTCCCCGTATCGCTCAAGTCGATGACAACATGGTCACCTTCTTCCGTCAAATCGAGGCGGATAGAACCGTGGTCACCCATGGCATCCACGGCATTCTTTGTGAGGTTTTCCAACACCCACCGAAACAGCGAAGGCGTAAGCGGAACCATCATGCTGCCTTTGGGCAAATTGACTTCAAAGTTGATTTTTTTCGAGAAACGCTTTTGCAGGTAATCCATCGTGTCGCGCACCAAGGCATTGATATCGGTGGGTTCCATCGTGGGCACGGAACCGATTTTCGAAAAACGGTCGGCGACGATTTGCAGCCGTTCGATATCTTTCTCCATCTCCGCCGTTCCCACAAAAGGCTCTTCCTGCATTTTCATCAGCTCCACCCAGCCCATGAGCGACGAAAGCGGCGTGCCGAGCTGGTGGGCCGTCTCCTTGGCCATGCCCGCCCACACTTGGTTTTGCTCCGAACGGCGTGCGTAGCTGAAAAGCAGATAAGCGATGAGAAGAAACAACGCCACAATAAATATCTGAATGATAGGATAATAACGCATTTGATGGATCAAGTCGCTCGTTCGGTAAAAGATAAAGGCCTTGCCCATGTCCATAAACTCGATTTCGAGTGGCTGGTTTTCATCGCGCATGATTTCCAACTGGCGCTCCACATAATCGCCGTTCTGCATGAGCACCGAATCGAGATTGCCGTAACGGATGATGCGGGTTTGGTCTTCATTCATGATGATGACGGGGGCGCCCACCGAGTTGAAAGTGATGTCGTCCATAAAATTGTCGAACATCTCTTCAAGGACGGCTTTAAGTTCGGTATAGATAAGCGACTCGTTGTAGTAAAGCCATTGCACCTTGTCAAAGCCAAGGTTGATACGAATGGGAGGGAACTTGGAATAAGCCTGCTGCATTTCGGCATCAAACTTTTTCTTGCCCTGCTGTGACTCCGGAAGATTGGTGAAACTGAGGATATTCTTCTTGTCGTCGGTGAGCACAAGAGGGATGCTGATATTGCTATGGATGATTTCGAGATAGATGGCGGTGTTTTCGTTGTTCGAGATGTCATTCACACGTCGGTAGGCCATCGACAGCAGCTTGACCCGCATTTTTTCCTGCTCGCTGACCTTGCCGAAAAACTCTTCGGTATATTTCATCATCAGGGCGTGCTGTTCCATGGCTTCCGCCCACATCCTCACTTGGTTGGTCTCCTGCAACGCCACCGACTTCACAAGGTTGTGGGTGTACCACAGCGAAGCGGCCACTATCAGCAGCGCCACCACCGCCAAAATGATTTTCCAGCGTTTTTTCCGGGTATATAAGTTCTGCATTACAATAGTAAACGTTTGTAGTGAAGAAATATTTTTGCGAAAGTACAGGTTTTTGAACAAAACGCCCCGCTTTCTTTGGTGTTTTTTGCGCCCCAACCGTCTTTCCTCATTTGCAGGAATAACAATCCCCGCTATTTTTGTTCAATCCGTTGAAATTATCGTCGTAAAAATAAAAAAATGATTATCCGTATTTATACCTAAATTCATTTTTATAAGAAACAGCCGCCAC
>JASBYY010000068.1 GCA_029983675.1 Bacteroidales bacterium | reverse complement strand
AATTTGGCGCAAAGCCTGCCACGGTGTACTCCTTGTCGTTGTGCTTGACGACATCAAACAGCTCTTCACGTGAGCCATTTCTTGACCCGAGGGCACGCTCCCACAGCAGGTTGCCATCGCTGTCGGTGCGGAAAATCCACCAGTTTCCCGACTCATGCGCCCCTGTAGGAAGAACCCAGTGCGAAGCACTTTGGACATCGCCATCAAGCGATAGCGAATTGGCAAACACGGTAAAACCACCGTCGTCGTTCTGGAATATGTGCTTCGGTTCTTCGTAGCTGCTGCCTCCATAGAGACGGCTCCAAACGGTGTCGCCGTCATGATTCAGACGCAGAAGCCAAGTGTCGAGGTCTAAATTGCCATGCCCATCAACTGTTTCGCTAGTCCCGGCCATAAGGTATCCATCGCCTATTTCTATACCTGTGTAGAAACACTCTAAGCCCGCTCCTCCATAGCATTTATTCCACTCTATATTGCCATCCTTGCTGACTTTCATCAACATGCCATCTAACAAGTTTGTTGCAGGATTGCAAGGCGTAAAAACCCTAGACGTGTCGCTGGCAAATGATCTCATAAAAACAAGATAGCCTTCATCCCGTGTCTGATACAAGTCATATGCATCACTCCTGCCGGCTCCAACGAAGAGATCCCACTCCATGTTGCCGAGGCTGTCTAACTTGATAAGCCACACGTCATGACTGGGAACGCTGCCATTATAAACATTAACCTTCGCTAATACGCCACCATCGGCCGTAGCTATTGCTCCAAATGGTTTGTCGTAATAAGACCGTTTTGAAATATCGTAGTGCCGATTCCAAATCGTATTCCCGTCCTCGTCAATTCTTCTTATGCCAAGGCACCAATTCCCCGTTTCAGGATTGGGACTATTACCAAATAAAAAGATAGGGCCATCGATAGCGTTTCTGTCTATCCATACTTTATCGTCTTCAAAGCATGTGTTCCACTCCAAGTCACCTTTCCCGTTGATTTTGATCAACCATACCCCCTCAAGATAATTGCCGAAGCCGCACTCTACCATTCCACTGTAACCGAAAGTGCTTCTTCCTGATACCAAAAAGCCATCATTCGTTTCAACTATTCCATAGGCTTTATCTCCGCCTCCTCCGCCGTAACACTGCTGCCAATCGATGACATACTGGGCGTTAAGAAAAAATGAACTAAAGAACATTATGAAGATAAATACTATTCTTTTCATTTTTTACCTCCTGTTTTTTCACGATAAGTTTCGTACACAAGGTTTTCGTCATCGTTGTTATCACTGACGACAAAACGGACGAATCCAAAACCCGAGGTAAAGGTCACTTGTCCTGAGAGACCAATGCTAGTGACTGAATTGGCATCGAAGGGGTTAAAGGTTGTATCGTTGACACAAATCATGTTCAAATTTATTGAACGATTGAAGTTTTGTGCTTGCAATGAAATCATTGTTACCATGCAAGCTAAAACCAGTAATAACTTTTTCATAGTAAGTAATGATTAGATTGTAAGACAACAGGTTGATTTTGCAGTGTTTCCTTGCTTTTTCCTCAAGGATCGTGGCGTGCTTTCCACGGATTTAACCCCCATTCCGACCAAAGGGGGATTCGGTCGCTGCTATACTACAGTCAAGTAATTTTCTACAAAGAAAGAACTTTTTAGCAAAAAAAGCAAATGATGGGTGTTTTTTTTCTGCTTAAATTCAACTCAATGCAATTTTGTTGAAAGCGGACGTAAGTCACAACATCAAAACAAAGAGAGAAACAGCGCCCCGGCCCGCTTGTCTGACGGAAATACAGTTGAGGTATTCTTGATACATAAAGAGGGATGTTTCTGTGGCGAAGATGCTGATTTTATAAAACTGTTGATACAGCATTCGAGACCAACTTTCACGATAGGTTTGTTGGTCTCGAATGTGCAAACTCAAAGGGTTGACATCAATACAGCCCTTGCATCTTGATCCATTCCCGGCCTTGGGCGCAGATTTCCTCTACTTCGCTGACGGTCTTGGGGATGGGACGGCCTAAGACGCGGCAACCGTCGTTGGTGATGAGCACATCGTCTTCGATGCGAATGCCGCCGAAGTCTTTGTACGTCTCAAGTCTTTCGTAGTTGATGAAGTCTTTGTTTTTGCCTTCGGCTTTCCAGATGTCGATGAGCTTCGGGATGAAGTAAATGCCTGGCTCGTCGGTGACGACAAAACCGGGTTTCAGGGTCTTGCCGCAGCGCAGGCAGCTGAAGCCTTGTTGCGTTGACCGTGGCGTGATGTCGTCGTAGCCTACGTTGGTTTCGCCGAAGCCTTCCATGTCGTGCACGTCCATGCCCAGCATGTGTCCGAGTCCGTGGGGCATGAAGAGGTAATGTGCGCCGACTTTCAAAGCGTCGTCGGTATTGCCTTTCATGAGACCGACACCTTTAAGGCCTTCGATGAGGGTGCGGCAGGCCAGGGTGTGCATCACCATATAAGGAATGTAGGGGCGTGTGTTGGCAATCACTTCCTGGTTGGCTTTGAGCACGATTTCGTAAATCTCACGCTGTCGCTGGTTGAACTTGCCGCCCACAGGGGTGGTGCGGGTGAAGTCGCTGGCATAATAGTTCTCGGTTTCGGCTCCTGCGTCACAGACCATCATGCGGCCTTCTTTCAGCACATTGCGGTGGCCGTGGTTGTGCAAGGTCTGTCCGTCAACGCTCAAGATGACGGGGAACGACACGGGGCCGCCGCCCGAAAGCGACAAGCCTTCCACTACGCCTGCGATTTCCCGTTCAATCATGCCGGGTTTGCACATTTTCATGGCTGTGGTGTGCATGTAATAGGCGGTGTTGGCGGCCTTTTCCATCTCGGCAATCTCAATGTCGCTCTTGATTTCGCGCAGTTTTACGATGGCTTTGATGAGCGGCAGGCTGTGGTAGTTTGCCACGTTGTCGGTGGTGGTGTTCAGCCATTTGGCACATTGTATCAAGGTGTCGCCACGGTAGGTGGGCAGAAGATGTACGGTGCGTCCTTTTGCAAGGGCTTGTTGGATGTAGTCGCCGAACTTGCCGAAACTGCGCACGTCGGAAACGCCGATCATGTCGCCTTGTTCTTGCAGCGAGGGAAGGGGACCGCACCAAATCACGTCGTCGATGGTGACTTCCTGACCAAAGAGGATTTCTTCGCCTGAGTCAAAGTCGATCACACCGACCAAATCGGGGTGCTTGAGACCGAAAAAGTAAGAAAAGTTGCTGTCCTGACGATAGATATAGGTGTTGTCAGGGTAGTTGAAAGGGGCTTCGTTGTTGGCCGGAAAGAAGGCGATGCCGTTCTTCATCTCTTTTTTCAATGCGGCACGACGGCCGGAATAAACGTCTTTTGTAAACATATTGTTATTGATTTGTTGATTGTTGTTTCGTTTTGTTTTGCATCACCTCTTCGATTTCCTCGACTTCGATGGGCAGACCTTCAAACAGGTTGACGGGGTCGCCTTCTGTGATGAGCAAATCGTTTTCGATGCGGATGCCGATGCCTTCTTCGCGGATGTAGATGCCCGGTTCGCAGGAGAGCACCATGCCCGGCTTGAATGTCGCGTATTTATCGATGCTGTCGTGCACGTCGAGGCCGATGTGGTGCGCCATGCCGTGCATCAGGTAATTGCGGTAAAGCGGAGCATCCGGGTCCTGACGTTTCACGTCATCGGCGGAAAAGAGACCCAAACCTATCATTTCCTGCTCCATGAGGCGGTAGGTGGTCAAGTTGATTTCGTTGATGCAACCACCTATGCGGTATAGTTTCGCGATTTCTTTCATCACACGCAACACGGCGTTGTAACAGTCTTTTTGCCGTTGGCTAAACCGTCCGTTTACCGGGATGGTGCGGCTAAGGTCGGAAGCATAGTTGCGGTATTCGCATCCGATGTCGAACAACAGCAGGTCGCCGTCATGCAGCAGGTCGTTGTTTTTCGAATAGTGCAGGCAGCAGGCGTTCTTGCCGCCGGCAACGATGGGTGCGTAGGCATGACCGTTGGCGTTGTGCATTTTGAAGATGTATTCGATTTCCGCCTGCATTTGGTATTCGTAACGTCCCGGTGCTACCGTCTCCAAACAGCGGCGAAAAGCCTTCGATGTGATGTCGCAGGCCTGTTGCATGATTTCAATTTCTTCCTTTGATTTCACCATGCGAAGGTCATTGAGAATGGGCGCTGCCCGGTGAAAACGATGGAGAGGAAACAAATTCATGACCTGCTTGGCAAAACGCTGTTGCAAGGTCTCGACGGCACACTCGTATTTGGAGTATTCATAGCTGTTCAGAAAAATGGCTTTGCAATCTGACAATGCCAAGTCGTTCAGCATGGCGAAAAAGGACGTGCTTGGCTTCACGGTGGCGATGCCGGAGAGGGCTTGTGCTTGCTTTGCGTCGAGCATTTCTCCCTGCCAAGTGGCTTTCACAGCATCGTAAGGCTCGATGAAAAGTATCTCGCGGCAGGATTCGTCACGATGGTCGGGAGCGAGGATGAGGTAAGCGTTTTCGGCTTCGATGCCGGTCAGGTAAAAGAAGTCGGACTGCTGACGGAAAGGGAAAAACTGGTCACCGTTGCGCGGCATGGCCTCATTGGCAGTGAAAACGGCAATGGCGTGTTGTGGAAGTTGCTCGGCAAAACGGCGGCGGTTGCTTTGAAAAAGCTGGTGTGGAATATCGGTTTTCATTGTTGTATAAATTGTTCCGAAAGTCGCAATGGCAGGTCGTTGAACAGAAATCGTTTTTCAGGTAGTTCGGCGGAAGAAGGACTTGGCTGTCCCTGTTTGATAATAAACGATTGATTTCTTCTCGGATTCATTGATATTTTTCCTACATTTGCACCTTCATTAAAGTTCAACAAAAGTAGAAAAATTTCGGGACGCGTAAGTGCGGCTTGAATAAAAATCGAACATAGTCATGAAAAACAGATTGATGTTGATTTCGTCGGTGACGCAAAAACTGTTCATGGCCATCACGGGAGCGGGTTTTGTGCTGTTTCTGGTGTTTCATGGCACGATGAATCTTGTTTCCATTATCTCGCCGTCGGCGTATGATGCCATCTGCGTAATGCTGGGTGCCAATTGGTATGCGGTGTTGGCTTCGTTGCTATTGGCAGGCTTGGCGGGCTTGCATATCCTTATTGCATTGATTCTTACGGTGGAGAATTTCTTGGCGCGCGGTTTCGTGCGTTACAAGAGAAAACAACGTCCACGAGGCGTCAGCTGGTCGTCCAACAACATGTTCGTGCTCGGCTTGCTGATATTGGGCGGATTGGCATTACACCTGTTGAATTTCTGGTACAAGATGCAGTTTGCCGAACTGATGGGTGCCGAATCTGCCAATGGTATGGAGCTCATCCGTGACTTGTTTTCACATACGGGCTACAGCATTGTTTATCTGCTTTGGCTTGTGGTGTTGTGGCTTCATTTGTCGCATGGCGTGTCGAGCATGTTGCAGTCGGTAGGGTGGAACAGCGAAAGCTGGAAACAGCGCTGGCGTGTCATCGGAACGGTGGTCGCCACATTAGTTGTTTTGCTCTTTGTCGCCGTTGTGATTTATTATTGGTTGATTTATCCCGCATTATAATACCTTGAATTATGGAAGAAAAACTGCAATCGCGCATCCCGGAAGGTCCGTTGGCCGATAAATGGACGAACTATAAGGCGACGCAACGTTTAGTAAACCCTGCCAATAAGCGTCGTCTTGACGTTATTGTCGTGGGTACGGGCCTTGCCGGAGCTTCTGCCGCTGCCGCATTGGGCGAGCTGGGATTCAACGTTAAGATATTCTGTATTCAAGACAGCCCGCGCCGTGCACATAGCATTGCGGCACAAGGCGGCATCAATGCGGCGAAAAACTATTCGAATGACGGCGACAGCATCGGCCGTTTGTTCGAGGATACCGTTAAGGGCGGCGATTATCGTGCCCGTGAAGCCAATGTCTATCGTCTGGCGATGCTCAGCAACAACATTATCGACCAATGTGTGGCGCAGGGTGTTCCTTTTGCACGCGACTATGCCGGCATGTTGGCCAACCGCTCGTTTGGCGGTGCCCAGGTGTCGCGCACTTTCTATGCCAAGGGACAGACCGGACAACAGCTGCTGCTTGGCGCTTATGGCGCATTGAGCAAGGAGGTTCACAACGGAACGGTGAAATTGTTTGCCCGTCGTGAGATGCTCGACCTCGTCCTTATCGATGGCAGGGCGCGTGGCATTATTGTGCGAAACCTCGAAACAGGTGACATCGAACGCCATTCGGCCCATGCCGTGGTGCTTGCGACGGGAGGCTACGGCAATGTGTTCTTCCTGAGTACCAACGCGGTGGCATCGAACGGATCGGCGGCATGGCGCTGCTATAAGAAAGGCGCGTTTTTTGCCAATCCTTGTTTTACACAGATACACCCCACTTGTATTCCTGTTCATGGCGACTATCAGTCGAAGCTGACGCTGATGAGCGAAAGTCTGCGCAACGACGGTAGGATATGGGTGCCAAAGCGTAAGGAGGATGCTGAGAAAATCAGGCAGGGGTTGCTGCGTCCCATCGATATTCCCGCATCTGAGCGCGACTATTATCTTGAAAGACGTTATCCGAGTTTCGGCAACTTAGTGCCGCGCGACGTGGCTTCACGTGCTGCCAAGGAGCGTTGCGATGCCGGTTTCGGCGTAAATCAGACCGGTTTGGCCGTTTATCTCGACTTTGCGGATGCCATCAACCGTCTTGGGAAAAAAGTGGTTGAAGCCCGTTATGGCAATTTGTTTGAGATGTACCAGACCATTGTCGATGCAAATCCCTACGAAACCCCGATGATGATTTTCCCTGCCGTGCACTATACCATGGGCGGTCTTTGGGTGGATTATGAGCTGCAATCGACGGTTCAAGGGCTGTTTGTGGCGGGTGAGGCCAATTTTAGTGACCATGGTGCCAATCGTCTTGGTGCATCAGCCTTGATGCAAGGATTGGCCGACGGATATTTCATCCTGCCATATACACTTCAAAATTACCTCGCCGACCAAATCCGCGAGCCGCACATCAGCATTGAAAGTCCCGAATTTGAGGAGGCGGAACGTGATGTGCGCAACCAGATAGCACGTCTGCAAGCGATCAATGGCGACCAAACCGTCGATTCTTTCCACCGCCGGCTGGGTCATGTGATGTGGGAAAACGTAGGTATGGCTCGCAGCAAGGAAAGTCTGCAAACCGCTATTGCCGCCATCAGCGATCTGCGGGCGGAGTTCTGGCAACATGCCATCGTCCCCAAGCATAATTCGGGTGTGAACGTGGAGCTGGAAAAAGCCATCCGTGTGACTGATTTCCTGGAACAGGGAGAATTGATGGCACGCGATGCGCTACAGCGGGAGGAATCTTGCGGCGGTCATTTCAGGGTAGAGTATCAGACAGAAGAAGGCGAAGCCCTTCGCGACGATGAACACTTTAGTTTTGTGGCCGCATACGAATATAAAGGCGATGACGCTGTTCCCGAAATGCACAAGGAAACCTTAAAGTTCGAGAATGTCACGGTAAAGCAGCGGAACTACAAGTAAAACACCGGCATTGCCTACCAAAACAAATACAGACCATTCAAACAAGAATCATGAAATTCACATTGAAAATATGGCGACAAGCCAACCGGACAGCCAAAGGGCGTTTTGTGGATTATGAAATCAGTGACATATCTCCTGACGCTTCTTTCCTTGAAATGCTCGATATCCTTAATGAGCAGCTTGTTGTAAAAGGAGAAGACCCTGTTTATTTCGATCACGACTGTCGTGAAGGTATTTGCGGGGCATGTAGCTTGTTTATCAACGGTCATCCCCATGGCAAAGGAGAAGGTATCACCACTTGTCAGCTTCACATGCGCCGTTTCAAGGATGGCGACACTATCGTAGTTGAACCGTTTCGTTCGACGGCCTTTCCTGTCATCAAAGACCTGACGGTGGACAGGTCGGCTTTCGACAAGATCATACAAGCCGGCGGTTATGTGTCGTGCCATACGGGCGGCGTACCCGACGGCAATGCCATACCGGTGCCGAAGCGTGAGGCCGACATGGCTATGGATGCCGCATCTTGCATAGGCTGTGGTGCTTGTGTGGCGGCATGTAAAAATTCGAGCGCCATGCTCTTTGTCGCCACCAAGGTGTCGCAAATGGCCCTGCTGCCTCAAGGCAAGGTGGAGGCCCAGCGTCGTGCACAGGCCATGGTGGCGAAGATGGACGAGTTGGGGTTTGGCAATTGCTCGAACACCTACGCCTGTCAAGCGGAATGTCCGAAGCATATTTCGGTGGCAAATATTGCACGACTCAACAGGGAGTTCCTGTCGGCTAAAGTCAAGCAGCCGCTGAAAAAGGATGAGTAAGGTTTGACTACGCTCGCAGTCTGAAGGTCTTTTGACCTGTGTACCAATGAAAAGCGGGGGGGG
>JASBYY010000067.1 GCA_029983675.1 Bacteroidales bacterium | reverse complement strand
GATTTCCAAGGTCTGCTCCAGTGTGATGTTCAGGTTTTCCTGAGCCAGCAAGGTTTGTGGAAATGAGGCCAGCAGGAGGTAGGGGAAAAATAGCAATTTTAAAAGTCTTATTCTCATATTTTCTCTATTTTTAAGTGAATGAAAAAGTCATTGTCCATTTCAAGATGCAAAGGAACATAAAAATAACATTCGCATCAAAGGTTTCGGCGGCGCTAAATGTCAGTTCAAGGGGCTTTATGTCCATTTGACTTTTTCGCCTGTGAATTTGAGAGTCAAATTAACGAGAAAGATGGTTGAGTTTATGCTTGAAACAGGTTGTTTTTGCCCGGAAGTCTTAATAATTTGCCAATAATTGCGGAAAATACAAAAACTCGTATTATTTTTGCAAGGAAATCACTGCCTATGGGTATCGTTAAGTATATCAAGAGTCCTACCTTGCTGAGCCGTTTGCATCGCTACGGCATCACTTGGGTCATTCTGTTCGGTGCCTTTTATACGGCTTATTTTCGTTCTCCTATCGGTTTTCGGTCGGCGATTTCATCCATCATTGTGCTGATGGTTGTTTCTTTTGTAATGACCATCAAGCACATTTTCATTCCTTGCATTTTGCAGCGTTGCCGTCGCAATTTGATTTTTTTTCTGTTGGTGTCGGCGTTCACCATGCTATGGGCTTATATTTCGGTTGTCATTCATGCCAAATTGTCAAAAGGCATGGGGGGGCCACAGCAGGAATGGCCGAATTTGTTTGCCATCCGGTTGATATGGTTCAGCCTTGCTGCCACCCTGACCATCATTATCTATTATCAAAATCAGGCCAAGAAGGACGAGATGGCCAATGAAGAGCTGAAGAGCGAAAAGCTCGACATGGAGCTGCGGTATCTGAAATCACAAATCAATCCGCATTTTCTATTCAATGCTTTGAACAACATCTATTCGTTGGTTTACACCAAAGATGACAAGGCTGCTGATAGCGTGCTGAAATTGTCGCAAATGTTGCGTTATGTGCTGGTGGAGTGTCAGGCTGTTGTGATACCGCTGCACAAAGAGGTCAATTACATTGCCAATTATATTGACTTTCAGATCATGACCATAGGCGGCTCGCGCGATGTGAAGTTGGAAAAGGACATCGAGTGTTCCGACTATCTGATTGCGCCGATGATTCTTCAGCCTATTGTGGAAAACTGCTTCAAATACAGTCGGCTCGATGTCAATACGGACGGTTTTGTGCACTTCAAAATCATCCAGAAGGACGGCACGTTTTTCTTTTCTGCTTCAAACTCGGTGAATCGGACGGATGTCGTCATCATGCAGAAAAAGAAATCGGGGATAGGATTAATTAATGTACAGAAACGTCTGATGCTGCACTATGGAAAGAATTACCAGTTTAATATCAATCAAACCACTGATTCATATACTGTTACCGTTAGTATTGATAAAGTTGAAACCATGGAGGATTTGAAATGACTGACAAAAAGTACAATGTTGTCGTTGTTGACGATGAATTTTTAGCCCGGAAACTCTTGCAGGACTATGTCTCAAAGGTTGAGTCGCTGCACCTTGTGGCCACTTGCTCTAATGCGATTGAGGCGTTTCATGCACTGAAAGACAATGCGGTCGATATTTTGCTGCTTGACATTCAGATGCCTGATATCACGGGACTTGAGCTGGTGAAAACCTTGGAAAAGAAGCCTGCCATCATTTTTACGACGGCCTATTCCGAATATGCCGTAGATGCTTTTAATTTAGGTGTGATCGATTACCTGCTGAAACCTTTCGATTTCCCGCGTTTTTACCAAGCCATCAAAAAGGCTTTCGCGCAGATTGACGCAACCAAGGAAAAAGAGGAAAGCGCATCGCCTGCCACGGTTGTGACGGAAGAGTCGCAGGATTTCATAGTGGTCAAAGCGGACTATAAACTTTACAAGATCAACTTGGACGATTTGCTGTATATTGAGGGACAGCACGAATATGTTACATTCCATACCAAGCAACGCCGCATCACCGCATTGTTCGCATTGAAGGATCTCGAAGAACGTTTGCCCTCCGATCGTTTTGTCAGGGTGCACAAGTCGTTCATCGTGTCGTTCAAATACATTCAGGATCTCGACAAGGCGCATGTCACGGTTGCCGACGAACGTATTCCGGTCGGATCAAGCTATCGTAACGATTTGCTGAACCGTTTTCAAGCCCCGAATAAGTGATAAGAACTCGAAGTCGGGAGCTTGACCTTGGTTTTGCGGGAAGAGGTCTCATGTATTAATTAGGTGGGTCTTTTGTGGATCTCGATAAGTGGTGTTGATTTTAGAATGGAAGATGTCAGTGATAGGATAAAATCTTCATTTTCAGTATATAAAATATATCTGAAAGTAATTTTTTTCATCTGTTTTCCAATCATGTATCATTAATTACTATTTTTGCTCAATATTTTGCGTGCTGGCACTGACGGGAACCATTCTGAGGAGAAGGCTCTTCGGGATTGGTTTTGTGTTTTAGAGCCGGAATGAAAGCGATACGATAACCGTTATGGTCGCTAATAGTATTATTTTTTTGAACAGAACACCTTGTTTTTCAATGAAAAAGACGAAGTACATTTTTGTGACAGGAGGCGTTGCTTCCTCATTAGGAAAGGGAATCATTTCGGCGTCGCTGGCCAAGTTGCTTCAGGCGCGTGGCTTTGCAGTGACCAACCAAAAGCTCGACCCGTATATCAACGTGGATCCTGGCACTTTGAATCCTTATGAGCACGGCGAGTGTTTTGTGACGGAAGACGGTGCTGAAACCGACCTCGACTTGGGGCACTATGAGCGTTTCACGAATGTTCCCACGTCGCAGTCGAATAATTTCACTACGGGACGCATCTACCAGAATGTCATCAACAAGGAGCGCAAAGGCGAATATCTTGGTTCGACCGTTCAAGTCGTTCCGCACATTACCGACGAGATCAAGCGTTGCATCCGTTTGCTGGGCAACGACGGCACCTACGACTTTGTCATTACGGAGGTGGGCGGCACGGTAGGCGACATTGAATCGCTGCCTTTCGTCGAAGCCATCCGTCAAATGAAGTGGGAGATGGGCCGCGACTGCGCCGTCATCCATCTTACCTTGGTGCCCTATCTTTCCGCCGCCGCCGAATTGAAAACCAAGCCGACACAGCATTCTGTGAAAAACCTGCAGCAGCAAGGTGTTCAGCCCGACATCATCGTTTGCCGCACCGAGCACCATCTCACGCAGTCGATGAAATCCAAAATCGCTTTGTTCTGCAATGTGGAAAATTCTTCCGTTATCGAAAGCATCGACGCGCCATCCATCTATGATGTGCCCATCAACATGTTGGAAGAGAAACTCGATGTGGAAGTGTTGCGCAAGACCAATACGGCCATTCCCGAAAAGATACATCTTGAATCTTGGAAGCGTTTCCTGAAACATTTGCACAATCCGTCGCACGAGGTTACGGTTGCCTTGGTCGGAAAGTATGTCGAGCTGAAAGATGCCTACAAGTCTATCCGCGAGGCGTTGATCCATGGTGGCGTAGCCAACGAAACCAAGGTGAATGTGCGTTCGTTGCACAGCGAATACCTTAATCCTGAGAATTTAGACGAGAAGTTTAGCGGCGTGGACGCCATCCTTGTCGCGCCGGGTTTCGGCAGCCGTGGATTGGAAGGTAAGATTTTGGCCGTGCAATATGCCCGCGAACATGCGATACCGTTTTTCGGCATCTGCCTTGGCATGCAGTGCGCTGTCATCGAGTTCGCCCGCAATGTCTTAGGATTTAAGGATGCCAACTCCGCAGAAATGAATCCGAAGACCACGCACCCTGTCATCGATATCATGAGCGACCAAAAGAATATCGGCAATATGGGCGGCACCATGCGTCTGGGGGTGTATCCCTGCCTTCTTGAAGAAAATTCAAAGGCTTTTTCGGCGTATCATGAAAAGATGATTTCTGAACGTCATCGCCATCGTTACGAGTTTAATAATGCATATATCGACGAGTTTGCCAAGTATGGCATGGTCGCTACGGGACGCAATCCGGAGCGTGATTTGGTGGAAATTGTCGAGATACCTCAACATCCTTGTTTCATCGGCGTGCAGTTCCACCCCGAATACAAGAGCACGGTGGCCAAACCGCATCCGTTGTTCGTGGGATTTATAAAGGCGGCATTAGAAAACTCAAGGAAATGAGAGGCGTAGGGGAGGTGACGCTTTGTCCAACCGCCCAGTTGGGTTTTTCAAATTTTTATATTATTGCATTTTGAATTGAAAAGAAACAGATGAATAAAAACACATTAATTGGCTTTATTCTGATCGGAGCCTTGCTGTTTGGCTGGATGATGTGGATGACGCCCTCGAAAAAAGAATTGGCCGAACAGCAGCGGGTGCGGGATTCCATTCGGAACGCCAACCGCGAAGCCTTTATCCTTGATTCCATTCGTTATGCCGAACAGGCATCGCTGAACGATTCCATTCGTGCTTTGCAGGTAGCTGCAAACGACACGCTGATGGATTCAACCGCATTGGCGCAGCAAGCCTATAATGAGCTGCAAAACCGCTACGGGGTTTTTGCTTCCGCAGCAGAAGGCGAAGAGCAGGTTTGGACCATTGAAAATCAAATCCAGAAGATAACTTTCAGCAACAAGGGCGGTTTTGTGAAAAGCGTGGAGCTGAAGGATTACAAGACTTATGACTCACTGCCGCTGATCACTTTCGATCCCGAAACCGCAGTGTTCGACCTTTCGTTCTTTGCCGGCAACCGCACCGTCAACACGTCGCAATTGTTCTTTCAACCTTATCTCAACGGCAAACCCTACGAGGGAGGCAGTATCAGTGTTCCTGAGGGCGATAGCGTTCTGTTTGCCATGCGATTGTTCGCGAAGGACCCTGACATGCAGCAGGATGCAAATGAACATTATGTTGAATTTCAATATGTTATTCCGGATAACGACTACATGATGGATTTCAACATCGTGACAGTAGGGATGGACGATTTCATTGCGGCAACCACCAATTTCATGAACATCAACTGGAATGTCGATTTGATGCGTCAGGAAAAGAGTGTTGACCGTTTTTCAGGCTCCTCTGTGTTTTTCAAGTCGTTTGCCGATGACGATGTCGATCATCTCAACGAGACCAAGGACGATGAAGAAACGGTTTCTACAAAATTGAAATGGGCCTCGTTCAAGCAGCGTTTTTTCTGCAATGTGATCATTGCCAAGGAAGCTTTCGAAAATGCTAAGTTCTCGACAAGCACACAGCATTCTGACAATCCGCGTTATCTGAAAACGATGGTTGCCGATCTCGAAGTTCCTTACAACGTCAAGCAAAAGGAGACCGTTGTCCCGATGTCGCTGTATTTCGGACCGAACCACTTCCAAACATTGCGAGGCTACGGCATCGGACTGCACCGTCAGATTAATATCGGTTCCTTCTTCCTGATTCGCTGGATCAACTACGGAGTTATATTTGTGTTCAACTGGCTCGGATCGTATGGATGGAGCTACGGCATTGTCATTCTGATACTTACCATTCTTATCAAGATTGTATTGTTCCCGTTTGCATTTAAGTCGTACAAATCCACCGCCGTGATGCGGGTGTTGAAGCCCGAAATGGACGAGATCAATGCGAAATTCCCCAAAGAGGAAGATGCCATGAAAAAGCAGCAGGCCATCATGACCTTGCAACGTCAGGCTGGCGCCAGTCCTTTGTCGGGCTGCCTGCCCATGCTGCTGCAAATGCCTGTCTTGTTTGCCGTGTTCCGTTTCTTTCCGACCAGTATCGAGCTGCGTCAGCAACCTTTCCTGTGGGCGGAAGACCTTTCCACTTACGATAGCATTCTGAATTTGCCTTTCTCTATTCCGGGTTACGGCGACCACGTCAGCTTATTCTGCCTGTTGATGACCATTACAACCGTGATTTACACTTTTGTCACCAACAAACAGATGGCAGGCACGCAAAACCAACAGATGAAGGCCATGAAAGTCATGATGTATCTCATGCCCATCCTGTTCCTCGGCATCTTCAACAGTTATTCCTCGGGATTGAGCTATTACTATATGCTGGCCAACATCATCACTTTCATTCAGATGTTCATTTTCCGCCGTCTGATTGACGAAAACAAGGTGCGTGCTACCATTGAGAAGAACAAGAAGAAGCCGGTCAAGAAATCCGGTTTCATGAAACGGCTTGAAGAGGCTCAAAAGGCACAACTGCGTCAGCAACAGCAGTCGAAGAGACGTTGAAGCCCGACAAGGCTTTGGCAATGCCATAGAGTTGTCTGTGTCACGCTACACATCATTTCAAACATATATTGGACATGACCGACTTGAAACAATTTACTGATGCGATAACGGCAACACGGCAAGTGTGGCTGTTGCAAGCCATGGAAGGCATGTTTGCCATGCTTGAAGACGGATCGCGACATTCTTATGTTCCGATATGGGAGTCGGAAGAGAAGGCCCGACAGGCAGCTTTGGGCGACTGGGAGGATTATGCAGTGGCGGAAATGGGATTTTCGGAGCTTTATGTGTGGTTGAGAGAGCTGCGACGCGATGAAATCGACATTGCCGTTTCTCCCGATAAGGAAGGAGAAATCACAGCCATAGCTTCCGCCGACTTTCTTCGTTTTGTCAAACAGTATAACGACCATTCGTATCAGGAGAAGAAGGATGACGAGGATGTTGCGGAGGATGACGCAGACGGTTTCGACTTTGGCGAAGGCTGGGCTGAAAAGTGGTGAGGCGTTCTGTCGGCATTTTCGCTGTGTGTGACGGCCGTTTTCGAACCGGGCAAGGCTAATGTGATGAGCCATGAAAAGCAAACTGTTCGGCATATTGTTTCTAATTGAGACTGCCGCTATGATGGCGGCGGCTCTCGTGAGCTGGTACTACCATGATCCGGATCGCGATGCGTTTCTTATTACCTCAGCTACAATAGGTCTTCTCGGCATCGTCCTGCTGATTATAGGCAATCGGAGCAGGAAAAGCGAGTTCCGTCAGAGCGATTCTTTCCTTGTGGTCAGCTTGGCGTGGGTGTTGATGTCGGCTTTCGGCATGATGCCTTTTCTTTTATGCGGAACCATCGATAATGCCGCCGATGCGTTTTTCGAAACCATGTCGGGCTTTACCGCCACGGGTTTTACAACCCTTCATGTGATTGACGGACAGCCCCATGGTGTTTTGCTATGGCGCAGCATCACACAATGGCTTGGCGGCTTGGGAATCATAGTGTTTACCCTTGCTTTCATCCCTTCTGTGGCTAAAGGATCGCGCAAAATGTCCATGTTCGCCGCCGAGGCTCCGGGCATCAGTATTGAAAAGTTGTCGCCCACGATGCAAGGAACAGCACGTATCCTTTGGATCATCTATATCTTTCTTACCCTAACCTGCATGTTATTTTACTGGATGGGACCGATGGATCTTTTTGATGCGGTGTGCCATTCGATGACGACTATTGCAACGGGTGGATTCAGCACCCATAATGCCTGCATGGGTTATTTCCAGTCGCGCTACATCGAGTATGTGGTTTCGTTTTTTATGCTGATTTCGAGCTTGAATTTCTCGATACATTATTTCTTTGTAATGCGCCGTTTCGATGTTGTCCGTAAGAATGAGGAAATGCGCACTTTTGTCCTATCCGTGTTCATCACGGTGGCGCTGTTTTTCACATTGTTTTACCTTGCCCCGAACATTAACGGAACTACTGACCAACAGATCGCCTCTTATCCGAAAGGTGCCAATGATACGTTTTGCACATCACTTTTCCATGTGGTGAATGTGTTTTCCAGCACGGGTTATCAAGCGCGATTCAGCAATTACGACAATTGGGGCGTGCTTTTCCTGATGCCCACGGTGCTTATGATGATTATCGGCGGATGTGCGGGATCGACCAGCGGCGGCATTAAGATGGCGCGTGTATTGGTGCTGTTCAAGTTCATCAAGAATGAAATACAAAAGTTGATCCATCCCACGGGTATGTATTCCGTTAAAATCTCGAACCAATCTATTGGAGTTGATACGATGAGCCGCGTGTGCGTTTATATGGTGTTCTATCTTATTATTATAGTTTTCAGTACTATAGCGCTTTCTGCATTGGGCATCCCATTTGACGATGCCATGATTTCCGTAGTTTCTTGTTTCGGTAACTTTGGCATCGGTTCGGGAGTTACGGGTCCCACGGCATGCATCGGCGATCTTCCTGCAACTGCAAAATGGATCCTTTCTTTTGTGATGTTGGTCGGGCGTCTTGAAATTTTTACCGTACTGATTCTTTTCACGCGCAGTTTCTGGAAAATAAATTAAAAATTAAAAAGGGGTCTCTGGATTGTGAGGATCCGAATGCCATTTGTCCATCACATACTGCCCGAAAAATGTTTATTTTTGCAGGCATGAAAACAGGCAGGGTTTTATGGGGTGTGATGCTTTCGGC
>JASBYY010000066.1 GCA_029983675.1 Bacteroidales bacterium | reverse complement strand
TCCACCAACAAGCGATTTGCAAAATGCAAATCACTTCGCAAATCGCCCAACCGTTTTACTGGTGTAGCAGGTTGTAAACCATTCCGGCAATTTCGTATGTCGGGAGGTTGGTTTGGAGCAGGGGAAGCCCTTCTTCGTCGCTTTGTGCAATGGTCTCGTCGTTTGGAACAAGGTTTTTTACAAGGATGATGCACGAAAGCTCTTTCAGCGAAGCCACTGCCATCACATTCTTGTGTGTTTGCAGTGTGATCCAGATATTGCCTTCGTATGCATTTCCCATCACATCGCTGAGCAAGTCGGAAATGTAGCACCCGTCAATG
Source organism: Bacteroidales bacterium (assembly GCA_029983675.1). GTDB lineage: Bacteria > Bacteroidota > Bacteroidia > Bacteroidales > F082 > Limimorpha. The sequence continues at coordinate 8,763 of JASBYY010000066.1, read as the reverse complement.
TCTCTATCCAGCCCTTGTCCGCCGGCAAGCACCTTAAGGTCGAGTTTGTCAACTAATTCTTTTACTTTCATTGTTTCAATGATGATTGGTTACGATTGCAAATGTAAGAAAAAACAAAATGTTTGTCGTACATATTGTTCAAAAACATTGGCAAGAAAAAAGGTACGCCGGTCAAAGCGTACCTTGAGTTGGTTGTTGTGTTGGTGTTTTTTCAGAAGGGTTGGTTCTACAACTCTATCTCGAAGCCGAAGTGCCAAGGCGATGGATTGTGATCAGGGTTTCCGATGAGCGGGTCTTCGCCGGTGATGACTTTAGAAAGCCGGTAGCCAACGACAACTCCGATATTCAATTGGCTTTTAATCGTATAGCTGAATCGCGTGATCAAACCATATTCAAAGCGATTGATGTGCTTGCATTTTCTATAGATCGTTTCGATCCTTTTGTCGTGAGGAAGGTCGTTTTGCATCGTGCTTACTTCATCGTAGCGATGGACGATTCTGCGTGTATAGTTAAAGTCGCCGTAGGCGCCAAGGTCCCAGTTGACGCCCCACATTCTGTTGACAACGCGCTGAAACACCTCACCACGCAGAACGAATGATTGCATGGAGATATGGTCGTTTTGTCCGGTCAACACACGGGTGCTTTGGCGTTTGTGGTAGCCGAAACCAATACCGGCTCCGATTTTGTAGGTTTTGCCCCACATCCAGCGCATGTTATAAAAGGCAGAAGGGCTATAACGGTTCCAAGTGGAATCGGGCGCGTTGAAGCTGTAGGACAGTGTCATCGACGATTGCAGACCTTCGCGCTTGATTTTGGGGAATGTACCGTTTTGCACACTGATGGCAAGCGGATGATTTACTGTTGGCGTTGATATGGCATCATTTTGATTTTCAATCGGATAGCTTTTGAAATAACTATTGTGGCTCACGTTGATTTTATGGCCGTTTCCAAGTTGTGTTTTCGAAAGCGAAATGGTTCTTTCTTTTCCATCGGGATGGACGAATTGGTAGTAACCGATGAGAATGCCATCATTGTCTTCGATATTGACAAAGACCGGCCCTGTGGTATCAAGGACTTTGATGTGGATGTCGGCATTGTCTTCGTGGATTTCAAACGACGGTAACGCTTTTTCAATATCATTGGTAAAGTAGGCGGCTTGTGGCACGCCATAGCCGAATGCGTAGTCGAAATAAGGGTAGAGGTCGCCTGATTTTTCAATTTCGTCTTTCATTTCTAATGCAGTCAGATCGCGGCGTGTTTGCCAGGCGCAGGCGCAGAATCCGGCTGTCAGCGGGCTGGCGAAAGAGGTTCCGTAGGCGTTGGTGAAACCTCCCGACAGACTTGCAACTTGAGCGTATCCGTAGGCGCAGACATTCGGCTTGCGGCGTTTGTCAACAGTGGGGCCGTAAGAGCTGAAATCGATGTGGCGATAACTCTCCAAGCTGGCTTCGATGCCGCCCACGCAGAGCACATTTTCAGCGTCGCTGGGCGTGATGATGGTCCTCCAGTGGTTGTCGTTGCCTTCGTTGCCGGCGGCATTGCAAACGAGGATGCCTTTTTCTACCGCCATATTGGCGGCTTTGGCGACATACGAGGTGCCGTCCATGTTTCTCGTATAGTAGCGGTCTTTGCCGTAACCCAATGAGCTGTTGATGATGTCGGCTCCGTTTTTATCGGCCCATTCCACACCTTGTGCCCACCATATTTCTTCTTTGAAAGGTTCGGGGTCGATTTCGGTACGTGCCAGCAGAAACTCCGCTCCGGTGGCTAAGCCAATCTTGGTTCCGTCCATCACGCCGGCAATGCAGCTCAACACCATGGTACCGTGCGAATCCCAGCCATACACGTTTTCGCATTTTTTCGGAAAGTTGTAGGTGGCAAGAATCTGTTTGCCGTCACGTAGGTGCCGGAAGGCGGGGTGGGTGTCCACCTTGGGGAAACCGCCGTCAAACACCGCAATGCGCAGCCCCTTGCCGTCAATGCCTTTTTCGATGAAGAAATTACCTCCGAAACGTTTCAACTGCTCGTGGATAACGCTGTCAGAAACAAGTAGGGCTTTTTGGGGGGCGTCAACAGTTGCACTGGCCAAAGTCATCGGGGCATGTGCGATTTCTTCTACGCGGTCAACAAAAGGCAGTGTCATGATGCGAGAAGCCGCCTCGTCGGAAGCCATGATGCCGACAGCATTGAGCCAACGCGATGTCCCCACCACTTCGGCAGCCAAGTCAGCAACGGCATTGGAGTAGGTTTCATTGACCGGATAATTGCTGATGTCGTACAAGGATGCGCCGCATTGTGTGTAGCGGGCGATGGCTTTTGCATCGAAATAGGCGTAGGGATCAAACGCTGAGCCATTTTTGTCGGTGAAAAACACCCAATAACAATTATGCTGAGAAAAAGACAAATGGCTGAATGCCAGCAAGAAAAATAATAGTATGTGTTTTTTCATGGAAAATTGATTTGAAAAGGCAAAAGTAACAAACAATTGCTTATTTTTGTAGCAAATAAATGACGTAGAAATTTACAGCTATGGAAAACGCATTAGAAAACAATCTGACAAGGCAGAAATTTGAGATTTTCATGATGCTCTGTGCGGCAGGTATCGACGGTACGATCAATATGTCGGAATTGGAGAAAATCCTAGAAAGATGGAACCATAACGATTATACCGAGGTGTTCGAAGTGTTCCGAAAGATGAGCAGCCCCAACTGGTTGAGTTTTTTCAAAGCCCATAAGGACGAGTTTTTACCCACCGAAGAGGATCGCAACAATTTTCTGCATGATGTTTACGATGTTTTGTCGGTAGGAGACAAGATGGAAGTCAAGGAGAGTAATTTCTACAAAGTGTTGAGGATGCTTTGCAACGACGAATTATAAGGGAGGGCAAGAATAAATGAGTTGGGCGCGTTTTTTTAGCTTAATGCTAAGAAACTGGTTGTGATGCAAAAAACAGCTCTCTTTTGTTAACCGATGTTTTTTATTGCCGTTCATTGACATTAATACATTGATTTGCAAAATTATATACAGCAGTCAATAGCCGGTTATTTATCTTGGTTTTTTGTTGGCTCGTATGGTTTTCTTTATTACCTTTGTGGCACTTTTTTGAAAGACATTAGAACAAGACAGTTTATCGAGACAAAAAATCAAAAGGATAGGAACTAAGACAAATTCAAATAAATTCAAGACATTAAACAACTCATTAATCATTTATAATCACCTAAAAAGGAGAACAAAATGGCAAAAGTCAAATCTTTGGCAGAACTGAAAGCTATGAAAGACAAGCTTCGGTCGAACCTTGATCTTCGCGAAAAGAGCAATAATCCTGACTCTTTGGTTCAAATTAAGGTTGCAATGGCCACCTGCGGTATTGCTGCGGGCGCCAAGCAGGTAATGGAACACATGATGGAAGAGGCTGACAAGCTGAAACTGAGCATTATTTTCACCCAGACGGGTTGCATGGGTTACTGCCATGCCGAACCCACCATCGAGGTGAGGAAGCCGGGCAAAGAACCGGTTGTGTTTGGCCACGTCGATAACGCAAAGGCAGATGAGATTCTGACCAGGTACGTTATGAACAACGAACTGGTGGAAGGCATCATTCCCGTGAACTACGAGACTATTGACTAACTTATTTATTTGGAGGACTTTATATGACAAAAATCAAGATGCATGTGCTTGTGTGCGGAGGTACCGGATGTCAAGCATCTGCAAGTTCTGAAATCGTTTCGTGTTTTCAGAACATTCTGGCAGACAAAGGCTTGCAGGATGAAATCCAAGTGATTAAAACAGGTTGCTTTGGCTTCTGCGAAAAAGGCCCTATCGTCAAGATTATGCCCGACAACACATTCTACACCCAAGTTAAACCCGAAGATGTCCGCAAGATTATTGAAGAGCACATCATCAAGGGACGTAAGGTGACCGACCTGCTTTACCTTGATCCGGAAAACAAAGAGCATGTGGCCGACTCGAAGCACATGGGCTTCTACAAGAAGCAACTTCGTATCGCTTTGCGCAATTGCGGCTTCATCAATCCGGAAAGCATCGACGAGTATATTTCGCGCGATGGTTACGAAGCTTTGGGCAAAGTGCTGTCCGAGATGACCCCCCAACAGGTCATTGACGAAATCACCAGGTCAGGTCTGCGCGGCCGTGGCGGCGCGGGCTTCCCGACAGGTGTGAAATGGGGTCTTTGCGCCAAGAGCAAAGCCGACCAGAAATACGCGATCTGCAATGCCGATGAGGGTGACCCGGGTGCGTTTATGGACCGTTCCATCATGGAAGGCGACCCGAACTCCATCATCGAGGCCATGGCCATCTGCGGCTATGCCATTGGGGCTTCCCAAGGATTGGTGTATATTCGCGCAGAATATCCCTTGGCCATCCATCGTTTAGAAATCGCTATTGCACAAGCCCGTGAATACGGCCTCCTTGGCAAAGACATCCTCGGCTCAGGATTCGATTTCGACATCGAATTGCGTTTTGGTGCCGGTGCTTTTGTCTGCGGCGAAGAAACCGCTTTGATCCACTCCATGGAAGGCAAACGCGGCGAACCTACCTTCAAACCTCCTTTCCCAGCTGTAGAAGGTTATATGGGCAAACCGTCCAACGTGAATAACGTCGAGACCCTTGCCAACATTCCGATTATTATTAATAAAGGTGCCGAATGGTTCAGCAAGTACGGCTCCGAAAAATCAAAAGGGACAAAGGTGTTTGCCTTGGCCGGACAAATCAACAATGTCGGTCTTATCGAAGTCCCGATGGGAACGCCTCTGCGTGACATCATATACGAAATTGGCGGTGGCATCAAAGGCGGTCGTCAGTTTAAGGCTGTGCAAACCGGTGGCCCTTCCGGCGGCTGTTTGACAACCAAACATCTTGATACCCAAATCGATTACGACAGCCTCGTGGCAGCCGGTTCGATGATGGGTTCCGGTGGTATGGTCGTGATGGACGAGACCTCCTGCATGGTCGCCATCGCGAAGTTCTACCTTGAATTTACTTGCGAAGAATCCTGCGGCAAGTGCACTCCCTGCCGTATCGGCAACAAGCGTATGCTTGAAATCCTTACGAGAATTACCGAAGGCAACGGTACTATGGAAGACCTTGAAGAACTCCGTAACCTCGCCGCTGTTATTAAGGACACGGCGCTTTGCGGATTGGGTCAGACCGCCCCGAACCCGGTACTCTCCACTTTGGACAATTTCTGGGACGAATATGTGGAGCATGTCGTCGAAAAGAAATGCCGTGCCGGTGTGTGTAAGAAACTCATGAACTATGTCATCGATCAGGAAAAGTGTATCGGTTGCGGCAAGTGCGCCAAAAACTGCCCCGCCAATGCCATCTCGAAGACCGAGTACATTGCCCCAGGACACAAACTGCCCTCGATGGTTATCAACACATCTGTGTGTATCAAGTGCGGTGCCTGCATGAGTGGCTGTAAGTTTGATGCGATTTCTGTCAAATAATTCATAAGGAGAACATAAAATGGTAAAATTAACAATAGATAATAAACCGGTAGAGGTAGCACAAGGCACTACGATTTTGAAAGCCGCTCGTCAAGCCGGTATTCATATTCCTACCCTTTGTTACTTTGAATTGGCAGGAATGAACTTTGAAAACAAACCGGGTGGATGCCGTGTTTGTGTCATTGAGGTGGAAGGCAGAAGAAATCTGGCTCCAGCTTGTGCCACCGAATGCATGGATGGCATGGTGGTACACACCCATAGCCCCCGTGTGATCAACGCACGCCGTACCGTGGTCGAATTAATGCTTTCCGACCACCCGGCCGACTGTTTGACCTGCCCCAAGTCGGGACAATGCGAACTGCAAGCCTTGGCCCAGTACCTTGGCATTCGCGAGATTCCTTTCAAAGGCGAACAGTCAACCTACCGTAAGGATATGTCGCCCTCCATCATCCGTGATGTGGACAAGTGCGTGATGTGCCGCCGTTGCGAAAACATGTGTAACAACATCCAAAGCGTGGGCGCTTTGTCGGCTATCAACCGCGGCTTTATGGCAGTGGTTTCGCCTGCTTTCGAGCAAGACATGGTTGAATCGACTTGCGTTATGTGCGGTCAGTGCGTGCAAGTGTGCCCTGTGGGTGCTTTGAGCGAAGTGGACGATACCCGTAGAGTGATGTCGGCCATTAACAATCCTAAAAAGACGGTCATCGTACAAACCGCTCCTGCCACACGTGTGGCTTTGGGTGAAGAGTTCGGCATGACCCCCGGCACCATCGTCACAGGACAGATGACCGCCGCATTGCGTCGTCTCGGCTTCGACTATGTGTTCGATACCGACTTTAGCGCTGACTTGACCATTATGGAAGAAGGCACCGAGTTGCTGAACCGCATCTCGAAGTTCATGGCCGGCGACAAGAGCGTTCGTCTGCCCATCCTTACGTCCTGCTGCCCAGGCTGGGTGAACTTCTTCGAACACAACTTCCCCGACATGCTCGATGTGCCTTCCACGGCAAAATCGCCGCAACAGATGTTCGGTGCCATCGCCAAGAGCTATTGGGCCGAAAAGATGAACATCAAACGCGAAGACCTCGTGGTGGTTTCCATCATGCCTTGCCTGGCGAAGAAATACGAGTGCAGGAGAGATGAGTTTGCTGTTGATAACAATCCCGATGTGGACTACGTGCTTTCAACCCGCGAACTGGCTCGACTGATCAAACAGTACAATATGGATCTGAAGGACATGCCTTCGGAAGACTACGACGATCCGCTTGGCGAATCGACAGGTGCCGCCGTTATCTTCGGTGCCACGGGTGGCGTTATCGAAGCTGCCACGCGTACGGCCTACGAAGTGTTTACCGGCAAGAAACTCGAAAAAGTGGAGTTTACGCAACTCCGTGGCTTGGAAGGCATCCGTGATGCCCATGTCGATTTCAACGGTACTGATATTCATATTGGTATCGCCCACGGTCTGGCGAATGCCCGTAAGCTGTTGGAAAGTGTCCGCGACGGCAAGGAACAGTTCCATGCCATCGAGGTCATGGCTTGCCCCGGCGGCTGCATCGGTGGTGCCGGTCAGCCCTACCACCACGGCAATAGCGAGATCATCAAGAAGCGTTTCGAGGCCATTTATCGTGAAGATGAAGGCAAACCGATTCGTAAATCGCATGAAAATCCGTCCATACAGAAACTTTATGCGGAATATCTCGGAGAACCCTGCGGTCATAAGTCGCACGAACTGCTTCATACGCACTATTTCGACAAATCGAATTGTGTTGAAATCGGTGAGTAATTTATTAATAATGAATCAATTAGAAAGGAATAATCATGGCAGTTATTAAATTATCAGAATCGAAGATTAAGTTTGTGAAGGACGTTTGTAAGTCTTTTGACAACAAACCGGGAGAGGTGATCAACGTGTTGCACAAGGTTCAAGGCGAGTTCGGCTATCTTCCTGCCGAGGTCCAAGAACTTGTCGCCGCCGAATTGCACATTCCGGCATCAAGGGTTTATGGCATCGTGTCCTTCTACTCATTCTTCACCATGAAGCCCAAGGGTGAGTATCCGATTTCGGTGTGCCTTGGAACGGCTTGCTACGTGCGTGGTGCCGAAAAGGTGCTCGACGAGATCAAACGTCAGCTTGGCATCAATGTGGGTGAGGTTACGCCCGACGGCAAATTCTCGCTGACATGCCTGCGTTGCGTTGGCGCTTGTGGTCTTGCCCCAGTCATCGAAGTGGGTGACAAGGTGTATGGCCGCATGACCCCCGACCGTGTGAAAGATGTCCTGAACGAGTATAGATACAAATAAGGACAGCGTCCTATTATAAAATAGGTGATGAAAAAGCTCGTCTCGCAAGAGGCAGGCTTTTTTTGACTCTAAAAACCGACGGTGAATCCGATGGTTTGGAATTGAAAGCTGCTATTTTGCTCAATATTCATAACAATAGGGGATGGAGTGTCAGAAAAATCCCTACTAATGGGGATGGTTGGGAAGCCGAAACAGCCCCATCTTTGCACTTGATTTTTGTCAACTAATGTTTTAGAATGAATTTTGAGTTTGTTAGAAACTGCTGAAGTATGGGAACGAAGCCTTTCGTTCCCATCTCGGCAAGTAAGTTTTTTCTTGGTGCCTTGTTTTTCAGATCAATCCTTTCAGTATTTTGTTTTTGAACCTTTTTCTGAACTTTATCATTGCGCACCCCAAAAATCAGGGAGTGAAAAACGCATTTCAGATTTGCGATGTGGCGGACTTAATAGCATTGTTTTTCATTTACCACTAATGTTTATTAGAAGCAGAATGTTTCAATTACAACTAAACCCGCCATATACGCCAAAGTGCTGTTATGTGCTGATTTTAATTCTTCTTTGTGTTGTTTGCAATAGAAAAAAGAGCTCTAAACTGTTCAGCAAGAAACCTTGCACCAATGATAATAAGGAAACTGTAGATTGGCATCAGAATGATGGAGAGAAAGCCTGTTTTTAGAAAAGGAAGACCAATTTGATAAGATAAATAATAAGCTTCACCTCCTAAAAATATTGTAGTCAACAATGCTACTGAAAAGCCTACAATTCCGATCCAAGTACCAACCCATTCTCCCAAAGTTTGAATAAAATGAGAAAAAACAGGCGTAGCGATGAATTCATCTCCTTCAACAGAAGTTGTAGTTACTTTTGCTTTTCTGTCCCACCATAGTTGAAAACTTACCCAAGATGCAAAAGCAATAATTATCCATACGAGTAAAAATACAAATGAATGTCCGCATATTTACCTTTTTTTATGTATCTTTGCCGGAAAAATAAGC
>JASBYY010000065.1 GCA_029983675.1 Bacteroidales bacterium | reverse complement strand
CGCCGCCCACCCGTAACGGAAACGCCCCTCCACAAAAAGGAGGGGCGTTCTGTTTCTGTTTTTTCGTTTGTTTGAGTTTTAGGTTATATCGAATGCCTCTTTTTATAAGGGGCATTCGGTGTTTTTAGTGGGATGGACTTCTATTCCTCAAAAAACTTAGTAGCGAAATTGACAAAGAACACATTCTCTTCGGCACGTGTCAATGCTGTGTATAACCAGCGAACATCTTCCGTTTCAAGGGTGTCCTTTTGATTAAATGAAGAGTCGATAAAGACATTTTTCCATTGGCCGCCTTGGGTTTTGTGACAGGTCAATGCATAGGCAAACTTGACCTGCAGGGCGTTCAGCCACGGATTTTTTCTCATCTCCTTATAACGATCGCGTCGGCTGGGAATATCCATGTAGTCTTCCTCTACGTTTTGCCTTAGTTTCATCCATTCTTCTTCCGTGAGTGCCGCACCGTTACTATATAAGGTGTCAAGCAAAATTTTTACTTGAAGATACGGCATGTCAGGATAGTCTAAAAAACTGATTTCTACATCGGCAAACTTGAAGCCGTACATCTCCTCAAAGTGCGAGATCTTTTTCAATTCGACCATATCTCCATTGGCGATAAAACTGATGGCTTTGTTTTGATCTGCCCAGAAGTAGTTGTTCTTTACAATCATTAGCCGATCGCCTGTGGCAATCTCACCTTCCATATTCATGATCCGGCTTCTGATGGCTTGATTGAACAGGTTTGCCCTTTTATTCGATTTGCAAATAATAACGGAATTGCCCTCACGACTTGAATCAAATGTGTCGTACAGCATTTCTTCAAATGTTTCAGGCTCAATCATCGTGCAGTCATGATACGGTTCGATATTGAAAACGGGTAAGTTGTATTCTAATTGTTGTTCTGACAGCAGTTTTCGCAGATGGGTCGCGTTGGCGAGAATACCTGATTGTAGGGCTTGTCTTACAACTTCGGTAAGCTCGTATGATGCAATGGTCAGAGGAAAAGCACTGCTTAGAAGTGTCGCATCCAAGGCAGGACTTTCGTGGCTTCCTACGGGAGGGAGCTGTGCTGTGTCGCCAATGAGAAGGAGCTTGCAGCGTTTCCCGCTGAAAACATATTCCAGCAAATCATCCAACAGACTTCTGTGTCCAAACTCAATCTGTTCACCAATCATCGAGGCTTCATCAACGATAAAGAGGGTGTTCTCGTACTGGTTGTTGGCGCGGACTATTCGAATGCTCCCGTCAGGAAATGCAGCAAATTGATAGATTCGTTTGTGTATGGTGGTTGTATTTTTTTGGGTGTAGCTACTGATGACCTTCGCTGCTCGTCCTGTTGGAGCCATCAGCACGTAGCCCATGCCAATTTCGGGCAAGGCGTTAACAAGAGTGGTCACCAACGATGTTTTCCCTGTTCCTGCATAGCCTTTTAGAATGTAACATGGGTTTTCCTTACCTGAGAGTAGAAAGGCACTGAGATGACGTAAAACGGTCATTTGCCCTGAAGTTGGGGTAAAGCCGAAGGCTGCAATAAGATTCTGGTATAGCGTATCGCGATCCATGTCAGAAAGGATAACCAATGCTAATTACCCATCTCATATCGCGGAAATGCATGTTTTTGAAACGCCAGTGTGTGCCGTTTTCGGAGTAGGGATTTCGGAAAGGCATGGCACAGTCAAGGCGAAGAACAATAATGTTGACATCAAACCGTAATCCCAAACCACCATCCATAGCAATTTGCCGGTAGAAAGTGTCGAACTTAAAACCTCCATTGGGCAACGCCTCGTTTTCGTGGTAGTTCCAGATGTTTCCGGCATCGACAAAGAACGCACCTTTGATGATGCTGTATATCGGGAAGCGAAATTCAGTGTTCAGTTCCACTTGGATATCACCGATACGTTCTGTTTTCTTTTCGTTGTTTTCCGAATGATAGGCACCGGGGCCAAGCATACGATACGGCCATCCGCGCATTCCGTTGGCACCGCCAGAGTAGAAACTGCGCTCAAACGGCATATCCATGGAATTTCCGTAAGGGAAACCGACACCCACCACCTGACGAAATACTAACCGTGTATCCTCATTGAAACTCAGGTATTGCCTGAAATCGATATGGGTGCGCAAAAACTGCGCATAGCGGATGCCGAAAAGCTCATGGTGGCCTTCTCTTTCTGTGATGACAGAAGTGTTGTTGAACAATGACAGCAAATTGCCGCTCGATTCGATGGAGGCTCTCAAGTAGATGAAATTTCCAGTGCGGTTGATGTTTTGCGTGTTCAGTGTGAATGCATACTGCGCTCCGAATATCAGGTGGTTTGTGTACTGGTCTTTGCGGCGTTGGTTGTCCTCCATGTCTAACATAGCCTGAAACTCGGGGATAGGATTCACCTTGACACTGTTCAGATAGAAAGGCTTCAAGACATGCTGTAATCTCGGTGTGCTTTTCCAGTCGTATCCAAATGAAGCCATGGCGATGTAACGCGAATAGTAGTATCTTATCTGTGCGTTGTAACCTAAGGCCAGATTGGTGCTGGGCTGGTAGTCTCTTACGAAGTTGCGCAAACGCAATGGGCTGAGGAATTTTGGAAAATAGAGGTTGCTGTTGATGCTGAATTCCCGTGTGTTAAATACCTTGTAATGGTTTTCAAGTTCTCCGAAACCCACAATCTGCTGGGCTTCAAGACCGCCTTTGACACTGATGGTGAATATCTCCGCACCTTTGAAAAGATTTTTATTGGTGTAGGAAAGGCTTCCTCTTATGCCGAGGTCTCGGTCAGAGTTGGTGCCTTCCGCTCCAATCCTATAAGAGTGGACATCGTTGCGCTGAAGCATAATCCGGCAGTCAAGAAGATTGGCAGTGTCGCTGGCAACGGGAGTAAACTCGATGTTCGGATTGGTGAATAGCTGAAAATTGCGTAAGTTACTGTAGGTCTGGTTAACGCGCCATAACCGGTAAGGCTCTCCTTTTTGTATCTGAATGACTTGTGAAAAGGTCTGCGGCCTGATTCTTGGATTGCCAAAATAGTAGCAATCCAACGAGTTGATTTTCTGTTGTCGTCCTATTTTTACATCAAGGTGGGTGGAGTCGGTGGGCTTTCGGCTGGCCATGGCTGGCGAGAAGTTGGGATAGATGCTGATCTTGTTGATGTAGTAGCGTTTATGAGGTGTGTATTTTCCCGTTTCTGGGTCTTTTACATTGTCAATCCGCATCTTTACCTTTATTGTATGGTTCATCTGGCTACTGTCCACCTCGAATACGATGTAGTTGCGGTTGAAATAGTAATAGCCACTGTTGCGCAAGTGTTCGGTAATCAGATCACGCTGGTCGTTCATGGTGTACTCATTGTAGATATCCCCTTTTTTGACGGGAAAGCCTTTTTCAAAGAATAAGGCATAGTCGGCCAAAACCGTATCTGCAATATCGTAGCTTATTTCACTGATTCGGTAAGGCGTTGCGGGGGTCACATGATATTTCACCCTTGCCTTAAACCCTTTTTTTGTGACTTCGGTTGTGACGTTGGAATGAAAATATCCTACGTTGTCGAGGAACCGCTCCATTTGTTGGGCAGAATAATCGGTGGATTCTTGGTCAAAGAAGTCCGGCTCTTTGCCGAGTTTTTCGTTGACCCATTTCCAGAATCTGCTTTTGATACGAGGCTTTGAAATGAAATAGATTCTTGTCTGCAAACTGGATCCGAAACTACGCCTGTAGGGTTGCTGTGTGATGTAGGTCGCTAAGTCGGATTTGGTGAATGCGACATGCGATGAATCGATGACAATGCTGTTTTTCCTGATGAGGTATTTGCCCTCCGGAACGTACCGCTGTAGCGAACATGCCGACATTAGCAATGTTAAAATCAAAAAGATGATAATATGAAAGCGGTTTCTTCTTTGCACGTTACGATATTTGTGGCAAAAATACGAAATTCAGTTGTTGCAGTCAGTGAAACTGATTAATTCCATTCTAAAGGAACTTGTTTACACCACTTCCGCCACAACAAAATTGCTGCCGCCAATGAAGACGAGGTCGTCAAATCCAGCCGCATTCAGTGCCGACAAATAGGCATCGCGCACCGAACTGTAAACTTTTCCGCGAAGTCCGAAGACGAAAGCCTTTTCGGCGAGCAGGTCTGCGTCAAGTCCTCTTGGAATGTCTGCCTTGCAGAAATAGTACTCGCAATTGTGAGGTAAAAGCTGCAACACATGATCAATATCTTTTTCATTCACCATCCCGATGACAAAATGCAGTTTCCCGTAACTCATTTCCGCCAATTGCGCAACAACTTCACGAATGCCATCCACATTGTGCCCCGTGTCGGCAATGACCAATGGGTCATGGTCGAGTATCTGCCAACGCCCCATTAGATGGGTGTTGCGGATTACATGCGACAAACCGTTGCGAATGCAGTCGTCGCTCAATTGGAACCGGTTACGAAGCAAGTCGATGGCACACATTACGGTTGTGAGGTTTTTCTGCTGGTAGTTTCCGGTCAACGGCAGGTCAACAGCCTCCATGTGCAAGTGGCTTTCTTTCCAGACATCAAAACGGACGATGGCATCGGTGTCGATATGGATTCGGTCGCAATCGAAATGCTGGTCGGCAAAACAGATGGGACTTTTACATTCTGAGGCTTTGGCCTGGAATACAGGTGCCGTTTCGGGATGTGTCTCTCCAATCACAACGGGAATGCCGGGCTTGATGATGCCGGCTTTTTCAAAAGCGATTTTTTCATAGGTGTCGCCCAAGAACTTCATGTGGTCGAAGCCAATGTTGGTGATTACACTGAGTTCAGGGGTGATGAGGTTGGTCGAATCCAGACGACCGCCCATGCCCACTTCAACAATAGCGATGTCGATGTGTTCTTTCGAAAAGTAATCGAAAGCCATGCCGACAGTCATTTCAAAAAATGACAGCTCCATTTTTTCAAACCAACTTTTGTGGGTGCCGATAAAGTCAACCACGGCCTGCTCGGAAATCATCTCGCTGTTGATACGGATGCGTTCCCTGAAATCCCTCAGATGGGGCGAGGTGTATAAACCGACTTTGTAGCCGGCTTCCTGAAACACCGATGCCAGCAGGTGAGAGGTCGATCCTTTTCCGTTGGTGCCAGCCACATGTACCGACTTGAAGTCATGATGCGGATTGCCCAAGTGTTCGAGTAGGGCGATGGTGTTGTTGAGGTCGGCTTTGTATGCTGCACTACCAATGCGTTGATACATAGGTAGTTTGTTAAACATCCAATCAAGAGTTTCTCGGTATTCCATGGTAAAATGCTTATTTGTCCTTTTTGTGTTGCGGGATAGGTGAAAGATAGTTGATAATATGTTGGATCAATGGTCGGTATTACAAAACAATGGCGAACCTTCTGTTTTTCTGGCAATCATTGGCTGATTACAAAGTGATAAGTGATGGTTCCCTTTTGTTTTTCAGGGGCGGTAGGGTCGGCTGCGAACTTCGATTTCAATGCGGAGTTGACGGCAATGCCACGCATTCGCGAATTGATGACATCGGTGCCTTTTGTGGCCACTTTGGCCTCTGTCACATCGCCATTGCGATTGACCCAAATATCGACGACGATAGTGCCTTCTTCGGTGAAGTCGTTGCTGGGTCGGTGCAGCGATTTGGCACCGCGTCCGTCTAAGTCGTAACCAGGCCCGTTGCCTTGTCCGCCTTGTCCCTCGTAGCGCTTTATGCCGGCCAAACCATTCGGATTTCCTTGATCGCCGGGTTGTCCGGTAATACCCTCCGAACCACCATCTTGTGCTTCAGAGGAACCTTTGAACAGTGCTTTTTCATTGACTTTCGGCTTTTGTTCGACGGGTTTCTCTTGTTTTGGTGTCGGAACCGTTGTGTTTTCGTGTTTTTGCTTTTGCTTTTTTTCTACGATGGCAGGCGCTTCTTCGCTATCTTGTATTACTACTTCTTCTTTGGCCTTGCTATCGTCTTTTGGCGGCGTTGGCGCTGCTTGTTGCGGAACAGCGGGTTTTAAGGGCTGTTCGTAGCCCATGCCTTGATTGTATAGCCCAAGATCGACTTCTACGCCTTCCTCACTGGGTAGGGGGAGGGGTGTGCGGAATGCGGTCAAAAACAATAATAAAAGAACTATGCCGTGAAAGACAATCGTTCCGGCAATTGCAAATCCTTTATTCTTGTTGGTGCGATTCATTATTATTTCTTTTGCGATGTGGCTAAGATGACTTTGTGGGTCCTTTGGGTGGCGTTGTTCAAGTCGTTCACTGCATCGATGACGTTGACGATGTATTGAACAGGGACGGTCTTATCGGCGCGTAATACGATGGTCGCCTCCTGTTCATTTGCAATTTTTGTGCCGATTTGGGCTTCGAGTTCGCTCTCATCTACGGGGGTTTCATCCACAAAATAGCTGAATTGTTCGTTGATATAGACGGTCAGCGTTTGTTTGGCCATGGTCTTGCTTTTGCTGGAAGGCAGCAGCAGTTTCACGGCATTGGGCGCTACGAGTGTTGAGGTCAGCATGAAGAAAATCAGTAGCAGAAACACCAAGTCGGACATCGACGAGGAGTTGAAAGCCACATCAATTTTATTTCTCGATTTTATAGCCATTTCATTCTGGTTTTCGCTATTATGCAGGTTCGTTCAGTACGTCCATGAATTCTGTCGCCTTGGCTTCAAGCAGATAAACGACTTTTTGAATGCGCGAGACGATGACAGTGTAGAAAACATACACGATGATACCGACAATCAGACCGCCTACGGTGGTCACCATTGCCTCATAGATGCCCGATGAGAGCAATTCGATGTCAATGTTGTTGCCTGCCATCGACATGTTGTAAAAGGCGCGAATCATACCGGTAACAGTACCCAGAAAACCGAGCATGGGCGCGGCGCTGGCTATCATGGAAAGAATGGCGACACCACGCTCTAACTTGCTGACTTCGAGGTTGCCGACATTTTCAATGGTTTGATTGATGTCGTTCAGCGGGCGACCGATACGGGAAAGTCCCTTTTCAATCATTCGCGAAATAGGGGTGTCGTTGCCTTTGCATAGTGCCTTGGCGGAATCGAGACGGCCGTCTTTCATGTACTCGCGGATGCGTTCCATAAAGTCCTTGTCGTAGTGGGTGGCCTTCGCCACAACGATGTAGCGTTCGATAAAAATATACACTGCTATAAGGGAAAGAACGGCCAACACGATCATAATCCAGCCGCCTTTTGCGGCGAGGTCGAAAACGGACATGGTGATTTCGGAGGGCTGTTCTACCGGCATTTGAGTTGCAACGCCAAGGTCGTTGGTGGCGGAAGGAATTTGCAAAAGTGTTCCAAACATGTTTGTTGCGATTTGTTTTCTTTCAATACATAACTAATAACGGTCTGAATTATTGTGTTTACAATATTCCATTGCCGTTTGCAGATGCAAAAATACTATTTTTAAGGTGCGGAAAGACAGAATAGGTATGGAGATGTTTATTCGATGATTTGCAATGTTCCTATCCTTTATTTCGGTGCCCAGATCCTTCCGCTGCAACTGTCACTTTTTCCGCCAGTTACCGATGAAAGCACGTTGGTTCCGCCTTCAATCCGTAACATGCCAAGCAATGCGAATACCAAGGCCTCCTTGTAATCGACAATTTGACGGTCGGGAATGACAAGCGTGTGCTTTGTGTGTGCTGCGATGCGTTTCATTAGATACGTGTTAAGGGCGCCGCCTCCTGTCGCCAATATCTTGCCTTTGGGAAGATGTGCCACACATTGTGCCGTTTGAATGGCGATGTGCTCGGCGAAAGTGGCCAGTAAGTCGCGATTGGAACAGTCGCATAGCAGCGTTTTCTGGTAGTGCTCGAAAAACTCGCGTCCAAGAGATTTTGGCGGTTTCTTTGTGAAGAAAGCATTGTTGTTCAGGATGTTCAGTAAATCAGGGCGGAGCTTTCCCGATCGGGCGAGGTTTCCATCTCGGTCAAAGGGGAAGCCTTCTTGTTGTGCGAGGAAATTCAATGCTTGATTGGCAATGCAAATGTCGTAGGCGGTGCGTTGGCCATTTTCCTCGTAGGATATATTGGCGATGCCGCCGATGTTCAGACACATTTCATAGTCGGAAAACAAAAGCCGGTCGCCGATGGGAACGAGGGGTGCGCCTTGTCCGCCTTTGCTCATGTCTTCGCTGCGGAAATCATTGATGACCTGAAAACGACAGGCATCGGCGATAGCTTGGCCATTGCCAATCTGTAGGGTGAAGCCTTTTTCGGGCTGGTGAAAGACGGTGTGACCATGCGATGCCACAAAGTCGGGACAGACGGCGTTTTGACGGGCAAAACCGGCAACACATTTTCCTAAAAAATGACCGTATTCAAGGTCAAGGGTATCGAGCGCATCAGGATTTTCTAAAAAGGCATCGGCAAGCCTTTGCTGCCAATCTTCGGGATAGGGGAGCGTGGCAGTACTAAGGATGTTGAAACGGATCCGTTCTTTCGATCGGTCGAATCGGACCAAGGCTAAGTCAACGCCATCAAGCGAACTGCCCGACATTAATCCAATGGCTGTACAGGTTTTCATTGAAAATAGGGCAAGGTTTTTTCTAATCGGATGCCACGTGAGCCTTTTATCAGGATGTCGCAGTGGCGAATTGTATGGTTTTCAAGGTGTTGACAAAGCATTTCAACGGTGTCGAATGTCTGATATTCAGGATGATGTTGCAATTTTGAAAACTCGGATCCGACAAGAAATACCTGTTTGAATCCTAAGGTGTCGATCAGTTGAAGAATGGAGCGGTGTTCTGTCTCGGAGTCCTTGCCGAGTTCGCGCATGTCGCCCAACACCAATAGGTTGTTCTCGCTGCAAATCGTCTTGAAATTGCGTAGTGCGGCCTGCATACTGACAGGATTGGCGTTGTAGGCATCCATGATGATTCGGTTTGAGGCGGTTTGGATGACTTGCGATCGGTTGTTGGATGGTTCGTAGGTCTCTAATGCAGCAGCGATTTTTTGTTCCGGAACCTCAAAATGCAATCCCACAGCAATGGCAGCCGCCACATTTTCAAAGTTATAGTCGCCCACCAATCGGGTTTGAAAGGTTTGGTCTTTGTATTTTACCGATAAGTAGGGGTTGCATTTTTCACGGTCAATGTGATAGTCGGCTTGTGTGTTTGCTCCGTAGGTGTATCGTCTTAGCTCGGAGGAAAGCTGCATCAACAGCGGGTTTTCAATATTTACAAACGCCGTTCCGTCATGTTCGCGCAGGTGGCAGTACAATTCGTTCTTCGTCTTGACAACTCCTTCAAACCCGCCGAAGCCCTCAAGGTGGGCTTTCCCAATGTTGGTGATGATGCCGTAGTCGGGACGGGCAAGTCGGGCAAGGACCTCGATTTCCTTTGGATGGTTGGCTCCCATCTCGACAATGGCGATTTGGGTGTCGGGCTTTATATTTAATAAGGTGAGAGGCACGCCAAGGTGGTTGTTGAGATTGCCATCGGTATGAATGATGCGATAGGATT
>JASBYY010000064.1 GCA_029983675.1 Bacteroidales bacterium | reverse complement strand
AACGAAACAGACAGCGGAATAGTATTAATCTGTAAACTAAATTTGAACAACTACTTATTAGCATTTACTTCATCTCCAATTCCTTTTCAATTTCCTCAATTGTAGGCAGACTGCCACGGAAATCTTTCGGCAAAGCCTGTCCTAATTCGTAGTCAGAAATTCCCATCGGTTTCTGGATATCGCGCAAGGCATATTCGGCCTTGATACGGTCTTTGGTCTTGCAGAGCAAAAGACCGATAGTGCGATTATCACCCTCACGGCATAATATGTCATCCACAGCGGAACAGTAGAAGTTGAGCTTGCCGATATATTCCGGCATAAATTCAGTGTCCTTCAATTCAATCACCAGATAACGGTGCAGGAAAGTGTTGTACATTAAAATGTCAATGTAATAGTCATCTCCTGACGCTTCAATATGATATTGCCGTCCCATAAAGGCGAACCCTGCACCCATTTCAATGAGAAATTTCTCCACATGACTGACCAGACCTATCTCCACATCACGCTCATTGTACCGGTCTGTGAAAGTCAGCATGTCAAATATGTATGGGTCTTTGAGTATTGACTTTACCTCGCTCGCTTCCGGTGCTGGCAGAGTCTCGGTGAAATTGTTTGCCAATGCTCCATGCTTGCCGTAATGATCAAGTTTGATGGCTTCTTGTAGATAGCGTTTATTCCAATGGGATGTAATACATTGCACCATATACCAATATTCGAGCTCGTATATCCTTAACCTGCTGCAAAAGTATCAGATTATGTGTCCAGTCCAGATGCTTTACCGGAAGAGTAAAATTGTATGTATCCAATTGTGCAGCCACTGGTTGCGTAATTGGCCTTGATGGTTCGTTGAATTGCGCAACCAGTGGTTGCGCAATTGATGGAACGGCACCTTTTACCATCGTCAGCTCCTGATTGTATTCATTGAAGAACTGCATCATGCATTGCATATTACGTACGGAGAAGCCTTTTATTTCAGAATAGTCGTTCCTCAAATCCACCGCCAACCGTTGCAAGATCTTCTTGCCCCAACCATCGGCCTCCTGACTTTGTTGCAGCATCCCGCCAATGTCCCAGTACATCCGCAGCATCTCTTCATTTGCTGCATAAATCGCATGCTGTTGTGCAAGCAGCACTCTCTGCTTGATCTGACGGAGTAATTTTGCATAACCACGAAAGCTATCCGATAATATATCATTTACTTGAGCACTCATATTCTTTTTTCTATTTGATTACAAAGGTACATTTTTAATCAGACGGGGCATTAAAAGTCCACAATAATATTTGGACATTTTTGCGTAGTTAGAAACAAGTCTTACCGTTTTCTGCCTACTTTCCTATTTTTCTGTTCACCCCACGGAAGGTCAGGCGATGAGCCACCAGAGCCAGTACCGACATGAACCTCTGCCGGACCACCGGAAGCAAGCATGACTGCCGCTCTGATCATCGGGGGAGTTGTTTGCACGGCATTGGCTGTTGCAGAGGGCTTTTATCACTGACTTGAAAGTGGGTTACTGGATAGGTACAACACCCAAAAAGCAGGAAATATGGAAGTTTGTCGGCGTTGCTGTGGCGGCAGCCACTGTGGCAGGCGTCATCATGGTGCTGAACAAAGCCTACGGATTTGTCGGCGACAACGCCCTCGTGGCTCCTCAAGCCAACGCCATGTCTGCCGTTATTGAGCCGATGATGTCGGGAGGTAATGCTCCTTGGCTATTGTATGGCATCGGTGCCGCCCTCGCATTGATACTTACATTCATCAAGGTGCCAGCCCTGCCATTCGCCTTAGGCATGTTCATTCCCATCGACCTTAACATTCCGCTACTCATCGGTGGTGCAATATCATAGTTTGTAAGCACACGCGGTACTGATAAGAAGCTGAATGCAGCGCGCAACAACCGCGGCACGCTTATCGCATCGGGTTTCATCACCGGCGGTGCCTTGATGGGCGTTGTCAGCGCCATCCTGAAGTTCAGCAACGTAGATCTCATTGCGAAAACGGCAGACGGGAACGCCTTTTCCGAGACACCCCTTGCAGGCTTCATCGCCTTGTTGATGTACGTCGCATTGATTGTCTATATGATTTGGGACAGCAAACGAGCGAAAGTCGAAAAATGATGTCGTTCCATATTATTACTGCAAATCAGTATTTTACAGAATAACAACTATCACGAGGCTGCCTGTTGAAACAGGCAGCCTCTATCTTTAGAAGTGTTTATAAACAGTTAGGTTAGGATACTGACAAGGGGTGCTGAATAGACCCCAAACAGCTCCCGTGTAGATTTTGGATCGTTTTACAGAATCTAAGCAGGTCATACGAGGGCAAATATGCCTTTGAAAGAATAGATGATATCATCGTTGTAAATCCTCAAAACAGCTTCTTAATTCGAACAGCTATTTCTTTTAAAACTTTTTCTTCAAATTCCGCTCTTGGAAAATCGGAAAATAGTTTGTTTCTTTGCAGTCTCAATTTTATTCAGCTATTTATTTCGTAATCATTTAATTGTAAATAAGTTATGACGAATATTTTCCATTCAATCACACATGTATTGAACACAAGGAAGTTTTGGGTCGAGCTGGTGATCATGACCTTGGGCATGGTTGTTGCAGCCATGGCCGTGTATTACTTCTTAGTTCCGAGCAAACTAATCATCGGCACCATCTCTGGTCTTTCCATCGTACTGGCCGAAGTGTCGCAAACGCTATTCGGGGTCGCGCTTCCTGTATCCATTATCATTACCGTGATCAATGCGATCTTGCTTGTGCTGGCCTATTTTCTCATCGGCAAGGAATTTGGCATCAAAACCGTTTATACGGCAATGATTCTGGGTCCCATTATCGGCTTGTTCGAAAAATATTTGCCCTACGAAAAGCTCATCGACATTTTTTATTCCCAATCCGATGCCGTATTGGCCGGAAGCCCGCTACCCACATCGCTCATGGGCAACACGTGGTTCGACCTTTGCTGTTTTGTTTTCCTGCTTAGCGCCTCGCAAGCCGTTCTGTTTAAGATTAACGCCTCGACGGGCGGTCTTGACATTTTGGCCAAGATTGTCAACAAGTACTTGCACTTCGACATCGGCATGTCGGTAACCATTGCCGGTGCCATCATCTGCTGCACGGCTTTTGCCATCAACGATTTCAACATGGTTGTCATCGGACTTATCGGCACTTGGATCAACGGCTTGGTCATCGACTATTTCACGGCTGGACTCAACATGCGCAAACGCGTGTGCATCGTTTCAAAAGATTACGAGAAAGTGCGCGAGTTCATCATCAGCGACCTGCAACGCGGCTGCACCTTATATGATGTCATCGGCGGATACACCAAAGAGAGATCCATTGAATTGGAAAGCCTGCTCACCAAAGAAGAGTTTTCGCGCCTGATGAACTTTATCAACACGAACCACATCAACGCTTTTATCACCGCCGGCAATGTCAGCGAAGTGTATGGGCTTTGGAGTTCGCACAGCCGCAAGAAAATCAATCAGCAATATGACCAACGCTGATTTGCGGAACATGATTTCAAAAACATATCATTATAAAGGTGCCTTTTCCGGCACCTTCCCCTCTCAACAAGCTGATACCGAATCATGACAATGCAATGTGATTCACTTTCGTCACTTCAACGAGCACCTTTAACCCAAATCGGTCATTAGAACGCTTGAATGTAGTTTTTTATTGCTGTTCGATGATTTTTGCGTCTTTTCGGCTTCTTTCGTCCTTCCTTTCGTTTCCATAGCCCGCTTCACGAAAAGAAAAACTAAATCTACTCGAAAATCCATCAAAAATCATTACGAACCCTAATGACCGAATTGGGTTTAACCAGACATGGATGACCCATGAAGCAAACTCTGCCAACTGTATGGATCTATGACACAACACGTCCTTTCCGGTTATTGCAGAACTTAGCCCATAAAACTACTGCTTGAACCACTGATTATCCTTGGCACAAAACCTCGCAGCCATGACGAAGTAAGCCACTTTCTTTGGGGATCAATACCAAAAGAGCGCAGCTGTAAACAGCTGCGCTCTTTTGCATTGGTGGTCTCAAACAATTATTCCTTCTCAAAGCGATTCACTAATGTTTCCTCCTGATCAGAAACCAACTGAATGAAATAGCTACCGGCTTGAAGCTTAGACACATCGATTGTGCCTTGCGCATTGATTTGTTCTGTCATGACTACACGACCCGTCATGTCGAAAATCATAGCCTTATAGCTGGCTCCCTTGTTGTTGGAAAGATTGATTTTCAACTGTCCTGCTGTAGGATTAGGATAGACAAAAACCTCACATTTCGCTTCCTGTTCTTGCAACACAGTAACGACACCTGTATGATAGCGAGCAATGATAATATCCGACTTGTCATACACTCCAGATGCAATCGTTTGACCACACGCAAGAAGTTTCCCATCGGACTGCAATTCAACACATTTAGGATTATCTATACTTGAACTAAGTTCGAGAACGGCAACTCCGTCATCGGAGAAGTCTAGATTCAGATTTCCGTCCATTGTAAAATTGAACACCACAAAATCGCCATAAGAATTATCGGTGCTAAAACCTAAGCAAAACAATTTTTCATCCTCTGAAAGCCTCATATCTACGAAATAATTGCCGGCATCCTTATCAACAATTAATTTCACGACGCCTCCATCTGATCCAAACGAAGTATCTAATGTTCCGTCCGGATTAAAACTGGCAACATAAAAACCATAATGCAAAACAGGAAAGTTCGAAATCCAGTAATGGCCACCTACAAAGATTCGTCCATCAGGACGCAAACAGCCTGACTGCAAGAAGTTTATAGCCTCTCCAACCGACAAGTACACTACGCCGTCATTGCCGAAACTATTATCAAGAGAACCATCAGAATTCAAGCGCACAACAGTGGAGATATACGAAACTCCTTCCAAAATAGAAGTCCCAAACAAGACGATCTTACCGTCGTTTTGAACCCTAAGATCGAACACGAAAGATTCATTGGCTTCCGGCAAAGAGAGCACCGAAACACCGTTATTGCCAAAAGTGTCGTCGAACTGACCATCGGGCAATACCCTAAACACAAGCATCCTATCACGATCTTCCGTTCTATAACCACCCAACACTATTTTTCCGTCACTCTGAACTTGCATCGCTTCAACAACATCATGCGTATTGTTGCTCAGCATCAGCATACCATTTGCCCCAAAGGTCACATCGTCCGATCCGTCATTGTTAATACGTAACACAAAAGCCTGACTATTATCACCATCAAAAAAATATCCGGAGATAACAATTTTTCCATCCTCAAGAAGTTGAGCCGCCATGGCAAAGTTGCCATACACATCGACAGGCCGCCACACGCGAATACCATTAATGCCGAAAGTATCATCCAACTCCCCATCGCTCAAATGACGAGAAATATAAATAGAATAATTCTGTGCGTCCATACGGGCACGCCCTACAGTGATAATTTTTCCATCTGGCTGAGTGAGTATGCTGCACGGTTCATCAAAAGATTCCGAGATGGCTGTTTTAACAATGCCGTTATTACCAAAACTCTCATCGAGATCGCCAGGATTTTGAGCACTAACACCGACATAAGTCAGTAATATCCAAAACAATAATCCAAGTTTTTTCATAGTTTAATAATTTTGATTTTTAATGAATACATTGTCTAATTAACGGAAAGTTTTACTTTTATCCACCTTGCGTGCGCTCTTTCGACTACAAAAATAAGCAATTTTCCAAAAAAATGGCGGGTTTTCTCAAAGCAAAACGCCGTTTATTCAACTAACAACCCTTTACTTTCAATCTAATTCCCCTTCCAATCTATCAATATTCATGAGCCTTTGAAGGAATATTTTTAGCATAATGGCAGCCTCGCTTTTTCACGCAAGCACCCTTGTCCAATACAATGGATAGGGTTTTGTCAGAACTATTTCACTTTTCGTTGAATAAATCGTTCAATCATCCTTTAAGAACAAAATAAAAACTATCTTTGTGCATCAAATTTCACCATTATGAACAAAACTTCCATCCTGCTTAGTGCGTGTGCATTCATGGCATTACTCGTTTTCACCTCCTGCCACAAGGAATATATCGGCAAATTTGAGCCTAAAAAGAAAATCAGCAAGATTTACCGGTCCAACAACAACACCGACAGATTCCTTGCCGAAGCATGGCAATGGGAGAACGGCAGATTGAACAAGATCGACCATTACTCGACTGCAAGCTATATCTTTTCGGAGATTTACCATTACGATGCCGAGGGTTTCATCAGCAGCATAGAAGATACCTCTCACCGCCAGCAAACCAACTTCATCTACAAAGACAAGAAGCTGACCCATATTGATTTCCTCAAAGACAAGGATGTTTTTGCTTATATGGATTTCACTTATACCGACACTTGGATTTCGAGTATCGACTGCATCATTACCGAACGGCATCGCGACGCCCAACTCGGCGAAACATTTCAAACTTCGCTGAAACACTTGATGCCCACCGAGGCTCTTGAAACACTTGCCGAAACCGTCGAGGCTTCCGCTTCGAGGCATCATGCCGAAGCCTTCAACATACGGATGGCGTGGGACGGTGCCAATGTGTTCCGCATGGATGTCACCGCCCCCAACTACCCGTTCCGCATCCTGAAATTCGAACACGACCGAAAACCGAACCCATATCGCAACTACCTTGAAATGGAGAGCTACGAGATGCACAAGAATCCCTATTCGGGTCTCAACAAGAATAATATCACCGATTATATGACGCTCACCATGCTTTCGGATTCTACCTTCACGGCCTCTGAAAAGAAATATGTTTACACATACAAAGACAACTACCCCGTCCTTCAAACCGACTCCAACGGCAACGTCAGGGAATTTGTTTACGAAGAATAACGGGGCTGCCACCATGACGCCGCGGCATCTCGACTAAAAGCTGTATTGCCTTCCGTAGCAGCAATAAATGTCTCTGACATTACCGCTTCTTCAGCAGCTTTACTGCTTGTCCGTAAGGGCTTGATGTGACGCTCACAAAATAAGCCGCCATATTGGTAGTGTAAGTGTTTTTGTAGTAGCCTTTGGCAAAAAGCTCCTCCTCCGAAAAGCCATCTGCAAGCGTCATCATCTCGGCATGGGTTTGTTCCAGCAGGCGCTTGGATGCTTCCAAGGAAGTCTGCTGATGCTTTTCAACCAACATCTTATCCATTTCGTGATAGTTCTTTCTGTACGCATCGGGCAGGTAATCCTCCGGATGCCCCTCACGGATATTTTGAACGAAAACACGCATCAGCACCCGCCACTCGTAGAGGTGAACCAGCACATCGCGAAGACACCGGTCGTACATCCAACGCACGCCGCATCCATTGGGTTCTGCAGCGAATGCGAATGAAGCCGATTGCGCCTCGGCACTCATTTTTGCAATCTGGAGGTTCAGTTTCTCATAGCCTTCCTTCATGGCGGAAAGCAGTTCTTGTTTGGTTTTCGGATTTGTCATGGTAATATGAAATGCGATACGTTATCTATTTCTCCCGCTCATAAAATGCGACGTGAACAGTTTGCCCGAATGTCTTGCCAATCTGTTTCCTGATGTCTTTCCGCAGACCCAATATGTAACAAGGCAAGCCCATGCGCACGATTTGACCATCGTAAGGCACGCCGTCGAAACTCGCATGAACCGACAGCCGGCCCTTGCCAAAGATCGCCTTGATGTCAAACGGCACCTCGACATAAGCCGCATCCATCCCTTCGTTTTGCAGGATGACCGCATCGAACTCAAAAACACTGTTCATCGTTTCAAATTTTCAGCAAAGGTAAACACTTTTATTTCAAAGCATGCACCATCTTGTGCTGATTGAGGAAATACTCGAATAATCACAACACATCTGCACGACCATCGTCTTCCATTACCTTTTGATAAAATCAAGTGGTGGCAAAAAGCCACATTTTTTTGTCCGGCATTATCCCCTTACCTTTCCGAAATTTCATTACTTTTGCAAAAAGTATTCAAAATAGATTGTTATGGTTAACTATAAGGAACTGGGGCTTGTGAACACCCGTAAAATGTTCGCCAAAGCGGTAGATGGCGGCTATGCCATTCCGGCTTTCAACTTCAACAACATGGAACAACTGCAAGCCATCGTCATGGCGGCGGTAGAGACGCGGTCGCCCGTCATCATGCAGATTTCAAAAGGCGCCCGCAACTATGCCAACCAGACCTTGCTGCGCTATTTGGCAGAAGGTGCGGTGGCCTACGCCAAAGAATTGGGTTGCGCCCATCCTGAGATTGTGCTGCACTTGGACCACGGCGATTCGTTTGAACTCTGCAAGTCGTGCATCGACATGGGATTCTCCTCCGTGATGATCGACGGCTCCGCCCTACCTTACGATGAAAATGTCGCCCTCACCAAGCAGGTGGTAACGTATGCGCACCAGCACGACATCACCGTGGAAGGCGAGCTGGGCGTGCTGGCAGGCGTAGAGGACGAAGTTTCGGCAGCCGAGAGCCACTACACGAAACCCGAAGAGGTCATCGACTTCGTCACCAAGACCGGCGTCGATTCCTTGGCCATCTCGATAGGCACTTCGCACGGCGCCTTCAAATTCACGCCCGAGCAATGCACCGTTGACAAGGAAACCGGCAGATTGGTGCCGCCTCCTTTGGCGTTCGACGTGTTAGAAGCCATCGAAAAGAAACTCCCCGGCTTCCCCATCGTGCTTCACGGCTCCTCGTCGGTGCCCCAGGAAGAGGTGGACTCCATCAACCAATTCGGTGGCTCGCTGAAAGCTGCCGTCGGCATTCCGGAAGACCAGCTGCGCAAAGCCGCAAAATCGGCCGTGTGCAAGATCAACATCGACTCCGACAGCCGTCTTGCCATGACCGCCGCCGTCCGCAAGGCTTTGGCAGAGAAGCCAGCCGAGTTCGACCCCCGCAAATACCTCGGCCCTGCTCGCGAAAACATGAAAAAACTCTATATCCATAAGATTGTCAACGTGCTGGGTTCTAATGGAAAATTAGAGCAGGCATAACGTTTTTTGGAGAGGTCATCCATGATACGGGCTATTGTCTCTGGTTCTCAGGGTACTATAGCCCGTTTTTGATTTGACAGTGCACTGGGTTTCCCAGCCACATAAACCACAGCAAGAAACAACATAATGGACAATGGATCGACATGGTGGCCAAACGGAAGATCACAATGATACCATTATCACTCTCCAATCTACCACACTGTAAATCATGTTGATAATCAAATAATACACAAATAGGAGCAATTTGATTTACGAATGTTGTATATTTGGAGCGTAAACTAAAGAAGTTAGTGGCAATATTGAATAAAAATGGAGCATCATATAAAAATAAGAGAAAACATACAAGAGGACTATTACTCAATAATTGATGATTATTGGCATATAGGAAATGATGATTTTGTAAGTAAGCCAAAACAGCTAACAGAAAAATATAATATTTCATTATCAGATTTAAACAAAATAATAAAAGATTATTCCGTGTGTACTATTGTTATTGGCTATTGTGAAGATTGCGGGATTGAAATAAGTAAAACAGTATTTTCTCAAACAAGTTTTAAAGAAGCAAAACGGCAAAATAAAAAACGTTGCTCAGATTGTGATACTAAGTTTTAAAAAAACTGGAGACTGACAAACTCGCAGCTAGAGAACTTGAAATTTCGCAAAAGAAAGAAATATTTAAAGAAGCTATTGACAGGCAAAAGTGGAAGCTTTTATCTGATATTGAATTTAAAGTGTTAATGCCATTAGTTAAGCTTAAAGATAAATCTTTAATGTATAAGAAGGTTTTTGGCGGCAATCCTCATGATAAACAAATGTGGAGAATTGTGAATAGACTTGAGAAACAAGGATTAATAATTAGTCAACCCTTAAAAACTCCTTTTGGAGCTTTGTTTTATTCGTGAGGCTTCGCT
>JASBYY010000063.1 GCA_029983675.1 Bacteroidales bacterium | reverse complement strand
TTGATGGTTTTTCATATTATTGCACTGCTTTTGGCGGACTTTGGGCCGCCGTCCCTTATCGGTTCAGGACACATATTCCTATCCGGGTCCTCGGGACGACGGGTGCCGGGCGGTCAAAAAAGATACTTGGGTCTTGCCCATTTGCCACAGACTGTTTACCGTCCGGCCCCATTGTCCTTGGTTATACATTAGGTTTATTGTCTCTGTTTTTATTCATAAGCATCTGTTAGTTGTTGCAAATTTAGTATTTTTGCCCTAGCAAACTAAGGGCGCAGACAACCACGCTGCAAATCTAAGGTTTGCCAAAAATCTATACCATGAGAATCATTGCCGATGGAGGAGCAACCAAGACTTCTTGGGCCATCATGAAAGACAAAAATGTCATCATGCGTTTTACTACGGAAGGCTTCAATGCCAATTATTCCGACATGAACGTCTTTATCGATATGATTCACCACGATTTGCCCAACATCATTACCAATGCAGTGGAGTATGTTCACTATTACGGGACGGGCTGTGGCAGTGAGGATAACCGAAAAGCCATTTCCGATGTTTTACAACACCGTTTTCCACAAGCGGTGATACAGGTCAACCACGATTTGATGGCTGCAGCCCATGCGCTTTTTGGAGATTCAAGGGGAATTGCGTGTATTTTGGGAACGGGATCGCATTCAGGTCTTTATGATGGTGAACAGATGGTCGATAATGCCGTGTCGCTAGGCTATGTCCTTGGAGATGACGGCAGTGGCTGTTATATTGGAAAAGCCTTGCTTCGCGATTATTTTTATCGGGCCATGCCGACTGACATGCTCATTCAGTTCGAAGCGACCTATCATCTGAACCGCGATGTTTTCATTGAAAAC
This sequence comes from Bacteroidales bacterium, assembly GCA_029983675.1. Lineage (GTDB taxonomy): Bacteria > Bacteroidota > Bacteroidia > Bacteroidales > F082 > Limimorpha. The sequence goes on along the minus strand of JASBYY010000063.1, from coordinate 9,748 downwards.
TGCTATCATAAGCCGCAACCCTCTCACTACTTGGCTTCGTTTGCATGTTTTGCCGGTGAACACAAGGAACATCTGTATATCCGTGACCTCTGTTGCAAATGCTTCGACAGCTTCTTCGACCATTTCGTGCTGCGTTATCCCTCCGCTTCAAGCGAAAAAATAGGTTTTGTGGGTTCGGTGGCATTCTGTTTTCAGGATTTAATAACACAAATCGCTGCAAACAAGAATCTTACCGTTGTGAAAGTGTTGAAGGAACCCTTGGAAGGGCTGATTGCTTATTATGGGGGCATGGGGAAATAGGAAGGTGGATTATCCAATTGAAAATGAGGATATTAATAGTTGTAATCCAAGAAATCAAAACATAAGAAAGAATCATGAAAACCAAAAGCCTTATCTTTTCGCTTGTCGGCGCTTTTTTGATGTTTTCGTGCAACGAGAACACTAAGGAAACCATGGAGACCGGAGTCTTTGAACCGACATGGGAGTCCTTGCAACAATACGAAACGCCGGAATGGTTCCGAGATGCCAAGTTTGGCATCTGGGCACATTGGGGACCGCAGTGCCAGCCCGAAGCGGGCGACTGGTACGGACGGCACATGTATTCACAGGGCCATTGGCAGTATAATTACCATATAGAGCATTATGGACACCCTTCTGAATTTGGGTTCAAGGATGTCATCAACGAGTGGAAGGCGGAGCGATGGGATCCCGAAGCATTGGTGGCATTATATAAGCGTGCCGGTGCAAAATACTTCTTTGCAATGGGCAACCACCATGACAATCTCGACCTGTGGGACAGCAAGCATCATGAATGGAATTCGGTGGATGTGGGGCCACATAAGGACATATTGACTGGCTGGGCCAATGCGGCACGAAACAATGGACTTCCTTTTGGCGTGAGCATTCATTCCGCCCATGCGTGGAGGTGGTACGAAACCTCGCAGGGAGCAGATAGCGATGGAGCATTGGCAGGCGTTCCTTATGATGGGAAAATGACCAAGGAAGACGGAAAAGGAAAATGGTGGGAGGGTCTCGATCCGCAACACCTGTATGCACAAAACCACCCTTTAAGTGCCGATAGCACTGAACTTGGAAGCATTAGCAGACAGTGGGATTGGGGGAATGGAGCCACTCCGCCTTCCGAAGCATATTGTTTGGATTTTTACAACCGTACCGTGGACATGATCAATCAAATCCATCCCGATTTGATTTATTTTGATGACACGGGGTTACCTTTATGGCCGGTGAGTAATGTCGGACTTGAAGTCGCAGCCCATTACTACAACTCAAACATGAAACGTCATGACGGTCATTTGGAGGCGGTTCTTTTTGGTAAGAAACTTACCGACGGACAAAAGGAGTGTCTCACTTGGGATGTGGAGCATGGCGCTCCCGATACGATTCAGGAGAAGCCTTGGCAATCATGCACTTGCATCGGAGGATGGCATTACGACCGCGGTGTTTATAACCGTGACGAGTACAAGTCGGCAAAGGCGGTCATGCAAATACTGGCTGATGTGGTGAGTAAAAACGGAAACCTTTTGCTTAACATTCCGGTCCGTGGCGATGGCACTATCGATGAAAAGGAATTGAAAATAGTGGAAGATATTACCGGCTGGATGGATGTCAACGGAGAAAGTATTTTTGGAACACGTCCCTGGCATATTTATGGAGAAGGTCCTGTTGCCGAAAAGGCTGATGCTACCCAAGTGCATGGTTTTCAAGAAAATAATGGAGGGGCTTTCTCTTCGGAAGACATTCGGTTTACCCATAAGGGGGATGCCGTTTACTCCATAGTTATGGAGATGCCAGCTCCATGTCAAGAACTGTTGATAAAATCGCTATCGACGGAAAGCCCTTATTATGAAAAGAATATGGACGAAGTAGATATGTTGGGCGGCACCTTGGCTTCCTATCATTTTGATGAAAAAGGGCTGCATGTGGTATTTCCAGAAACGATGAATGTAATGGCACCTATTGTGTTGATAATAAAGTAAATATAAATATACAATCGAAGGATTAGAAAATATGAATGGGGAGAGATTAATGAAACAAGTGTTGCCCTCGGTGTTTTTCGCTGTTTGCTTGGCGTTATGTATGGGCACGGAAAAGGGCTTGGCCTTTAATTTGCTATGTGCCGGAATCGGATTGTTGGTTTTGGGTAATGTCTTCTTGCAGAATAAAATTATCAGTCGAAGTCTTGGGATAGTTTTTCTACTGGCTTTGTTGTACTTGACTTTGGCGCTGTTTGATGATATTGTTGACGGAGAGGCGACTCTTGCCGGAGGCTATTGGGTAATGCTGGTTCTCATTGTAGTCGGTCTGGTCATGTCCGTATTGCTGATAATCGGCTATCAACGGAAACCTTCCGAGCAGAATTGATGGAAGAAAGGCACTTCTGTTGCTGCAAAACAGCGTGTGGATCATGATTATTTCAGTCTGTTTTTCAGAACTATGGCATGTTTTTTGCAACTTTTTTTAGAAATCATTTAGAAACCTTTTACAAAACAAAATTCATTATCATGGGAAAATTTGTAGTTACAACCAGAAAGAACGGTGAATTCCAGTTCGTTTTGAAAGCCTCCAATGGTCAGGTGATTCTTACAAGCCAAGGCTATAAGACCAAGGTGTCTTGTATGAACGGCATCGAGTCTGTGAAAAAGAACAGCCAGGATGCGGCTAAGTTCGACAAGAAAATAGCTTCCAACGGTAAACCATTCTTCAACCTGATGGCCACCAATGGACAGGTTATCGGTTCAAGCCAGATGTACGCCTCGGATGCCACCTGCAAGCAAGGCATTGAATCTGTGCGCAACAATGCTCCTGAAGCCCCGGTTGTTGAGGTAGAGGAATAATACTCACATGTAACGTATTCAATGACAATGGGCAACATTGTCGTTAAAGAAAGACGGCTAACGCTGTCTTTTTTTGATAAAATTCCATTCGTGATTGGCGACAAAGTGTGGAAAATCGCGATATTTGCCAAAATTACTCGACCATGAAAGTATTTGTAAATGATGTGGAAATCAATATCTTTGAAGGCGCTCGTGTGATTGATGCGACGCATAATTTCATCAACAGGTTTGAGTTGTTTGAGAAGTTGCGTCGTCTTTCGGCCCACGATGCGTGGAACAACCGTCTCGACCTTGACGGTGAGTTGCAGGAGGGTAGCCGCATTTATTTAGATTGATAAAAAACAACATCATGAAAATCAATGGTATAAAAGGCGGATTTCTTGCCTTGACAGCGGCATTGTTGCTGTCGCTTGCCGCCTGTCATTCTGTCAACAGGCTTGCAAACGACCGGGAAATCGCTATCCTTGCAGTGAACGACATACACGCCAATATCGATTTGTTTCCGCGTTTTGCTGCACTTGTGGATAGCTTGAGAAGCGTGCATCCTGATTTGCTCGTTTTTTCGGCAGGCGATAATCGCACCGGAAATCCGCTGAACGACATGTACAACCCTACTAACTATCCGGTTATCGACATGATGAACAAAGTGGGTTTCGACATGACAGCGGTGGGTAATCATGAATGGGATGCCAACATAGAGGCGTTGCAGCAGAATATTGCGGATGCCGAATTTCCTTTTTTGTGTGCCAATGTCATCATTCCCGATAGCATCAAGCTGGATATTTCCCCATACAAAGTCATTAACAAACAGGGAATTAAGATTGCCGTTGTCGGACTGCTTCAACTTGGATCATCCGGTTTCCCCAGTGTTTACAGAGCCAATGTGTCGCGAGTCGGTTTTGTAAAGGGTAGCGATGTCGTCCCCGACTATAAGTACCTGCGAGACGAGAATGATTTGTTCATCCTGCTTTCCCACGAAGGTTTCGAAGAGGACTTAAGGTTGGCTGATTCATTCCCATTTGTCGATGCCATCATAGGCGGGCATTCGCACACGCTGGTGGAGCATCCCGAAGCGCACAATGGCGTTCTCGTCACCCAATCGGGGTCAAAGCTGAATTACACCACATTGCACACTTTTAAGTTTCGAGCCGGGAAGTTGGTTGATAAAAAAGCCGTGGTGCTGAATGTAAAAGGGTTTAGAAAAGAAAATGCCGAAATGCGTGATTTGGTGGACCATTACAGCCGGAACGAAAGGTTAGATGTGGTGTTGGCAAACGCGACGACATCTTTCAATACGCGTGAGGAAATTGGCTGCATGGTCACCGATGCGATTCGTGAAGGCGCAGGAGCCGATTTCGGATTCCACAACACAGGAGGCATTCGCGTCAACCATCTTGATAAGGGGCCGATAACGGTGAAAGATGTATATTCCATCGATCCGTTCAACAATATGGTCGTTGTTTACACCATGACAGGAGCGCAACTCAAGCGTTTCATCATGCAGTCGTATAAACAAAATGGGAAACGCGCGTCTTTTGTTTCGGGCATGTGCTATAAAATAGTCACCGATGACGATGGCTACCCGAAATCGGTGATGATTACGCCTGAAAACGGTACTTTCTCTGACGAGGCAGAATATAAGGTTGCGATGAACGAATACATGGCGACAAGTATCAAGTTCAATAGCGTCGATGACGGAACCAGCCTTTATAAAACCACCGAGGAGATGACGATGGATTATCTTCGTAATATGAAAAATATTGATTACCAAAATGTTAAGCGTACAGAATAAAAAACCGTTTGTCAGGTTGAATCAATTTTTTAATTTTGCGCCAAATTTGAATGTTACAAATATGAAAAAGAAGACTTTGATTCTTGCAACAGCCCTGTTGATGGTTGGTTGCGGAAAGCAAAAGGTCGAGCTGATTAGTGCCGACAACTTTAATAAACAAGTGGACGGAAAGCAAGTATCGCTGTACACAATGCACAATGGCGATGTCACCATGCAAACCACCAACTATGGTGGCAGAATAGTCGCTTTGTGGATGCCTGACCGTCGCGGCAGTTTTTCCGACATTGTGTTGGGTTACGAGAATATCGATAAATATCTGAATGACAAAGGTGAAAACGGTCTCGGTGCGGCCATCGGACGTTACGCCAACCGCATTGGCAACGGCTGTTTCACATTGGACTCTGTTGTGTATAACCTTACGAAAAACGACGGTGACAATACGTTGAACGGCGGAGATAAAGGAGCCGACAAGAAGGTGTGGGATGTGGTGTCATCGAACGACAGCACCATTGTCATGCATTTGTTGCTTCCTGATGGACAGGATGGTTTTCCGGGTAACCTTGATGTCACTATGACATACATGCTGACACACGATAATCAATTGATTGTCCGTCACAAAGCCACTACCGACAAACCTACGATTTGCAGCTTTGCCAACCATTTGTTCTTCAACTTGCACGGCGAGGGCAAAGGTAACATACTCAAGCATCAGTTGCAAATCAACGCCAGATACATGACCCCCATCAATGATCAACGGATGACCAACGGGCGTTACCTTGGTGTCAAGGGAAAAGCACTCGACTTCACGGTCGCGCATAAGATTGGCGACAGCATCAAATCCAAGGACTTGCAAATACAATATGGAAAAGGTTATGACCATAACTATATTGTTGACAAGTCGGGGATCAAGGAATACGCTTGGGCTGCTACGTTAAGCGAACCTAAAAGCGGCCGCGAAATGCAAATCTGGACCAATCAAATCGGGTTGCAGTTTAACAGCGGCAATTCTTTCGATGGGTCAATGGATGGCAAACGCGGAAAAGCCTTGAAAGCGCATGGCGGCCTTGCTTTGGACACCCAGTTCTGGCCGGATGCCATTAACCACCCCACAACCTATCCCTCGCCGGTATTGCGTCCCGGTGAAGAATACGACCAGATTACCGTTTATAAATTTGCAGTGATGCCTAAGAAATAGGAGCGGTGTCGTTTTAGATTACAAAAGGCGCGGAGAGATCTGCGCCTTTTTTCATATTGTGTGCTTGCCGGAGCGTGTAGTAAACTGCAATATCTAAATCGGATGCGAGGTAGTGTTTCAATCAGTGTGTCCGAAGTCTGTTGACTTCAGGGATGCGATGTTGATTTTTGCTATTTTTGCGGCATGAATTTTCTGTCAGTAGATTCCATTTCCAAGTCTTACGGCATTAAGACACTGTTTGATAATGTTTCCTTTGGCATCGACAAGGGTGACAAAACCGCATTGATAGCCTCCAATGGTTCGGGCAAATCCACGTTGTTGAAAATTCTGGTCGGCAAAGAAACCATGGATTCTGGCACGGTGATTTTTACCAACGACATACGGGTGGGCTATCTGGAACAACTGCCGCATTTCGAAGCAGAACAGACCATCGATGAATTGATAAGCTCGTTCAGTCATTCAAAGCTGATGGCTGTCGTGTCGGAGTATGAACGTGCTTTGCGCAGTCATAAGGATGACACCGATATGAAAACGAAGATGCAACTCGAACACGCCATTGCCGAAATGGATGCTGCCGATGCATGGTCGTATGAATTGCGTTTTAAGCAAATGCTTTCGCTCTTCGAAATCAGCGACTTGTCGCAGACCGTGGGGCATTTGTCGGGAGGACAGGTGAAACGGCTGGCGCTGGCCTTGGTGTTGCTCGATGATCCCGACATGCTTATTCTTGACGAACCGACCAACCACCTTGATGTGGAGATGGTGGAATGGCTCGAAAAATACTTGTCTCAGTCCAATATCACGCTGTTAATGGTGACGCACGACCGTTATTTTTTAGATCGTGTCTGTAATAAGATTTTCGAGCTGTACGAAAGCGTCATGTACACGCACAATGGCAATTTCGATTACTATGTGAGAAAAAGCCGCGAAAGAGAGGAGGCCAAACGCGCCACATGTGAAAAAAACAGCCAGTTGCTGAAACATGAATTGGAATGGATGCGAAGCACACCTCAAGCGCGTACGGGTAAGTCGAAAAGCCGTATCGATGCCTATTATGACCTCAAGGAAAAATCCAAATACACCCAGTCTGACGAAGGGCTGCAATTCGGTGCCGACATGCAACGGCTGGGCGGCAAGATACTTGAGCTTCGCAATGTTTCGAAAGCCTACGGCGATACAAAGGTGTTGAGCCATTTCGATTATGTGTTCAAGCGGGGAGAGCGCATCGGGCTGATTGGGAAAAACGGCGTTGGAAAATCGTCTTTTCTCAACCTGATAACACAAGGGATAATCCCCGATTCGGGATCTGTAATTGTCGGTCCGACGGTTACTTATGGATATTATCGTCAGGAAGGTATCCGTTTTGATGAAAGCAAGACCGTTATTGATGCCATACGCGATATTGCAGAGGTGGTGCATTATGGTAAAAATCAGACCTATACAGCCGACCAGCTTCTGGCGCACTTCATGTTTCCCTATAAAATGCACAGGCAGCCTATCTCGCTGCTGAGTGGAGGTGAAAAACGAAGGCTTTATTTGCTGACGGTTCTTGTGAGCAACCCCAACTTTTTGATTCTCGACGAACCTACCAACGACCTTGACCTGCTTACCTTGCAGAAATTAGAGGATTTCTTGCAGACCTATAACGGATGTTTGGTCGTTGTTTCGCACGACCGTTTCTTTATGGATGAAGTGGTGGATGAACTTTTTGTTTTTCAGGGAAATGGAGAAGTGAAGGGTTTCATGGGCAACTATTCGCAATATAAGGAATACTTGGGGCAAAGAGCAAAAGAAGAAAACCAGCAGTATTCCGAATCGAAAAAGGAAGAGTGGAAAAGTAAGCCGAGGGAAAAAAACAAGCGGTCGTTCAAGGAAAACCTTGAATTAAAACAACTTACAGAGGAAATAGCAGGGCTGGAGGCCGAAAAGACTGAGTTGATGCAAGCAATGAATCTTGAAAGCGATTTTCAAATGTTGCAAAACATGGGAAATAGAATCCAAGAAGTAAACCGGTTGTTGGATGAAAAGGAATTGCGATGGCTCGAATTGGATGAGATTGGCGGTTGAATCCATAAGCACTGAAAATAATGCAGCATGGAGACTGTTATTGAAAAAATCACGATATTTGCAGCATAAAATCTAATATTATTATGAATAACAAGTTGATTTATATTGTTTTAGTATCGATGTTGGCATTAGCGTTGTCTTCATGCAACCGCACGCCGCTCACGGGCACTTGGATTGATGTATCCTCAAGCAACCAATTCGTCGATTCCATTGGGTTTGTCTTGAATGAAGACCATACGGTGACTCCGATTAATTCGGGATTTAATGAGTTTAAGACTTGGGAAAGGGTTGGTGACGAACTGTTTTTGAAAGGTGTTTATACCGGAACCAATCCCCATGATTTTGTTGACACCATGCACATCGTAAGACTTAAAAAGGACTCGCTGATACTTCGTCAGGGAAACTATGAAATTCCGTTTGCAAGGAGATAAACTATCGCGACATTTCCGAATAAAGCCGCTTAAGGGCGGCTTTTTGCATTATCGGCGACCATGATGGTGTTGTGAAAATTGAAAGAGGACAGGCATTTGATGATAAAAATGAACCGTCATGCACCTTTCTCCCGTATCGAAAGGAGAAATATAGTATCTTTGCATTTTCATTTTAATCACATATTGTGTAATCTATTATAAATTAAATATTTATGAAAAAATTGGCTGTCATCGCTTTTGGTGGAAACGCCTTATTGAGAAGCGGTCAAAAAGGAACTTACAAAGAACAGATGCAGAATGTCACCGAGACATGCGAAGCTTTGCTTCCTTTTCTGAAACGTGACTATAATCTTGTTATCGGACATGGCAACGGCCCGCAAGTGGGCAATGTGATGTTGCAACATGAAGCTGGAAATCAAATGTTTAGTGTGCCGGATCTGCCTATGGATTTTTGCGTGGCCGAAACACAAGGTTTGATTGGTTTCATGATTGAAATGGGATTTGACAAGGTGTTTGTCAAAGAGGGAATACAGCGCAATGTGGTTACGCTGGTGACCCAAGTCGTTGTTGACAAGGACGATCCCATGTTCCAGAATCCCACGAAACCCGTAGGACCCTATTACACCAAGGAAGAGGCTGAGAAGTTTGCAGCCGAATCGGGTGAGGTATACAAGGAAGACCCCAAAGGTAGGGGATGGCGTAAAGTGGTGGCTTCGCCCAAGCCTATCGCCATTGAGAATATTGGTATTGTGAAACGCCTTGCCGACGAAGGTAACATTGTGGTGACCGTTGGCGGCGGTGGTATCCCCGTGGTTGAAAAGAACGGTTGTCTGTGCGGCGTTGAGGCGGTTATTGACAAAGACCTTGCCTCGGCACTGACGGCTATCAATATTGGGGCTGACGAGTTTTACATCCTCACCGATGTGCCTCAGGTCTATATCAATTTCCGCAAGGAGAACGAACAGGCGCTGGGTAAGATTACCGTTGCCGAAGCCAAGAAGTATCTGGCGGAAGGTCATTTCACCGAAGGCAGCATGGCTCCGAAAATGCGTGCCGCCATTCGCTTTGTGGAAGCCACCGGTCGTCAGGCCGTCATCACCGATGCAAAGTGCTTGGCCGATCCGAATTGTGGAACCCGCATTATTGCATGATGTAATAAGACACTGGTTTTGAAATAAATAAAGGCTCTTCGGAGTCTTTTTTTGTTTACTTCATTGAATGTTCTATGTTTTTGTATTTACGAATGTTGTATATTTGGGGCGTAAAATATATGTTAGCGTTCATTGTAAAAAGACAAAACAGACGACAGAATGACAAAGGAATTTTTGCTGCATAAAGACAAAGAAAAAGAAATATGATTGATTGATAGTTTGCCTAAAATTTGTAAATTTGCGACCAAAAACGAATG
>JASBYY010000062.1 GCA_029983675.1 Bacteroidales bacterium | reverse complement strand
CCGGAACAGGAAATGAAAGCGGCTATGTCGGTATCAACACCACTTCCCCCAAGCAACGCCTGCACATTGTAAACGGGAACATCCTGATCACGCGTACCACAGCGAAGGACATGGACGCTCCCGGCTCGACGAACGGTTCCATACTTTTCGGCGATGCGGCTTCCACCGCCTACCCCTACGGCAGGTGGGGCATCGAGTACCTGAACCAGGACGGGGCCAAGGGCCTGAACTTCTGGAAGACATGGGACGAGAACGGCGGAGGTATGAACTATGTTTTGTTCCTGTGCGAAAAAGAGCCATATAAGGGCAATGTTGGCATCGGCACGAAGAATCCCACGAAGAAGCTGTCGGTGAACGGCGCGGTATTGGCCAAGGAAGTGGTCGTTTCCAACGAGAGCACGTATTGGCCCGACTATGTGTTTGCTTCCGACTACGAGCTGATGAGCCTCCGCGACCTTGAGGCGTTTGTGAAGGCGAACAGCCGCCTTCCCGGCGTGCCTTCGGCTGCCGAGGTGGGAGAGGAAGGCATCAAGTTGGGCGAAATGAACACCGTGCTGCTTCAAAAAGTGGAGGAACTCACCCGCTATGTCATCGACTTGCAGAAGCAGATTGACAAACTGAAACAGGGAAAGGAGTGAGGAGATGAAGATAGTTTTTACAATGCATGAATTGGGAAGACGACTTATCATTATGCCTTTTTTGTTTTTTCTTGTTTTCTCACATGTTTATGGGCAAGATAATGTGCTTATTTGTCCGAAACAAATCCAAGATAAATTTATTAGGGCAAATGAAGTTCTTCAAAAAAGTGAAGCCTATTTCTCGGTTGACTTTGTTGAAATCAAATTAGATAAAATTATTGATTATGAATGCTTTATACTAAAAATAGATGATGATACCATTTCTATAAAGAAGGAAAGAATTGAGGTGAGAGATGTCAATAGCTATGTTTTTTATGGTGGGAATGATCAGAATTACCATGTGCTATTGTCTGTACTTGAAAAAGATATTCAAGGAGTTGTCGAAACACCTGAAAAGGTTTATGCTGTTGAAACACTTGGTGAAGAATATGTCCTTATACAGTTAGATTATTCTCGTTTAAAAGAGGCTTGCGCCGACTTACGAGTTGAACCACAATATCTCTTTAATAATGAAGAGCAAAACCATAATATCGATGATTACAATGATACTGTAGTCGCAATTGAGGACGGACTCTCAACCACATATCTTTGTAAAATAAGAGTTTTGGTTTTGTATACATCTGAAGCACAATTGTCTGTTAGTAATATTAAAAACACAATACTTACGGCTGTTGCTTTGACTAACCAATCTTTCTTCAATAGCCAAATACACTACCAATTAGAATTGGTTTATGCAGGGAGAACCAATTATGATGAAGTTGGAATCTTTACAGATTTAAATCGGTTTCAAACAGATGGAGATGGTTATATGGATGAAGTGCATGTGCTGAGAAATAAATATTCGGCGGATGTTTGTGTTTTATTGAGTAGTGATGATATGTATTGCGGTTTGGCTACAGGTATTGGAGTTTCGGCAAATAATGCCTTTTGTGCTGTTAGCTCTAAAAACAATTGTGCAACTACAAATTATTCTTTTGGACATGAAATCGGACATCTTTTGGGTTGTAGGCATGATCCTTATGTGGATAACAATACTACGCCTTTTGCATACGGACATGGGTATGTTCATTTGTCTGGACAATCATGGAGGACTATTATGGCATATGGTAATGCATGTAATTATTGTCCCAGATTGCAATATTGGTCGAATCCGAGCGTTTATTATGGTGGAAGTCCTATGGGTACAATATCAACACATAATAATTCACGCGTTTGGACAGAACGATCAAACTATGTAATGTCTTTCAGTCAACCCGGTAATTATACATTTGTTTCTAACAACAGTATTTCCAATGGCCAATATGCCGATATTATTGCAAAGAAGGAAATTTCGACGAATGGGGTTGTGAATGTTGATAGTGGTAATACGGTTCATATGCGTGCAGGCGAAAGTATCTATCTTAAGAATGGTTTTCATGTTTATGGAGGAGCTTTCTTTTCAGCGACAAATGAAAACATTTGTGATTGCGGGAAAGGATCTCCCAATAATAGTTCGAGAATGACAATTCAAGACTTATCAGATGCTTTTGAAGATATAGATGAAAAAGAAATCAACATACCTGCATTTTCTTGTGTTGTTTTCCCAAATCCATCTGAAGAATTAATAAATATTGATTATTCGTTAATCCATGATGGGCTTTTATCTATCGAACTTATCAATCTATTTGGTCAGAAGGTGGGTGTTGTATTACATAATCAATTTCAAAGTAAAGGCAATCACCATGTTCAAATGCCGATTTCAGCACTTAACAGCGGTACTTATTTTTTGATTATTTCATTTGATAATAATAAAACGACAAGAAAAATAGTTATTAAATAAAAAAATGACGATATGAAAAAGTTATTGTTTTCAACCTTGGTCGCATTATTCCTGATTTCATGCGGAAAGGAAAATATTGATTTGACCGGTATCAAGATAAAAGATAATCCGCAGGAAACCCTTGAATATGTGGGGAAAATCGGTACCGACTACCCGTCCGCACTGGATTCCCTGAAAGTGCTCAAATCCATTTCATCTGAAATTACTCCGATTCCGTTGGAAGTTCTGTTTGACGGTGACGACAGAAACTTTTACGGCATTGTGTATGGCGATTGTGCAAATTATACTGATGTTCTGGACACAAAAGGGCACTATTATCACCGAACATGGCGCTTGGCGGAGTGAGAAAAACCGCAAATCCAAGTCTTCCCCCTGCTGCAGCGGAACAAGGCTGCGGCACGGGGATTTTTGTGCCAAAGTGTCCTTTATTTATCCGTGATTTTTGCCGAAACGCCGCCGCTCAAATGGATAAAAAGGAAAAAATGGAAGTGTTGTGCCTAAAATAGCTTTTCAAAGCACCATATTTCCCGAAAATTGCCTACTTTTGCAGTCTTTTTGAGCAATCATGATGAATAAAATTGGCTTTGTCGGTGCTGGAAAAATGGGTGTATCCTTAGGCCATTACCTGAAAAACAAGGGTTTAAGTGTCACCGGTTTCTACGACAGCGTTTCGGAAGCAGCTCGTTACGCATCGGAACTTACTGAAGCGGTGCATTTTGCCAGCTTGAATGCGTTGTTGGAAGCCTGCGAGGTGGTTTTTGTCACTGTGCCCGACGGCATCATTGCTACGGCTTGGGAGGCATGTCGGCAGTACGACATCCGGGGGAAATACTTTTTCCATTGCAGCGGCGTGTTGTGCTCCGATGTGTTTTCGGGCAGCAAGGAAGCCGGCGTATGGGCGTGTTCGGCGCATCCGGTCTGTGCTGTCAGCAGCCAAAATGACGGCAAGGTCTTTTCTGGCAAGTTTTTTGTAGGGGAGGGCGACGAAACGGGACTGAAACTGCTGAAATCCATGTTGGAGAGAACGAAAAACCCCTTTCGGGTGATACGGAGTGCCGATAAGGCCAAATACCATGCTGCTGCTGCGGTGTCGAGCAACCTCTTTTGTGCCTTGGCGCAAATGGGGGAGGACCTGCTGTGCGAATGCGGCTTTGATCAAGAGGCGGCGCATGACTTGCTGCGTCCGCTGATGCTCGGGAACATGGATAATATTGCCGAAAAAGGTTGCATGGCGGCTTTGACAGGCCCCGTTGAGCGTGACGATGCCGGCACTGTCGCCAAGCATTTGTCCGCTTTGCAACACCATGATCGCGAGATCTATCGCTTGCTCTCGCTACGCCTGATCGGCATGGCGCAGCAGAAACACCCCGACAGGGACTATACGAACCTTTTGAAAATGTTGCGCAAATGACGAAAAACACGGTTTTGACTTTTCGGAAGAAGAAAAAAGAAGGCAAGAAGCTCACCATGCTCACCGCCTACGACTATACCATGACGAAGCTCGTCAACGCTTGCAATGTGGATGCTGGCTTGGTGGGCGATTCCTTGGGAAATGTCATCCTCGGGTATGAGGACACGATTTCCGTGACTATGGACGATATGGTGCACCATTGCGCTGCGGTGGCGCGTGCTGCCGACAAGGCAATGGTGGTGGCTGACATGCCTTTCATGTCGTACCAAATCTCCGTGGAGGAGACACTTCGCAATGCGGGAAGGCTGATGAAGGAAGGACGCTCCAATGCGGTGAAGTTAGAAGGCGGCGGAAGGGTATGTCCGCAGATTAAGGCTATGGTGGAGGCTGGCATTCCCGTTATGGCGCATCTGGGGCTTACCCCACAGTCTATCAACGCTCTTGGCGGCTACAAAGTGGTGGGACGCACCAAGGAAAAAGCAGCCGAACTGCTCGAAGAAGCCTATGCCGTGCAAGAAGCCGGAGCTTTCTCTTTGGTCTTGGAGTGCGTGCCCGATAAATTGGCGGCATTGGTTACCGAGAAACTCGATATTCCGGTGATAGGCATCGGCTCCGGCTCCGGTTGCGACGGTCAGGTGCTGGTTACTCAGGACATGTTAGGCATGAACTTGGATTTTTCGCCGCGTTTTGTCAAAGTGTTCGCCCCGGTCGGCGAAACGGTCAAAAAAGCCATCGCCGACTATGTGCAGGCGGTGGAAAACGGAACCTTCCCGGCGGAAGAGCACGGCTTTTCCATCGAAGATGACGTGATACACGATTTATATTGAAAACAATAACATATATCCTTAAAAGAGATGACACAAGTTGTTCATGAAATAAAAGAGGTCAGAGAAGTCCTCGGGCAATGGAGAAAGGAAGGCCTCTCGGTCGGCTTGGTGCCCACCATGGGTTACCTTCATGCCGGTCACAAGAGCCTCATCGACCGCGCGGTAAAAGAGAACGACCGTGTTGTGGTCAGTCTGTTCGTCAACCCGATGCAGTTTGGCCCTACCGAAGACCTCAATACCTATCCCCGTGATTTGGAAGCGGATACGAAGTTGTGCGCTGCCAGCGGCGCTCACGTTATTTTCAATCCGGAACCGAAAGAGATGTATGCGGACGGATTCTGTTCCTTTGTCGATATGACCGGTCCCACCGCCGAACTCTGCGGCAAGTCGCGCCCCATTCATTTCAGAGGGGTTTGCACCGTGGTGAACAAATTGTTCAATATCGTAATGCCCGACAAGGCTTATTTCGGGCAGAAGGACGCCCAGCAGCTTGCGGTGATTCGCAGGATGGTGAAGGACTTGAATATCCCGGTTGAGATTGTGGCTTGTCCCATCGTTCGCGAAGCTGACGGGCTTGCCAAGAGTTCGCGCAACACCTATCTGAACGCCGAGGAACGTCAGGCGGCCTTGGTGCTGTCGCGTGCCGTCAGGTTGGGGCAGGGACTCGTTGAAAAAGGCGAACGCGACACCCATAAAGTGATGGAAGCCATGAAAGCCTGCATCAACGCCGAACCCATGGCGAAGATAGATTACGTTGAAGCGGTTGATTTTCAAAGCATTCAAAAAGTAGATGCCGTCGAAAATGAAGTGCTTTTCGCCATGGCGGTCTATATCGGAAAAACCAGATTAATCGATAATTTCATCATAAACATTAGCTGATTACCCATGCTGACACAATTCTTAAAGGCAAAAATCCATCGTGCCAAGGTGACCCAGGCCGAGTTGGATTATGTGGGAAGCATCACCATCGACGTGGCTTTGTTGGAAGCCGCCGGCATCCGGGAATACGAAAAGGTGCAGGTGGTCGATATCGACAACGGACAACGTCTCGAAACCTACGCCATCTGCGGGGAGAGAAACAGCGGCATCATCTGTCTGAACGGTGCGGCCGCCCGCTTGGTGAACGTCCGCGACAAGGTCATCATCATGACCTACGCCTTGTTGCAGGAAAGCGAGATAGAGACTTTCGCCCCTAAAGTCGTCTTTGTGGACGATAACAATAAGGTGACCCGTATCGTGGATCACGAGAAGCACGGTCTTTACAGTGAGCATTTCAATTCAAATCCGGAATCCTTATGATGCAGGGCAAGGTTGTTGTATTGGGTGTTGCGGGCAGCATCGCCGCCTATAAAATCGCCGGATTGGCAAGCAGCTTGGTCAAAGCGGGCTGCGAGGTGCATGTGGTGATGACCGCCAACGCGACCCGGTTCATCCATCCGATTACCTTTGAAACGATTACCAGCAACAAATGCCTGACCGACACCTTTGACCGTAATTTCGAGTTCCATGTAACCCATGTCTCGTTGGCCAAGAAAGCCGATGTCATCTTGGTGGCTCCCGCTACCGCCAATATCATCGGGAAAATGGCTGCCGGCATTGCCGACGACATGCTGACGACAACAATTCTTGCGGCACAATGCCCTATCCTTGTTTCGCCTGCGATGAACACCAATATGTTTGTCAATTCCATCGTTCAGGAGAACCTGCATAAGTTGCAGCGTCACGGCATGGAAATCATTCCGCCACAGGTGGGAAGGCTGGCTTGTGCCGATGTGGGCATAGGCAAGATGCCCGACGAGGCTGTCTTGATGGCTTATCTGCGCAAAGCCGTTGCCTGTCAAAAAGATATGGAAGGTCTCAAGGTGCTGGTCACCGCCGGACCTACCCAAGAGCCTATCGATCCTGTGCGCTTTATCAGCAACCATTCCACCGGAAAAATGGGTTTTGCCGTTGCCCGTGCCGCCATGGAACGCGGCGCCAAGGTGACCCTCGTTTACGGAAACACAGCCGTTGAGCCGCCTTTGTTGGTGGAAACGATAAAGGTGCAGTCGGCGGCTGACATGTTGAAGGCCGTCACCGAGCATTTCCCCTCCTGCGATATGCTTGTGAAGTCGGCGGCGGTCGCTGATTTCACACCGGTCAGCTATCATGCTGAAAAAATCAAGAAAAAGGAGGGTGAAACAGTTTTGGAACTGAAACGCACGACGGATATCCTGGCTACTGTAGCGGGCATGAAGAAGCCCGGACAGTTGGTCTGCGGCTTTTCGATGGAGACCGACTGCCTGTTGGAAAACTCGAAGAAGAAATTGGAGGAAAAAGGCCTTGACCTTGTTGCCGCCAACAACCTGAAAGTGGCTGGAGCGGGATTCGGAGTGGACACCAATGTGGTCACATTGATCTCCCGAAACGAGGTGCAGGAGCTGCCTCTCTTGTCAAAGGAAGAAGTCGCCCACCGTTTGTTGGTCCGACTGCTTTCCCTTAGATCGTCCACCTTATGATGCTTTGCCTTGACATAGGAAACAGCACGGTGTTCATGGGACTGGTGGAGTCGGGAAGGGTACTCGATTTCACGCGCATACCTGTAGCCGTTTCGTCCTATCTCGACAGAATGGCCGAGTTTACGGGTGGCCGTCGCGTGGAAGTGGTCGCTATTTCCTCCGTGGTTCCCGACAAGACGATAAACGTGGTGGAAGCAGTGCGGCAACTCACCTCGTTAACGCCATTTTTAGTAAAAAAGGAACTGCAACCTGCTTTCCGCATCGCTTTGGATCGGCCCGAAACCTTGGGTGCCGACCGCATTGCCGATGCCACTGCCGCCATCCGTGATTATCCGTTGCCGGTTATCATAGTCGATTTGGGAACCGCTACCACTTTTTCCGTTATTAATAATAAAGGTGTTTTTCTTGGCGGCGCCATCTGCCCTGGCATCACGACTTCATTTCGTGCCTTGACCGAGAAAGCTGCCCAACTGAAAGGCTACAACCTCGATTTGCCTGAAAAAGTCATCGGAACCAACACCGCCGATTGTATCAACAGCGGCATTATCGCCGGACATGCTTCATTGATTGACGGCATGGTGAAGCGTATCGAAGAAGAAACCCATGACCGCTATACGGTTGTGCTCACCGGCGGCATGTCGGCCACCGTCGCACCTTTCTGCCAGTGTAGCCTGAAAGTGGACAAAACACTGATTTTAAGGGGAATCTATTATTTGTTGGAGGCATAGAATCATCTCCTCGTAAGGAGATCCCGCATCAGGTGCGGGATGACAAAAAGGAGAAGCGTTATGAGTCTGATTGGGTTGTAGCTGTCTTGTCCTCAACAGAATCCGTCATGCCGGACAACGTCATTCCGTGCCTGAAACGGAACTGATCCATCATCTCCTTATTACTCCACAATGGCACCACAACAACGGTTCGGCATTGTCCAATCTTATCAGCCTGCTAACCGCAAAAAATCCACCCTGTTTTTTTATTTATTGCTGTCCGGTAAATATATCTATGATGTTGATAGTCAAAGTGTTTGGTATGATAAGCCCTCTCTTTGGAATGTTGACTTAACAATTTGTTATTCAGCATGTTATAAATGTCTCTGTGATTTTTACCGGACAGCAATATTTTTTATTACAATTTTTTTTGTGCCATTACATTTGTTTTCCCTATCTTTGCGACATTGTTTTAGCAAATGGTATTGTCCCGTTTTTCTTGTGGTTGTCAATAGAAATGTAAGAGAAAGGAAAACCGGGAGAAGGAGTGAGAAAAAAAGTTTTTTTTGACTAAGGGTAAACTTGGTTTTTTGTGTCTTATTTATGCATGGAGATTTTGTGTTATGATGGCGAGTAGTAATAACATTAGGTCAGAATGCGCTGCAACCCTTTTGAGTATTGAGGATGGCAGGGTGTTTTCCCCTCTTCTTTCGAAGGGACTCTCCTCTTTGCATCATGAAACTCCATCTACACCTGACAGCATGATCCCTATAATAACCCCAGAATACTTTGAATTGAAAACCGAAGAAGCAAAAGATTGCTTGCAGTCTTTTGTTTTTAATGGTCTCAATATTAAGTACTTAATAATTCAATCAATTCATTAACCAAATCATTAAGCAATGAAAAAGCATTTTCTTTTACTAATGATGGCGCTGCTCTTCTCATTCGGAGTGCATGCGCAGTTGCAAGTGCAGATTGGTGATGGGACGGAGACAACCTACCAATTCCCCACCAACACACTGTACAACTACTCGTTTGCTGAACAGATCTATCTGTCCAGCGAGATTGGAGCCGCTGGTGCTATCCAGAAAATTGGCTTCTATTACAATGGCGGCAGTGTCGTAAACCGCAACGTTGTTGTTTACATGAAGCATGTCAGCAAGACATCCTTCGCCGATGTGAACGATTTTGTTGCAGTTGCAGCTTCCGACGTCGTGTTCACAGGTGCGTTTGCTGGCCCCGCATCCAGTGGCTGGATTGACATCACCTTGAATGCACCGTTCAGCTACAACGGTACCGACAACCTGTTGATCGCCATTGACGACAACACAGGCACGTGGTCATCGCGTCGTTTCCGTTACACAAGCTCCACCGATCGTGGCTTGTGCTACTACAGCGACGACATCAACCCCGACCCAATGGACCTATCGGCTTTTTCGGGATCGAAGGTCAAGTCAAGCAATCGCTGCAACCTTCGGCTCACTATAGCTGTCGGCGATGCTCCGTTGATCGTGGTCACGCCCGATCCGGTAGTGCCTTATGTTTCTGCTATAAACCGTCCGAACGGCTACTGGATGCGTCCCTTTATGGTAAATGTTGCCAATGAGGGTCTCAATGCAAACATCCGATCCATTGATGTGGAGGATAACCCATCGGGTTATTTTATCCTCGAAGACATGGAGTTCCCATTTGTCTTGAACTATGGTGAGGATATTGATCTCAGTGTTACCACGGGAAGCACCCAAGAGGGACAGGTGGAGAGCCGTTTCGTTGTGTCCTACGAGGCGAACCGTGTGGCTGCTATTTACGATATGTATGCCAACGCCTACAATGCCGTCACCCCTGACGTATTTGAATTGCCCCGTGTGGTCGCTGCTTTCCCCTATACGGATACTCCCGACTTTAATGTTCTGTATGACAACTACCTGTTGCCGTTAGACGTTGAGGATTCTGTGCGTCCAGACGCCGTTTACAAGTTTACGGTCACGGGTGACATGCTGCTGAACGGCAATATTGAAGGCGGTGAAAGCCCGCTGATGGCCATCTACACCGAGGATTTCAACGGTGAACCCGGCCCCGGCCCGACCAACAACTACACCGGTCCTACGATCGGTGGCGGTGGTAGTGTCGGCACCAACCTGACATACGGATTCGAAGACGATCCTATTGCCAACGGATGGGTGATTATTGCTAACGATGCTACCACATGGAACCGTGTAGGCACGGTTTCTTTCTCTTCCGGCGATGTTGTTCCTCATGAGGGATCCTACCAGATGAACTGCCATTGGTCGTGGGGCGATCAGGACGAGTGGCTGGTCACTCCTGCCTTCACCGTCCCCGCAGGCGCCAACCTCACCTTCTGGATGTACGGTCATTGTGGCTCGAGCCATGGCGATCACTACTATGTGAAGATTTCTACCGACAATGGCTCCACGTGGACCCAGCTGTGGGATGCTTCGGCACAACCCGAAGCCGACAACCACTACGATGAGGCTATTAATGTCAGCCTGGCCGCCTACTCCGGTCAGAATGTGAAGCTGGCTTGGCAGGCCTACGGCATGGGCGGTATTTGGTATTCCTGGTTCGTCGACGACATCACGATTGCATCCCGTGGAGAGGTACTGGCTTTCAACGGAACGGAATTTCTTCGTCAGCCCGTCAACCGCGTTGTCACTGCAATGGAAGCCTCTGTCAGCAAGGGCAACCGTGGTGTCGTGTTCTCCGAGAGCTTCGATGGCTGTGTTATCCCGACAGGCTGGACGCTGATCAATGCCGACGGTGACGGGCACAACTGGGAAAGCACCTGTGGTGTTTACAACACGGCTCCCCACACAGGGGAAGGCGCCCTTTTCAGCCGCTCAT
>JASBYY010000061.1 GCA_029983675.1 Bacteroidales bacterium | reverse complement strand
ATAACTTTGTTGTAAGAATTAGCTACGCTGAATGCACAGCATTTCAAAACAGCTTTTAAATACACTTGCAAAAATGGATTGATTTCCTTTATTTTGTGGTGTAAAAAAACGATTCGCTATGAGTATGCATAAACCGCATGGCAAACGGAAACGCAGGTCATACAAGTATCACGCCGTGACATTTAAGCTCTCGGCAGGGCAATACCGTTCGTTGCGTAACTACTGCAAGGCGCGCCGTACAACACCCATCAAGTTGATTAAACGTTGTATGGAACGTTTTATCAGTAATTATGAATATGAAGTTCCGGATGCTTTGTATGTAACCGAAAATCAGCTTGATTTGTTTGACGATGAGAATGTATTCCTGCAATAGCGGTAGGTGGGCTATTTTTGTGTGAACACGGTGCGGTTGAGTATGGAGCGGCCTAAGGTCACCTCATCCACGTATTCCAATGCGTCGCCGACGGCAATGCCTTTCGAGATGACGGTGATCTTTCCTTTGTATTCCGATAACTGTTTGTAAATGTAGTAGTTGGTGGTGTCGCCTTCTATGGTGGCCGGTAATGCAAGTATGATTTCGTTAATGGTCTCGGTTTGGGTGCGGCGGACGAGTTCCGCAATTCTCAGGTCGTTGGGGCCGATGCCGTCAATAGGGCTGATAACGCCCCCTAACACATGGTAAAGCCCGTTGAACGAAACGGTGCATTCGATGGCCAGCACATCGCGCATGTCGGCAACCACGCAAAGTGTGTTTTCGTCGCGGTGAGGGTTGGAGCAGATGGCGCATGTCTTTTCATCGCTGATGTTGTAGCAGCGTTGGCATAACATGATGTTATGCTTCATTTTCAATAAGGCGTTGGCAAGTTTCTCGGTTTCGCACGTTTCTTCACTCAATAAGTGCAAAGCCAGACGAAGTGCTGTCTTTTTACCGATTCCGGGTAGCTTCGACAGCTCCTCAACGGCGTTCTCTAATAGTATGGATGAATATTCTGCCATGATAATCGCCGCAAAGGTACGACTTTTTCAAGTTGACACGAAAGGAAGGTGTTTTATGCTGCAATCTGTTGATAATAAATGGTTCATGTTTGATTTTGTTGTGGTCATAGTGGAATATATCGGTCTTGAAAAGGTTACTGATGGTCAACAGCAGAGGTTTTTCTGTATTTTTGTCCCACAAAGCATTCCTGTGATATTTGGTTGCATAATAAACGGTAGGATAATGCAGTTAGATGCAAAGGAATCCGAATGGGATTTGATCTAAAATGAATGTGTAATAATTAGTGTGTTATCATGAAAATCGGGCGTGTCATTCTTATAGTCTCGTTTTTGTCTCTTGCAGTTTCCATCATGGGGCAGGAAGTCAATCAAATGGATTCAAAAGGTCTTCGCCAGGGCAAATGGATGGCGTATTATCCCAATGGATCGAAACGCTACGAAGGGCAGTTTGAAGATGGCAGGTGCAAGGGTGTTTTCACCTATTACGATGAAGCGGGCAAGCTGATGGCGACCAACGATTTTGATCAATCAGGCAAAAAGGCGCTGAACAAGACCTATTCTCCCAATGGACGACTGGTTGCAACGGGCTATTATCTAAACCAGAAAAAAGACGGAGAGTGGCGTTACTACGCAAAAGAAACCGGAAAACTGATACTGACAGAGGAGTACGCCAATGGCAAGTTGAACGGATGGGTGAGGGTTTATAATCCTGGCACGGAGCGTGTCGCCGAAGAAACACAATATGTTGACGGTGTGCGTGAGGGACAGGGACGGCAATATTTCGACACGGGTTTGCTATTGTCGGAGTTTCAGTATCACAATGATAAACGCAATGGACCGGCAAAGACCTACTATCCGAATTCAATGCTGAAAGAGGAGGGCGGCTACCGAGATGGCGGTCGAAATGGCATTTGGAAAACCTATAACGAAGATGGCGACATTATCCATACTGATGTTTATGGCGAATCAGATGCAACAAACCGATAATTAGCGTATTGTGGTGTTTGTTGGGTGAATGGATGCCAAATCCTATCCTTTGACAAGTTCGCCCAACGAATCGATGACCTTTCTGCCGGAACTTTCCAAGCGTTTTCTTAAAAAGTGACCGCCCGAAAACAATACGCAGTCGAAGCCGCAGGCTGTGGCGACCTCGGCATCGTGCAGCGTGTCGCCCACCATTAGCGTATAACGAGGATCGATATTGAGCTGTAGCACCATGCGTTTTCCCAAATACACCTTGGTGTTGGCAAAGTCGTCTGCAATTCCGAAAACATTGTCAAGGTACGGATCGATGCCGTAGTCGGCAATCATCTTTTTGAGTAATGTATCTTCCATTGCCGAAAGCATGAGTTGCTGGCACCCCATGTTTCGGATGCAGTTCAGCGTGGAAACTGCTTCCTCGTTCAGATGCGCTTGGACTGACAGAGCCTTGTAGTTGGCCATGAACTGTTTGGCAGGGATTTCAAACGGGTATTTGCTGAAGTCAAAGCCGATACGGGCGTAGTAATCCTTCACGGGGAAGTCGAACACCTCCTGATAACGTTTCTTTTTCAAAAGAGGAAGCCCGTGTTCACGAAGCAACATGTTGGTTGCGGCAATGCTGACATCTACATCGTTGAGCAGCGTTCCATTCCAATCCCAGACAACGGTGCGGTAGTGGTGTTGAAGGGCTTCGCGTAACGAGGCGTTACGGACAGTTCTTGACATAGTCGTCCAAATTGTCGCGCCCGTGTTGCTGTGCCGCCTTGTAGTACTGGCAAGCCTTGTCCCTATCGTTCATGACGAAATAAATGCGTCCCAAAACAAACTCGGCATCGGCATAGTTAGGCTTTAGTTCTATGGCTTTTTCCAAATCGGTAATGGCATCCTTGAAAAGACTGCGGTTAAACTTGCAGCAAGCCCGATAGTAGTAGGCTTCATAGTTGGATTCATCGTAATGTATAGCTTTTGTGAAGGCTTCTTCGGCTTTATCATGCTGGGCGTAAGTGAACATTAAATCAACGCCTTCGTCCATTGCCAGACGTGATTTTTCAGGGCTGTCGCAACTGCTCAGTATGAGACAGATAATCGATAAGATTGTGATGGTCAGTTTTCTCATTATACTAGTAATTGATTTGTTTTCAGTGTGATAAATAGGATTTGCATTTCGATTCAACAAAACCGTTCCACTATCGTGGTGACAACACGGATGATGTCATCAAGTTGCTTCTTGCTTTTTGCTTCAGTGATAAAACGCAGGTATGGTTCGGTGTTTGAGGGTCTTATATTGATCCAAAAGTCATGGTAATCAAGGCGGTAACCGTCGAAATCCAAGCTGCTGACAGGGGCTTCTTTATCGATGAAATGATGGCGTACAGCATCCATGGCTTCCTGCTTTTTTTCAATTCTGAAATTGATTTCTCCGGAATTGTAATAGGGTGTTATGGATTTTATCATTTGACTTATTGTCAATCCGTTACGCTTAAATTCGTTCAGCAGTTGCAACACGATGGAAGCCGTCATGAGGGCTGAATCGGAATAGTAGAAGTCGCGAAAATAGTAGTGTCCTGCCAGCTCGCCACCATAAACGCCGTCCAATTGGCGCAGTTTCAGTGCCGCAAAGGCGCGTCCTACTTTCCACGTGGCAACTTCGGCATGAAAACGTGCAAGATACTCGCCAATCGCTTTTGAACTTCTAATGTCCTGCAAGACAAAGCCTTTTTCTTGTTTTCGACCGAAAAAGTAGTGGCCGAGAAAAGCTATCATAAGATCGGGTGATATAAACTGCCCATTTTCATTGATAAAAGTGATGCGGTCAGCATCACCATCGAAAAGCAATCCGATGTCGCAGTGTTTTTCGATGACCAAATCTTTGATTTGCTGCTGGCTGACAGCCTCCAGGGGATTTGGCTCATGGTTGGGGAAGCTGCCGTCAAGGTTGTCATTAATGTAGTGGGCTTTCCCGATCAAGTCATGCACGAACAAGGAGGACATGCCGTTGCTGCAATCCACGGCGATGTTCAATGCTGAAGTGTCGCCGCAATAGTTTCGTTGAAAATCGAGGTAAGCGGACTTGACATCGATATTGCGCACCTTTCCTTTTGTGGCGGCCGCTTGGCAGGTCTGTTTGCTTTCAACTAATGCTTCAAGACGGTTGAGTCCGGTGTCGTAACCTACGGGAAGGGCGTCGGCAGCAGATATTTTCAATCCGTTATGGTTTTTGGGATTGTGTGATGCGGTGATCATTACGGAAGCCTTGTAGCCGTATTTCGCTGTGGTCCAGTAAACCATAGGTGTAGTGGAAAGACCGATGTTGTCCACATCGCGACCGCTGTCGGTAATGCCCTGATTCAGCGCTTGAAACAAAGTGTCCGACGACAGGCGCATGTCGCGTCCGACAAGTATGACAGGGGCGTCAAGTACTTCGTGCAGGAAGTACCCGATGCGGTAGGCAATGGCTTCGTTGAGGTCGCTGCCCCATTCGCCGCGGATGTCGTAGGCTTTGAATGCTTTCATAGTTACTTGATATTGATTAGCCTCAAATCGGGTTTATTTCCATATCCCTCTGCTGTTCAGCGCATTTTGGAATTTTGCAGCATTGCGGTTATGTTCCGCTAAGGTTTTTGCAAAGTTGTGGTAGCCCGACATGTCTTCTTTTGCGCAAAAATAGTAATAATTATGTTGCTGGGCGTTGAGTACGGCGTTGATGGCGGCCAAGGAAGGGATGCAGATGGGGCCGGGTGGCAGTCCTAAGTGCTTGTAGGTGTTGTAGGGCGATTCGATTTCCTTATGTATGGCAAGTACGCGCCGAATGGTCGGATCGTTTAGGATGAAGACCAGTGTGGGGTCGGCTTGTAGCAGCCATCCGCTTTTCAAACGGTTGAGGTAAACGCCGGCAATCTTTGCCATTTCGTCGGATTTTGTTGTTTCCTTGTCAACAATAGCGGCAAGCGTGCTTACTTCGATAGGTGTGAGGTTTGTGGCAGCGGCTTGGCTGGTGCGTGTGTCATTCCAGAACTTGCGGTATTCCTGAAGCATTCGCGAAATGAAAGCGTTGGCATCTGTGTTCCAATACACTTCGTAGGTGTTTGGGAGGAACAGGGCGGGAATGGTGTGGCTGTCAAAGCCGATTTGCCCGATATAGTCCTTGTCGTGCAGCAGATTGCTGATAGAGGCGGAGTCGGCCTCTATCTGTTTACCGATGCACCCGGCCAGTTGGTCCACGTCGCGCATATTGTTGAATGTGATGTGCACGGGGCTTTGCAGACCACCACGCAAAATGTTGGTGAGCTGGTTGTTGTTCATCCCGTTTTTTACGATATAATGACCGGCATGGACATGCTCCTTACAGTTTTTCTTACTTGCAACCCATTCGAAGTTTTTTTTGTTGACAATCAGGTTCTTGGCATATAATGAGTCTAAAACCTGTCCGAAGTCGGCGTTGGTGGGGATGTAGATTGACAGTGCCTTGTGGTCGGGAGTTTGCACGTTGGGAGACATGACGGCACGGTAGAACAGATAGGCACCTGCCAGCATGGTGATGATGAGCAGCCCGAAAATGAAAAGGATGACACGATGCGTGCGACGACGTTTCTTCTCTAACTTGGCATTGTGCGGTGACTTCAGTTTGATCATGAATATGGTGATTTTTTTGAGGGGTCTTATTGTTTGTGGTTTCTTTGTTTTAAGTATTGAAAATCAATGACATCGATAAACCCATCAGGGGTTTTGAGCCATTGTTTCCGGTGCCCGCAGATTTCAAAGCCGAGGTCCTGAAAAACTTGTCGGCTTTCAAGGTTCAGTTCGTCGATTGAGCAAAACAGCTGGTTGAGTAGCAAATTGTTGAACGCATAGTCGAGCAATAACAAAATGCTTTGCTTGCCATAGCCTTGATGACGGTAGGCGTTGTCGATGAGTATTCCCACCTCGGCACGCTGATTGACAGTGTCAAAATTGAAAAGGTCGATGCAACCCACCGATAGGCTTTGGTTGTTGTCAATCATGAGGCGCAGCTGCTTGGCCGAAAACAGGTCGTTGTTGCTCAGTAAAAACTGTTCGATCTGGAAAAGCGAGTAGGGGGTCAGGTTGTTGCTGACACGCCAAACCGAACGGTCGTTTTCCCATTTGTAGATTAGCGGTGCGTCTTCAGGTTCGGCACAGCGAAGGCAGATATTGTCGTTCTTTATGAACATGTTCGATTACGGTTGTTGCTGTTTTTTTGAATTAATATTTCGTTTGATAAAAATAGGCGTCGCGATTTGTGGATAAAGCGTTTCGACAAAATGGATTTTCTCATATCTCAATTTCGCCGCTGAAACTTTTTTGTGCCGGTCCGATGAGGTGAATGTGGTCGAAGCGGTTTGTGTCGCGCCGCAGATCAACTTGCAATTGTCCGCCTTTGGCAATGACTTCAACATGGTTCAGATTATGCCTGAAGGCTGTTGCAATGGCCGAGGCCGTGATGCCGGTGCCGCAGGCAAGTGTTTCGTCTTCAACACCGCGCTCGTAGGTGCGTATGCGTAAGATGCTACCGTCCCAATGGACAAAGTTCACGTTGACCCCATCGGTAGAAATGCTTTTGTCGTAGCGGATGCGTGCACCCTCTTTCTTGACATCTACCGTATCGGGGTCGGGCACCTCGACAATGTAATGTGGAGAGCCTGTATTAATAAGGTGTGGAAAACCGTCGCCACTGTTGATTTCCACATCTTGCATGGTCATGCTGACAATTTTACACTTGCCGTCATCTGATAATATGTCAGCCTCATGGATGCCGTCGAATGCTTCAAACACGGCTTTCTTTCCGGCAATCTGTACATCGTTGGCAAAAGCCATGGCACAGCGGCTGCCGTTCCCGCAAAACGATGCTTCGCGGCCATCGCTATTGTAATAACGCATCTTGAAATCGTATTTATTTGATTTTGAAATACTTATCAATCCATCTGCACCGATGCCAAACTGTCGGCAGCACAAATTCCGCACAGTTTCAACGTCAAGTGCAACCTCATCATCAAAAAAATTCAGCATGATGAAGTCGTTTCCTGCCCCCTGATACTTGAAAAACTGCAATATTGGCATATTATTTGATTGTCTTTTAATAGCGATAAATTTGCCAAAAATACAGTTTTCAATGCAATAAATGGATAAAAATTGCATTATTCCAGCAACAAAACATGCGGACTGTATGGCGATAGAGGAAAAAACTCGCAAAAAAGATCCGACTTGTTTCGGGAAGAGAAAAATCGTTTTTTTGAACATATTGAAAGGATAAATCAATGAGAAGCGTGAAAGGAAAATTTGTTACGCCAATATCGTTGGCTCTACTTGTGAGTGCGATAGTGCTGTTGGTGTCATGCGGAAAAACGGCTGAAAATAAAGAAAATCAGTCTGTTGTGGAAAAAGAGCAGATGAATACCCCCATCTGTCAAACATCATTTACACCTTCCCAGCCATTGCCAGATTTCGTTCAGGCCGCAGAAAGCAGTGTCAACGCTGTTGTACATATCAAAACAAAAGTGACGCAGAGTAATACGTATGACGACTTTTTCGGTGCATTGCTCGGACAACTTTACGGCTATCAGGGGCAACCTTATGGGAATACCAAGACGGCATACGGATCGGGCGTTGTGCTTTCGCCTGACGGTTATATCGTCACTAACAACCACGTGGTTGACGGTGCCGATGAAATCGAAGTGACCTTTAATAATAAGGTGACCAAGTCAGCGACCATTGTCGGCGCCGATCCAAGCAGTGATCTTGCGTTGATTAAAGTCGATGCTAAGGACTGTGATTTTCTTGCTTTTGGTGATTCCGACAAGGTGCATATCGGGGAGTGGGTGTTAGCTGTTGGCAACCCGTTTAATTTGACTTCAACGGTTACAGCGGGCATTGTCAGTGCTAAGGCCCGCAACATTGGCATTCTCGGCGAGGGTAGCAGTGTGGAGTCTTTTATTCAGACCGATGCCGCCATCAATCCCGGCAACAGTGGAGGCGCCCTTGTGAACACGCGGGGAGAGTTGATAGGTATTAATGCTGCAATCGCTTCGCACACGGGTTCATACGAGGGCTATTCCTTCGCTATCCCATCAAACATTGTCCGTAAGGTGGTCGATGATTTACTGATGTATGGTGAAACACAAAAGGCCTAT
Organism: Bacteroidales bacterium; assembly: GCA_029983675.1. GTDB lineage: Bacteria > Bacteroidota > Bacteroidia > Bacteroidales > F082 > Limimorpha. The sequence continues at coordinate 3,499 of JASBYY010000061.1, read as the reverse complement.
ATCGGCGTAAGCATTGCCGATGTAACCTCGGAATTTGCCGAAAAAAAAGGTCTTAGTTCTACAGAAGGCGTATATGTCTCCGAAGTCGTTAAAAACGGCGGTGCAGATATGGCTGGCATTCGGAGCGGTGATGTCATTGTTGCCATAAATGGCAATAAGGTCAATACCAGCACACAAGTCTTTGAAGTCGTCGGGCAATATCGCCCGGGCGACAAGGTGGATGTGGAAGTGGTGCGAAATAATACGACGCAGATTTTTTCCGTCACCCTGTTGAACCGATCAGGTTCGCAAACCATGTCAAAACGAAGTGAGAGTTTCTACAGCGAAGACCTTGGTCTGGTTTTACGACCCGTAAGCCAAGGCGATAAAAGTTCGCTGAAAATTGGAAACGGACTGAAAATTGTTGAAATCCGTAAAGGGCGTTTTCAAGGTGTAGGCATTAGCAAGGGTTTTGTCATCACCGTCGTTAACGGAGTCAACGTGAGTTCTGAGAGTGACCTCAATAACGCCCTAAGTAAAGGTCGCTCACGTATGACACGCATCGAAGGCATTTCGCCCAATGGCATGAAACAATACTTCGAATACTATGATTGAGAACAGAGTTGAAACAGTCGCAACCGTATGAGACAATTCGGAACATTTTTGATAAAGCGGCTCTGTTTGGTGCAGAAGAGTAGGTAATAAACGTAGAAAGAACAACATTATGAGACAACTGAAAATATCGAAATCGATCACCAATCGTGATACCGGCACTTTGGACAAGTACCTCGCCGATATTGCGAAGGAAAAAATGGTTACTGCAGAGGAGGAGGTCGAACTGGCACAGCGCATCAAGTCGGGCGATCGACGCGCCTTGGATGTATTGGTTCGTGCCAATCTTAGGTTTGTGGTCTCGGTAGCAAAACAATATCAAAATCAGGGGCTTAGCCTACAAGATTTGATCAACGAAGGCAACGTGGGATTGATTAAGGCTGCGCAACGTTTTGATGAAACCCGTGGCTTCAAGTTTATTTCTTATGCCGTCTGGTGGATCCGCCAATCCATACTGCAAGCTGTTGCAGAGCAGTCGCGCATCATCCGCCTGCCTATGAACCAGATGGGGGCGTTGAGCAAGATAAAGAAAACATTGGCGCGTTTGGAACAGGAGCTTGAGCGCAGACCCTCGATCAAGGAATTGTCAGAAGCAGTCGATCTGCCCGAGTCAAAAGTGGAGGCGCTCATTTCGATGGGGACAAGGCAAATATCTACAGATGCACCACTTGATGACGATGATGATGGTAATTTCTTGGATGTTTTCGTCAAGGAAGATGATCCAGCGACAGATAGTGGCGTGGAACGCGAGTACAATGATAGCATCATCCGGAAATCGCTTGATATTCTGACCGATAAGGAACGTAAAATTATCAGGATGTATTTCGGATTGGGTGAATCAAGGGAATTCTCTTTGGATGAAATCGCCATGAGCTTGGGTTTATCGCGCGAGCGTACCCGTCAGATAAGGGACCGCGCCTTGAGGCGTTTGCGTCTTGAATCGAATAGCGGACTGCTGAAAATGTTTATGAATCAGTGACTTTTTGAACACAAGATGCTTCAAAGCCCCGGACCCATTGCAAGGTTCGGAGCTTTTGCATGGTACAAATCCATCAGACACCTCGTTGCCGACGATAGCTGGTATTAGAATCTGGCGACTGTTTTCGCTGATTTTCTTTATTTTGACTTTTGAATGCTTTTATTTATTATTTTTGCAGAATATACTAAGTTACTGAAAAAATCCAGATAATTATGAGCAAAGAGAACTTTGAAGCTTCGTTGAAAGCATGGAATGAAAACGAAAAAGCTGCTAATGAGTTTATTAACATTGTAGGCCGTTTGTGGTATGACAAATCGGTGGAGTTGATACTGCTTCGCTCGGTGTTGGTCAATCGTGGTTCCGGAAAAATCCTGAACAAACACCTTCGTGCAGAAACCATTCTTGAAAAACCGGTTCGCGTCCAGGATTCGTTGATGATAGCCAAGGCTATTCTCGCCGAGGACATCGCTCCGGCACGTATCGACATTGGCCGATTGAACTCTGAGTGGACCGATGAACACGCAAAATACGGCGATAACGTGTCGGATTTTGTTCGTGATAAACTCAAAGATTTCATCCACGCTGCTCCTCGTAGTAATAAGACACAGGATGTTGTGCTTTATGGTTTCGGACGTATCGGAAGAATACTTGCCCGTGAGCTTGCCGAAATGGCCGGCAATGGCTCTCACTTGCGTCTTAGAGCAATTGTGACACGCAAAAACTCACCCGACGACATCCTGAAACGTATCAGCTTGTTCCGCACCGACTCAGTGCACGGCTATTTCCACGGCGTTTGCTATCCGCTTTTAGAAGAAAACGCCATGATGGTCAACGGCCAAAAAGTTATCTTTATTGAAGCTAAGAATCCGGAAGATGTCGATTACGAATCATTCGGAATCAAAGATGCATTGGTTATCGACAACACGGGCGTGTTCCGCGACAGAGAAGCCCTTTCGCGTCATCTTCAGGCCAAGGGCGTTGCGAAAGTACTGCTTACCGCTCCCGGAAAGGGCGATATCCCGAATGTGGTGTATGGTGTCAACCAGAACGACCTTGACTTGCAGAATGAAAAAATATTCTCGGCAGCTTCCTGTACGACCAATGCCATTGTGCCAGGTCTTGAGGTCATGTTGAACAAATTTGGCATCGTCAAAGGCCACATCGAGACGATTCACTCCTATACCAACGACCAGAACCTGCTCGACAACTACCATAAGAAAGAGCGTCGTGGACGTTCTGCAGCCATGAATATGGTTATTACGGAAACCGGTGCCGGATCAGCTGCCGCCAAGGCAATACCCGGACTGAAAGGCAAACTTACCAGCAATGCGGTGCGTGTTCCTACTCCTGATGTGTCATTGGCAGTTCTTGCTCTTGATGTGGAACGTGAAACGACAGTGGAAGAAGTCAATCAGGCCTTCCTTGCAGCTAGTTTGAAGGGCAATCTCATTGAGCAGATTCGCTACAGCAAGTCCACGGAATTTGTTTCCTCGGATGGCATCGGTGACTCTTGCGCTTGCATCTTCGACGCACCGGCCACCAAAGTGTCTGCCGATGGAAAGACGGTTATCTTGTATCTGTGGTACGACAACGAGTTCGGCTACAGCAATCAGGTGATACGTCTCGCTCGCCACATTGGTGAGGTCAAGAGCTATCGCTATTATTGATAACTTAGGCTCTTATTGAGAGAGCGCTCTTTATTAGATTTGAGAAATCCCAATTCGTTGGGATTTCTCTTTTTTTGCCAATTGATATTGCTTCGATGGGCTGTGTCGTTATGCGCCATGAGTGCTTTGAAGGTGTCGAGAATGAGTGTATAGCGCATTTTTCCGGCATAATCCGGTGGTAAATCTCAGAACCGTCCTATATATAATTAGGTGATGCGGTTGTTTTTTCCGTTGTTTGTCGCCGTATTCCCCTTGATGCCTG
>JASBYY010000060.1 GCA_029983675.1 Bacteroidales bacterium | reverse complement strand
CTGCATCCGTGTGGGAAAGTAGGTCGCCGCCCACCCGTAACGGAAACGCCCCTCCTTTTTGTGGAGGGGCGTTCTGTTTTTATGGCGTGTGGCGATGGACGAGGCAGCAGCACCTTCCAACAGATGGTACCGCTTTTATACTTTTTTCCGCCGCTAATCCAGCATCAGACTCATGTATGGAGCTTGTTGCTCGAATCCTTTCAATACAAGAGGAAGATACTGTGCTTTCTCTCCAAAAAGAGCGGTGGTAAGTGGTTCAATTCCTACCTTTTCATAGCGATTCCCGTTGTTTTTGATTACTTTCCCTTTTGCAATGGCATAGTCGCCGCAATTTTCAGGTATGAGGTCGTCGTGTAGATGAAACATAGTACTGAAATTTGGATGTGCTTCGGCATATTGTTCCATTATTGTCAAGGCATCTACAATTCGCATCATGCCAAGCTGTTGGTCTTGTCCATTGCAAATGACAGCAGTGGCACCGATTTGTGACAATAGCCATTGTTGTACTTCTTCGTCATCAAAGATCAACTCTTTTGTAATGCGCTTATTGTTAATGGTATAAGGGAAGGCCATCCCGACAATCTTCCCATCTCGAAAGCCAATGATCGGTTTTTCTCCTCCAAGTTTCATTTCTTTAATGATCATCCTGAAATCCTGCGCATTATGCTGTATGCAGCAGTTTCTTTCTTGTAGTCTTGCTTGGAAATAGGCATAAGTTGTTTCAATGTCGCATAGATCGTTATGGATAATGTTATTCTTATTACATGGTTGATTATCAAATTGTTTTATGCTATAATTGAAATTCGCAACGAAACCGAATTTGGCATAATAAGCAAACAATTCACGTTGGGCCGGTATCAAGGTTACAATGGGTATGTTTTGTTTTCTAAGTTTTTCAAATGCTTTGATAATCAATGTGTTCATCAGACCTTTTCTGCGGTATTCCGGATGGGTGCAGGCTCCTGAAATATAAGCGGTATCGATGATGGTATCATAAAAGGTAAAAGGATACGGGAGCAGTTGCATAGCACTGACAATGTGTTCGTTGTGCTCGATGAAAATGCTGTTTTGCTCGACATCTCGCATTTCAAAATACAAATCGGAAAATGCCGTCTCTTCATTGAAGCAGCAATCCCAAAGTTTGCGTAGCTGTGATTTGAGTTCCATTATTTCAAGGTCATCATGCAGCGATTCAACATTTTTATGGGATGGTAGGACAGTTTGGCATGTCGCAGCCCTTCAAGACCGAGATCCTCTTCGCGGTTAATATAGTCGAATTTTTCTGGAAGATGCTGTACAAATAATTGATTAATAACCGTGTAAGCTCCTTCAAATTGGGTATCGGCCTTTTCAAACTGCACATCGAATGTGTTGTTGTTGATGGGACAGCCCAAGGTAAATGCTGCAATTTTGTTTTCCACACACAGCACGCCCCCCAATGCTCCTGTGTCTTGAAAGTGGTTCAGTGCAAATGTCAGCGCTTGGCGTTCCATCTCTATGCTTTTCGGATCTTTGTCAATATTCGCCTTATACCATTCTTTTTCCATATAAAGGCAATCGCTGACGAGTTCGGGAGTAAGCTCCTTGTATTTCCAGCTTGAATAGGTGTTGTTGAACTTGTTGACATGGTTGCGTTTGGATTGGTATTTCGATCCTTTCAGTGTCGCAAGGTTTTCACGCTTGTAAATGTATTCGCTGTAGTTGCGATCGCAAGAAAGTGAAAATCTATTCAATTGTGACGCATTCATTTTCTCGGCGAGATAGCTTTCCGAAGCAAGCATCCTGAAAGGATAGCCTTCCTTTTGGGCATCTTCAATAAGCAGGTCGATAACATGCTCAATATCTGTACTGTTGCCAATGGGTATCATATAGGTCACATTGTTGCCATCGTGATAGCGGAAGACCAGAAAATCTTCGATGATGGCATATCGTGTGTCGTACATGAATTTCCACGACATCAAACTGGAAAACGACACATCACAACTTGCACAAAGGCTATTCAATGTGTATTTTGTAATGTTGTCGCGATCTTCTATGCAAAGTTCTTTGAAGGATAACATTTATCTGATTTTCAATTTCTGTTTGCAAAAGTAACGTTTTTATATGGACAAAAGGCGAGGAATGTCGCTTGGCAACATCTGGGTTGGCGTAATACATGATTTGCTGCTCCAATTCTATGCAGCTGGAAATGATGCAAGATGCGGATTTTGTCAGAATCCTTGTTCCTTGGATCTTTAGTAGCCCTCCGAACGTTTTTTCAGTTCATTTGCCAGAGAGATAAACTCATGGATATCCATTTCTTTCAGATAAATTAGGCCGTGTGTTGACCTGACGAGGGCATTATCGCTTTCGTAAAAATGGTTTTTCCCGAGCACATGTTGAATCTGAACCATTTGTCGCATCCATATTCTACGTGATATTTCGCTGAAGGGGCCATCACATTCCGGGCTGGGATAGGAGGCCTCGACCTGTGTCAAATAGCTTTCGGCAAATGCGGTTTGGTGGATGGCAAGGTCATTGAGCGATACGGGTACGAACATTGTGGCTTCCGAAGGATGGAACTTGAACCATACGTTTCTGTATCCGATGATGCGCAGATTTGATAAATCGGCTTCCAAACTCCATTTTCTGACGGCTTCGGCGATAGCCTGCAACACCTTGTAATGGGTGTCGGGGCCGCTTCCCTCTGGGTCGAATGCCAGACTGATGATGTCGGGGCGGGTGTTACGGAACTGGTCGAGAATGGCATCGGTATCTGATTGGTTGTCAGGAACAAGACCTTCTGTATAGAATTTCAGCCGCCAATGGTGGATGTGGTCGAGACGGACACCGTTATAGTTCCATACCAATTCTTCTTCAAACTCGCGCAACCTGCCTTTCAAAAGCTGAACTTTGGGAGGATTTTTGCTGCCTTCATAGCTGTTTGTCAAATCGTTGATAATTTGGTGGAGACAAAGTACAAGCTCCTCGCGATTTTTCAACTCCCATATTTCGATACTATCACGAATCACGCGGTGGCAAAGTCCGCGTTGCTTTTCATGCTCGTTTTTCCGGGCACAGTTGTCTAAAAAATGATAGACATCCTTGTAGCGTTTGTGTTTATATCCATCGCTGAAAAAGTCGGGGTAGAGCAGCATTTGTACCTCTCCACTTTCCATCATCTGTAAGGTCAGCTGAAGGGTTTGTATGACAAAATTGTTTGTCACGGAATTGTATCCCGATGTGGCAACGGCAAAGTGTACATCGTTGCTTGCCGACAGCAATTGCCGGTTGGCGTATGGCATGATACCAAGCATGATGTCGTCGTGATGCGGTCCGGTGTGATAGATGACTTTTTCTTTTTCACGCGACATGCCGCGCTGCAATTTCATCTTGATATGGTTGACAACCTCCGTCACGGTGTCCAAGCTAAGGTTGGGAATCATGCTGCACCACGGGTCGGACAATAGGTCGTCCATCGTCAAATGGTGGGCGTATTTGTCGATTTTGACGCAAAGGTCGATGATGGCGCGTTCGGTTTTAGCAAAGTCCCATGGCGACGATTTGTAGTATTCCGCAATTTGATCTTCCAGCTTACAGGCACTGCCCTTGGTAAGATAAAAACGTCCGTTGCTAAGACGTCGGATAACGGTAGCTGGATATGTCGATGACATCTGGCTTTCGAGAGAGGCTTTTACAATGTCGGCATTGGCTTCTCCCGCAGCGAAAACGATGGCGGTGGCATCAGGGTTAAAGGTGATGGTGCCCAATCCGATTGTGATGACCAACCGACTTCGAGCGACCTCGATGCCGCCCAATGTGTTGGCAGCATCGGCTTGGGTTTCAAAGTTGGTTTGCGTAATACGAGTGGTGGAGAAGAGGTCGGAGCCTTTGATGTTACAGGCAATACGGCCATCGGAACCTATGGTGTCGAGATAGAAGCCTATGCCGCCCAATTCCCTGATTCTCTCTTCATAATTTGAGCACCAGTCATCGATTTGGAAGATGGATTGTTTTTTCACTTCGTCATCCTTGTCGCGCACTTCGCAGTATCGTAGCGACAAATCGATTTTGCAATCGGGGAAGACCTCGTTGTAGGTTTTGTCGTCATGAAGCAGGATGGCATCGGAGTTAATGAGCAAGGCTTTTTCAGGATCGAGGCCGAACCCTTCAATATAGTGTTCCATGACGAAGTGATAGACCGAATTGTGTTGGAGCGGCGAAATCGGGTAGAACTCGTTGCTCTGAACAAAATGTAGGCCTTTGAGCGATGGTTTTTTGAAAGTGGCCATGCCGTACCGGGCCAAAAGACTTTGAGTCTCGGCTTGTTCCCAAGTGTCGAGCAGACGGTGGGTGGCTTTGATAAAAGGTTCGGCATGTTTATCGGCAGGAAGGCAGACAACGCCATCGGGGTGTGACGAAACCCATTCGATAAAGCGTAACGCCATGAGCAGACTGAGTTGGGGCACATCGCTGGCAATAAGATAAGGCGTCTGGGTGGTGGGGACTCCTGTTTCAGATGTTTTGTAATGATATGATTCAACGATAGAGTTGGATGTAAACATAGTGTTTGCTTATTATCTTTGATTTCGGATGGCTGACGTTATTGTTTGATTACCGGATGTTTTCATATCAAATAATGTTCGGCAACGCTCCTTCGAATTTCGAAATTGAACCCTACAAAAATAACTAAAAAACAACTTCGGTTGCAAAGAACTTTTCAAGTAATGTATGGGTTCGACTTGAAAAGGTATAAAAGCAATGAGAAAACAATCCGGCTATGGTGGGATTGTTAGAAAAAAGGGATGGTCTTAAAAAACGGAAATTGAGCCGAAAAAGATTTGTATTCGGCTCAATATTTGTGTATTTTTGCGCCGATTAATGGAATTATTTGGCTCAAATATGTACAATTGGCAGTTTGAAAAATGGGCGCAATTTGTCTATGATGCAACTGTTGTCAGCGATAATGCGTTAAGGTTTGCTGAACTTTCTGGCGAAGTTCTTGGGATTTTCAAAACGCTTAATGCCGCAAAACAACAGGATGAAATTCTCGAAATCATGACTTCGGAAGCGATGAAGACTTCTGCTATTGAAGGAGAGGTCTTGTCGAGAGAAGATATTCGTTCTTCATTGTTGAAAAAACTTGGTTTTTCAACAATGATAAATGTTAGGGACAAACGGGCCGAAAATGTCGCACTACTGATGATGGAAGTTCGCAATAGTTTTCAGATGCGCCTCTCCGAAGAAGTAATCAAAAATTGGCATAGCATGTTGTTCGCTAACTCCAAATATATTCATGCCGGCGTTTATCGAAGCAGCGAATTGCCAATGCAAATCGTTTCTGGTGCTTACGGAAAGGAAACAGTACACTTTGAAGCTCCGCCATCGAAGCAGGTTCCTATGGAGATGAAAAATTTTGTGGAATGGTACAACGCATTTGAAACCAAAGGAAACATTCAAAGCATTATCGTCAAGACGGCCATTACCCACCTTTATTTTGAAAGTATCCATCCTTTTGAAGACGGCAATGGGCGTATTGGTAGGGCACTGATAGAAAACTGTTTGTCAGAATCATTTAAAAGTCCTTTGATCATGTCTGTCTCTCAGGTCATTGATAAAAACAAGAACCGTTATTATACCGAACTGAAAAAAGCCCAGTCAACACTCGAAATTGACAGCTGGCTTCTTTATTTTTCCGAACTGCTCATTGAAGCGCAGCAAAATGCGATAGATACTTTGGGATTTTCCATAAAAAAGACCCGTTTTTTCGATAGGTACAAGTCATGGCTCAATGAACGTCAGACAAAGGTAATCAACAAAATGCTTGATGCTGGCATTGAGGGTTTTGAAGGTGGAATGACAGCAAAAAAGTACATGTCCATAGCCAAAACCTCCAAAGCCACCGCCACACGTGACCTGCAAGAGCTTGTTGAATACAATATTTTGACCCAAAATCTTGCAGGAAGAAGTACAAGTTACACCTTGAATATTTGAAAATGCTTTGTTTTTTTGCACACTTTTCTGTCAATACAAAAACATTTAATATATTTGCAGCATGATAAATTAAGTGCAATTGAAATACATACAGGCTTAACCTTTAAAAGAAAGAATAAGTGTACATATTAATTATATTAGATTAGTCATTATGGATGCAATCATTGGAATAGCAGTATTAATTGGTACGATTTTGCTATTAAGATCCATGGTAATCTTAGAATAAGTGCAATTACCTTAGCATCTAATGGATCAGCATTTAATATTCCGTATCAGATAGTACATAAAAATGGGAATCGTCAAGAGATCCAAGGTTTTCAATCTATTGATATGGAAGGGGAAAGGTTTGATGGATGTTATTTTTCTGAAAGTAATATTCTTAGTTTTGGATATGAAACTATTGTTAAGTATGATTATTGGGGGATTAAGGAAGATGTAGTTGTCCATTGTGTTTATGATTTTTCAAAAATGAACTGATCAGTATAAGTTCAATATGGAAGTTGTAAAAGCGGTGGAAAACAATACTACCGTGGTGAGATTATGTGAAAAAAATGCCATTTTTGCGGATACATAAATAGATTCAAATACTCAGCATCTAATTGAAAGGCAAAAGGAGTACGGTTTTGAGTTCGAAATCTACCCCAACGTCAATTTATTAAATGCTAATGTAATGTCATCGCAAGGTTGTCGAAATATTTCTTCCCTCATTCCAAAACAGTTTCTTAGCTTTGCAGTCGCAAACTCATTATCATTATTGCAATGAAAAGACTACTTATGTACATTGGATTAGCGGGGCTTTTGGCAGCTTGTGCGCCCCAGCCCAAAGAAACTGCCTCTGAACCGTCACAGCCGGATTTCAAATATCTGGTGGACGAGTTTGCCGACCTGCGTATCATGCGTTATCAGGTTCCCGACTGGGATTCGCTGACATTGTCGCAGAAGGCTTACATCTATTACCTTGGCGAAGCCGCCAAGTGCGGTCGCGATATCCTCGCTGACCAGAACTTCAAGTACAACCTTGCCATCCGCAAGACCGTCGAAGCCGTGCTTGGCTCTTATGACGGCGACCGTTCGCAGGATATGTTCAAGCAGTTCGAGGTCTATGCCAAACGGGTGTTCTTCAGCAACGGCATCCATCATCATTATGCCGAGGACAAGTTCTTCCCTGAGATTTCGGAAGCCGATTTTGCCCAGCTTGTCAAAGCCAGCGACACCACGCTGCTGCCGTTGAAAGAAGGTGAAACCGTTGACGCATTCCTGACATTTATCACCCCTGTGATTTTCGACCCCAACCTTTATGCCGTGCGCCGTAGCAGTCAGCCTGACATCATCGCCAATTCCGCCAACAACTTCTACGAGGGAGGGTTGACCAAGGAGGAAGTGGAAGCATTTTACGACAAAATGCGCGTGAAGGATGATGCAACGCTGATTTCATACGGATTGAATTCGAAGGTTGTCAAGGAAAACGGTCAGATTCGTGAAGAAGTCTATAAGATAGATGGCTTATACGGAGACGCTATCCGGCAGATTGTGGCTTGGCTTGAGAAAGCCAATGCCGTGGCGGAAAATGACACCCAGCGAGCCTACACACGGCTGCTCATCGATTATTACACGACGGGTGACTTGAAGACATGGGATGCCTACAACATTGCATGGGTGCAGGATTCGGTGTCGCACATTGACTATGTGAATGGTTTTATTGAGGATTATGGCGATCCAATGGGCATGAAAGCCACATGGGAAGCCATTGTCAATTTTAAGGACTTGGAAGAAACGCAACGTTCCAATATCATCTCCGAAAACGCCCAGTGGTTTGAAGATAATTCGCCGGTTGACTCGCGTTTCAAGAAAAAACAGTGCAAGGGTGTTTCGGCCAAGAGCATCATTGTCACCACATTGGCAGGCGATTGCTTCCCGGCACCGCCCATCGGTATCAATCTGCCCAACGCCGACTGGATTCGGAAAGAATACGGCTCAAAGTCGGTTACCATCACCAACCTCATGACGGCTTACAATAAGGCGGCCGACGAATGCCCTAAGAGCGTACTGTCGGAGTTCGCTTATTCGCAGGATGAAATCGATCTGTGCAAGCAGTTTAGCGGGATTTCCGATGTGGTCCATACCGATTTGCACGAGTGTCTTGGACATGGATCGGGACAACTGCTTCCGGAAACTCAGCCGGGTGCTTTGAAAGAATATAGCTCTACATTGGAAGAGGCACGCGCCGATTTATTCGGACTTTATTATTGTGCCGATCCGAAAATGGTTGAACTTGGAGTACTTCCCGAAAACGCATACAAGGCGCAGTACTTGGATTATATCCGCAACGGATTGTTGTCGCAGCTTGCTCGTGTCGAGTTGGGGAAGAACGTCACCGAATCGCACATGCAGAACCGCAAACTCATTTGCGAATGGTGCTATGAGCATGGAGGTGCTGACAGTGTGATTGTTAAGAAAGTGGAAAACGGCAAGACCTATTTTGTAGTCAACGATTTTGATAAGCTGCGCGGTCTTTTCGGACAATTGCTTGCCGAAGTGCAACGTATCAAGTCGGAAGGCGATTACGAAGCCGGAAAAAACCTTGTCGAGAACTATGGCGTTAAAGTCGATCCAGAACTGCATAAAGAGGTCAAAATGCGTTACGAAGCCCTTGGTTTGAAGCCTTATGGCGGCTTTATCAATCCTGAAATTGTCCCTGTTGAGGCGAACGGACAGGTAGTGGATTATAGGGTTGAGTATCCTGCTGATTTTGTCGCACAGCACCTTGACTACGGACGTAAATACAGCTTCTTGAATTCGAAGCGTTGAACGGCAACCTTTGCTGACAACAAAAAACAGCCCATGAAAAAAACCTTGGGCTGCTTTTTGTTGCTTGAGTTGATGGGGCAAACAAAAGTAAAGCCGTGACGGATTAGTGTCGCGGCTTTGCTTTTATAATGGTGTATTAGCAGTTAGAACCGTGCCACCATGCGTAGCATGTAGTTCAAGCCGGGCTGCTGTAAGAAGGCGCGGCTGTGGTAATAGCCGTCCCATTCGTAGTCGCCCACCCAAGCGCTGAGGCGGTATTGGTGGTTGGTGAGGTTGTTGATGACGAACTGTAATTCCAATTCGTTGCCGTTTCCCATCTTCCAGGTATAAGCCGTGCGCAAATTCAGCAAGAAATAAGGATCGAGGGCATAGACTTCGCGCGAGGTGTTGTCGCAGAACTGTTTGCCGACGTATTTCCCTACCAATTGCACCTTGGTGTTTTTGAAAGGACGGAAAGTGGCGATGCCGGCACCCACTACCGAAGGTGAGAACGAAAGGTCAGTATTGGCCTTGAAGGTTTGAAGTGTCGTATCGCCGTCGTTAAAATCGGTGTAGGTGTAGCCGATGATTTTGTTGGAACTAAGCGTGAGGTTGCCGTCGAGACTGAACCAGCGGCAGAAACGGTAGCCGGCAGCCAACTCAACACCGATACGGTACGACTTATCCACATTTTCCATGAGGGCGTAACCCGATGAGCTGAGATCGCCCGAAGGGGTCAGCTGGTTTTTGTAGAGCATGGCGTAGAGGTTGGCGTTCAGGTTGAAGTTGCTCTTTTGCAGGCCATAGCCCAACTCCATGTCCAACATGGTTTCCACTTTAATAGTGTCTTTGTTGATGATGGCATCCTTGATGTCGGAACGTGTAGGCTCTCTGCCGACCATTCCAGCAACGAAATATATGCGTTGCCTATCGTCGATGCTACAGTTCATGCCGAGTTTCGGGTTGAAGAACAAGTATTTCTCATGGAAGGCAAGGCTGTCAAACGAAGTGTCCATGCCGTTCAATTTGTAGTCGATGTTGCGCAGTTGCAAATCGGCATACACATTGAAACGTTTGGTGACGTCGTAGTTCAACTTGATGTAGGAAGTGTTGTCGATTTTTTCGCCCTTGTTACGGTACCACTCATAAGGATGGTCTTCTCCGATATTGAGATAGTCAATGCCATTAACGCTCATGCTGTCCTGTGCCCAAATCAGGTTGCCAAAGTGGTTTCCGTCATAGAAAAGGAATGAATTGCCGAACATGACTGATAAGTGCTGATCGCGGTAGGCTGCTGACAAAACACCGGTATAGGCGCTGTTGAACATTTGCTTGCGATGGATGAAGTCGCTTTTTTTGGTGCCCGTGAGACTGGTGAGACCGTAGTACTTGCCCGGTTTTTTATCGTCCTTGTACTGTTCGTAGTAGCCGTCGCCATGCGTGAAATCCACTGCGGCATTCAGGGTCCAGTATTCATTTGGCAGGAAGGAATAATACAATTGATAATGACGCTGGTGGTAGTTGTCTGTCTCATTATCGTAATAACGGACATTGCCAAACTCGTCGTAATAGGAGCCTGTTCCGTTGAAATGCGGGTCTTTGTCGAGGTCTTTTGCCGAGGCACCGTCCCATGTGATGCCGGTACGCTGGCTTCCCATGATGAAAACAGCTTTTAATAAAGAACGTTTGCCATAGTAGCCACCGCTCAGGAAAAGCGACTGTTGGTCGGCCATGCCATTGCGCACAAAGCCGTCGCTGTTCATGCCGTTGTAAGCCAAATCAAGGGAGAATCCTTTTTTGGAGAGTCCTGTTCCGGCAGTGATGCCATATTGGCGGGTGTTGAATGATCCGTAAGCAAGATCGGCTTCGGCGTATGGACGGCTCGATGCGCTTAAGGTTTGCAGATTCAAGGCACCACCTAGCGAAGCGGAACCGCCGGTGCTGGCTCCAATGCCGCGCTGCAACTGAACGCTCTGTGCCATGCCGCCCAAATTGGGGATGTTATACCAGAACACCGCCTGACTTTCTGGGTCGTTCAGGGTGATGCCGTTGATATTGACATTGATACGGGTGGCGTCCACGCCGCGGATGCGGAACGAAGTGGCGCCCACCAAGCCGTTTTCGGCGCTGACGACCACCGAAGGCTCTGTCTCAATAGCGTAGGGAATGGCTGGAGATACTTTGTTTTCTTGCAGTTGTTCTCGGCTCATGGTTGAGGTAGTCAAAGGGATTTTGTTGTCGGCGCGGGTGGCGGAAATAATCACCTCTTCTTGCATATAGGTGTTGGGAACCAAGACAAGGTCAAAGCCGATGGTGTGCTGTTTTTTAGCGGCAGTCTCGCTGACTTTGATTTCTTGCACCAAACCGCCGTAGGAAAGGTGGTGCAACTTTAAGGTGTAGTTGCCGGCTTCAATGCCGGAAAAATGAAAAGCTCCATTGGCATCGGTGACGGTGGACAGATTGCCCGGTGTGAGCACCACATGAACACCTTCAATGGCTTGTTGGCTCGTTTTGTCGGTGACGGAACCTTCGATTTTCACTTGTGCCATGGCAAAAACACTTGACAGCAAAGCGATGAGGACTAGAAAAACTTTTTTAAACATAACTCGTTGATTTAAGTGATTATAATTAAACAATAAATCAATAGAGGAATAGTTGAGGAAACTCGTTTCCCTGTATCGGCATTATCCGTATCAGGTCCGGAGGGTTTGTTCTCAGCCGTTTTGATTCTCCTGTCGCTGTGCGATTTAGAAGAAAAGGGCACCCCTAATTGATGCGGCAAAGATAATGTTTTTCCGTCAAGTGGCAGCCATGACGAAAACTTTCTTAGAACCCATAGATTCAACAGGCAAAGTTATAAAAGAAAAAAGAAGGCGTATTGAAAAAAAG
>JASBYY010000059.1 GCA_029983675.1 Bacteroidales bacterium | reverse complement strand
AACCTCACACAGAAATGGAAATGCCAAAAGTGGTTTTTAAGGGTTGACTAATTAGGAGTTTTGATGAAAAATTGCAAGCGTGTCTCGTTTCAAGAGAAGTCGTTTTGGTTTTTTTTCTAAATTTGCGCCAAATTTCTGATAAAAAATGTTTGAAGGCTTAAGCGAAAAATTAGAACGTTCCTTTAAGATTTTGAAGGGGCAGGGATATATTACCGAAGTGAATGTGGCTGACACGATGAAAGAAATCCGTCGTGCGTTGCTCGATGCGGACGTCAGCTACAAAATCGCAAAGGATGTCACCAACAGCATTAAGGAAAAGGCACTGGGCCAACAAATCCTGACCTCTGTGAAGCCGGGTGAGATGATTGTTAAAATCGTCCACGACGAGCTGGCGGATCTGATGGGCGGCGAGCATGTTGACATCAATTTGAAAGGTCAGCCGGCCGTCATTCTGATTGCGGGTTTGCAAGGTTCCGGTAAAACTACATTCTCAGCCAAACTGGCCAATTACCTGAAACGCAAAAAGGGTAAGACGGTGATGTTAGTGGCAGGCGACGTGTATCGTCCCGCTGCAATCGACCAGTTGAAAGTCCTCGGCGAACAGGTGGAAGTAGAGGTGTATAGCGAGGATGGCAACAAGAATCCGGTGCAGATTGCACAAAATGCCATCGAACACGCCCGCAAACAGGGTAAGAGTGTCGTCATCATCGATACGGCAGGACGTTTGGCCGTGGATGAGGAGATGATGAACGAAATCGCCAATGTCAAGAAAGCGGTCAGCCCTCAGGAAACCTTGTTCGTGGTGGATTCCATGACCGGTCAGGACGCCGTGAATACGGCCAAAGCCTTTAACGACCGTCTCGGCTTTGACGGCGCGGTGCTCACCAAATTGGATGGTGACACCCGTGGTGGTGCCGCACTGACCATACGCTCTGTGGTTGAAAAGCCCATCAAATTTGTCGGTATCGGCGAAAAAATGGATGCCCTCGATGTGTTCTATCCCAAACGTATGGCCGACAGAATCCTCGGAATGGGTGATATCGTTTCCTTGGTCGAAAGGGCGCAGGAACAGTATGATGAAGAAGAGGCACGCCGCCTGCAAAGAAAACTGGCCAAGAACGAGTTCAATTACAACGACTTCTTGAAGCAGATACAGCAGATCAAGAAAATGGGTAACATCAGAGACCTTGCCAGCATGATTCCTGGAATGGATAAGGCGTTGAAAGGCGAGGAGATAGACGACGATGCCTTCAAGAGCATTGAAGCTATCATCTATTCTATGACGCCCGCTGAACGCGAAGATCCCAAACTGCTCAACGGAACGCGCCGTAAACGCATCGCTAATGGTAGCGGAACCTCCATCGTTGAGGTGAACCGTCTTGTGAAACAGTTTGAGGAAACTGCAAAAATGATGCGCATGATGACTACATCGAAGGGGAAGAAGGTCATGCGTATGATGAATGCCATGGGCGGCCGACGCGGGTAAATTTCAAGAAAGGTAAAATAGCACAAAGAATCAATAAAAGTATATGCGGGTTTGCTGGTGACAACAGCGCAAAGGCGTGTCGCAAATTCGTCCTAATGGTATAAATACTAAGGATATGGAAAATAAGATCATTGACGGAAAGGCCGTTTCCGACCAGATTAAGAAAGAAATAGCTGCTGAAGTGGCAGACATGCTGGATCATGGCTTGTCCGCTCCACATCTTGCTGCCGTTATCGTAGGAGACGACGGCGCAAGCAAAACCTACGTGGCATCGAAAGAAAAAGCCTGCCATTCGGTGGGCATGGTGTCGTCGGTGTACCGGCTTCCTGAGACGGCTACCGAGAAGGAAATGCTGGATATGGTTGCGTTTTTGAACAAGGACGAAGACATTGATGGCTATATTATTCAGTTGCCTTTGCCGAAACATATCGATGAAACCAAGATTATCAATGCCATAGCCCCTGAAAAAGACGTGGATGGCTTCACGGCCGTCAATGTGGGTCGTTTGCAAATCGGCCAGCCTTGTTTTGTGCCGGCTACCCCAAACGGAATCATGGAATTGGTGAAACGCTGCAATATCGAGACTGCTGGAAAGAACGTGGTTGTACTCGGACGCTCCAATATTGTTGGCACGCCCGTGTCGGTGCTGATGTCGCGCAAAGGCATAGACGCCACGGTGACCATGTGCCATAGCAAGACGAAAAACATTGCCGAAGTATGTCGTCAGGCTGACATTTTGGTAGTCGCCATCGGCAAACAGAACTTCCTGACTGCCGACATGGTGAAACCCGGTGCCGTGGTTATCGATGTAGGTATTCACCGCATCGACGATGCCGCTTCTCCCAAAGGCTATCGTATCTGTGGCGACGTGGATTATGACGAAGTGAGCAAGGTGGCTTCACGAATTACCCCGGTTCCGGGAGGCATAGGTCCAATGACCATAGTGTCGTTGCTCCAGAATACCCTGAAAGCAGCCAAGCATACGGTTTACCCGAAACAATAATCGACCTAACCTCTTCAGCCTCATTCCGTTTTTCGGGATATAGAATCGATGTCGGAAACATGGTGCACGGGCAATAATTGCCTGTGTGGGAGCGTTTTATTTCTCGAAATAACGTTTGGATATGAATAGATCCTGTCGCTTTTATTATAAGGTGCAGATTATTAGTTTTTTAATATGTTTAACAATCTCGTTTCCGGCATTTGCCCAACATGTCAAGAAAGCAGAACGGGCTTTTCAGGAGGCCCAAGAGTATTTTTATCAGCGCGATTATACCGCGGCCTTGAAACAACTTGACAAGGCTATTTCCATCGATCCGGATTTTGCCGATGCGTGGATGATGAAGGGTGAAATCGGTATGGAGACCCGTCAGCATGAAATGGCGATACTTGCCTACGAACATGCTTTGGCTATCGATTCGATGTTGTTTCCGCCCATGGCGATTACACTTGCGCGTCTTTATGACGAACGCATGGATTATGATAATGCGATTCAGCTCCTGTATTGGTTTCAGCATCGTGCGGGTGGGAAAAATGCCGACAACGACGCTACGGTGGTCAGAATGTTGGAACTGGCACAATTTCGCCAGTGGGCTGTGAAAAATCCGGTTCGGTTCAATCCTGAAAGTCTTGGAGGCAATGTCAATACCTCCAATGACGAGTATATCAACATGTTGCAGCTTGACGGAACCCAACTGCTCTTTACGCGCCGTATGAAAGGTGGCAGCCGAGAGCGCATGGAAGAGAACCTCTATATGTCACATTCCGATACCGGTCGATGGCAGAAAGCCGAAAAGTTCGGTCTGGAATGGGATTACAATGACTATATGGGCGCTGCTTTTGTGTCGGCAGATGGGCGAACGCTCTATTTCACCGCATGTGGACTGGGGCGTGCAGCGAGTTGCGATTTGTTCATGGCAGAGCGTGATACGGCTTCGCTATGGCGCAATCCGCATAGTTTAGATGAAACGGTGAACTCGTCATCGTGGGATTCGCAGCCTTGTGTGAGTGCCGATGGAAAGGAGCTGTTCTTTGTTTCGCGGCGTTCCGGGCATTCCGATATTTATCGTTGCAAGAGAAATGACGATGGTACATGGTCGGCGCCAGAAAACCTTGGCGAGATGATTAATACGAAAGGAACGGAAATGGCTCCTTTCCTGCATCCTGACGGAAACACCTTGTATTTTGCTTCGGATACGCATGTGGGCATGGGAGGTTACGACCTTTTTATGAGCCGAAGAACCCCTGACGGTCAATGGCAAAAACCGGTCAACCTTGGCTATCCGGTCAATACGCCGGATGATGAAATCAACTTTTTTGTGGCTGCCGATGGCAGAACGGCATTCATCTCCTCGTTTCGCGAAGGCGGTCAAGGCGGATACGATATCTATTCCTTTGAACTTGAAGAGGCGTTGCGTCCTGAAGCGGTGACCTATATCAAAGCCAATGTGTTTGATAATGTGACCCGTAAACCAATTCCAGCTTCCGCGCGATTCCTCGACCCAACAGAAGGCCGACAACTCTATGCTTTTGAAAGTGCCGATGGCAGTCTTTTTGCTGTCATGCCCGCTCGAAACTCCTATTCGCTTGAAGTGAGCAGTCCGGGTTATTTGTTTCGGCAACAATATGTTTCACCTTCGGCCAATTCCGAGCTTCATCCGTTTGCAGTGGATATTTTCCTTGACAAGTTGGAGGTGGGGAGTGTGGTTTCTTTGCAAAACATTCTTTTTGAGTTCAATAGCAGCGAGTTACGGGCTGATTCTTACGCTGGCATCGTAATGTTGACCGATTTTTTGAAGAAGAATCCCGGCGTTTGTGTGGAGCTGGCAGGACATACCGACAATGTGGGAGATGCCGCCTATAACAAGAAACTTTCGTCTGACCGCGCCAACGTGGTCATGACGGCATTGATTGAGAAAGGCATAGATGCCGCTCGCTTGAAAGCGAAAGGATATGGAGCTACCCAGCCGTTGGTGGCGAACGATAGTGACGAAAATCGCGCTATTAATCGCCGTACCGAAATGGTTATTACAAAAATGAAATAGCTTTTTGATGCCAAGAAGCTGTATTTGAATGATTGATAGCCATTTTGATTGCGGAAGAGAAACAAACGCCCATTCCTGAAGTCTAATTGCCGTTTATTCACAAGCGACTTTCACGTTTTTTTCATGTTTTGACTCGGCAAATATTCTGCCATTTCGACTTTTATTTGTAGTTTTGAACTTACAATGCTGTTTTATTATTTAAAACGTTGACGATCAATATATTACAAAATAAATTTACAAATCATGAAAAGACCGAACATTATTTTGGCAAGTTTGCTGTTCTGTTTGACAGGGTGGGCGCAAAGCCACAAAACAGACAGCATCTACATGTCAATGACCACTGAAAAAACAAATGGAACCTGGAATCTGCAACTTGTCGCCGCCAATCAAGCGCAAAATGTGTGGGTGGACTGGAACGGAAACGGACAATACGATGCGGGGGAAGAGAATTATGATGACGCACACGCCATCGAAAGTAAAACCATTACCATTCATGGTCAGATTGTGGAGATGGATTGTCCTTTTAACCAACTGAATCATCTTGACATTTCCCATAATCCTGATCTTGAAGTGTTATTCTGTCAGTCGAATGTGCTCCAAGCACTTGACCTCAGCAAGAGCGCAAAACTGAACCTGTTCGATTGCAGTTTCAACCAAATCAAATCGCTTGACTGTTCCGCCATGACTTTGGCTGATGGCATCTATTGCGATAGAAATCTGGTCCTTGAATCGCTGGTGTTGCCAGCGACAAGCACATTGACCCGTGTGGACTGCTACATCAACAAGTTGAAAAGCATCGATGTCAGCGGGGCGCCCAATCTCACTTTGTTCTATTGCGACGATAATGAGCTTCAATCCCTTGACTTGTCGCATAATTCTAAACTGATGGGGTGTATTTGTTCGGGAAACAGCATCACTTCGCTCGATGTAAGCCACAATACCAATTTGCGCACCTTGAAATGCGACAACAATCCCACAGGAAATCTTAATGTAAGAGGCTTGTTGCAGTTGTCAACCCTCGTGTGTTACAGCATGGGCATTTCCGGGGCGGACATGGACAGCCTCGTCGCATCCCTGAACGCCAGCCCAATCAATACTCCCAAGCAATTTGTCGTTTTCTCTAATCTTTCGAATGAGAACAACGAGTGTACATGGGCACAAGTAGCCGCTGCCGAAAAAAAGGAATGGGCTGTCATGCAGGATATTTTCGATGCATCGGGCAATTTTGTAGCCCGTGAGCCTTACGAAGGTTGCGATGGGGTGCAATCCTATGACGAACGATTGAATTATAAGGTTTATCCCAATCCGACCACTTCCATGATCCATGTTGAAGTGTCGGAAACCCTTATCGGGGAAACGATTTCTTTGGTTGACATAGCAGGGAAGTGTTATCTTACATCCGTGGTGTCCGCCAAAGAATTTGATATGGATATGAGTGACTGTCCAAGCGGAATCTACTTCCTGAAATCGGGAGATGCATCGGTGAAGGTTATCCGCCGTTAAGAAAAACCACAACGACAAGCTCTGTTTCGCCGAGTGCCTCGGTAAAGCAGAACTTGTCGTGGATTGTGGATTCAAATACATTGTTGTCCGGTAAACATATCTAGGATGTTGATAGTCAAAGTGTTTGGTATGATAAGCCCTCTCTTTGGAATGTTGACTTAACAATTTGTTATTCAGCATGTTATAAATTTCTCTGTGATTTTTACCGGACAGCAATAATTCAAATACTTGACTCGATGCTCCAGCAGAAGGCACGCAGACCTAATTCAGGCGTTTGCGTGTCTTTTTTATGGAGTTGTTCCAGAATGCCTGCAACAAGTCCATCTTCCACAAAAGTGAGGATGGCATTGTTCAAGGTGGGCCAGGCATGGTTGCCGAAATGCGCTTCTCCGGTCTCGCTGCCGTGACCTTTGATTTCGTTCCATTCGGTATAACCTTTGACACCGTTTTTGTTCAACAAGTTGGCGATTTCATCGTAATAGGCTTGGTTATAGGCTATGAATATGGCTTTCATGATAAGGTGAAATTTGGGGAGGCTTTCATCCAATGCTTGTGCACCGGATGGAAGCCTCTATGGTTTAACGTATGTTTTCTGTCGCGGTCAATGCTTTTTCGGCTTTTCTTTGCTTGCGCCGCAAGGTGCGGGTTTCCAAAGAGCAGTACATGGCAGGGATCAGCAGCAAGGTAATCAAGGTGGATACGGTCAATCCCCACGCCACAGTGATACCCAGAGAGTTCCACATCTCCGCGCCTTCGCCACGACCTATGGCCAATGGAATCATGCCGAGCACAGTGGTGAGGGTGGTCATCAGGATGGGACGCAGACGCGAGCGGGCAGCCTGCACGACAGCTTCTTTTACATCGACACCTCTTTCTTCCAATAAAGTCGTGTAGTCAATGAGAACGATGCCGTTTTTCACCACGATACCCATCAGGA
Organism: Bacteroidales bacterium; assembly: GCA_029983675.1. Lineage (GTDB taxonomy): Bacteria > Bacteroidota > Bacteroidia > Bacteroidales > F082 > Limimorpha. The sequence continues at coordinate 5,121 of JASBYY010000059.1, read as the reverse complement.
TAAGGATTCCGACAAAGGCCATGGAACCCAATGCGGTGCCGGTGCTCCACAGACCCAAGAACACGCCGGTGAAAGTGAATGGGATGGAAAACATGATGACGAAAGGTTTCATCAGGTTCTCGAATTGGGCAGCCATCACAATGTACACCAGAATGATGATGAGAATCAGCAGGGTGAACAAGTCGCTGAACATTTCCTGCTGGGTCTCGTAGTCGCCGGCTACCTTGGTCACGATTTCCGTTGGAATATCTGTTTCGTCAACGACTTCCTTGCACATCTTCACCACATCGCTCATCACTTGGCCTTTCCCCACGACGGCGGCCACGCTGACCATGCGTTGACGGTCTTTGCGCTGAATCTGAGGCGGAGTCAGCGACTCTACCACTTTGCCAAGGTCGCCCACACGGATCGACTGTCCGAAACTGTTGTAAATCTTGATGTTTTCGATGTCTTCGATGCTTTTCCTAAATTCGGGAGCGTAACGTACCCTGATGGCATACTCGTCGCCATCTTCGCGGTAGTACGATGTGACCGAACCGTTGATTCTGTTCTTGACAAATGCTGCTGCCGTAGTGCTGTTCAGACCGTTGAGAGCGAGTTTTTCGCGGTCAAAATCGACCTGGTATTCAGGCGTGTACTCATCGCGGCTGACAATCACCTGCTTGATGCCCCGCTCACGGAGTTTTCCGGCGATTTCGTTGGCGATATTGTCGGTAGTTGCAAAGTCGTAACCGTAAACCTCCACGTTCACCGAATTCATTCCGCCCATGCCACCGTTGCCTTCCGTGACATTGGCTTTCTTGATTTCAGGCATGGCGTTGAGCTTGTCGCGGATTGCATCGGCCACCTCGCTTGAGGAACGCAATCCCGCCTTGCGGCGCTCGGTCTTGGTGCCCAGCCTCAAATTGAAAGAGATGACATGTGTGCCGTTGTTGAGCATCGAGGCAAAGGCATTGTCGCTGTCAGCTTGGCCAAAGCTGTAGTTGCACACAAGGATTTCGGGGATTTGCATGAAATCTTCAGAAAGGCTTTTGGCAAAGGCTCCGGTCACCTCTTGTCCCGTTCCTGCCGGAAGTTCAATGCTGATACTTAATCGGCCTTCGTCGCCTTTGGGCATCATCTCCTGCTTGATGGTGGGAGCCAATACCAGTATGGAGAGGATAAACGCACTTAACAAACTGAAGATAACGGCATTTCTATGGTTTACCGTCCACCTGATGAGGCGGGCATAGCCATTGCTGATGGCATTGATGCCTCTATTGATGGGCTTGAAAATGGCTTTATGGAATTTACTTTCGTGAGGGTTCTTCACCAACATCTTTGAACACATCATGGGAACCAAAGTCAGCGCACCGACAGTGGACACAATCATGATGATGCTGATGATCCATCCCAATTGCTTGAACATGACGCCGACAGTGCCTTTGATCATGGTCAATGGAAGAAAAACGGCAAGCATGGTAAGGGTGGAAGCGATGACGGAAAGCGACACTTCCTGAGTGGCATGTACGGCGGCTTCCTTGGGTTTGGCTCCTTTTTCAATATGGGTGGTGATATTTTCCAATACCACGATGGCATCATCAACCACCATGCCAATGGCGATGGAAAGGGCTGACATGGAAATGATATTCAACGTGTTGCCTGTGGCAAAGAGGTAAATTAGCGAAGCCAACAGGGAAATCGGAATGACCAGCACAATGATAAATGTGGCACGCCAACGACCTAAGAAAACAAACACAACCAGCATGACGAGCAAGAAGGTGATGAGGATGGTTTTTTGCAGGCTTTTGATGCTGTTGGTGATTATGGAAGAACCGTCCACAATGGTGCTGAGCTTGACATCTGCCGGAAGGATGGATTCGATTTCTTTCAGCATCTTTTTCACGTCTTTGATGACGTTGACGGTGTTGGCATCGGTTTGTTTCTGAATGATAATGGTGGCACCTTGCTTCCCGTTATTGTAGGATTCCTGAATGCGTTCTTGCGAACCATCGTTCACCTTGGCGACATCTTTCAGATAGATGGGCGCACCGGCAAATGAACCAACGACTACATTTTCCATTTCCGAAGCCGATGCGAATTCTTTTTGAATGCGCAGGCTGTAGCTGTCGGAACCGATGTCGATGTAGCCGGCAGGCACATTGCGGTTTTCCGCCATTAGGGTGTTGGAAATGTTTTCCAAGGTCAGGTTATAGGCTTCTAACTTGTTGGGATCTACATAAACCTGTATCTCGCGTTTCGGCGCACCGTTGGATGATACGGTTCCCACGCCGCTCACACGAGCCAAGGGTGTAGTGATGCGGTCTTCGATGATTTTCTGTAGGGCAGGAAGGCTCTCATCGGCGGTCACGCTCAGCAACATGATGGGGATGTCTTCGGCGTTGAACTTGAAAATCACGGGATTGGTACAGCCTTCGGGCAGAAAGTTGCGTACAAAATCCAGTTTGTCGCGCACATTGTTGGTGGCGGTTTCAAGGTCGATGCCGGTTTCAAATTCTAAGGTGATGACAGAAGTGTTTTCTCTCGAAGTAGAAGAAATATGCTTTAAGTCGGGTACGGCATTCAAGGTGTTCTCTAAGGTTTTGGAGATATTGGTCTCGATGTCGGCGGCACTGGCTCCCGGATAGGAAGTCATCACCATGATGAAGTTCGTCTCCAAGTTGGGAAGCATGTTGATGGAAAGTCTCGTCAGGGAGAAGATGCCAAAAATGGCTATCGCAATGAAAACTAAAGCAGTGGTGGTGGGGTTGTTGACCGAAGTTCGTTGTAAACTCATAGGTGTTTGCTTTGGAAGTTGTTGTCGGAATACAAGTATTGTATGATGGTGGATTTATTGGGCTATGGTTACTTCAATGCCATCTTTCAGACGGGCTTGGCCATTGGTGACAAGCTGGTCGCCTTCGTTGATGCCGCTTAGAATCTCGTATTGATTGCCCATGCGTTTGCCTATTTTTACCTTTTGGTATTTTACGGTATTGTCGGGGTTTAGCACATACACGAAGTGTTCGCCGGAACCGACCTGTTTCACAACGGCGATATCGGGTATTACGATGTGGTGGTTGGAGCCAAAGCTGGCCGTAACACGGGCAAACATGCCGGGACGCAGGCGGTTGTCGGCGTTTTCAGAAACGACCTCGACTTGAAATGTATGCGTTTTGGCATCAATGGTAGGGTGGATGAGGTTTACCTTGCCCCTGAAAGTCTCGCCCGGCAAAGCCTCCACAGTGATGTCAAAGTTCATGCCGGTATGCACGCGCGAGAATTGTCGCTCCGAAATATTAATCAGCATTTTGACGGGTGCGATTTGCTCGACGACAAAGATGGGCAGCTGCATGTTGTACATGTCGCCTTTGTCGTAGTTGCGTGCTGTGACGATGCCATTGATGGGGCTTCTTAACGCGGTGTTTTCCAAAAGGTTGTTATAGGTCTTCTCAGACAGTTCAAGTTTCAGTTTGGCAAGGTCGAAATCGGCTTGCGACACGCCGCCTGCCTTGAAAAGCTCGGTGAGACGTCCCATTTCTATGGAGTCGTTCACCAATTGCAGCTTTAGCTTGACTAAGTTCACTTCGTCCATCTCGGCAAGCAGCTGTCCTTTTCTAACGCGGCTGCCCACATCGACAAGGATGTTTTTGATGCGGCCCGCACTTTGCGAAACGATGTTGTTTTTGACGTTGGGTTCAATGTTGGACGTGAAGGTGTTTTCATCTTTCACATCTTGGGCCTGCGCCGTAACAACGGAAACGGCCGGGATGCTCTTTTGATTGCTTTGGTTTTGTTTGCTCGAATTTGATGTTTTGCAGGAGCTTAAGGCTAACAATGTAGCAAAAACAATAATACACAGTCTGTATGATTTCATGTTTGTGAGGCTTTGTTTCTGTGAATAGATTTGATTAATTATCGTAAAATGCAGGTTAATGATCATTTAAAATCTTCTTTTCCAACCAATTCGTCCAACGACGCTCTCGCGACCATGTAGTTGTAGATGGCTTGATTCATGTTGAGCTGCGCTTGTGTCAGGGCCAATTGCGCATCGTTCAACTCTATCAGCGTGGTTTTACCGATTTCATACATCTTGGCGGAGATGTCGTAGCTTTTTTGGGCCATTTCGACGGCACTTTTCGCTGCTGCGTAGTTCTTGATGTTGAGCGCAATTTGGTCGTTGTAGTTTTTCATCGTGATTTGCAGATTGCGCTGTGTGTCTTCGATTTGCAAATTGAGCATGTCGCGTGTCTTTTTGCTTTGCTGAATGTTGTTGTGCTTGCTAAATCCGTCGAAAATAGGAATGTTGAGACTCAACGCCGCCACCGAATAGGGTTTCCATTTCATGTCGAAACTGTTGCTCATGGCCATGCGATTGTAGCTGATCGAAGCCGAAAGGGTGGGGAGGTACTGGAACTTCAATGCTTTGATGCTGGCATTGAGTTGCTGGCTTTGGATGCGCAGTTGCTGTAGCGCGCTGTTGTTGCTAAGGTCTTCATTAATAGGGAAGGGGGATAACAGTTCGTTGGTGTAGTCATTCAAAGTGCCCACTACATCAAGTTGTGTTTCCAAATCGATGCCTATGAGGGCTTTGAGTCGCCATTTTGAAAGTGTCACGGCGTTTTCGGCGCTGGTCACATTGGGCTCGGCATTCATCACCGTGACCTGTGCGCGGAGTTTCTCGACCTCGGAAGCCTTGCCGACGTTGAATTTCTTGATGGTTTCAGCGTAGTTGTTGGTGGCGTTGTCGTAAACCTGTCGCATCAGATTTAACGACTCGTTGGCGAGTAAAACACCGTAAAAGGCCTGTTTTACTTGCGCAATCATGGCTATCTTGGATGAACGTGCCTGTTCGATGGCCATTTCGACGTTCAATGCGGACAGTTTCAGACTTTCCCAAAGTTGAGTGTTGATAATCGGCATGGAGGCGCTGACGCCGGCATTCATATTGTTGCTGGTACCGATTTGAATCTCTTGCACTTGACCGAACATTTCCATCACCATGACTTGTTTCAGCAAGGTGCGTTGGTAGGAACCGTTGGCGTTGATATTGGGAAACAGGGCCGCATAACTGCCTTTCTTAGCGTAACCGGTCTTTTCAACCGCCATGTCGGCGATTTTCACGATGTTGCTTTCCGATAA
>JASBYY010000058.1 GCA_029983675.1 Bacteroidales bacterium | reverse complement strand
GGGGGGCTTCGCTTTTCAGTTGCCCGAAGGAAAGGTGCACGCCGACGGTCTTGAATCCTATGCCCTCCGCCGCCTCACTAATACCCAGCAGGCTCACCCCCTCGCGGCTGATGTGGCACTTCTGCCTCAGGCTCTCCAAGGTATAATGCCGGCCATAGTATTGCGCCACCATGCGCAGGCAGGCCGGGCCGCAGTCCATCGAGTCGTGCTGGGGGAAGAAGGGGAAGTGTGTGGGCATGGCATTAGGGCTTTATGGTACATAGGTTGGGCTTGCCGATGGCTAACTCATAGTTGGATGGAGGTGGACAGAGGAATTTGTATGCACAATCGGAACATGGTTTCAGCTTGTCTCTGGTGAGAAACCAAGCGGACTGCGAATTCAGTTCTTGTTTAACCATTTGAATAACTTCAAAACCAATATGTTTTTGTTTTGAGAGATGAAAACATGTGCGAATTTCTTTATCAGGTGTAAAGATTAGTGTTCCATAATAATGCACATTAATTCGTTGTCGGGCAAAAATGTCGTTAGCATCTAATTCTGCATCCTCAATATCTTCAAATGTAGTGTAAACCATCTCTTTGAAAAACTGAAGATTATTACCATTATAGAAAGGTTTAATAAACGTGTTCTTCAGTTGCATTTTGTGAATGATGGTTTGAATATCAGAAAACTCCTCTACCGCCTCAACAATAAATATCCAATAAGTCAAATCTTGGAAAGGTTTCAACAAAAGAGACAATTCTTCTAACAGAATACGGTCATATGATGCTGGAACCAACACATGTAAATCAACTCGGCACTCAAACAATGTTTTAGCTTTTTCCGTATTGACATTTGCATAATGTGAATACACACAAAACGATGCATTTGTATTATTTATTTCAATAAGTAAGTCATCAAAATGTTCATATAAAAACACATCACCACCTATTAAATTAACTTTTGTGATAAAAGATTCCCTAATAGTATTAAACAGACAGGATAACGTTGGAACCGGTACATGTTGAGAATGCTTTGTGCAATAAAGGAACTGATTCTTATATTGATTACAAAAAGCACAGTTCCTGTTGCAGTCACCATTCAAATAGATACTAATCTCATGCAAGAAGCGCAAATAAGTTTGACGTCCAGACAATTCCGGGTCTTTTTGAAGATTTTCTATGCTATTCTTTACATTTGCAACAGGTGGAAAAACAACTGGTTTCTGTGTAAAAAACTCTTCAGGCAGTAAATCTCCAAAATAGCCAATTCGAATCTTTTCGACAAAATCTACCAATCCTAAATCTTCCAGTTCTTGTCCGCTAAACAGCAATGAATACATGTTGCTCATGTTTTCATATCGTTTTAACACCTCCAACTCGTTTTTTGAATTAGCGCTATTCTTGAATACCAACATCTTTTTTGACAAAGAGTTATACAACACATATTCTTCTTTGCCATTGAATACAAATGTGGTTGGTTCAAGGCACAACCAATACTTTTTGTTTTTTTCAATTTTCATGATTCTTCACATTTGTTTTCACAATAACGATAGTCATAATAACTAAGGCTAACGCAATCGCCACCGTCCAATACCGATTTGGTTCTCTTTGTCTCAACTGCTGCTCAATGGACAGGTTGGAGGTGTCGTGTGTTTGAATTTTCGATGGAAGCTCAATGTACTCGCCCTTGTCGATGAGTTGCAAGGTGTAGTTGAGCATGGAGTCGGACTTGCACTTCAGTTCTTCTATTGTGAGTTTCAGTTCGAAATCCGGCAACACGCCGCGACCGTAGGGGAAACGCACGTTCACCACGGTATCCATTACCGTTTGTACCAACGGGAAATGGATGATACACTTTGAGTTGGGCAACATCAGATTCTCGAATTTATGGGCTTTCATCTGATGGTAGGTTGAACCGGTCTCGCGTCCTACGATGGCACCGCGCCATTGCTTTTTCACCCATCCCGCGAAAATCGACGAAGCGGATTGCGAATGCTCATTGACGAGAAGATAGACCCGACCTTTGTAATTCACGGTCGAATCAGGCTGGCACCATTTGTCTGAAAGGTCGAGGACAAAGCCGCTTCCGTCGGATGACGGCTCAAAATCAGGGAACAGGATTTCATCTTCACAATGTTGGTCGATGGCACATTTTTGACAGTATTCTATGCCGTGATTGGTGCTGTAGCGGAAAAAAACAAAATTGCCGCGCTTGTTCACCCTCTGACAAATCTCTTGTCGGAAAGGTGCTTGCGCAATATAGGAGTAGATTTTCTTCATGACTTCTTCGGTTCCGCCGGAATTGTTGCGCAAGTCGATAATCAGGCAGCTGACGCTGTCGTTAACCATCTGAGTGAAATGATCCCTGATTTCGTCCAACTCTGCCTGGTTCAAATCAAAACTGCTAAGGCCTAAATAGGCAGTTGTGTCGGAAACTTTTCGAAAACTAACATGTTCCATCCGATTGGTAAGAAACCAAGTCCTCCAACTGGGTTTAAACGGAACACAGACAGAACCCTGGTCAATTCTCACGCCTTTGAACAACTTCTCCTCACCGTCAGCGAAGCGAAGGACCACATCGCCTTTTGTCTTGAACAGCTGTATGTTCCTACAATACCTCGTATCTAAGGATGTGAGAAAATATAAGTTGGGGAAACTTTCCACGAATCCGTCAGAACCATTCATATAGTTTCTCAACAACGCTTTCATCGAATCGCAAAGGATGCCATCCACCGAGACGATTCTCTTGCCAAGATAGCTAATGTCGGCATGAGTAGTCCTGGTTACAAACATCGAGTCGCCCTGAAGTCCAAAGCAGATGGTAGCTGTGTATTCAGGCTTGTTTGTTGGGTTCATCAATGCCGTATGGCTGTCTCTTATCAGTCCAAGGGTTGATTTAACCGTTGACTCCAAAGCAAAAATATCCACGGTTTCAGAAAAAGAATCCATGATTGTTTTTGCATGGAGGTTAAACTCGCGCTCTGAAACATAGTCATAAAGTCCGGGAAAACCTTCCTTGATGGCATCCACCAGCACTCGGTAATCCTCAATGGCTTCCTCCCTTGAAAAGACCGTTTTGCGTTCCGTGTTCGGTTTTTGGAAAGTGCTGTTAAGGCCGAATGGCGTCATCGGATCGTCAGGAATGCGGTTTTTGGTGATGGAAACGGAAATGCAAGGCTGATCTATCTTTTTGTAATAGTATCCGGTCGTGCCAATAACATCGCCGCGTTGCACTTTCTGTCCAGTCTTGAACAACTTGGAAGGCCGCAAACCGCAAATATAAACCGTTGTCCTGTCGCTCGTTTCAATTCCAACACAGATATTCAAAAATTGCACATCCTCAGTGCCTAATTCGGCAAAATACAGCGAATCCTGCTGGAAATTCGTTGGTGTTTTGCCGTACTCAGTACTGAAATTAAGTTTTGATTTCATGAAATAATGGAAAACAACAATCGTTCCATCCACAGGAGCCAAAATGTTGGTGTTCAGCGGCGTGGCGATAATAAGATTGCTGCTGTTCAATTCCTGCCCAATGTAGGACAGCGGTTTATAAACGATGCCTTCGCCTGCGATTTTGCCTTCTATAGGCCACAAGTATTGGTCTTGGGCTTTCAGGTTGAATGCTGCGAATAATATGCAGACAAGTGTGATTATAGCTTTGGCTTTCATACTATTTAAGAATTACTTCGTTGATTATTCTTTCAGGTATTTCCGGATTGTTTTCAATGAAGTCTATTACTGAAGACAATTCCTTTGACAGTTGCTGTCGATTTATCAGTGCATGACATTTTTGATTTGTTTCAAAGTTGTCAATTTGGAAGAAACATTGCGAACAAGATTCGGAACGGTAGCAGAGTTTGCATTGTTCTTCCAAGACCTTGTAATACCAATTGTATTTTTTTGCAATCTTCTCAAAATCCATACAAACATTTCCATCTCGAATTGTCCCCAAAACATGTTTTTGGTCGATTCTTTCACAAGGCAGAATCTTATTGTTTACAGTTAAGAATAATTTCTTTTGGAAAGGCAAACATGCACCTCCTATAAACCTTTTCTTCGTTGCAAAAAGATCCTCGTATGAATCATACTGGAGATAGGCCAATTTCCCTTTCATAAAAAGTGCGGTCCAAAACACGAAAGGATCATTTATAAATCTTTTAGCAACCAATTCCTTTTGTGATTCGGTTTCTTGCATTTCCTTACTTATGCTATGATACATTTGTTTGAATTCTTCCATTTTATCAGGTCTTATTCCAGCATCATCCAATGGAGAGAATTTTGGACTTTTCCCAAATTCTCTTGTAAAGAACGCATCGGTTTTGGCAACGGAATTCCTGTTGTGAATCACCGAATTGAAAGATACATATTCATCAAAATAATCGGGATATTTTTTTTGCAGGATCTTTACATTGGAATAAACAACATCGAATGAGTTTTTACTATTATGAAAAACCCTGTAACTATGTCCTTCTCTGTCACCATCAAAACTGATTAGCAATCGAAATTGGTTTTCTGCAAGATAATCCATATATTTGTCTAACAACACCGCGTTTGTGGTCATTGTGAAACGCACATCTCGCATAGGCAATAATTGTTTAATATAGTTCACGGTCTGTTTTATCAATTGCATGTTTAGCAATGGCTCACCACCATAAAAGCCAAAATAAATCGAACCGTCCGATTTTGTCAGATATGGCAACAAATACTCCATCAGCCCTACGACAGACTCCCATGCAAGTTGTTTGTTCTCTCTTTTATCGTGGTCATAATATAAATTTCCATAACCACAATATTCGCAATTCAAATTGCAAGCATCGGTTACTTCGAAAACAATATGATTTAAATTCTCCAATATAGTTCCTATCATTGTTGGAGTTAATCGTAAACCATTTGCCTGTTCATCCATTTTTTTCTCCTCAAAAAAACCTTGGTCTTTTAGAAAGCGATACTTCTCCCTATAATAACAATTGTCTTGATTATCACATTCAATAATTACATTTGATTCTTCATCACATACTTCGCTTTTCGAATCAATCAAGTGACCTAAAAATGGATGTACAACAAAATACTGCTTTTTCTTGTAATCATAGCAATAACAAGCTGTGTTGGCGTTTCTCTGAGCAAAAGATACTGTGGTTTGCATTATGTATGATTTTGTTTGTTAACCTTCATGTAAAAAACGAGGGTGACTAAAAAGAGTTGGACCCTGTCTGAGAATCGAATATTTGACAACAGACTCGTACCCCCCTCCGAATATAAAAAAGAGGATGACTACTTTTTAGTCATCCTCATGGATTAATCGCAACAGAACCAATGCTGTTGGGATGAAAGTTCGTTATCAGGACAGCCAAATGCACCAGGAATTGGAGAGTGGAGGCCACCATTGAAATTGGCGGCACTGTTTTCACAAGTGCTTGAACCTCCTTGCTCTTCATATTGACAACCACAAGTGCATTTGGGCTCAACACCACCAATAATGTCAGACATTTCGGTTTTCAACCTATTGCCTTCAATGTTCAATAAGGACAAACCCCTTTTCATGGCTGATCAGCTAATTGCTTAAATATTTGTTTTGTTCAGCAAGTGTGTTATCACAACAGGACCATCCCCCTTCGGGAGAATGTAATCCGAGCTTGAAATTTGCCGTGCTGTTATCCAATTCGCCTGATCCACCTTGGTTGACATGATGACAGCCACAACTGCATTGTCCACATGGTTGTTCTCCTCCCAGAACACGTCTGGTGTTTTTGAGTATGTTTTCTTCATTGAGAATGCTTGTCAATGATAATCTATCTTTTTTCATCTTCTTTCAGATTTAAGATTTTACTTATTGTTGATTCCTTTCAGCACATTAATTAATATAGTACTGTTATGGCGCACCATACTGGTGTCCTTTGGCAGGTCTGCCCCTCCCGGGCCTCCCGCAAGTCGGATGAAACGCCACCCTTGCCGGAGCCGCCGCCTCGCCCGTGCGAGGCAACGGAGGCCGCCACTCGAATGAACTTGTTCTTTCCCAGCACCCAAATGGAAAACGACCTATGGTTATGTCCCCTTTTATAAGTAGAGGACAAAGCGCAAATTTTGTTTTCATTCCATAAAACAAGTGCTAAATTTTCGATAATCAATAGATTAGTATAGGATAAGGGGGGGGGCACGCCGCACCTTTCCGCTTTTTCAGCAAGCAGTTCCAGCAACTTTCCTATTGACAAATCGGGTATCATAAAAGCGTCCTCTTGGATCTTGAATAAGGATTGTGTACGGGGCAAATATAGTGATATTATTCTCATTTGTCAAGTGTTTTTGCCAATTATTTTCAAATAGTCTTTGTTTTATTGATAGGCAGTACGTTGCAAACGTATTGGCTTATATGGCCGTTGGAGCCTACAGCTTCGCATTCCAAGTCACACAGAGATGACGTAACTATTTGTTTGCCAATGCTTTATTTACATGCTATTGCGCCACGGCTCAAGCGCCGGCTTCAGCTCAACAACAGGCACTCGTCCCATGTGGGTTCTTCATCGGAAAGATATGCCAGCAACACAAGCCCGATGCCGGCAATGCCTTCGAGAAGGCCGTATTCGTTCCGGAAGCCGCGCTCGGCTCCCTGCCAGGTCTTGTAGCCTGCCAAGCCGTCTTCGAATTTAGCCATTTTCAGGGTCTGGCCTATCCAGTATGCAGCGGCATCCCTGCATTCGGGCATCCCCGTCTCTCTCCACATCCGGTTGAAAATGTGCGCGATTCCCGAAGTTCCGTGGCAGAAGCAGGCATCCATGACGCCGTTCTCCTTTAAGTCGCGGCGGATGGAAGCATGGCGCAGAAGAGCTTTCGCTTCGCTCTCCCAATCCTTTCTGCCCAATGCCTGCGAGGCGCGCCACAAGGCAACAGCTATGCCAAGATCGCCATAGCACCAGGCCAGGCGGCTGGAATGCGGTTGTTCCAAGCTCTCCAAGGCATAGTTGCCGAAGACCGAAGTGTGATTGCCTTTTGGAAGCTTCTGCGCGAGAAAGTAGTTCACAGCACCCTCGATCAGTTCGGCACATTTCTCACGCTCAATTCCCTTTTGGAGGATTTTCGTGAGCATAATCACTATGCTTGACATTCCGTGAGAAAGCGAAATGTTGTAATCCCAATGTTCGCTCAAATGCTCCGTATTTGTCTTCCATTTTTTTCCTTTAGTATGATAATCCTCAATTGCTGAACCATGCATTTTTTCGACCAACGAAGCAATTGCAGCCTTTTTGTCTGCCGTAAGAAAGTAATGCCCAAAGCCAAGACCTCCATGCAAATGATCATAATAGTACAAATCAGAATTATTGCAAATCAGCATTTGATTCTCTAATAACTCATCAATGGCAGTAAAACCAGCATCGTATTCAGAGTCAATATATTTCTTTACCATTGCGTTACAATACCAGCCCAAACCTGCAATTCCCGTCCAAAACGTCAGGTTTTCAAGATGCTCACTATAACATGACAATTCTTGCTCGATAAGTTTTATGGATTTGTCATAATATCTTTCGTCATTGTTAAGATTGGAAAAAAACAGAAGGAAAAGTGCCATGCCGAGGTTGCCTTCCAAACCGCATTTATTGGCATTGGCTTTTAACAGCACTTCGCCTATTTCGTATAATTTTTCTTCCACTGTTTTCATTACAATTTCATTTTATAGAGACTGCGCTTGTCTTGACCAACGATTCTCTTCTTGTCCAAATAAAGGTAGTAAACATTACCATTGTAGATTTGGATGTTTTGCGGGAAGCTGTGGTCAGTGAGACGTATCTCGCGTTTCACCTTGCCACTATTCAGGTCGATTTCTTTCAAAGTGACGATTCCGTCGGTAGTGAATTGGGCATAGCATTTGCCCGTGGCTTGATCCATGATGATGTTTTTGTTCCAACCCTCTCGTTTTGTTTCGATTCCGAATCTGCCTTTTTGTTTATGGAAGTCAATCGGAAACTGTTGCACAAAGTTTCCTGACTTGTCGAAATGGCAGACAAACCCGTTTTCAAAGTCGAACACGATTATTTCATTTTGAATAACATATATGGGATTATATACAGGCTGTAGCATCAGGCGTTTTTTTACATCTAACATAAAATCAAACCGGCTTTCCGGAAGATCACCGTAAGGGTCTTCAACCAAGGTGTTTTCTTTTTGGTTCATCAACGAGAACCTGTAATTGTCTAACTCCCAGTTAAGAGCCATTTCCAAAGTGTTTCCAGAAATTTGTCGCATCACCCTTCGAGTCTTGGTTTTCTTGTCCACAACGATATATGTGATTTGTTGCCCGTATGCAAAGCGCTCCTCCTTCACGATGACATCAGTGGTGGATGCGACAATTGGTTTCAGTTTGGTTGTGAAATTATCCTTTGAGTTGCCGAATAAAAGATAAAGTTTCCCTTTATCATAAAACGTTTGATATACAGAATCGGCACTCAATAGATGTGTATTCCCGAATGCATCCTGATATAACTCATCGAATTTTGGCTTGATTTTGAGTTGAGCTAAAGTGTCTTGGTCATGGTTGACACATAATAGGACTTGTTCAAACGGTTTGTGTAGGATTAGGGATATGCCGCCAATTCCAACCTTGTAATCCAAAACCCACACTTCTTCGTTTTCGTAGGCCAGATGCGGTGCGTTTTCAATGACAGCCACTTCGGACAGAATGAAGGACTTTGGCTGAAGAGTGACAATTGTAAAATTCTTCACCTCTCCGATATCTGTCAAGGTGCGCTTGTCCACGCGATAGGATTTCCGCTCAAAACTAAGATGAGAAAAATACAGCATTTCGCCTTGTCGCGTGGCTACACTAGCCCTACCTTCGTAATCGGTAACGCTTCGCAGGTTGTTTTTGGCATCATAAATAGCCACATCCTTAATGGGTTGGGCAATAGAATCGCAAACGAGCACCTCTAATCTCCAAACCTTTCCCGATTGCCCGAAAAGGCAACCAAAGGACCATAGGAGCATCAAAGCGGCAATTGTGATTTTATTCATGGCAAATGGTTTTGTTTTGTATGGGTCAATATTGTTTACATGATGCCGAAAGTTATGGAACAATCAGGCTGTTCGTATTTTTTCGGATTACTTACTTAGGACTTAACAAGAGGGTGTATCAAAACTCGAAAGACATCTTTTTTGAGGTTGTTTTATTCGTAAGCAGTCTCAGACTGCTTTCAAATATTCGATTCTCAGAGAAGTATTTTTCATTTTGACAAACCCTCTTAATGTCAATCATTTATAACACGAATTAATATGCAAAATGTGTTATAAATGAACATCCAATCTAACACCATGCCAAAGAACAGGCATTATGAGTAGTGCATCCTCCATTAGTTGGGGTACATGTATAATCAGTAGTCCAAATGCAACCGCTCCCATCTTTTATTGTTTTGTTTGAGTTGCAAAAATTACAAGTATTTGTGGGTTGTGGGCAACCTGGATTCGTTGCCGCAGAGGCACATTCTTTTGAAGCACAATTCCATGTTTTTGTGGCTTCACCACCAAAAACACTGTTTAGGTTGGCAACAACCTGCTTGTTCAGTTGCAGTTTTTTACTTACTTTTTTCATTTCATTAGATTTTAATGGTTTGTAATTCATTTTAGAACATCCGTCGGCTTTGTTTTTGCCGACTTTATGGCGAAGCCAAAAACAGCCATCCTGTTTGCCTGCCCATCCCGGGCCTCCCGCAAGTCGGATGAAACGCCACCCTTGCCGGAGCCGCCGCCTGAAATGCCTCAGGCAACGGAGGCCGCAACCCGAATGAAATGATTCTTGCCCAGCAGCCAGATGGAAAACGGCCTGCGGGCATGTCCCCTTCTACAAGTAGTGGACAAAGCACAAATTTGGCTTTCATCCCTCAAATAGTTTATAAATATCTGATAATCAATAGATTGATTGGGAGGGGTATGCCGCGCCTTCCGCTTTTTCGACAAGCAGTTCCGGCAACTTTCCTATTGACAAATCAGGTATCATGAATGTGTCCTCTCGAATAAGGATTGTTTACGGTGCAAATATAGTGATATTATTTTCATTTGTCAAGTGTTTTTGCCAATTATTTTCAAATAGTCTTTGTTTTATTGATAGGCAGTACGTTGCAAACGTATTGGCTTATATGGCCGTTGGAGCCTACAGCTTCGCATTCCAAGTCACACAGAGATGACGTAACTATTTGTTTGCCAATGCTTTATTTACATGCTATTGCGCCACGGCTCAAGCGCCGGCTTCAGCTCAACAACAGGCACTCGTCCCATGTGGGTTCTTCATCGGAAAGATATGCCAGCAACACAAGCCCGATGCCGGCAATGCCTTCGAGAAGGCCGTATTCGTTCCGGAAGCCGCGCTCGGCTCCCTGCCAGGTCTTGTAGCCTGCCAAGCCGTCTTCGAATTTAGCCATTTTCAGGGTCTGGCCTATCCAGTATGCAGCGGCATCCCTGCATTCGGGCATCCCCGTCTCTCTCCACATCCGGTTGAAAATGTGCGCGATTCCCGAAGTTCCGTGGCAGAAGCAGGCATCCATGACGCCGTTCTCCTTTAAGTCGCGGCGGATGGAAGCATGGCGCAGAAGAGCTTTCGCTTCGCTCTCCCAATCCTTTCTGCCCAATGCCTGCGAGGCGCGCCACAAGGCAACAGCTATGCCAAGATCGCCATAGCACCAGGCCAGGCGGCTGGAATGCGGTTGTTCCAAGCTCTCCAAGGCATAGTTGCCGAAGACCGAAGTGTGATTGCCTTTTGGAAGCTTCTGCGCGAGAATGTAGTTCACTGCACCCTCGATCAGTTCGGCGCACCTTTCACATTCCACGCCCATCAGATATACTTTGGACAGCATTGCTACAATGCTGGGCATGCCGTGGGCGAAACCGAGGTTGTAGGTCCATTTGTTTTCCTTGTAACCGGTGAGGGAATACCATTTCAACCCGCGCTTGTCTTCTTCGGCAAGGCTTCCGACACCCTCAACCATTTCCCTGATACCTGGCAGGTCGCGCGACTTGAACAGAAAAATGCCGTTGCCAAGCCCGCCGTGCAGGATGTCGAAATTCCTGTCCTTGTAGAACATGGATGCCGTTCTGCGGAGATACGATTGCAACAGTTTCAGGTCTTCCTCTGGATATTCATCCACTTCGATCTGCCCCAGCTCTTTGGCATGGGAGGCCATGAACAGGAACTTTGCCAAGGAGGGCGGATAGGCATAGCCCGAATTATAGGCATGGGCGACTTTTGCAAACAGATCGGCGGCTTTTGGCAAAACCGTCTCGTCACCATGCTGCCTTGCATAATGAAGCAGGAACAGTACCGCTCCGGAGCTGTCTCCCAAAAAATTGTTGGAGCAATCCTCCTTATAGGCATCGTCAGAGAAAGTCTTGGCGATTTCACGCAAGCGGCTTCCGATATCCTTTTCATCTTTCATCATTTCTCAGTCTATTTTCATCCTGTTAATCCTTCCAAACTGCCGCTCCCTGTCGAAATACACGCTGTAGGCGTAGCCGCCGTGGACTTTGAACACGCGGGGATAGGCTTCGCGGCAGGCCAGCCGCCCCATGCCCACCGTGCCGGCTTCCGGGTCGTACAAGCCGAGATGATTCATGCCATCCTTGATGAACAAGCCGTAGGTCTTGCCGGTAGCATCGTCCGTAAGGAACCGGTTATTAAAATATTTCTCTCCTGACACAACCTTCAAGGGTCGCCTTTCGGTGATCCGAAAATCCCCGTCCACCTCCACCATTTCATATTTTTCCAAATCGATAAGCTGTATGAATTTTTCGAATTTCAAGGCTGTCGTGTGATATTCAGTGGCTTGAATTTGGCAATACCAAGCGATTTTGAAATGCAATTGGTAATCGATCGCCAAACGAAGCAGGTTGCCGTTCCAAATACCTAATAAAATTTCATTTTCGTTTTCAGGTACCTTTGCATAATACAAGGCGAAGATTTCATTTAAATAAGACTGGCACGATTCAACAGCCACCGAATCGATAAAACGGTGCAGAAAATGTTTCCGTTTCAGCGTGTCGTTTTTCAAAACATAGGAATAGGTCTGTGCCTGACCGTGAAGATCCTTCACGTAAAAGTCACGTTTTTCGTATGCCGTATTCCGAAAAAGGTAGCCGTCATTGAACTCAAACACGACTTTCCTAATCTTGTCACGGTACTGGTCGTTGGTGAAGACTGAAACGGGAAGGGCTTTCCCTTTTTCATCAAAATACACTTGCAGGCAACTGTCACGGCCAACCAAAATGTGATTGCCGAAACAGTCCGTGTAAAGTTCGTCATAATTGCCGCTGAAAGCAGTGGAAGCGATGACATCCCCCTCACCGTCAAGCAGTGTCAGGACGGATTGCTTCTTGTTTTCAAGCACCAGTATCTTGCCATTGGCAAAA
>JASBYY010000057.1 GCA_029983675.1 Bacteroidales bacterium | reverse complement strand
GTATTTTATATATGCTTTTTATATGAGAAATATTTTCATTTACGAATGTTTTTGTACCCTTACACAAAAAAAAGGAAATAAATATGAAACTGTTTTCGTTGGCCACCCTCAAATGCAAGGACCGAAAAACAGATTTTCCCATAAACGAAAAACCATACTTCTCTTCCACAATTGCCGCCAACGAAAAACTATCGGCTACAATCTTTTTTTCGCAACCGGCGAAGAAATAAAACCACAGTCGATGGCACAATAAGAATGGCAATATAGGTCAACCAAGCCAGAATATGCCGGTTTATTCCCGTGTGAATCAGATAGATATTCATCGTATCGATAAAGAGAATTTGAGACAGATAGATTGCCAGACTGGCATCGCTGAAGAAAGTTGTGTCGCAACGAATTGCACACACGCTATCGAGATTTTTCAAGGCGACAAGCAGCAAGCTTATTGCAACCGGCAACAGGAAATACATGCTGCGATCAGCATCGGGCGACACCTTTCGCCCCACAAAGGCAATCTCGGCGAACAAAACGACAAACGCCAAGAAAAGCAGCGGCAGTGTGCTCCGTGTAAAAGGCATTTTTCGCGCCATCCGTCCGGCACACATCATCGGAAAGGCAAACAGCAATCCGTTTCGCGAGGTCAGGAAAACACGATCGTACCAAGCGAACTCACCGAAAAACCACGCATAGCTATCGCTCAACACCATCCCGATAACATACAGCAGTGCAGCAAGGACGTACAGCCATTTCTCCTTCCTAATCAAGCAAAAAGGCAGTGTGGCGACAAGCAACGAGGTCAGGAACCACAGGAATGCCGGTGTCTTGAATACAAAAAGCTGAACAAGGCGCAGCCCATCCCATCCGCTGTAATTAATACAGAAATAATAAGTGTCGATAAGCATCCATACGACGAGCAACAAGGCTATGCGTTTCAGAAAACGCCGCAATGCCAGCCTTGGGCCACGCCGTTCGACGGAAAGCGACAGCATCATCCCCGAAAAAGCGAAAAAGAACGGAACGCCAAGGCGCGACACGTACTGCCCCACACATTCAATGGCGGCGTTTTCTCCGAACTCCACATGCAAAAAGGGAATCAGGCAAGCAAAAAGAAACTTTGTCAGATCCATCCATTTGTAGCGTGGTGCGTGGGCATGTGTTTCCGTCATATCCTGTAATTTTGTTACACATCTGCCATCCTGTAGCTTTCGGAATAGCGCTCAATTTTCATATACCGCAAGAAAGCGGTTTCCTCAAAATCATGTTGTACTGCAAAATAGCCCACCGGTAGCGGCAAATCTTCCAAATCCCCTCGCAGCACCTTATGGGTTTGAAACACCATACGATACAGCCAGTTCATAACATCACTATTCAGCAAATCGGCAAGTTGCCGCCCCGAAATCGGGAAATCATCGTTCAATATCAGCAGATTAGCACTGTTGAGGATAAGTTTTCCATCAGGGTCGCAATAAAAGACAAGCCGATTTGAAATAAAACGATACACCAATTTTTCCTTGGCTTTGTACAACGCAACGGGTGCCGCCTGCTGGCATCCTGAAAGGTCGCTGCGGATATAAAGACTTGGCCGGGCAAAGCCTTGCGGACTAATATCCCTGCCCCGAAAAACCGGCTCGAAGCCTTTGGCAGGTGATTTTCGGCAATGCCGGGCATTGTCACCCGTAACCACTCCCATCGCCCAGCGAGCATTGCCCTTCAAGGTGACGTAGGGAAACAAGAAGAAACGATTCACCACGGCTGCAGCATTTTCATCCACCCGGAAATTAATGATATGCTTGGGCAATCCATCAAATCCGATTTGTCTCCTCTTATGCTCGCGCTCACCCATCTTGCAAACGATTTCATGGTCATGCCGAGGCGGCATTTTGGTCAGCATCATTGCCTGCGCATTGGTTATCAATGTTTTGAACACACGTCCGTAATCCACCAACCGGTTGACCGCACATGTCAAGGCGATGCTTCTTACCGGCTCAAACCGCGCGATATTGAAAAACGCTTCCGGGAGCAACAGCCCCATCCTTCCGCCTTCATGCAACAGCCTAAGCCCTGCCAAAAAGAAAAACGCACTGGTATCGGTTCCCGAAGTTGCGGAAAAAGCCTCGGCATAACGGATCTTTTCGCTTTGGCTCAGCTTCTTTCCCCATGGCGGATTGGTATAGAGGCAATCGAACCGCCTATCGGTTTGCAAGCTATACTCCAAAAAGTCGCCGCAAACAATGTTGTCGCTTCGGTAACCCGTTGCCTCATAAATGCGGCGACGGGTGATGGCGACAGCCGTTTCATCCGTATCGAATGCGTAGATATTTTCAGGGCGAAAGCCTTTTGCAATAGCGGCCATGACAAAACTGCCACAGCCACAACACGGTTCCAAAAAAGTCATGTTTTCAACATCCGAGAGATCGGAAAGCATATCGGCAGCAATATTTTCGGGCGTATAAAAAACGCCCTCCTTGTTGCGATAAGATTCGCTCAACGACAATTCGTAGCCACTGGCCAACTGTACCGCAGAACGATTATCCAGACTGAAAACAGGTTTCGTATTTTTTCCGCCTTTCTGCAATTTGTTGGCTCGGGTGACAAGCCGCTTCGACCCTGCTTCCTGTGCCGCAAAACGGTCAACGCTTTCTTTCGTCACCCTGCTATCTTCGGCAGTATCCAAACAGCCTGTTTTTATCCAATTCCGCACAGTCGCCGTCGAAACGGAAAAACGTGTCGCAACGTCGGCGAGACAAAGCAAATCGCCATCGATAGCGGTTCCTGACTTTTTATCCGACATCACAACAAACTGGCATTCAACATGATATTTCCTTACAACAAATTACTGTCCGGCAAGCACCTTACCGGGCAAACAGTTTCACAATATTCAGAATCACTTCCATCGCCTTCTCCATGCTTTCCAACGGCACGTACTCTAACTTACCATGAAAGTTATGTCCTCCTGCAAAGATATTGGGACAAGGCAGTCCCATGAATGACAGATTAGCGCCGTCGGTACCGCCGCGAATAGGTTGCACCTTGGGTTTCACCCCGGCCATCTCAATGGCTTTGATGGCTTTTTCAACAATGAAGAAATGAGGCTCCACCTCCTGACGCATGTTATAATACTGGTGCTTCAATTCAAGATGCACC
Source organism: Bacteroidales bacterium (assembly GCA_029983675.1). Lineage (GTDB taxonomy): Bacteria > Bacteroidota > Bacteroidia > Bacteroidales > F082 > Limimorpha. The sequence goes on along the minus strand of JASBYY010000057.1, from coordinate 11,773 downwards.
ACTTCGCCGTATTTCCTATTGAGAAAATCCGCCACTGCTGTAATAAGCGCTTTCTTCTCCTCGAATTTGCCACGATCATGGTCACGGATGATGTAGGACATTGTTGTTTCTTCCACGGTGCCGTTGATTTCGGTAAGATGAAAAAAACCTTCATAACCTTGGGTATAGCGGGGACGCTGTTCCACAGGAAGCATGTCGTTAAGCTCCATAGCTATCAGCATTGAATTCACCATCTTATCCTTGCCATAACCGGGATGAATGTTGCTCCCCTGCACACGAATCTTGGCTGCGGCGGCATTAAAGTTTTCGTACTCCAACTCGCCAATCTCGCCGCCATCCATGGTGTAGGCATACTGGGCGCCGAATTTCTTCACATCGAACTTCGCCACGCCCCGACCAATCTCCTCGTCAGGTGTGAAAGCTATCTTTATCTCGCCATGTTTGATTTCAGGGTGTTCCATCAGGTATTGCGCCGCACACATAATCTCAGCCACTCCGGCTTTATCGTCGGCACCCAGAAGCGTACTCCCGTCAGTCGTAATGATGGTTTGCCCTTTGTACTGTTGCAACTCAGGGAACTCCGCCACACGTAAAACAATGTTCCGCTTGACATCCAGAACGATATCGCCGCCGTCATAATCCTCCACAATCTGCGGATGGATATCTTTTCCCGAAGCGTCAGGCGAAGTATCGACATGCGCAATAAACCCGATCACAGGCACTTCTTTATCCGTATTCGAGGGAATGGTAGCCATCACATAGCCGTACTCATCCAAATCCGCCTGAATGCCCATAGCCTGTAACTCATCACGCAGCAACCTTAACAGATTGAGCTGAATGGCCGTACTCGGCTGACTTTCGGAGTTTTCATCTGAAGTCGTTTCCACAGAAACATACCTCATAAACTTGTCTAATATCTTTTCCATTATTAGCAGTATTGTATTGTCATTATTATCATTAATCCACCTTCAGTGACTCGATCCACGCCACTCATATATTTACATTCATTTTCGCATGGCATTTACCACCTCGCCAATATACAGATGATGGTTGGCTTCACCCTTGGCATAATACTTCTTGGGCAAATCGGTCATAAAGCTTTTCTGTTCAAAGGGTGCCTTGTAGAGCAGACGGCATTCCAGCACCAATTCGGCTTCTTCATAATAAGGCGTTCCGTTTTCGGTATAGGCCACATGCAGTCCTAATGCGGCTGCCTTATCGCCATCACGTCCACTGTGACTGCCCATGTATTGCAGCACCTTTCCATCGTTGAAGTACATCACCGAGAAATACGGATGTTGCTCCATCAAGGAGAAAGTATGGCGGCTTTCACGCACATAAACCGTGACGGTAGGTTTATGGTCCCACAATGTACCCATGTTGAACCATCCTATGGTCATGGCATTGCTCAATGCGCTGTCGCCGGCAGCCAACAGCAATCCGTCGCCATCGGCATAGATAAAGGGATTGACCCGGAACGACTCCCGCACATCAAACGCTTTGAACTCTTTTCTTTGAGGCTGCTGCATGACAACGGTATCGTCTTGTCCTCTTCCAAACCCATTATAAGAGACATTCTCAGGCTTCCATTTATCCTTGGGATTCGGCGAATCGGCCGGATAGCCCGCCACAACCGTACATAACGGTATCATTTGTTCGGGTATTCCCAGCAAATTTTTCACGGCCTGGCACCGCTCCATGTCGGGATATGTCCCTGTCCAAACAGCACCAAGCCCCATGGCATGTGCCGCCAGCAAAATGTTTTCGGTGGCTGCCGAAGCGTCGTGTATCCAGAAATCCCTTGCCGTTCCTTGCAAAGTCTTATTCATGTCGCCACACACCACAATGGCCAAGGGAGCTTCCGCAGCCATGCCTGCATTCGGCGTGATGGCCGCTATTTGTTGCAAAAGCGCTTTTTCGGTAACCACCACAAAATGCCAAGGCTGCTTGTTGAGTGCTGTGGGAGCCGCCATGCCCGCACGAAGCATCTTTTCAATTTTCTCCTCCTCCACTGCCTTATCCTGATACGACCTGACCGATACCCTTGAAACAATATGATCAAGCACGACCTGACCAGCATCTTGTGTCGCTACCATTTTCGATTTATTATTCATACGACTCATGCGAATAAGTTGGATGCAAAGCAGTACCACTGCCAATGCCAAAACCAAACATAAAATATTGGTTTTCATAATATCATATCATTTCCTAAATTCACTAATCCGCAACAAAGTTCCCGTCGGACAAACAAAACGACAGTAAGGGCGGTTGACAATGGCCGACAGCAGCACGAAGGCCACCGCAACAGCAACCAGCACCCATGATGCGGAGCCGACTAAAAAGGCTGAAAACAACTCGTAGTCCATCCACTGAAACAGTACGCCGCACCACATGCACAGCATCAGCACCACCCACAAGCCCTGCCGCAGCCTGCCCAACGCTTTAACGACTGGTGGCTTTATGGGCAACTTATATTTGACACACATTCCCACCAACTGCTGCAAGGATCCAAATGGACAGACATAGGAACAGTAATGCGCTTTTCTGCCGAACAAAGGATAAATAAAGGCCGTAACAAGCATCACAAATGGAACGGCCAACACTATGACGTTCATTCCATTGGACATGTATTTCACCAAAGACGCATACGAAATAAAGGCACCGCACCAAAAACCCAAAACAATGACATTCAGCACCATTTGAATGATACGCACCTTTTTATTGCGCACCCATAACGGCAGTAATGCGGCCATCAGCACCACAATCAGCCCGATGACAAATTTCGGAGTGATGTCGATTCCGTCCCAAACGGATTTTGTCACGGACTGTTGTTGCGCCTGTTGCAATCCCCTTTTCATATTGCCGATGACCGCTTTCGATGAAAACGTGGCTCCCGCCACCGCATCGACCTGCAACGCCGAAGCCTCCTCCAAGCTAAGGCCATTCCATTTGTCGAGCAACACCTTTACACATGCAAAGAAACTGGGGGTCTCGGAGTTCGGCAAGGCCACCACCTTTACCACACGCCCATTGCAAATAAAAATCTCCAGCGGTACAGGACCGTTGAAACCGATGATATCCTTTCCAATTTCCGTAGTGTTGATGACGACGGTGTCGCCTACTTCCGACTTCAGGGTGGTTTTTGCACTTACATCACCTCCGATGTCCATTCCCAGCCATTTGCCGTCACGACGAATGGAGACCGAAGCAATCAGCAGAAACGCTACGACAAGTCCGATAAACGATTGTAACCTTTTGTATATCGATATTTTATTTGCCTCTTTCATCTGTTATCCCTCCAAAAAAACTTGCATATTGCAAAAATAGGAAAAATCCATGAATCCATCATAGCAACGCAAAAAGTACAGAAGGCTGCTTCAAGTGGCAATTCGGTTTTTACAAACCAAAAAAAGGCCTGTCCCCAAAAACCAAGGACAGGCCAACACATTAACCAACTTAATTAAAAAACGCTAATTAGAGTTCTATCTTCACGGGCTTCAGCATATTGGCAGGATCCAAGATGCGTTCCAACTGTTCCTTGGTAAGCAGTCCTTTTTGTAACACAAGGTCGTACACGCTGCCACCGGTTTCCAAGGCTTCCTTGGCGACAGCGGTGCAGTTGGCATAGCCGATATATGGCTTCAAAGCGGTAACAATACCGATGCTGTGAATAGTCATTTGGCGGCAGTGTTCGGCATTTGCGGTGATGCCATCGACACAAAGGGTACGCAATGTATTCATGGCACGTTCCAACCAGAAAGCGCTTTCCACCAAACTTTCCATCATCACTGGCTCCATCACGTTAAGTTCCAGCTGAGCAGCTTCGGAGGCCAAGGTCAAGCAAACATCGTTGCCAATCACCTTGAAGCAAACCTGGTTCACCACTTCCGGAATAACGGGGTTCACCTTACCGGGCATGATGGACGATCCCGGCTGACGAGGCGGCAGGTTGATTTCGGCCAGACCGGTACGAGGTCCCGAAGACAGCAAACGCAAGTCGTTGCAAATCTTGGAAAGACGAAGTGCCAAGCCTTTCATGGCAGAGCTATAGGTGATAAGCGCCGATGTATCGCTGGTGGCTTCAACCAGATTTTCGGCCAGGGTGACATTCAATCCGCTGATTTTTCGGATGAACTCGATACATGCATCGGCATAACCCGGGGTGGCAGTAATTCCAGTTCCAATAGCGGTGGCACCCATATTAATGACTAAAAATTCCTTGGCAGCAAAATCCAAACGCTGGCATTCATGCTTCATGGCATCCGTAAACTCTTGGAAAGTCTGTCCTAAGGTCATGGGAACAGCATCCTGCAACTGGGTACGTCCCATCTTGATGATATTTGCATATTCGTCAGCCTTTACCTGAAATGACTGCTGCAATTTTATCAAGGCAGCCTTCAAATCCTGATGGATCATGTACATGCCAAGGTGCATGGCACTCGGATAAGCGTCGTTGGTGCTTTGCGCCATATTCACATGGTCGTTCGGATGACAATATTGATATTCTCCGTGTTCGTGTCCCAAGATTTCCAAGGCACGATTGGCAATCACCTCGTTGGCATTCATATTGGCGCTGGTTCCTGCACCGCCTTGAATGAGGTCGATTGGGAAGTGTTCGTGGTGTTTTCCGTCTATCAATTCCTGACAGGCTTGCACTACAGCATCCTTAACTTGGTCGTTGACCAGTCCTTCTTGGTGGTTGGCCAGAATAGCGCCCATCTTCACCAAGCCGAAAGCCTTGATAAAGGCACTGACTTCATACATGAGATGGCCACTGATTTGAAAGTTCTCCATACAGCGCAAGGTTTGAATGCCGAACAATGCTTCTACCGGCACTTCTTTTTCGCCCAAAAGATCGTGCTCTTTGCGGGTTTTCCCCGATACTTTGAATTGATATTCCATAGTTTTCGTATTATATTAGATAAAAATATATCGATTAAGGTTGTTGAAAAAGAACAACATGTTGGAATCTGTATCTCCAACTTATGGTGATGTAATGAGAATCGCTCTTTAAAAAACGCATTTTTTCAATGATACACAATGATTTGACATTATCATTATTCCGTTTTAGCAATTCAATAACAAACAAACCCATACAGTATTTCCTTCTTATTATTCGGCAGCAAAGTTACACAAAATAGTCATATCGATACATTTTTTTCTATTATTTTTCGAGTTTTTACGCCCCCAAAAATTAATTTTTGCAGAAACACTAGAAATGGTGAGCCTTTGCTGAAAGTTTTGTGATAAGAAGATTAATCGTATTTTTCTTGACACGACAATCCGTTATTTGCGGTTTTTGCAATTACAAGACAGATTATCAAAGCAATGGAGGCTCCATATCAGCATGGATCCAACCATGAAAAAAGCACAAAAACGAGTAACTACGGGAAAATAGACAGCTACAAAAGCTACCAAAACACGAAAAAAAAGCCATTTTTCTTCGGTGATTGTTGCGAATTGGGGAAAATGCATATTTTTGCCAGACCAACTTAATTTATCAACACATGAGAAAAAGCATTTTTATTTTTGGAGTCATGGCTTTTTTTGCCTTATGCATCCAGAAGGTCAGCGCACAAGACGTTGACAAAAAAGTAGTGAAAGAAGCTGAAAAGGCCAAGGTCGAGGTAACAACCGCGACCCAAGCACAAGAATCTGCCGTTCAAAACGTGAAAGAAAAGGCAGAACCTGCTTCTTCATGCTGTCAGAAAAAAGGAAGCGACAAACCTTCTTGCCAAAAGAAAAAAGGCGACAAATCTTACTGCAGGAAAAAGGGAGTGCAAAAAGACCCTAAGGCAACCGTCACCAAGGACGATAAAGCTGTAACGACAGGCAAGAAAGACAACAAAAAGAGCGAATAACAGCCTTTTCATTGCACTTTGCACACATGAGAGAGTGGAAACGACCACTCTCTTTTTCTTTTTATGCATTTCGGTATAATAATTACAATATCAACCCATACAATTTAATAAAACAACGAATCAAACTAATTACCACATCATGAACAAACTCATCCTATCCTTGGGACTAATGGTTGCTTTCATTGCAACTGCCCATGCACAAGTCGCTGTAGAAAAAGCGAGTAAAGAAAAGACCGAACAAACCGTAAAAGCAACACAAAAGAAAGCTGAAAAGGCTGCTGTTATCAGCACCGAAAAACAGGTGCAGAATGCCGAGAAACAAGCCGGAGCAAAGGCTAAAGTTGCGGAAAAACAAACTGAAAATGCCACAAAACAAGCCGAAGTAAAGGAAAAAGTCGCCTTGAAAAGGGCTGAAACCGTAAGCGATGCCGAAGCGACCGGCAAAGCTATCGAAAAAGAAGTCAAAGACGACGCCTCCCATGCGGAAAAGCAAATCAAATTTGAATCTGCTGAAACCAACGCCGGCAACACCTCGGAGCGCGCCCCACAAGAAGTGTTTTCCACCGAAAAACAGGTGAAAGAAAGCACCTATTCAAAAGAAGAAGCTATTAAAAATCATGACGGACAAAAAGATCCCAACGAGTAAGAAAATCCGTCTTGCCACTGAATCCGCCCGTAGAAATCTCGGCATCAAAACCGCGGAATAACGGATTCAACAACTCCTAAATTTGAAAATAAGCGTGCGACCTGTCACACAGACCGCACGTTTTATTATCTGCTACATGCTTTCTTTCAGAATCTGCACGATTTCAGCATGGTCCAATTTTTTGTATCCGCCCTCACAGATAAAGGCCCCATCGGCAATGCCATCAAACATCTCCGGCTTAACGCCCAGTTCGGACAGGTGCAGCACCACCCCGATTTCCTTCATCCATTCTTCCATGGCTTTCAACCCTTCTTCGGCAATCTGACGGTCGGTCTTCCCCTCCTCTACAACATTCCACACATTGACGGCCAGACGGCGGAACTTGGCAAGCCCCGCATCTAAAAGATGGCGGTAGTAGGGCAACGAAACTGCTGACAACGTCATGCCATGCGTGGCATCGGTATAGGCTCCCACCGACTGTCCAATCATGTGCACCATCCAGTCTTGCGTCTTTCCGCATTTTATCAAGGTATTGAGCGCCCATGTCGCCGTCCACATGATATTTGAACGCGCTTCGTAGTCACGCGGATGCTTTGCCGCCACACGTGTGCTGGCGATGAGACTGCGCATCAGACCTTCGGCGATGTAATCGCTCGTGTTGTCGTCCGTGCCGCTGCAATACTGTTCCAGAATATGCGACATGATGTCGAAGAAACCTGCCACCATTTGATACTGGGGAACAGAGTAAGTAAATTCCGGGTTCAGGATGGCAAAGTGCGGCATGAGCTGGGTGCCGAACACCTTTCCGATCTTCAGATGTACTGCATGATTGGTGATGACCGATCCTGCATTCATCTCGCTGCCCGTGCCTACCATTGTCAGCACATTGCCCACCGGTATGATTTTACAGGTCGGGTTTTCCTGATGGACGTAGTACTTTTCCCACGGATCCTCATCGCAATAAGCCGATGCCGAAACGCCTTTGGCATAATCGATGGTAGAGCCGCCTCCCACGGCGAGGATAAGGTCAACCGCATTTTGACGTGCCCGCCGGGCTCCCTCGCGGAGCTTTTCCACCGTCGGATTGGGTGTGACGCCGCTGTCTTCAATAACGGTCTTGCCCGCTTCACGGAGTGCCTGCATCACCTGATCGTAGATACCGTTGCATTTTATGGAGCCGCCGCCATAAGACAGCATCACCGTGGGACCATAGTTTTGAAGTTCTTTCGCCAAATAGCGCAGCGAATCCTTTCCGAAATACAATTTCGTAGGATTGTGAAATTTGATGTTGCCAAGCATAGTATGTTGTTTTAGATTGTTATACGATTTATCCGCCCTCTCGGGCTGTAGAGGCAAAAATACGACAAAATTTCAAAAACAAAAATGCAAATGGCCGCCGAAACGCACCACAATCAATACCGGTAGTGCACTTTGATTTCAAAGCTACGTCCGGGCATGGCACGCCATATCACATTCTGATACGCTTTGTCGGTTAGGTTGTTGCACCGCAACTCGACATGAACCTTGCCGAACTTCTTGCCTATGCTCAGATGATGAACCCAATAGGGCACCAGCGCACGGGTAAAGTGCGATGTGCTGAACGAAGTGTTTCGACTGCCGGTCGCTTCAATGGTATAACTGGCATCCCAAGTGCGCCATTGCACGAACAAAAAGGCATTGCCGTGATGTTTAGGGATATAAATCAGCTGCTTTCCTTTCGTCCCATGCAGTGCGGCATTGGCACTTTCGTCGGTGGTGAGCGTAAACACATAATTTCCCGACAACGACCATTTCCATCCGTTCCATTGCAGCGAGGTCTCGATGTGGCTTTCTATGCCTCGTGCAAAGACCAAGGCCACGTTTTCCGGCTTCCAGAAACGGTAAGAGGTCGGCACCCACTGAATCCAATTCTTCACCTTGGAAAGGTAACCGCCGGTGCGAAAGTCCACAAAAAACCGATCATTTTTGAAAGTGTATTTGAGAGCCAAATCGCCGGTGCGCCCGTTTTCGGCAAGCAAATCGGCATTGCCACCGGGGAACCAATACAAATCGTTCAGCGTGGGATTGCGGTAGTTGTGGCTGTAGCCCAATGTCAGATTGACACCTTTCGCAAAAGGCAAATCATACGAGAAGGTGGCCGTAGGAAATACGCCCATCGACTTCTTATCGACCCTATCGTAGCGCAAGGTAAGGCGCAAATCGCCCCCTTCGAAAGGCTGTCCGCCAACAGCCGCATACAACGAAAGCATATCGCGACGTTTCACATCTTCATAGTTGTTCGACTTCACCTGCTCTTTGTCCCACTGCAACTTGGCGTTAAGCTTCCACGTGCGCCATAAGCTTTGTTCCAATTCTGCAATCTGATGCAGCACAAAAGAATTGTTTCGTGAATTATAATGGGTGACCGTATCGTCGGTCACGGGATTGCGTGTCAGCAGAAAATACTGCTGTCGTTCCCAAAAAGCGGCTGATTTGAGTTGCAAGTTACCCGTATTCCAAAACGTCTTCAACGATATGAAATTGCGCGAAAAGCCATCCTTGGTCCATTCTTTCGTGCTGACATTAAATACGTTAGGCATAATGGGCGGCAGGTTGCGGTTGTTGACCTGGTTCCACGAAGACAGTGACAGGATGCAGTTCTTCAACATAAAGGTAAGCTCCGGCATGATTCCGTAATCGACAAAGTCGGCATTTTGCTGCTTCATGGTCTGGGTAGGAATCACGGCAAAGTTCTCGTATTTGAAATCGTTGTCGGAGGAATTGCGGTAGCCGCGCAGACGTAACGCATGTTTCTTTCCTGAATATCCCACAGTGACAAAGCTGCCCAAGGTATTGAAACTGCCGTAGGTCTGCTTCAAATCGAGCAGCAAGCCTTTACCGAATTTCAGGCTGTTGTCAAGATCGACCGTTCCTCCAAGCCCTCCGCTGTGGTTCGATGTGCCACTGCCCCACTTCAAGCCGATGTCGTCGGCCATAAAAACGGGAATGGTGCTAAAATCGACCTGTCCGAGATTGGGAGTGTTGAGTTTGAAGCCGTTCCAAAGCACCAAGGTGTGGCTGGCCGTAGTACCTCTAAATGATGCGGTGGAAAGTCCGCCGGGGCCAAAAGTCTTGATAAACACAGGACTATGCTGGATGAGCAAATCCGAGAGGCTGGAGGTACTCGTGGTGCTTAGCACAACGGAATCGAACTTGCGTGCCAACAACGGCTTGACAAAATCGGGGATGATGCGCGATGCCTTCACCTCCACCGACTGGAGCATAACGGTATCCTGTGCCGACAAGCCCGATAACAAGGCCATGAAAAACAATAAGAGAACCGATTTCTTTATCATCTTCTTCCCGAGATTTATCATGGCAACAGGCAGGTCTTCTGACTCGTTCACTGTTTCTGCCGTCTTCCCATGCCAGCTATGGCACAGTGACTTATGGCAAAACCTTACATGACTTACAGCAGCGGGAACTGTTCGGGATTTACACCCGATTCCCTTTCAAGCCCCAACAGGCACCTCTTGCCGAGGACAAAGATAGTGCATTTCCGTTTGATACGACATCATATTTGATGAAAATCACGAGGAATTTTGACGTTTCCAGGCAATGACGATCTGATTTATTTAAGCACCTTTCGTTTTTCCACATATTCGTATTCCTCTAGATTGAAATCCACCTTGTGGAAATTTCCCTGCCATCAAATAAGAATTCACTTTCAAGGTTTTTGTTTCGATTTAGTATTACGGTATAACATCTATCCATTTAACAATACTTCTTGTTCCGCTGCAATTCGGATAGTCGGAGCAACTCCAGAAGGCATTGCCTGCATTTTGACCTTTTTTTTGCCATGCGTTTTATCATCGGTTTTCCGCACTTAGGGCAGTTGGGAGCATCGGTTTCCTTTTCTCGCTGCACTCGCACTGACAGCCTTTCAGCTGTAAGTGCTTCAGTAAAGCCACCTTCCTGCCGAAAACTTGCCAATTGGTTCTCCATCTGCTTGTTAAGCATAAGTATTAGCCGGTTGCATAAAATGAGCAGGCAGTTGGCAACAATTTCAGAATCATTTGATTTCAACCAACTGTCGAACTTCTGTTTTTTGTGCCAAAATATGAAGACTGCTCAAATGCTGAACATCATCTTTATAGTTTGGTTTGTCTAATTTTATGCCACTTACTTTTGCATGTTCCTCAGAGTGAACAGACCATGGTGCTTTCCCTTGTAACATGAGCCAGTTATGATAATCTCCTGCCAATTCCGACAAACCTGCGCGTGCCACATCGGTGAGTTTCATTTCTGTTTCCCGCGATGTGGAATGCCGCGAGTTGCCTTCTGCAATATTAGCCTGACCTGAGCGTGCCGCCTGTGTCATCTGGTCGTATTGGCGACCGGTAGGATCGTTGGTGCGGTTGAGAAAGCGCATGCAGAAATCCTGTGTGGACAATTGAATAATGTTTGCCAACACCCACGTGTCCAACCAATAATATCCGAATCTTTTTACTTGTAACACTTCTCTATTTTTCTGAGGTGTAATACACCTTGTAAAATTTTCCCCGCTCATCTTCGCCTTATTCTACGTTTTGACAACTACCAGCGAATGTGTATGAGTATTTTTCATCGATGTAATTGGCACTTATTTCCTCTTATTTTATTTAAAAAGGTCAAGGTATTGTCCAAATACAAAGATACGGTTTCTGCTTTGCCCTGTTGTTTCTACGAGGTATTTGTCCTCGCACGCTCTTTTCACCAAATCGTTTGCCGCCTTATATGAAAGGTCGCATGCTTTTGCCACTTCATCAATTGTTACAAGTGGATTTTTGAGTAAATGGTGCAATAAGACAAGGGCCACATTGCTTCTTCGTCCGTAATTGAGCCGTATGTTTTCTTCTATCCTTGTTTTGAGCTGTATGATTTCCGATAAAGTTCTCACGGCAAGGGTCGCAGTCTGCTCAATTCCAACAAGAAAATACTTAATCCACTGCAATATATCGTTTTTAACCCTTGTGTTATGCAAATTGTCGTAATACAACTCTTTGTTCTTTTCAAAGTAGCTTGAAATATACAGTAGAGGTATATCCAATATTTTTTGTTCAACAAGGAATAAAGTGATAAGTAATCGTCCTATCCTTCCATTACCGTCAAGGAAAGGATGAATGGTTTCAAATTGATAATGGGCTATGGCAATTTTAATCAGTGCGGGCACTTCGAGGTTGTCGTTATTTAGAAAAATGATTGATTGATAGTTTGCCTAAAATTTGTAAATTTGCGACCAAAAACG
>JASBYY010000056.1 GCA_029983675.1 Bacteroidales bacterium | reverse complement strand
CGTTTTTGGTCGCAAATTTACAAATTTTAGGCAAACTATCAATCAATCATTTTTCATTTTATTGTGTTTTTAGGGTTAGTGTTTTATGTTTTGTTGTTCGTCTCCGGTTTGATTTTCTTCTCTCATCGTGCCTGCGCTACAACTGCAAGTAGTGCCAGGGTGTGTATGGGTTTGCTTTTTCATCGCGACAAAGCCTTGGCCGTTTCAATACCCCTGAATAGCGGTTGTGTGAGCATCATCATTGGTATAAAAAAGCCCATCGAGGATCGTTGCTGCAAATATAGAAGAAAAAGAATGAATTACCAAACAATAATAGATTTATTTTGAGAAAGCACGTTTATTTCCATGAAAAACAAATCTCAAAGTCCTGACAAAGCGTTTTTCACAAAAGTCACAACAATTATTTATTTTGTTGTATAACAACGATATATCCGACAACAAACGGTTACTTTCGACAATAAACGGATAATCACCGAGTGGACCGTGGCCATCGCCGTTACTTTGCATCGTCAAATCAATTCATTATTAACGCTCAAAAAATTACAGTTATGAGTACCATGAGAAATTCGGTCCAACTGATTGGCCGCCCGGGTGCAGACCCAGAAATCAAGACCTTTGACAGCAACAGCAAAGTTGCCCGCTTCCGCATCGCGGTAAGCGAAACACGCCTGAATGCCAACAACGAACGTGTCAGCAACACGCAATGGTTTACGGTTGTCGCTTGGAACAAAATGGCGGAACGTGTGGTCAAGGTGGTGAAAAAAGGCAAACGCATCGCCATTGAAGGCGAGCTGCGCAACAATGATTGGAAAGACAACAACGGCGTGTCGCACACCGCAACAGAAATCTGGCTGAACGACCTGTTGGTCATCGACTGGGACAGCAGCGAAGAAAACAAGTGACTTCACACCGAAAAAAGTCACTTCGCGCTGTCTATGCAAAGACGGCAACAGGTGCTTACCCAAACAGGTGCATGATGTGGCGCAATGTAAAAAAAGCCTCGCAACATGCGGGGCTTTATGACATTTCCTTTTTCAGCATGTCTTTTTCTTTTTCAAAACTCTTGCGAAGCACTTCTATGCGTTTCCGCGGATCGAAGCGTTCTGCCATCTCTTTCAAAATGTCAATTTCGTGCATTTCAACCGTGTCGATAACCTCAACTATCCCCTTAATCTTATTAACATCTATCAGATAGGCATGGTTGATCTGCTTGATTTGGCGGATGCTCTCGATGTAGTCCTTCAGTTTTTCAACCGTAATGGTATTGCGGATGATCAGCAAAAAGTCAGTGCGCGGGCGGACCTTCATCCATGGGATGCCGTTTTGAATGAGAGACACTAAATTATAGGTGTTGCTGTTTTCACCTGCATTGTAATAATAGAAAGAATACAGCGACTTGATCTCCGACTCGTTTTCCAACTCAATATTGCCATGGCGCACAAGATTCAGTTTCAGTTTGCCGTTCAGATGCCATGCTAACTTATAGTCCATCAGCGACGTAGAGACACCGATAATCTGTATGTCATCGATAGGCGCAAACTGAATTTTGTTCTTTTTGACCATGGGAAAATCTTTGTTGCAAAAATAATGTTTCTATCACTTGGAAAACACAAAATGCTGAGAAAAAGTTTTTTCTTTCCCAAAAACGCAACATTAAAGAAATAAGAGTAAGATTTACAGATGTTTATGACTTCCTCGCCCCGGCCTTGCTTTTTTCCTCTTCTAGCATAGCCCAAGTCTTTTCGGCAGCCAATTGTTCAGCTCCCTTAATGGAATAATCGGAAGCCTGCGCATATTCCTTGCCGTCCACGACAACTTCAACCGTATAGAGTTTCTCGTGCTTGTTGCCTTTCGTGTCGATCAGGTTAAGGCTGACACTGTGCTTTTCCTTTTGCGACCATTCCAGGATCTTGCTTTTGAAGTTCACCTCGTTTTGCTCCAATTGTTCGAGGTCGATATGTACCTTGATAATGCGGCTGACGATGATATGGCGGGTAAAATCGTAGCCACGATCAAGATAGATGGCTCCCATAAGCGCCTCAAAAGCATTTCCGCCCAACGAGCGGTATTTCATGTTACCGTTATGGGAATAATGGATGAGATCCTCGAAACCAAGTTTTTGCGATAATTTATTGAGCGAACTGCGACTGACGATGCGCGAGCGCATTTCGGTCAGGAATCCCTCCGATTGTGTCGGAAAGGTCTTGAACAAAAAATCGGCCACGGCGGCTCCCAGCACGGCATCGCCGAGATACTCAAGACGCTCGTTGCTCAGCCGGTAATTGCCGACACTCTCGTCAGCCACCGACTTATGGGTGAAAGCAAGTTCGTAAAGCGTAATGTTACGTGGATAGAAACCAAAAATGTTCTTGATGTATTTCGACAAGTCCTTGTCTTTTGTGCGTCTCAGAAAAGGAAACATCTTCTTGAACTTGTCAGATGGAGAACTTTTTGAAAACGATGGAGGCATTGTGACCGCCAAATCCAAACGCATTGGTGATAGCGGCATTCACTTCGCGCTTACGCGCCTTGTTGAAGGTGAAGTCGAAACCGCCCCCAATCTGAGGATCATCGTCAAAATGATTGATGGTCGGCGGAACGATGGAATTTTGAATGGCCAAAACCGTGGCTATCGATTCCACTACGCCGGCACCACCTAAAAGATGGCCGGTCATCGATTTTGTCGCGTTGATGCTAATTTCAGGGGTATGTTCGCCAAACACCGCCTTGATGGCGATGGGTTCGGCGATGTCGCCTGCCGGGGTCGATGTGGCGTGTGCGTTGATATGGTCGATGCCCTTGGGGGATAATCCGGCATCGGCAAGGGCACGTTTCATGCTGAGAATGGCTCCGTAACCTTCAGGATGGGGAGAGGTGATGTGATAAGCATCGGCAGAAACTCCCGCTCCTACCAACTCAGCGTAAATGTGTGCGCCACGACGCAAGGCATGTTCCATCTCTTCGAGAACGATACCGCCGCCGCCCTCGCCCATGACAAAGCCGTCACGATTGAGGTCGAAAGGCCGCGATGCTGTCAAAGGATCATCATTGCGCGTGGAAAGTGCGCGCATCGAAGTGAACCCTCCTACACCCGTCTCCGTGATGCCGGCTTCGCTGCCACCGGCGATAATAACGGGTGCCTTGCCAAAATGGATATGGTTGAACGCCTCCACAATGGCATGTGAAGATGAAGCGCAAGCCGACACCGTGGCAAAGTTCGGTCCCCTGAATCCATATTTAATGGAAATCAGGCCGGCCGGCATGTTCAATATCATCTTGGGAACAAAAAACGGGTTGAACAGCGGTGTGCCGTCACCCTTTGCGAAATCCATGACTTCGTTGTAGAACGTGCCAACGCCTCCAATGCCCGAAGTCCAAATCACACCTACTTCGTCAAAATCGGTGTTCTCGGACGAGATACCGGCATCCGAAACAGCTTCGTCGGCGGCGACAAGAGCAAACTGTGCATACAAATCATGTTTGCGCACTTCTTTCTTGTCAAAGAAATTCTCGGGGTCGAACCCCTTTACCTCGCAGGCAAAATGGGTCTTAAAAGAAGAAGAATCGAAACGAGTAATGGCACCGGCTCCGTTCTTGCCGCTCACCAGCCCGCTCCAGAACTCCTTGACGTTGTTCCCGATCGGCGTGATGGCACCCAAGCCTGTAACGACTACTCGTTTCAATTCCATAATAAAAGAACAAGAGGAGAGTTTAAGCCTCCTTGCCGGCAGATTTCTGCATTTCTTCCACTAATCTCACCACATCACCAACGGTGACGATTTTTTCCTGCTGATCGTCAGGAATGGCCAGGTTGAACTTCTTTTCAAAGTCCATCATCAGCTCAACGGTGTCTAATGAATCAGCACCAAGATCGTTCGTGAAACTTGCGTCCATGGTTACTTCTTCGGGCTTGACAGCAAGCTTTTCAACAATCATCTCTTTGATTTGTTCTTGAATGTTTTCTGACATAATTTCCAATTTTGCGTTAAACAAAGGCGCAAAGTACGTCATTCTTTTTCTTATTTGCAAGACTAATTTCTCTTCTATCTGAAAAACAAGCGATTCGCATGAAGAAAGAACAAAGCTCCCTACGCCACAAACTTCTCTTTGACTAATTAAAAGTGGCGACAAAAGTACAACATTTTTCCATTTCTGATGAAAAAACCACCCTAAACCGACTCTATATTGTTTCAATTTCTTTTTATTATGTTGATTATCAAATATCTATAAAAAAACAGATTGAGAGCGAATAAATCTTTTCTCTGCCTTTTAGCTCCTGAGAACAAAGATTTCGTATCTTTGACATCTTCAAAACCGACTGCTATGGAAGGAAACAGCAAGAAGCTTTTTTTACTCGATGCTTATGCACTGATATACAGGGCATTCTTTGCCTTGAACAAAAATCCGAGAATCAACTCCAAAGGTGTAAACACCTCTGCCATCATAGGTTTTCTCAACACCTTGTACGAGATATTGAAGAACGAGAAACCCACGCACATCGGCGTTGCCTTTGACGTTTCGGAACCCACCCAACGCAAGCAAGAATTTCTCGACTACAAGGCCAACCGCGAATCAATGCCGGAAGCCCTCAGGTCTTCCGTACCGTATATAGTAGAGATCATCAAAGGCTTCAACATACCTATTTTCGCCATCGAAGGCTACGAGGCCGACGATGTCATTGGCACCCTGTCGCGCAAGGCCGAACAGCAAGGCTTCACTACATATATGATGACACCCGACAAGGACTTCGGACAACTTGTGACAGAAAAAACCTTCATGTACAAGCCCGCCAAGTTCGGCGAGCCGGCACAAGTGTGGGGACCCAAAGAAGTGTGCGCACGCTATCACATTACAAACCCCACACAACTGATCGACATCCTCGGTTTGTGGGGCGATACCGCCGACAACATACCCGGCATACCCGGCATCGGCGAAAAAACCGCCGCAACCCTCATCGAGAAATACGGCAGCGTGGAAAATCTGATAGAACATGCCCACGAACTCAAAGGAAAACAAAAAGAAAACGTCATCGATTTTGCCGAACAGGGGCTGCTGTCAAAACGACTTGCCACCATCCAAACCGATGTGCCTGTAGATTTTGATGCCGAACAACTACAAGCCCGTGAACCAGACATCAAGAAATTGCTTGAACTGTTTGAGGAACTGGAATTCAAAACCTTTGCCAAGCGTTTCTTGGACGATAGAAACAAGATGCAGCAACCCGATGCCGTGCAAATGCCAGCCGCTTCTTCGGCTCAACTCAACCTGTTTGATACGGCTCCACAAAACGACCTGCTACTGTTCAGCGAAAAGGATTCTGCCCAAACCGTAAGCCACAATTACAGGTTGGTGGCAACAGAACAAGACCTGCAACAACTCGTCGCAGCCCTCTCTGCCAACGACCTTTTCGCATTCGACACCGAAACAACGGGCACCGATGCTTTCAGCACCGCCTTGGTCGGGATTTCGTTTTCCTTTCATGCACACGAGGCTTGGTACCTGCCACTGCCCGCCGACCCTGAAGTCTGCAAGCAACGCCTGCAATGCTTTGCTTCTGTGTTTGATGACGAGAACAAGCTGAAAATCGGGCAAAACCTCAAATTCGACATCACCATGTTGCACCGCTACGATGTGACAGTCAAAGGTCCGTTGTTCGATACCATGATTGCCCATTATCTGATCGACCCCGACCAGCGCCATAACCTTGATTACATGGCGGAGGCCTATCTGAACTATTTCACCATTCCCATCGAAGACCTCATCGGTCGTGGTCGTCAACAGGTCAACATGCGCGATGTGGCATTGGAAAGCATAAAGGAATACGCTGCCGAAGATGCCGACATCACGCTACAGTTGTACCACAAACTTCTTCCGCTGCTCAAGGAAAACGGTGTGGAAAAACTGTTCTACGACATCGAAATGCCCCTTGTTGCCGTGCTAAGTGCCGTAGAAAGCAACGGCGTAAAGATAGACAGCGACAACCTGCATCAAATCAGCGAGACCTTTGGAGCGGAAATCGCACAAATCGAACAGCATATTTTCGAATTGGCCGGTTGCCGGTTCAATATCGGATCGCCGAAGCAATTAGGCGAGATCCTGTTTGAGAAACTCGGCATCAAGGCAAAAGCCAAGAAAACCAAGACCGGACAATATGCCACAAGCGAAGAGGTGTTGCAAAAGCTGTCGCACGAGCATCCCATCGTCAACCGGATTCTCGAATACCGCCAGTTGTCCAAGTTGAAATCGACCTACCTCGATGCGTTGCCAGCCCTCGTCAATCCTCATGACGGTTTGATTCACACCTCTTTCAACCAAGCCGTAACCGCCACAGGACGACTCAGTTCGAACAACCCCAACCTACAGAACATACCCGTTCGCACTGACAAGGGGCGTGAAATCCGCAGGGCTTTTGTACCTCGCAGCAGCGACTACACCCTCATGGCTGCCGACTATTCGCAGATCGAACTACGTATCATCGCCCATCTCAGCGGCGACAAAGCCATGATCAACGACTTCATGCTGGGTCACGATATCCATGCGGCGACAGCTGCCAAGATTTTCCACCTGCCTATAGATGCAGTCAGCAAAGAGCAACGCCGACGCGCCAAAGCCGTGAACTTCGGCATCATCTACGGCATGTCGGCCTTCGGCTTAGCCGAACGCTTGGACATCGCTCGCGGCGAAGCTGCCGACATCATCAAAAAATACTTCGAAGAGTACAGTGGCATTAAGGAATACATGGAACGAAGCATCGCCTTTGCCAAAGAACACGGTTACGCCGAAACCATACTCGGACGACGACGCTACCTGCGCGACATCAACGCAAGCAACAGCGTGGTGCGTGGCTTTGCCGAACGCAACGCCATCAACGCCCCCATACAAGGGAGTTCGGCCGACATGATCAAAATCGCTATGGTCAATATCCATAAGGAGATGCAACGCCTCGCATTACGTTCGAAAATGATTCTTCAGGTACACGACGAGTTGGTGTTTGACGCACATCGCGATGAAATTGAAGTCTTACGCGCTTTGGTTGAAAAGCTCATGGTGAACGCCACTCCCCTCTCCGTTCCCGTCCTCGTTGAGATCAACACCGGCAACAACTGGTTAGAGGCGCATTGAAGAAATGGTTTTCAACTCCTGAAAAAATGCTATTTTTGCATCGAAACCCCGCACGATAATGATTCCGCACGAGACCGTTGAAGCCATATTGCAAGCCGCTCATATTGAAGAGGTTGTAGGCGATTTCGTCACCTTGAAGAAAAGAGGAGCGAACTTGATAGGTCATTGTCCCTTCCACAATGAAAAGACACCTTCGTTCAACGTGAATCCGGCGCGTAACATCTTCAAATGCTTTGGCTGTGGAAAGGCCGGCGACTCGGCCAAGTTCCTCATGGAACATGAACATTATACCTACGTCGAAGCGTTGCGTTATCTGGCCAAGAAATACAACATTCAGATTGAGGAAAAAGAGCAGACCCCCGAAGAACTCCTGGAGCAAAGCGAGCGGGAGAAGATGTACAACGTCAACGGGTTTGCCAGCAACTTTTTCATCGAAACGCTATGGCACAGTGAAGAAGGACAGTCGGTAGGGTTGCAGTACTTTCGTGAGCGCGGCTTCCTCGATCCTATCATCGAGAAGTTTCAGTTGGGTTACAGTCCGACTGCGAAAGACGCATTCGCCACTCATGCCCGAAAAAACGGATACGATGACGACCTGCTTGTCAAAATCGGTCTTTGCATCCATAGTGAAAAAGGAAACTACGACCGTTTTCACAGCCGCGTCATCTTCCCCATCCATAGCATGACGGGGCGTGTCATCGGTTTTGGCGGCCGCATCCTCGGCAGCGACCCCGAAAAAAAATTAGCAAAATACCAGAACTCGCCACAGTCGGAAATATACGACAAGTCACATACGCTCTACGGCATCTATTTCGCCAAAAACGCCATTGTGCGTCAGGATAGCTGCATCCTTGTGGAAGGTTATTTCGATGTGTTGCATATGCATCAGATCGGCATGGAGAACGTTGTGGCAAGCTCCGGGACTTCACTCACCATGGAGCAGATACGCTTGGTGAAACGCTACACGAACAACATCACCATGCTGTACGATGGCGATGATGCCGGCCTTCATGCTGCATTGCGTGGCACCGACATGATTCTTTCGGAAGGCATGAATGTGCGTGTCGTCGTACTGCCGCCGGAACATGACCCTGCCACATTTGCCAAAACCTTTCCCATCGAAAAAGTGCAAGGTTATCTGGCCGACAACGCCAAGGATTTCATCCGTTTCAAGACCGAGCTACTGCTGAAAGACGCTGCTGACGACCCCATTAAACGCAGCGAGGTGATTCGCGACATCGTACAGACCATTTCCGTCATCCCCGACTCCATTTTCCGCATCTCCTATATCAAAGAATGCAGCCGCCTGCTCGACATGCCAGAGACAACGCTGATGGCGGCCTTGAACAAGATGCTGCGTGCCCGATTCAAGAAATCACTTGGTCCGGACGGCGATGCGATGCCTGACGAAAACATTGTTGCCCCCAACCAAGAAGAAGAACACCTTGATGAGCAAATCGCTCCCGGGTTCTTTCAGGAACGCGAATTGGTAAAGATGCTGCTCATGTACGGAACCAGCATGATTGCCATCGAAACAACTGATGAAGAAGGCAAGCCCGTGGAAGATTCCATTTCGGTGGCACAGCTTATCATCGACGACCTCAAACAAGATGAGATCCAATTCAACGATAGCACTAACAATAAGATTTTCAATATCTTCGACCACGAAATCGATGAAGGGAATATCCCCAACGACCAGTTTTTCATCTCCAACGAAGACGATGCCATCGCTAATCTGGCTGCTGATTTGCTGACCTCACCTTACAAACTCGACCGATGGGAAAAACATGGTATTTTTGTAAAGACCGAACAAGATGTTCTGAAGCAGGCCGTCATGTCGGCCATTTACCGCTATAAAGACCAAGTCATCGATGCGCGGTTGAGAGCCGTTGCCGAATCGTTGAAACAGGAAACCGACCCCGACAACCAGCTCATCTTGCTCAAACAAAAGAAAGATCTCGACGGAGTACGCATGAAAATCAACCATTTACTTGGCATAGTCATTGCAAAGTAACAAAGTCGATGGGAACGGAAGTCCTATCTTATCACCTTGAAATACAGATTTCTAATCATCCCACCGTATTTTCTTTCCGTTTTGGCATAGGTATAGCCCTCCTTCTCAAAATTAGCGATGCTGTACATGTTACCGGGCGCACAGGTGGTGCAAAGCAGGTTGTAACCCCGATCGAACGCCATTTTTTCAATTTCTCGAATCAAACGGCGTTGCAATCCCCGACCACGATAGGACTCTCGCACCAGAAACAGTTTCTGATTGCCGGACTTGTATGCTCCCGGCAAGTTCAAATCGTGGACATGGTCTTCTTCGATAGTTTGGGGAACATAAAAAATACCTGCCGCAACCAAAACGGCACCATCCCATATACCCAATGTGACATTAGGTTCGTACAAGCACGAAGCCAACATTTCCCTTGTGTTATGACGCAATAAAGTCTTGTCGGACAAACCCTCATAAACCGTCTCGTTCAACGCCACAACCGCCTCCAAATCGGAAATACCACATTGTTTCAGTGTAAGCATCACGACACTATTTATGATTCTTGTTTGTAATAATCCTTGTAGTACTTACCCTTTTCGTCTTCCCCTTGTTCGATAAGGTCACGGTCACCATGCACATAGATGTGAAAGTTCTTGTCCAGCTTGATGACACTCTTAAACGACCTGAACTGCTTTTTCATGGCAGAGCCATTGATCTCAAAATTGTCAGCTATGGTACAGTCTTCGCGTTCCTCAAAGTTGTTGCGATACTTGTGAAAACTCTCGATGACAGCAGGTTGTTCCATCACTTCATTGACAAAAGCATCCTTTTCGAATGTGTCTTTTTCTTTGAAAAAAGCCATCGAACGGTTCAAAAGGTCGGCTTGATCGGCTTTGGAGACCTCAAACTGCTGCGGCAATTCCTTGACAACAAAATTTTTCGTCATCGAAAGAACCGCCTGCGTATTAAAATACTGGTTTTGCTTTTGAATCACACTCAGAAAATGATCGGTCCAGTACTGTGCTTCGCTACGGTTGGTGTTGTCAACAATGGTGATGACATAGCCGTCTTCACGTTCGATATTGAAAATCAGACAGCCCTTGTCGAGACACTTGGTACTGATACCTTGCTCCGAAGTCAGATCGAGACCCTTTTCAGAACTCCAGACACGTAAAAACGTGTCCTTACCCTCCGACTTGAATAAGCCTACGGCATCGCAATGCTGCCCGTCAACACTGCAATCGGTGAAATGCACAACACAGAACTCGCCTGCCTTGATTTTCGGATGATCGCTCTTGTCGTAGAGTTGCTTGGCCAGCTTCACCGAATGGATTAATAGGCTGTCGGGGTCATCGAATATATCGGAAACAATACCATAAACCTCGTTATATTTCAAATCGGTTTCATGTCTGAACCGGTAATGTTCTTCTGTCAGGAACAAAGGCAGAAAACATTCATGGAGGATGTTGCGCATGGTTTCATCGGAAGACAGCAGGTTTTGTGAGCAACACAAACCTTCGCCGGCCTGTTTGTTTCCAACGAAATGCAAGGCGAGATTGCGAATTACTGACATTATTGTTGGGATTTGAATGAAATGATGAAGGTTGAACGATACGCACATCCTTCAACCTTCAATTTTTGTGTATTCTGTTTGGTAACGAACCCGCCTCTATTGGCAGGTTTCCGGAGATTTCTTATTGATATACTTTGGCCTCCACTTCATGGTTCAGCACCATCAGGCCATTGAGAGCCAAGGCTTTCATCTCATCCTCACCGGGATAAACGTACACGGGGGCGATCTTTCCGAAATGATCCTTCAAGATACCGCAGAATGTCTTGTCATAAGCCATGCCGCCCGTGATATAGATGGCATCGACATCCATACTAAGCGCAGAAGCGGCCAATCCGCCGACTTCCTTGGCAATCTGATAAGCCATGGCACGATAAACGAGTTCCCATTCCTTATTACCAGCCTTCACCGCATTTTCGACTTCAAGGGCATCGTTGGTGCCAAGATAAGCCACAAAACCGCCCTTACCTTTCAGCATCAGTCCGATTTCCTTCTTGGTGTATTTACCACTGAAACAAGCATCTACAAGCAAGCCGGCAGGAAGCGTTCCCGAACGTTCGGGTGTGAAAGGACCTTCGCCGTTCAAAGCGTTGTTGACATCGACCACACGACCTTTCTTGTGGGCACCACATGAAATGCCGCCGCCGAGATGCACGCCGATCAGGTTCAGGTCTTCGTATTTCTTGCCAAGATCCTTGGCCAACTGACGGGCAATGATTTTCTGGTTCAAGGCATGAAACACCGACAAACGCGGGAATGCCGGATGTCCCGAAAAACGTGCCACTTCCTCCATCTCGTCAACAACGACGGGGTCGGCCACGTAGGCATTGACACCGATTTCCTTTGCAATATCTTTGGCAATCAAGCCACCAAGATTGCAGGCATGTTCACCGACAGGGCTGTTGAACAAATCCTTGACCATGGCTTCATTCACGCCATAAACGCCTGAAATAAGGGGCTTCAGCAGGCCTCCGCGTCCTACGACACAAGCCACGTCGCTGAGGTCAACGCCAGCTTCTTTCAGCTCACGCAAAATGACTTCCTTACGGAAAGGATATTGGTCGGCGATTTTTTCAAACAGAGCCAGCTCTTCGGTGGAGTGCTTCAAGGTTTTCTTGAAAACTTGGGTTTCTTCTTCAAAAACGGCAATTTTCGTGGAAGTGGAACCCGGATTGATCGTCAATATTTTGTGTGTCATTATTTTCTATTTTTTTGATTTATGATACTGAAAATTAAGCCAACATGGCTGCTAAGGCTATGGAATAGAGTTTGGTCTTGGCCGTATCGCCACGCGACGACAGCACACAAGGCACCTTGGCACCCATCAGCACAGCGGCAATCTCCGACCTGTCGAACTTCGTGCAGCATTTGTAGAACACATTGCAGCTTTCGAGATTGGGAAATACCAAGCAGTCGGCATCACCGGCAACGGGGCTGTTGAGATTCTTGATGGCCACCGTTTCGGCATCCAAAGCGAGGTCAAGCGAAAGCGGTCCATCGACGAGACAACCCTTGATCTGGCCACGATCGGCCATCTTGGCGATGAGAGC
Organism: Bacteroidales bacterium; assembly: GCA_029983675.1. Classification (GTDB taxonomy): domain Bacteria; phylum Bacteroidota; class Bacteroidia; order Bacteroidales; family F082; genus Limimorpha. Next base: position 2,736 of record JASBYY010000056.1, on the reverse strand, counting down.
AGCCTCAACACAAGCAGGGATGCTGGCAATCATCTGTTCGGTCGCGCACACCAAGGCGACTTTGGGACAGGCAATGCCTATGGCTTTTGCCGTGGTAGTGACATATTTCAGCAGGGTCTGCTTTTGCTTCAGGTCGGGCAAAGGAATGATAGCACTATCGCTGACAACGAGCAGCTTATGGTAATTCGGGTTTTCCACAACCGCCACGTGAGCCAATGTAACTTTAGGCGGGCATAAGCCGCGATCCTTGTTGAGGATGGCGTGCATGTACTTATCGGTGGGCAGCAAGCCTTTCATCAGAATATCGGCTTCGCCGGCATTGATCATATCGCAAGCCTTGGCGGCGGCTTTCACATCTTCTGCTTCCTGTACGATCTTGAAATTCGCCATGTTGATGTTTTCAGCCTTGCAAACAGCTGCGATTGTGGCTTCGTCGCCTATCAGCGTGGCATCGATAAGACCGTTTTCAACAGCGGCATTCACCGCACAAATTGTGTGATCGTCGTTGGCATAAGCGGCAACAAGACGTTTCTTGGGCTTGCTGCGCAAGACCTCGAACATTTCGTCTAACTTTCTGATTTCCATTATTTTATAATATTTACTTTTAGATGATTTTATTTAAGATTTCGCAAAAGTACAAATAAATCCAATTGGCTCAGAATAATATAACCATAATGAGAAAAACAATTCGGCAAAAGCAACGGCAGAAAAAACCACGCAAACTCTTTTTTAGAAAATAAAACATGAGTTCAAGGTTTTTGCATTTTGCATACAGACAAGGATAAAAAGAAAAAAATGTACATTTGCAAAACAAAAACAATAGAAAAATGCCGCAAGACACCATCGACAAGATAGAATATCTCATCATGCTGATCAACCTTTTTGCGGAGCGATACCAACTCTCTGCAAAACAAGCCTATCGCTACATCAGGCGTTATGGTGGTGTGGGTTTCGTAGAATGCAACTATGGTGTCATGCACACACTGCCTTTCGATGACATGGTAGAAGCCATGTCGGATTTTTGCAAAAAATCAGGAGGTTTGCTATGATTAGGCTTTATCACGGATCAAATGCGCTTATCAAGCACATCGATTTAGCCAAATCCAAACCCAACAAGGATTTCGGAAAGGCATTCTATCTTTCGGAAAGCTACCGGCAAGCAGAAGAAATGTCGGCATTTACTGTTGAACGATTAGGAGGACTATCTTTTGTTACCGAATTTGAATTCGATGAGAACTTATTACAAGACAACTCATTAAATATCAAGATTTTCAGAGATTATTCAAAAGAATGGGCCGACTTCATTTTCGCCAATAGGAACACTGCCAGTATGAGCAATATTCATGACTTTGATATTATTTACGGCCCTATTGCCAACGATCGTGTCGGGCGTCAGATATTTAACTATAAAGAGGGTTACATCGACACCGAAGAATTTATGAACCGCCTGAAATACATGAAAGGCATCACCTTTCAATATACGTTTTTACTGAAAAAGCTATCGAAAAACTATCGAGAATATGAACGTCACGCAAAAAGACTTTGATTTCATGGTCGAGATACTGACCAGCGACATTATTGCCCTGCTGATGGAACGTCGAGAGCTTGATATGGAAACAGCTTTCGATACCTTTTACAACTCCGACACTTACCAAGCCTTGCTTCGTCCAGCCACAGGCTTGTTTTTCCAAAGTGCAGGCTATGTTTATTCCTTTTTAGAAACTGAATTGAGAACTGGGAAAATGGGATAAAGAGCCGTTGAACATTGCGGTTCCCTATTGATACACAACGAAGATTTTTCCAATAGCAGCCCCTTTGTTTTCCACAGCTATTTTATCCTCCCAACGGAATCTTCTTTAACACTTTATAGAAAGCTCCCGTAGGCTGGAGAAAACTCTGAAAATACACAATTTCGTTCACATCGGCGTGCAAGTAGGTCTTTTGCTCAATGCCTTGGTATATCTGCTGGAAAAAAGGCTTGTCTATCAGTTGCTTGATGCGGCACACCGTGATATGCGGCACAAAATTCTGCCGGTCGCGCAGGTAACCGATGGCATCAAAGGCATTGAGGAGGTCTTCCTCAAGGTCGTATAAGGCCTTAGGCTCGTTCGTCATGCCCAGCCAAATGACCCTCGGCGAATGGTTGCTACCGAAAATGCCCGTCCGGTCGAAGTCCATGGCAAAGGGCCGGTGGTTCTCAGCCACTTTTCGGCAGGCTTCTATGATGACAGGAATGTCCTTATCGGGCGTGTCGCCCACAAACTTCAAGGTGAGATGGGTCTGATCGGTCTTACACCAATTGATATTGCGCTTCTCATGCTGCAAGTTGCGTTGCAAACGCTGCGAAAGAGCAGGAAACTCCGCCCCCCCATTAATGGGAATGGCCAAAAAAGTACGTTTCATCTTCGTCCAGATTTTTGGCAAACCTTAGATTTGCAGCGTGGTTGTCTGCGCCCTTAGTTTGCTAGGGCAAAAATACTAAATTTGCAACAACTAACAGATGCTTATGAATAAAAACAGAGACAATAAACCTAATGTATAACCAAGGACAATGGGGCCGGACGGTAAACAGTCTGTGGCAAATGGGCAAGACCCAAGTATCTTTTTTGACCGCCCGGCACCCGTCGTCCCGAGGACCCGGATAGGAATATGTGTCCTGAACCGATAAGGTTTGTGGGTATGGGACGGCGGCCCAAAGTCCGCCAAAAGCAGTGCAATAATATGAAAAACCATCAA
>JASBYY010000055.1 GCA_029983675.1 Bacteroidales bacterium | reverse complement strand
CGCTCCTCTTTATAAACTATTCTCATCATGCAGCTTAATTTTGACCAACTACTTATTTTAATTAGCTTGCAAAGATATTAACTATTAACTTATAAAACCAAGATATTTTGTACATCACCAGAGTTGAAAAAAATCAACCGTACATCTACAACTAACACTAAAAAAATAGCATCACCTAAGAACCACCAGTTTCAGTGTCTGATTGCCCCGTTGCGAACATGCTGTCAGGAAATAGACTCCTGCCGAAAGTTCGTTCAAACGGTTTTCCAACGTGGTGTGGTTCAGACCGTTAAAGTGATAGGAATAGAAACAGCGACCCCAACAGTCAATCACGGTTATGTCGGCTTCCACCCCTTCTTTCAGTTTCACATGCACATTGCCTTTTGCCGGATTGGGAAACACGTTGATGATCTCTTTTGCATCCGTTGGAAAATCAGCCACAGGCATGGCATTCAATGCCTTCACGAAATCAGGGATGCCGTGACCATAATAGTTGTCGGGATTATCGTTTCTATCTGATGCTTTTCGGACTGCCTCTCTGATTTCGGCTGCTGTCGCCATGGGATGCGACTGCCACAAACAAGCCACCATGCCCGCCATCACCGGACAAGAATACGAAGTGCCATTCCCGTTGCGGTATCCTCCTGAAGGTTCCGCCACATAAGTACCCGCCCCCATTGCCATGACATCGGGTTTGACACGTCCGTCTGCCGTTGGTCCAACAGAGCTAAAGGCAGCACGCTCACCGCCGCTATCCACAGCGCCTATGGTCAGCACGCCCTCCACATCGGCAGGAATGCCAATCCAAGGAAAGACACCGGAATTGCCGTCGTTACCTGCCGAGTTGACACACAACATGCCTCGGCTGCAAGCGATACCCGCTCCAATCGACATGGGTGCCGTGTGACCGTCCAAATCATCATGGGTATAGTTCCAGGTGCTATCGTCAAAGTCCACATAACCGAGCGAGGTGCTGCACACGTCCGCGCCAAGGCTATCGGCGTATTCGGCTGCCGACACCCAGTTGTATTCTTCAATGAGATTTTCGCCACGGGTATTCTCCGTGTGCAACAAATAATAGGAAGCCTTTGGCGCCGTACCCACATATTCCTGCGGCACATATCCCGCCATGGTGCTCAAACAGGATGTTCCGTGACCACTGCCTTGATAGACCGACTGTCCCGGCTTGACATAGCTGCGCGTGCCCAACAGCCGTCCTTCTTGGCGCATATTGTTGAACGCCGGATGGGTGTCAGCGCCTTCAAAGCCGCCATCAAGAATGGCGATCACCATGCCTTCGCCCCTGAAACCGCTGTCGTGGAGCGGAATACCGTTCAACTGGTTGATTTGGGTATAAGCCTCTCCGTAGTATCCTCGTGAGGCCAAGTCATCTGCCGCCCTCTGATTCTGTTCAAAATACGGCTCTTTCCACTTTGACGGCTTCGGATTGTCGGGACAACGGCGAAGCGATTCCACAAATGCCAAGGCCTTCACAGCATCGAGTACTTCTTGACTTTCGGTCAGAATGGTCACGCCATTCAACCATTTGGAAGGGTGTATCAACGTGGCACCCGTTGCCGCCACCGCCCGTAGATATTGCGGATTGACGGGGATGTCGAACGTATCGATAGCAATACCCTGATTGGCACGGCGTTGCAAGGCGCGTTCACTCAAATACATCTCGGGATAATCGATGGAATAAGGTGAGTTGTTTTTGTCGGTAAACTGCACCCAGTACTTTGTACCGTCTGCGTCATGCGATATCTGCGCTCGAAGACCAAAAGCCACCGATAACAATAATAAAAGTGAGAAAAGTCTTTTCATTATCATGGATGTTTAATTCAGCTAACTGTGACACTCTTTCCGCCATGTATGCCATCATCAACTGATTCATGTATAATATTGTCATTCAATAACATACAAAAGAATCAATCCATTATGCAACATGGAATAGATGTGTAAAAATAGATATTTTTCGCCAATTGAAAGCAAATCCTTTACTTTGCAGTCAAATACCTACTTATGCGCATCGATATCATCACTATTTTTCCGGAAATGTTTGAAGGACCTTTCACCGAGTCCATTATCAAGCGTGCTGTCAACAAAGGCATTGTTGCAATCGGGCTGCACAATCTGAGGGATTACAGCACCGACAAGCACAAAAAGGTGGACGACTATTCATTTGCGGCAGGTGCAGGCATGGTGATGATGATTGAACCCGTTGATAACTGCATCACCCACTTGAAAAGCCAACGCAGCTACGACGAGGTGATTTACATGAGTCCCGACGGGGAATTGCTCGAGCAACCGCTTTGCAACCGGCTTTCATTGGTTCAGAACCTAATCATCCTTTGCGGTCATTATAAAGGCATCGATGAACGTATCCGCGAGCACCTGATCACCAAAGAGATATCCATTGGCAATTATGTACTCTCCGGTGGAGAGCTGGGGGCCGCCGTGCTGGTTGACAGCTTGGTGCGCCTGATTCCCGGATCGCTGAACGACGAGACCTCCGCCCTTTCCGACTCGTTTCAAGACGGATTGGTATCGCCTCCCGTTTACACCCGTCCGCGCAGCTATAAGAGCTGGGACGTTCCCGAAATACTGCTTTCGGGCAATGACCTAAAAATCAGTGAATGGAAAATGGAACAAGCCTTGAAACGCACCGAGTTACGCCGTCCTGAAATGTTCCAAAAACTGAAAAAAAGTTCCTCGTAGGCCGCGCACTTTGAAAATAGTTGTATATTTGCAGCCGTTTTTTAGTGAAAAAAGCAATAAATACATATAGAAATGAGTAAGAACGCATTAATTCAGTTCGTTGAAGATCAGGTGGTTGTAAAAGACTTTCCCAGATTTAAAGCAGGTGATACCGTCACCGTAACCTACAAAATTGTCGAAGGTAACAAGGAACGTTTGCAGAAATTCCAAGGCGTTGTCATCAAGCGCAGCGGCTGTGGAAAATGTGCCACTTTCACCATTAGAAAAATATCCAATGGCATTGGCGTTGAAAGATGTTTCCCGTTTGCTTCTCCGATGATCGACAGCATCAATCTTGACAAAGAAGGTGTTGTTCGCAGAGCGCGCATTTACTACCTCAGAGGTCTTCGTGGTAAAAAGGCCAGAATTAAGGAAGCCCGCCATAAGGCATAACTTCAGATTAAACCATAAAAAAGCCCTGAAATCGGGGCTTTTTTTATGGAGATCATTTTCCCATCGGCATGTAAACCAATATCCTATTCCTTATGCTTCGATTTTTTCTTGAATATCTCGGTGCGCAACATGAACAAGGTGAGCGCTACCCAGAAGACAACCAGCACGCCGAGTGTAATCAACGAGGCGCGTAAACTTTGAGGCGCAAACCCCATCAGCAACAGCACCGGGAAACCAAACACGATGGCTGCCAAAGATTGTAAAACAAGGTTATTGGCAGCGGGTGTCTCGAACTTCGGATCAATTTCGCGCAGCAATATCATGCCATTGCTGGCAGTACCGGTCAACATGCCAAACATGGAAAAAAAGCCCTCATACTGATAATTGGGATACAGATGTTTGCTGACAATGAGCACATAAGCGAACGTGACGATGGCTCCCAGTGTGCAAATAATCACAAATGGCACGATAAACTTGCCAAATTCTTCAAAGCTGATGGCTGCCGTTCCCGCTACAATCATGATGTCGAAACAGAAACCGCCAATGCGATTCAACATGTAGTTGTTGATGTATTCGCGTTGCACGATGCGCGCCTTCTTGAAACGCCTCAGCAAGCCCTTGAAGGCGATGCCAAACAAAGTGCCCAGCAAGAAGTTAAATCCCCACAACATGGGTTTCAACGTGTTGGTGCCAAACTTGCCCAGCTCCATGCCTTGAATCCAATTGGTAAACAAATAAACCAAGAAATAGACAAAGAGCACCATGCAAATCTGCACCGACAGTTTGTCAATAGACTCCGCATCGGGAATTTCATTCTTGCCTTCGTAATCCTCCAACTTATTCATCTGATTGGCAACTATTTTTTTCCTCGAAAGCTTTCCCCTACGACGCAAAATGTTCATATACACCACGCCTACCACACTACCAACGATAAATCCCATGGCGGCAATGGAAAGACCAAAATCGGCACCGGCGAAATCCATGCCTTGCTGCGACGCCCAACCGGTAAAAATCTTGCCGAAATTCAATGCCTGTCCCGGTCCCTGCCCATAACCCATCGGCAGCAACAATCCTGATGCATAGAAGATTTTCTTACCAAAAGTAAAAAACAAGATGGTCATCACCAATCCCACAATGCCTTGAATGACATAGGAAGAAGCTGTCAACGCCCCCGTCTCAATAACTTTCATGGGCGATGATTTTGATTCTATTTTATTGTTTTTCAATGCCAAAGCGATGAAACCAAGGCCTAAGGTGTGATACGTGACAATTTCCATCATGGGTTTGTTCACCAACTCGCGGCATCCGGGAACGGCTTTGAAAACAAGCAGTAACACGCCGCCTAATAATGCGGACGGCAGCAAACTCTTTTTAAGAAAAGGCACCTGCATGCGAAGCACATTGCCCAACAGCAAAGCCGTTGCAAGAATGCAAAACTGGATCAGCCACTGCCATGCCTCCGGCCTGTCAAAAGTCATCACCGAAGTAACATCTAAAACGTTCATATCGATTCTATTTGGGGGCAAACGTAGTGATTTTTTCAATGCAGAGATAAGAATCCTGCCGAAAAACCTATCTACCCAATCAAAGTCAACTCCCTAAAAAAACAGTATTTTTGCGCTATGAAAAAATGCTTTCAGTTATTTCTCACCTTTTTCAAAATCGGCGCTTTCACGCTGGGTGGCGGCTATGCCATGCTATCGATGGTGGAAAAGGACATTGTGGACCGCAAACGATGGATCGCTTGCGACGAGTTCTGGGACATGATTGCCATCATACAGTCGCTTCCGGGCGTTTTCGCCGTCAATTCAGCACTTTATGTCGGACACAAGATTGCGCGCTTCAAAGGAGCCATTGCCGCCATGCTGGGCGCCATCCTGCCTTCTATCATTATCATTCTGCTCATCGCCATATTCTTCACCACCTATAAAGACAACCCCGTCGTAGAGCGTATTTTCCAAGGCATCCGTCCATGCGTGGTTGCGCTCATCCTTGCCCCATCGCTGCGCATGGTCAAGTCGGCGCACATCACTTGGAAAACCGCCATCATCCCTCCTGCCGCCATTGTGCTCATCTGGTGGTTCAAGGTATCGCCCGCCTTCATTATCCTCATGGCTATCGCAGGAAGTCTTACCTATGCGCTTATCGCCAATCATAAACTGAAGTCGAATACAAATGGAGAATGACACTATGAGACTCAAAATCCATCATCCGACACTTTCTCCATCAAACTAAACACGGACGAGTCATGATTTTTTTGCAATTGATATGGGTTTTCGTCAAAATAGGCGTGCTGGGTTTTGGCGGCGGCTATGCCATGTTGTCGCTCATTCAGCATGAAGTGGTGGAAAACTACGGATGGATGTCAACGAATGACTTTGCCGACATGGTGGCGATCTCGCAAATGACCCCAGGTCCGATTTCCATCAACATGGCAACATACGTCGGTTACGGTCAGGCGGGTGTGGCGGGCGCCCTTGTTGCTTCGCTGGCGCTCTGTCTGCCATCGGTCGTCATGGTATATCTCATCATACGCATTTTCATGAACCGAAAACAGAGTTTCGTATTAGACACAACCCTGAAAGGTCTCAAACCCGCTGTAGCAGGACTCATCTTTTCGGCCGGGCTTCTGATGATGAATGCCAAGAACTTCGCAGCAGTGGGGCGCGGCGAAAACAACATCAGCATCATGATTTGCGCCGCCGCATTTGCAGCTTCTTATTTTTATAAGGTAAATCCCATCCTGCTCATTGTACTGTCAGGACTTGTTGGTTTCTTCGTTTACTAAAAGCTACGCAGACCGTTAGCGTTTAATTCTTGCTGGCAAACATTTTGTCTATCACATCCTGATACTTTTTCACAATAATCTTACGTCGCACTTTCAAGGTTGGTGTGATCATGCCGTTGGCAACCGTCCACTCATCGGCAAGGAATGTGCGCACCTTGATTTTCTCCGTATCACCCAAAGCAGCGTTCAACCGCGCAATTTCCTTATCAAATCGTTTGACAACCACTTCGTTATGTAGTAGCTCTTCAGGGGTGGTGAAGGTCACGTTATGCCGCTGGCACCAGCCTTTCATGAAATTGAAATCGGGAATGATGAGTGCGCCGGCAAACTTCTGGTTTTCACCAACAACCACAACATGTTCAAAAAACTGCGATGCGGTGAATTTCTGTTCAATGACATCGGGGTTGATGTATTTGCCACCTGAGGTCTTGAACAAGCTTTTCAGTCGTCCGGTAATGACTAACTGTCCGTGTTCGGTGAAACGCCCCATATCTCCCGTATGGAACCAACCGTCGGCATCAATAACCTCCTTGGTAAGTTCGGGATTCTTGTAGTAGCCCATCATCACATTATGTCCGCGGCATATAATCTCCTGACTATCGGTAATTTTAATCTCAACACCAGGCAGTGGCAGTCCCACGCAGCCCACTTCCCTGCCATAAGGCTCGTTGGAGCTAACGGCAATGACGGGAGAAGTCTCGGTCAATCCATAGCCTTCATATACGGGCATCTTGATAGCAGAGAAAAATCCGGCTAATTTTTGAGAAATACTGGCAGCTCCCGACACGATGATGTCGAAATGCTCCGCACCAAGTTTTTTACGTATCTTGCTATAAACCAATTTATCCGCAATAGCTAGTTTTCGTTCGTACCACCAGCTGTGCTTCCTGCCAATCTTATAATGACCGGCAAGGCGAATGGCCCAGTAGAATACGGAACGCTGTATGCCTTTCAATTTTTTGCCCGACATGTAGATGTTATCGTAAAAACGTTCCAGCACACGGGGCACGGCACACATCATGGTAGGATGCACCTCGCGCATGTTATCGGCGATGGTTGCCAGACTTTCCGCATAGTAAATCGACATGCCGAGATAGTGATACATGTAAATCAAGGCACGTTCGTAGGCGTGGCATACGGGAAGAAAACTGAACGCCGTTTTGGAATCGGGAGATGGCGTATTGCAGAACCCTTTGAACTGGTTCATCAGGTTGGAATTCGATAGCATGACACCCTTGGGGGTTCCTGTGGTTCCCGATGTATAGATAATGGTGGCGCAATCGGCGGTATTCACGGCTTTTTTACGCGCTTCCAATTCCTCACGATGCGGATGCGATTCTCCCAGTTCAAGCAACTGGTCATAATAAGGATAGGTTCCCCTATCCACCATAGTATATACAATTTGAAGATCCGGTGCATCGGGCAACACATTTGTCACCTTGTTCATTACGGAAGCACCGTCAATTATCACCATTTTGGCATCGCAATCCTTCAAAATGAAACGGTAGTCGTCCTCACTGCTTGTCGGATAAATCGGCACGCCGACAGCACCAATCTGGTTGACCGCCATATCGATGAAATTCCATTCGGGACGGTTGGTCAATATGATGACTACCTTATCGCCCGGTGCAATGCCCAGTTCAATTAAGGCAAAGCTGAGTCTATCGACTTGTTCGATGTACTCCTGAATGTTGTATTTCCGCCATTCACCGTTTTTCTTTCCTGCCAGCGCCACTTGATCGCCGGGATACTTTTCAACATAATGTTGCAAAAGATCGAAAATGCGTGTTATTTCCATCATATTCATACGTTTGTTAGTTTGCAAATTTACAACAAAACAAATGCGATTCTCCAAATTATTTGAGAATCATTTTGAAAAACTATAATATTTCAAGTGAAAAATGTGCAGTGCAATAGGAATCGGACAACACCCGCACATCTTCAATCCAGGTTTATTGCACTTCGCTCCTATTTCTGTGTTTAAGTACACAGAAACACCAATGCCGCCAATACCATGAGCAAAGGTATGATTTTGCTGCGGATGTTACGTTCTTTGAAAAACAAGGCGGCATAGCAAAACGAGATGACAAGCCGCACACCATTGAGAATGAGCGGAATAATCACCATTACTGCGGCTTCTTGCTTCAATCCCGCCAAATATATGCAGTCGGCGACGGAAAGAAACAAAGCCATCAGCACAATGCTCCAACGCCATTGAAACGGATTATTCTTGCGATGCCGGTAATGCCAAAGTGAAAACAGCACAACCATGATGACAAACTCGTAAATCGTGTACCACGACTGTATGGTGACCGGTGCCATGTCCTTATCGCTCAGCATGAACTTGTCGTAAACACCCACAAAAGCAATGATAACGGCCGAAGCAAGCAGCATGTAAACCCATCTGTTCGATTCAAAACGGACGCCTTCTTTCTTGCCCGAACGGTTCATGAGATAGAATGCCACAATCGCCAAAGCAATACCTATCCACTGTTTGGCAACAAGATGTTCCTGAAACACCACCAACAGCAGCAAGGTCGAAATGGCGGGTCTCAACTGGTTGACAGGCCCTACCACTGACAAGGGCAGGTTTTTCATGGCCGTGTAGCTGAACATCCATGAAATAAGAATCATGGCCGTCCTGCCAACAATCAACAAATGATACTGCCAAGGAATAGTTTCTACATAGAGATTCGTAAAAAAACTGCCGGAAAATGATTCGGGTGACGTTTTTGAAAGCAAGATGAGTGGCGCAAAGAGTATTGCACTGACCATGGTGCTGAAAAACAGTACGGGAACAACAGCATTTTCGGTGACTGACTTCTTTTTGAAAATGTCGTAAAACCCTAAAAAGCGGCAGATGTCAAAGCGAGAACTATCCACATGATGCAGGTCGTTTTCCGAATTTGAAAGGGCAAAAATAGCAATTAATGCAATCGGACAACAGAAAAAAAGCATTGGAAATCAGAAGAAAACATTTCTACGGATCCAATGCGCTTTCAGTTGTCAAGTCGATGAAGACAGGCAGATGGTCGCTGAAACCTCCGAAGTATTTGGGCCCGACATAGGTACGAAACAGTTTCTTTCCGTGATAAGCGGCATCGTCTTCAAGCATAAAATCAGCACAGTAAATCCGTGCGCTATTGGGTTTGTAGCGTAGTCCGTTTGTTGCACCTATCAAGGCTGGTGTGACAATGATTTGGTCGAAGATAAGCCAGTCGTGCTGATGTTTCAAGGTGCCTTCAAATCCCAAACCCTTGCTGTATGCAAATAAGTTGATCAGCTGGTCGGTACCATCACATTCCGTGCTATGGCGAGCCTTCAGCACTTCGTACACACTGGGATCGCTCGGGGTATCATTCAAGTCGCCCATCACAATGATTTTTGGCGGACAGGTATTTGGAGATGCAGCCGTTATCGAGTCGATCTTACGACGCAAAAGTGCGGCCGAACAAGCCCTTGAGCCTACTGTCTCCAATTCGCCGCTATAACGCGACGGCCAGTGATTGACAAAGACATGAATCGTATCTTTCTGATAATCAAAGAATTTTGCATACAAAATATCGCGCGACTTGTAAGCCGTATCTTCCGGATTGTAATAGGGAACTACCTCGCTGCTGATAAGTTGGAACAAATCCTTGGAATAGACCACCGCAGGGTCAATACCGCGCTTGTCGGGACCCTCGTAATGCACCCAGCGGTAGTTGAAACGTTTCAAAGGAGAACGTTCAAACAGCATCGTCAACACATACTCGTTCTCCACCTCGCACACTCCCATAATACCGATTGGCTGGTTTTCAGACATGCCGAGAATGGCCTTGTAAATATTGTTACGCTTCTTGTAGAAACGTGATTTGGTCCAATGCTGACTGCCGTTTTCGGTAAATTCATTGTAGGTCCGCGTGGAATCCACATAAGGGTCGAAAAAGTTTTCCAAGTTCCAGAATGCGACACGTATCGTCTTACCCTTCGTTTGCGCCACCACAGATTGTGTCGTCAGGAACGCTGAAAGAATGATGATAATAGTGACAAAACGTTTCATTTGCATCGAAGTTATCCGCTACAAAAATAACAAAAAACCAAAGTCTTTTCCTTTGCGTGCAATGTAAAACCATTCGAGCGTTTCATTCGAAAAATGCTACTTTTGCAGCGTGATGGAAAACAACGACCCTTCGCCCCACTCAAACCGGCAGTTGTCAAGGCTTTACAAGAAAGCTGCAAGACAGCTACAATGCACAGTTTTGCTGTGTGTCACACTGTCATTGGCCGGTTTTTCTGCGCTGGCGCAGGCTGAAGTCCGTTTTGTAACCGATTGCAACCCTGAGCAAACCTTTTTCCTTGCACATTATTACGGCTCAAAGATTCTTTCCGTTGACACATCCTACTCAAAACACAACAGCATCGTCTTTTCCAAATCGACCAACTATCCCGAAGGCTGTTATTTACTGACTGACAACCACAAAGAACCTCTTTTCAGTTTCATTCTGGGGCATGACCAAAGTGTAACCCTATACGGGTCGTTGCGAACCAAACACATTGACTCCATTGATGGCGGCATGGAAACAAGTCTTTTCCGGACTTATGAAATCAAAAGACAACGGATACTGCAACAGCTCCACCCATACGTCACCGACGACCCGGCCATTTACGCCTATCTTGAACAGTCACAACAAGCATTTGAAAGCTATCGCGATTCCATCGTCAGGAAATATAGCTCCTGCTTTTTAGCAACGCTTGTGAAAGCCTTGCAAGAACTCAAAATTCCCGATCCGATTGCAACAAACGAAGCCCAAGCCTACCAATATTATAAGGTGCACTATTGGGATGGTTTCGATTTAAGTGACAATCGCTTGCTCAACACGCCTTTGTTGGAAAGCCGCCTCGACACCTATCTTGATAAGGTAATCGCCCAAAATCCAGATTCCATTTGCACCGCCATCGATAGGCTTATTGCACAAATCCCATCAGACACTATCCGCCGATTCATGCTTTGGCATCTCGTTGCCAAGTATCAACATCCAGTCTTCATGGGACAAGATCAAGTCTTTGTGTATCTTTACGACCGCTATTTTTCCATCTTAAACTCCAACCAATTGAGCGAAACCAACCGTAGTTGGATGCGGCAAAAAGCTGAACGACTGCGCCGTCTTGCGATTGGCAAAACAGCTCCCAACTTGCAACTCTCCGACTTTAACGACAATCCGGTAAGTATTCAAAATATTGACAGCGACTACCTTATATTGTTTTTCCATGACCATGATTGCTCCCTTTGCAATAGCGAACTGCAACAATTGAATGCCATCGTCACCAACACAAAGTATCAGGCTACAGTGCTTTGCATCGACATGAACGCCGAGGGCCAAGCGCAACAACCCGACACATCACCCGACACTCATATTATCTACGCCAGCGGCATAGGTTACCATGGTGATTATCCTCAGCAGACGTATGATGTGGCATCCACACCGCTTATTTATCTCTTAGACCGAGATAAACACATCATTGCCAAACAAATACGCGCCGAACAGATTTCCGAAATCATTAGCAGTTACGACCATGACCGAAAACAAAACGATTGAAAACACTGACTTTCAACATATCCCGCTTGACGACGAATACTACAATTGTGTATTTGAACACTGCGACTTCAGCAACGTGACTTTCCCCAGAATAATGTTTGAACAATGCCGTTTTGTAGCTTGCAACCTAAGTCTTTGCAAGATGTCGTCCACTTCGTGGAACCACGTACATTTTGAAGGTTGCAAAATGACGGGCATCACCTTTTCGGGCTGCAACCGTTTCACCTTTTCCGTCGCTTTTTCTCGATGCCAATTGCAATATGCCTCATTTCAAGGACTTAATATGCAAGGAGTTTTTTTTCATGACTCACAATTGGACGAAGCCGATTTTAGCGAATGCAATTTGAAAAAGGTCGATTTTTCAGGCAGCAGGTTAGAACGTGCATTGTTTTTGCATAGCAATTTGGAAGAAGCCGACTTTTCATTAGCAACGGGCTACACCATCCATCCCACTGAAAACCAAATGAAAAAAGCTAGGTTTTCCGTTCAAGGTCTCCATGGGTTGTTAGAGGGATTTGGCATTGAGATTGTCGAATAACAAGACACAAAGCAAAAAAAGAACTACTTTTGACCCCAAATTGATGATTATGCAGACGACCATCATGAACGACGACACCATTTGCGCCCTTGCTACGCCGCATGGCACGGGTGCTATTGCCGTAGTGCGGCTATCCGGAAAAGACAGCCATGCCATTGCCAGCCATATCTTTATGCAGGACGAACATCCGTTTGTCGTGTCAAAAGCCATCATTCGCAAAGCATGTTTTGGAGTGATTATGGACGGCGACCAACTTTTGGACGAGGCGTTGGTCACTTTTTTCAAGGCACCTTATTCCTTTACCGGAGAAGATGCCGTAGAAATCAGCGTACACGGTTCACCATATATCCAGCAGCGGCTGATCGAAGTGCTTATTCGGGAAGGCGCACGCTTGGCACAACCCGGAGAGTTTTCGCGCCGCGCCTTCATCCACGGCAAGTTCGACTTGGCGCAGGCTGAAGCCATTGCCGATCTCATCGCCTCTCAAAACGAAGCCGCCCATCACGTGGCCATGAACCAGCTTAAAGGCGGTTTTTCAAAGGAGCTTCAAGAACTCAGAGGACGCCTGCTCGACATCACCTCTCTCATGGAACTCGAACTCGACTTCAGCGAAGAAGACGTTGAGTTTGCCGACCGCAGCCAGCTGGAAGCATTATTGGAAGCCACATTGGAACAGTTTGAACGCCTGACCGATTCCTTCCGTCTCGGCAACGCCATCAAAAACGGCATTCCTGTCGCCATCGTCGGTGCCACCAACACGGGGAAAAGCACGCTGCTGAACGCCCTGCTTGGCGAAGAGCGCGCCCTCGTTTCGGATATTGCCGGAACAACACGCGACACCATCGAAGAAACCCTCAATATCAACGGTACCCAGTTCCGTTTTATCGATACCGCAGGCATACGTGACACGCAAGAGACCATTGAGAAAATGGGCATCGAACGCACGTTCAAAAAACTCTCAGAAGCCGACATCGTTATCGGCATGTTCGACCTCACACGTAATGAAGACGAACTTATTTCTGCACTGCAACTGCTCTGCTCGAAGACCGACTTGAAACAGCAGCGCCTGCTCATCGTGCTCAACAAGCGCGACCTCTGCACAAATACCGAAGCCATATCCCAAAGCTTTGCCGACAACATCAAACAAATAGCCAATGACGACATCCACCCCATCGACATCATCACTATTTCAGCTAAAGCTGCATCCGATGTGGAACGTGTGCGTCAACACATTGCCATGATGCGCGACATAGTTGAATGGAAAAGCGATGCCGCTCTTGTCACCAACTTGCGACACTATGAAGCGTTGTGCCGCGCCACAGAAAGCCTTAGCAAGGTGCGGATTGGATTGGAAGAAGATACACCCACCGACCTCATTGCCGAAGACCTGCGCGAATCTTTGTACCACCTTGGGACCATTACCGGCGAAGTCACTACCGACGAAGTGCTTGGAAACATTTTCTCAAGGTTTTGCATCGGAAAGTAAGAAACCCAATGAACACATCCTATCAGCCTGAAACACACCCTTTGTCACCTTTTGTTCCCCCAAAGGCGCAATTGCTCATGCTCGGTAGTTTTCCTCCGCCCAAAGCACGCTGGTCCATTGATTTCTATTATCCTAATTTCCAGAATGACATGTGGCGCATCATGGCAATGTGTGAAGAAACAAAGAAGCCCTTTGGCATCACAGTTGACCCGAGGGAAGGCAGTTATACTTTTACCTGGGCATTCAAGATAAAGCCGGAACAGGCTAAACGTGAAGGCTACGACAAGACTCATGTTCGCGGAGCTGTCATGTATGATCCAGAATTCAATGGCAGCCCACATTGTGGTGCCAAGAGTTTCTATATCTGTAATCGCTGCGGAAAAGTTGTGTGTTATCATGGACAGGAATATGTTACATGTCCGAACTGTGGTAATTCAAGTTCATTGAGACCAGCCAGTTCCGTTGATTTATCAGGTGGAGGTTTTTGAATAATCGATTAAAGAACTAAATAGTCAACCCTTAAAAACTCCTTTTGGAGCTTTGTTTTATTCGTGAGGCTTCGCTCATGATTGGCAGGAGGCACATCTGTTCGGCGATTTTTTCCCAAAGGAGCATTCGGAAAAAGGGCAAAAAAAGGATGTTCATCACCCTTTTGAAGTTTTTCGCGGCTGCTGCGAGCATGATGTTGACGGCGTCGCCAAACACCCCCTTGTAGAAGTTGCGCCCCATGCGGTGATCCGCCTTCACATGCCCGATTACCGGCTCTATGCCCGCACGCTTGCAGAACAGTTCGTGCTTCTTCTTCCTCTCGTACCGGCTGTCCGCCGCTTTCGGGGTGTCGGGGATCAGTATCCGCGTCTCACCCGACTTCTTCTGCCCGCGGCAGCCCCTGTCGCCGGCGAGTTCCTTCAGCCGGAGGCCCGTGAGGCGTTCGCACTGTTCCAGCGACTTGTCGATGGTGTGGCCGTCGTACTCGTTCCTGAACGAACACGCGCCGATGATGATGCCGTCCCATGTCCGGACGATGGAGGCCTTGTTGCCGAACTCGTACCTCTTGTGCTCCTTGCCATTGCTGATGCAGCAGACTTCCGGCTCGTGGAGCGAGTAGATCTTGTCCTTGTCGTCGCACTTCTGCGACAGCACCTTTTTGTACAATGCGATCTGCTTCGCATGACGCGCCAGGAAATCCGCGCCGAGCCTCTCCAGGTTCCGCTCCAGCTCCCGGACCAGACGGCCCGCTATGGTGTTCACTTTCCTGTCCGCCCGAAGCGCCTTCTTCCTGTTCTCGGGATGGCTGCGGAAACGCTGGTCCCTGTAGAGGGCTTTCAGCGTCCGCTTGTAGCTCTGGCGCATCGGAAGACCGAGTCTTACGGACAGGGAGACGCACCTTTGGATGATCTTTTTCGCGAGCTTGGCGTCTGTCGGATAGGTGACGTTCTTCTCCTGGACGGTCGAATCGATGAATGCGGGCCTGCCACGGTCTTTCCCGTCCCTGAAATCCTCGCTCACGGAGATGCTCCCCTTCAAGATCAGCTCCACCCCCTTCTCGCCGATGCGCTTGCGGAAGTGCGTAAGCTCCGACGGCGTGCAAGGCTCTCCGATACGGAGATCCTCGCCGCCGCAGAAATACTGGAAATAAACGTTCTCCTCCCACCGGGAGACAACGCTCTCGTCGGACAAGTTGCGCAGGTGCTTCAGTATCAGCAGGCCCGTCATCAGGCGGATCGGCTTGCACGGACTGCCGTTGTCATCGCTGTACAATTTCCTGAACGTTTCCTCGAACACCTCCCAATGTGTCCTGTTGGCAAGCTGGTACAGGGGGGGCCTGGCATTGAGCTGGTCGGCGAAGTCGAAGAACATGGAGCGCTGGTTGGTGACAATGGGTTTTCTATACATTTTCTGCAAGGTTTTAGACTGCAAATATACGCCTTTTTGCAGAATCAAACAAGCTTTTTCAACATTATTTTATTGTGAATCAATAAAATAAGTGCTTTTTAAGGGGCGACTAAATA
>JASBYY010000054.1 GCA_029983675.1 Bacteroidales bacterium | reverse complement strand
TATATTTGACCTAATAAATCGGGAATCAAGCCATTATGTTTTTTCAATCTGCACAAAAAAAACCATGATTTTGTATTTGCTATCAAATTTTATTTACCTTTGCATCAGATTAAGTGAGTAAATTTAGTTTTCGATGAATAGGAAATTCACATTAGAAGTCAATGAGACTCTCGCGTTCGAATTGGAAAGTCATGCGGGAGGCGGCTATTCTTGGGCGATTGCTTCAAATGATGAAACCATTACCGAGGTACACCTCAAGTCGCATGATCCGAATCGGGACATTGCGCTAAGCCTCATCGGAAAAAGCTTTCCCGTCGTTGTGGAAATCAAAGCCCTCGCAAAAGGGAAAAGTGTTATCCTACTTGAAGAGAAAAGAGCATGGGAAAAAGACGCCAAACCTTTGAACACCTGTAAAATAAACATCACTATAAAATGATAAGACATGACTGAAAACAATTCGCAAAAAAGAGAAAAGGCCTTTAAGATGCCTAAGTTAGGATGGATGCCCGATATTCCTGACGAAAGAGACTATGTTTACGAAGCTCCGCTAAGATTAAGGAAAGAAGTGCCAACGAAGGTGGACCTAAGGAAATTCTGTCCGCCTGTGTTCAACCAAGGCGCCTTGGGAAGCTGCACGGCCAATGCCCTGCTTGCAGCAGTCGAGTACGGAAAAAAAGCAAAGGGACAGAAAACCTTCCGGCTCTCTCGGCTGTTCCTATACTACAACGAGCGTGTGCTGATGAACACCGTTTATTCCGACAGCGGCGCCTACCTGAGGGACGGCGTGAAGTCGCTGAACAAGCAAGGCGTATGCCCCGAAAAGGAGTGGAGGTACAGTGCAAGCACGAAACCCGGATCCAAGTTCACCAAGAAGCCTCACAAGAAATGCTACGAATCCGCCCTCGACCATCAGATCCTGAGCTATTGGAGGATTTCTCCTATCATGCACGACATACGCGCCTGCCTTGCCGACGGATACCCGTTTGTGTTCGGCTTTTCCGTGTATTCCAGTTTCATGGACGACGAGGTGCGCAACACCGGCATCATGCCCATGCCGAAACCTGGTGAAGCCCTGCTGGGTGGCCATGCTGTGATGGCCGTGGGCTACGACGATGAAAAGGAGATGCTCCTCGTGCGAAACTCATGGGGAAAGGACTGGGGCGACAAGGGCTATTTCTGGATGCCTTACGACTATATCCGAAAAACGAAAAACTGCGCCGACTTCTGGACCATCAGAGACGTTGAGTAAACCATAAAGAAAATAATGTGTTCGATGTGTGAAAACAACAGATTTTCACAAAAAATGGCAGCGGGGCAAAATCTCAGCTGCTTTTGGTATTAGTGTAAAATCATATCTTTATATGATTGACAAACGTGTTTTTTTGTAGTTTCTTTGCTGAAAATACAAATGATCAATAATCCCAAAAATAATCATGACAATGAAGAAAATAGTATTTATCCTGTTCCTGTTGTTTACAACGGGAAATATGAATGTAGCCATGGCCCAAAGCTGGCTGGAACGCTTGGGAAAAAGAGCGGAGGAAGCGGCTAAACGCAAAATAGAACGCAAGATAGAAGAAAAAGTGGATAAAGCCGTGGACAAAGCTGTGGACAGTGCGTTTGATAAAAACGAACAACGTGCACAGGAAACCCAACAGAAAAAACAAGACAAGACCCCGATAGTCGAACCCGCCGACACCGGAACGCCAGCTCCTGATACGCGCGACTGGGATGACAACGAGCCGTATTACGCCCTGAAAAAAGGCAGCAAAATCACCTACACCGTATACAATGGCAAAGGCAAGGTGCAAGGGTACAACATCTCGGAAATCTTGGAAATTACGCGAAAGAAAAACAGTGTGAATGCAACTGTAATGGGGACTCATACCAATGCCAAAGGCAAAGTGGAAAGCAGTGCCACGGCTTCATTGCGCTATAGTAACGGCAACTTCCATGCAGCTTTGCTTGATATGATGCCGCTCGAAGGACTTGAAAATGCCAAAATTGATGCGGAAATGACAGGAAAGGATATGTTGATCCCAAGCCAGCTCACTCCCGGACAAGTTTTGCCCGAAGCACAGGCCTCCTTTAATATGAAAATGGGGGATGGCAACAATACCATGGATTTGCCCCAGATTGATTTCCTTATTTATAACCGGAGAGCAGTGCGGGCCGAAGTTGTGGAAACACCCGTGGGAAAATTCGTATGCTTCAAAATCATTCAAACCGTTTCAGCAGATTATCCGTTGATCGGGACAAAACGGGCTACCTGCATCACTTGGATGGGCAAAGGCGTTGGTGTAGTAAAATCGGAATCATACGACGCGAAAGGAAAGCTGACAAGCCGAACCCTACTCACAGGAATAGAATAACCTTTCCAAAAGACTTTCCCTTTTCAAAGTGGGAAAATCGGCATACTCTCTTCCTTTGGACAAGTCTTCCATCGTTGACAATAGGACTTGTTCTTGTCAAAGGCATTGGTAAAGGCGCAAAGTTCTATAAGTTTCTAAGTTCAGGTTAGAAGTGCAAGTTTTTTCGGACTTCTTTTGAAAAAATGTACCTTTGCGCCATGTTACATAAGATGAAAGCCATCGCCCTGATTTTGGGCATGTTGATAGTGGTTGTGCTATCGCAGCGTTGCGCCAACGTGGTTTCGCCAATCGGTGGTCCAAAAGACATACAGCCGCCCATGGTGCTGGAAACCCGTCCCGAAAACCATTCCGTAAATTTTTCAGGACACCGTATCGACATGGTCTTCGATGAGTATCTTGTGCTTGACAATGCCAGCCAGAATGTGTTGATTTCGCCCCCGCCGGCCACCAAGCCCGACATCAAGCTGAACAACAAAACCGTTTCGGTACGTTTCAAGGGAGACCTTGCGCCCAACACCACCTATACCATCGATTTTGGCAATGCCATCAAGGACTTGCACGAAGGCAACGTGTTCAAAGACTATGTATATAGCTTTTCTACCGGTGCCATTCTCGACACGTTGTCCATTGCCGGTAAAGTGGTAAACGCCTTGGACAAAAAACCTGTTGAAAACGTATTCGTGACCCTCTACGACGGCGACCGCAGCGGTCTAGACACTTTGCCCTTGACGGCTATTCCCAACCATGTCACAAAAACCGACCATGAAGGTCGCTTTCGGTTCATGGGTTTGGCCGATAAAGACTATTTTGTCTTTGCCGTCAAAGATGCCAATGCCAACTATTATTTCGACCTTCCCAACGAAGAAGCCGCCTTTCTCGACACTTTGGTTCATGCAGTCTGTCCCAATCCGGTTTCTCCTACCGTACCGCCCATTGACACGACGGCATCTTCCGCTGATTCAACCCTTACCGTTTCAGCCGACACACTTTCCCCTACCGTCAGCAACACAAAGGCTTTGGACATGAACCTGTATATGTTTTCGGAAATCGACTCCACCCAAATGCTGCTCGAAAAGAAATTGGTCGATGAGGGAATGCTGCGTTTTGTATTCCGCCATCCTGCTCCCGATGTGCACATCACCACGCCCGAAATACTGCCCGACAGCTTCAATATCGTCAAAATCGCCTCACAGCAAAACGACACCATTTGTTGGTACTTTACACCCAACGTAAAGGACAGCCTGTGGGTCAGCATCCAATGCGACACGCTCATCAACGACTCAACACAGTATGGTCTTGTTTGGAAAGATAAAAAAAAACAGAGTGGGGTCAAGCCACTGTCGGTGAAAAACAATCTCACGGGCAACTGCCTCATGCCGGAAAAAGACCTTGTTTTCAGTTTTACGGAACCCGTCCTTCGTTATCAAATGCACGATTCGGCTTCCTTTGCTGCGAATACGGTGGTAAGCTATGGTAAGGTGAGTTTTGTAAAAGACGACGAACACGGTTTCCGCTACCGGTTGCAAAAACAGCTCGAAGAAGGTGTTGACTACAGCATTTCCCTTCCCGATTCGGTGTTTTTCAGCGTGCGAGGCCGTACCAACAACGCGCTTAACGTGCGTTTCCATTGTGCACGCGATGATGAGTTCGGCAACCTCTTTGTCACGGTCGTTCCTCCCGAAAACATAAAGAATGTCGTGGTGTTATTGCTCAACGAAAGAGGAAATCAGATTGACAAACAGGTCATTACAGCGGAACAAAAATTGGAGTTCTGGTACCTCACCCCCGGGAAATACAAGCTGCAGGCCATCCTTGATGCCGACGGCAACGAAAAATGGAGCACCGGAAACTATCGTGCCGGGCTTCTTCCCGAGACCATTGTCGATTTTGGAAAAGACTTGGAAATACGCGGCGGATGGGATATCGACCTTGAAGAGAAATGGGTCATTGCAAGATGAGGAAGAGAGAAGGCCTTTCTTTCCCTATCTCCTTACGCCTCTAATTCGGTAAACGCAAACCGATTGACATCGAACAATCCTTTGTCGCTCAACTTCAGTTCCGGAATAACGAGCAAAGCCATGAAAGCAAGGGTCATGAAAGGTGCCGCCAGCGTGGTGCCGAAATCGTGTGCCAGCCTATCGACTTGCTCGTAGGTTTTGGCCACCCCGTAGCCATCGGCGTTACTCATCAACCCGGCTACCGGCAAAGGCAACATGGCTGACTGTCGGGCATCGCAAGCCACCACTCCGCCCTTATTAGTGATCAACAGATTCACAGCTTTTACAATATCCACATCAGAAGCTCCTACCGCCACAATATTGTGGCTGTCGTGCGCCACGCTGCTGGCAATGGCACCGGATTTCAGACCAAAGTTACGGATGAAAGCAATGGCGGGTTTGGAGGGCTGATAGCGGTTTAGTACCACGATTTTCAGAATATCGCGGTCGGTATCGCTCACTACCATGCCGTTGTCCAACCTTGGACTTGCAGTAAAGCTATTTGTAATCAACTGACCGTCGATGCACTCCATCACCTTAATATCCTTTCCCTTGTAAGGCACAGCCAAGTCATCGGTGTGCAGGGACGCCGCATTAAAGAGGTTGGAAGTTTCGGCCGGAACTTGTGCCATGAGCGTTTTGCCATTTTCGGCCACAAGCATCCCCCTGATGTAGGTCTGCATGACGTTGAAATCGGCAAGATTGTCGGTCACGATGAAATCCGCATCATCGCCTTGTTGCAATAATC
The DNA here is from genome assembly GCA_029983675.1 of Bacteroidales bacterium. Lineage (GTDB taxonomy): Bacteria > Bacteroidota > Bacteroidia > Bacteroidales > F082 > Limimorpha. The sequence continues at coordinate 11,178 of JASBYY010000054.1, read as the reverse complement.
CGACCTGCAATCCGTAATGGCGGACGGCATTCAACGAAGCCGCCTTCAACACGTCCATGATGTCGTAGCCTTTGGCGATGGCGCGTTTCACCAATTGGTTGACATGTCCCTTGACCAACTCGTCGGGATGTTTGTCATCGGAACAAAACATGAGTCGTCCGGGATGGCTTTTCATCACAGGGATCAACGCCTCAAAATTTTTGGCAGCACTGCCTTCGCGTATATGGATTTTCATGCCGAGGCTGATTTTTTCCAAGGCTTCGGCTTCGGTAAAACACTCATGATCGGTGTCAATGCCTGCTGCGACATACCGTTTCAGATCTTCTCCGGACAAGTTGGGGGCATGGCCGTCGATGGGTTTCCCGACACGTTGTGCGGCGGCTATCTTTCGCATGATTTCAGCATCTTGCGCCAGCACGCCTGGATAGTTCATCATCTCGGCCAGATAATAGATGTCGTCCATGGCCATAAGCCGTTCGATATCCTTGGCTTCAAGCGTATGTCCAGAGGTTTCGAAGGCGGTTGCCGGCACACAACTCGGCGCACCGAAGTAAAACTTGAACGGCACTTGTTTCCCGTTGGCGATCATGAAACGGACACCGTCGATACCAAGCACGTTGGCGATCTCGTGCGGGTCGCTGACCGTGGCCACTGTTCCGTGGCACACCGCCAATCGTGCAAATTCCGACGGCACGAGCATCGAACTCTCAATGTGGACGTGGGCATCGACAAAACCGGGCATTATGTACTGCCGGTTCGCAACTTTTTCTTCTCTTATCTCTTTAATGACACCGTTTTCTACACAGAGGGATCCCGAAAAGATTCTGTTGGCGATCAAATCGACGATTTGCCCGCTAATTGTAAAAGTCGTATTCATCATGCCGCATTCATTTGCTGCAAAAGTAGCACTTCTCATCGAAATGCAAGCCCTTAAATCATTGAGGCTTCAATTCTTTTCATGGCTTTTCGTGCCGACGCTTTTTCATAAAGCACCTGATAGGCCATGTGAGCAATGGGCATTTCTGCCAAATCCTGTGGCAACACGTTCCGAATAAAATTGGCCGCATAATAGCCTTCGGCGATCATGGTCATTTCGTTGAGAGAGGTCTTTACCGTATTGCCGCGTCCGATGAGCACGCCCAACTGACGGTTTCGGCTATGGCTTGAATAACAGGTCACCAACAAATCGCCAAGAATGGCAGATGGTGCCTGGCAGAAATAATCGAAACCGTGTTTTTTCAGGAAGAGATAGATTTCCTTGGCTGCATTCGACACCAACACCGCAATGAAATTGTCACCATAACCCAAACCCACCGCTATGCCGGCCACCACGGAATAAATATTCTTCATGACGGCTGACAGTTCCAATGCTTTCATTTCCGATGTGTGGTTGAGCATGATAAAATTATTGTGCAGCAGATTGCCCACTCCGTGTGCATTGTCCAAATCAGGCGAAGCCACTGTGAGATGGGTCGTGCGGCTATGCGACACTTCCTCGGCATGTGCGGGTCCCGAAATGAAAGCCAGCTGTTCGTATGGGATGCGGTATTTTTTGTGCATGTAGTCGGTAATGGTTTGAAACTTGCCGGGCACGAGACCTTTGATGGTTGACACGACAAACTTGTCGCGAAGCGGCACAGAAAGCGGCTTAAGATGGGACGACAAATAGGCTGCCGGCGACGCCAGTAACACAATCTCCGCATCTCCCACCACTTCGTTCAGATTGTCGGAAAAACGGATGGACGATTTGTCAAATTCCACATCGGCAAGATAACGGAAGTTCCGCCCTTCGTTTTGCAATGACTCCAACACTTCCTGATTGCGGACATACCAGTTCACAGCAACGTTGTTCTGCGAAAGCACCTTGACCATTGCCGTGGCCCAGCTTCCATGTCCGATAACGGCACAACGACCGTTTGCATTTAACTTGAAACTCAAAACTACTTCTTTTAATGGGCTGCAAAAATAGTAGAAAAAGGTAAGATAGAACCCCTTCTGTGAGAATATGAGCCTGTTTCGCCCGATAAGTCACTGCTGCTCAAACGTCCTTTTCGTCACGGGTCGTGCTGTATTTCAGCAGGTTATAATCCATGCTCGTTTTCTTTTCCAACCGAAAAATAGGGTTAGAAAAGAAATGCGCCTCTTCCCTACCTTCCGTCAACAAAAGTTCGATGACACACGAAGAGCGTTCTCGACCGGACCTGCATAAATACCAAGGAAAATGTTCCTCAACGCTTCGCGGTCCTTGTCTTCACAATCGTCCAACCAAGCCAAATGCTTCAAAAACCTTTCTTTCTGTTCCACGGTGTAGTTGTTGCAATAGGTTTCAGCCGCAGCCCGCAAATCGTGGGCGATGTAGTTGTTCGGTGTCAGGGCATAAGCAGCGTTGATCCTTTTGTCCATCAGTGCAGCGACATGATGGAAAAAAGCATTGGAGGGCATCTCGCAGAAAGCCTTCAGGTCTTCTTCAGATACTGGCTGGCAGATGTGAAAATGAACATGCCCCTTTTGCTGTCGTATGCCTGTGATGATACTGTTCAGGTCTTCTCCCGGTTTTTTTTCATATTTCCCGTCACGCAAGGCATACAGTTCCAAGGCTTTCAGGCGGTCGCAGGATTCCCATTCGTAAGAAACGGAAACCGGAACGATGTTCAAGGCTGCCAAAGCTGACACGGGATCTCCGCCACCGCTCATGGCAAACATCTTGATGATAGCCGGATCGGTAGCGTCGATGCCGTCTTTGGTACGTCCGTTGCGCTGTGCAATCCACACCGATTCCTTTCTTTGCGTGATGACATAGCGCATGTAATCGGACAAATGCGCGAGGTTGCGGTAATAATCAATGCGATTGCCGCCACGCTCCACCTGAAACATCTTGTTCGATTTCCCAATATCGTTGAACAACGGACTGAAAATCAGGTTTGAACCGAAACAAATCTGGCAGGTATCGAAACCGTTGGCAAGAAGGGCATACTGCAAAAACATGGCATCCAATACGATGTCGCGATGGTTCGATACAAAAAGATAGGGTTTGTCACGATCGATGTTTTCAAAGCCGGAACAAGTAAAATCCGAAGTAGTCTTTTTGATTAACCCATGCGAAATATTTTTCATGACATTCCATTGAAAAGCCTTGATGGAATCTATTGCACACAAGGTATTGCGTAAGTCTTGGGCCTCAAATCCGGGTCCAAAAAAATCAGCGATTTGCAGAAACAGATTCTCATGCTGTGCCAAACGTTGCATGGCGGCAGAAATTTCAGCATCGGTATAGGGACGAATATCGTCAAAAACAAGTGGATAATTGTATTCAGTCGGGTTGTTCATCATTCTATTATTTTCGGGTGAGTCATCGTATGGACGATGTTATTCACCGATTAAAAAGATGGTGTGTCATCATGCATCAATTGCTGCGTTACTTGCGACATTCATCTTCAGTCACATACTTCATTATGCTCTCAGTCTTAGTGCCTTGCACTTTACGCATTCTTACACACCGAAGAGAAGAGGCCATGCCAAAAAAATGAATTTTGGCATGGCCTCCAGTTGGTATTACATGGCCATCATGATCTCGCCGCGATGAGCAGGTCGAGCATCTTGATAGCAGAGTCGCTGACAATCGTGCCGGGGCCAAAGATGGCGGCAGCACCGGCATCGTACAGAAACTGATAGTCTTGGGCGGGGATAACGCCACCCACAACCACCATGATGTCGGGGCGACCCAGCTTGGCGAGTTCTTCGATGATCTGCGGCACTAAAGTCTTGTGACCTGCTGCGAGCGATGATACGCCCACAATGTGGACATCGTTTTCAACAGCCTGTCGGGCAGCCTCTGCCGGGGTCTGGAACAAAGGTCCCATGTCCACATCAAAACCGATGTCGGCATAGCCTGTGGCTACCACCTTGGCGCCACGGTCGTGACCGTCCTGTCCCATCTTGGCAATCATGACACGCGGACGGCGACCTTCCATTTCTGCAAAAGCATCAGCCTTGGCAACAGCTTCGGCAAATTTTTCATCTCCTTTGGTTTCCATAGAATATACTCCTGATATTGAACGTATTACAGCTTTGTAACGACCTGCAACCTTTTCACATGCCATAGAAATCTCACCCAAGGAAACACGGCATTTGGCCGCTTCCACAGCCAATTCCAGCAGGTTGCCCTTGCCGGTGCGTGCCGATTCGGTGATGGCATCAAGGCAACGTTGCACATCGGCATCGTTACGATGGGCGCGCAAGTCCTGCAAACGTTTGATCTGCGAGTTACGCACAGCGGTATTGTCGATCTCCAAGGTCTCAATCGGGTCTTCATGGTCGAGGCGGAATTTGTTGATGCCTACGATGATCTCTCGTCCCGAGTCAATCTTGGCTTGTTTGCGTGCGGCAGCCTCCTCGATACGCATCTTGGGCAAACCGGTCTCTATGGCTTTGGCCATACCACCCATGGCTTCTACTTCCATGATGTGTTCCCATGCCTTTTCTGCGATTTCCTTGGTCAGCGACTCCACATAATAAGATCCGGCCCAAGGATCGACGACACGGCAAACATTGGTTTCTTCCTGGATGTAAATCTGTGTGTTACGTGCGATACGCGCCGAGAAGTCGGTAGGCAGCGCTATGGCTTCGTCCAAGGCGTTGGTGTGCAGCGATTGGGTGTGTCCCAAGGCGGCTCCCATGGCCTCGATGCAAGTACGCGCCACGTTGTTGAACGGGTCTTGCTCGGTCAGCGACCAGCCTGAGGTCTGCGTGTGGGTGCGCAGTGCCAGTGATTTGGCATTCTTCGGGTTGAAGGTCTTCACAATCTTAGCCCACAGCATACGTGCAGCACGCATCTTGGCGATCTCCATGAAATGGTTCATGCCCGAGCACCAGAAGAACGACAGACGGGGCGCAAAGGCATCGATGTCGAGACCCGACTTGACTCCTGTACGCAGATAATCCCAACCGTCGGCGAGGGTATAAGCCAACTCAATGTCAGCGGTAGCTCCCGCTTCCTGCATGTGGTAGCCCGAAATAGAGATAGAGTTGAACTTGGGCATGTGCTGCGAAGTGAACTCGAAGATGTCGGCGATGATGCGCATCGAAAACTCGGGAGGATAGATATAAGTGTTACGCACCATGAACTCTTTCAGAATGTCATTTTGTATGGTGCCTTGCAGTTCTTCGTACTTGGCTCCTTGTTCAAGTGCAGCGACGATATAGAATGCCAGAATGGGCAACACGGCACCATTCATGGTCATCGACACCGACATTTTATTGAGCGGAATCTGGTCGAAAAGCACTTTCATGTCTTCGACGGAGCAAATGCTCACACCTGCCTTGCCCACGTCGCCCATGACACGCTCATGGTCGGCATCGTAGCCGCGGTGCGTGGCAAGGTCGAAAGCCACTGACAGACCTTTCTGTCCCGCCGCGATATTACGACGGTAGAAAGCATTCGACTCTTCGGCTGTCGAGAATCCGGCATACTGACGGATGGTCCAAGGACGCATGACGTACATGGTGGAATAAGGTCCGCGAAGATAGGGAGCGATACCGGCGGCATAGTTAAGGTGTTCCATGCCTTCCAGGTCCTTTTCGGTATAGGCGGGTTTCACCATGATGTGCTCCGAGGTCTCCCAAGGCTCGCCTTGGGGCAACTTTGCTTCGTTACCTTGAGGTATAACGTTGATATTGATATTTTTGAAATTGGGTTTCATGAACGTAAGCTTTATTTTGTTATACCTAATTGTTTCTGAAAGTCTTGCAAGGTCTCAAGAACATTGCTTCTGACATGGATGAAATAGCGCATTCCGGCGGCTTTCAACACATCGACAGTGCCTTCAGGGTTGCCCGCCAGCACGACGATAGTGTCGTTTTTCAGGGCTTCAAAAATCTTGAGGGCATTACCATCGCCGTATTCGTCGTCGGAAGAACAGATGACCACAATTTCGGGTCGGGCTTCCTTAGCGGCCTCGATACCTTCGTCCAAGGTCTTGAAGCCGGCGTTATCCTGAATCTCGATACCGGCACAGGCCAAGAAGTTAGAGGCAAACTGTGAGCGTGCCTTGAGCATGGCGAGGTTGCCGTAGGTAAACATCCACGCCACAGGACGTTTGTGGGTCTGGGCATAGACATCGGTGGCGTAACGCATCTTCTCGAATTGCTGTGCGGCGCGGAAGGTGACGATGGTTTCGATATCGGCATTAGCATCACGGCGATTGTCGCATTCAAACACCCAGCCTTCGGGAGCAAATTTCAAGCTCTCGGTGAAGTTCGGGAACTGGTTGGTGCCGAGAATGGTCTGACGGCGGGTGGCCACCTGACTGAACTTCGCTGTGGCACTTTCCTTGATAAGGCCTTGGATGGTGCCCTTGCGGACAGCTGCCAAATAACCGCCTTCTTCCTGAATCTGCAAGAACAAATTCCAAGCAGCCTTGACCAGAGAATCGGTAAGGTTTTCGATGTAATAGGAACCGGCGGCAGGATCGACAACCTTGTCAAAATGCGTCTCTTCTTTAAGAATGAGCTGCTGATTGCGGGCAATGCGGTCGGCAAAATCGGTAGCCGGTTCAAACGGACTGTCGAACGGGGTGACACAGAACGAATCCACACCGCCTAACACGGCTGACATGGCACCCGTAGTTGTGCGCAGCATGTTGACATAAGCATCGTAGAGGCTCAGGTTGATTTCAGCATTGCAGGCGTGGATGTGCATCTTGGCACTTTCTTCCTTGCCGCCGTATGCCTTGACGATGTTTGCCCACAACAGCCGATAAGCACGCATCTTGGCCATTTCCATGAAATAGTTCTGACCCACCGCAACATTGAAACGCATGTTCGGAGCAATCGCATCAACCGTCAATCCTTTTTCACCCAGCTTGTCGAGATACTCCACTCCGATAGACAATGCAAACGCCATTTCCTGAACGATGGTAGCACCGGCATTGGTGAAGACATGGCTATTGACGGCAAGGGTCTGGAACCCGGGCATGGCACCTTTCACCATGATGTAGGCCAACTCCATGTCGGAGGATTCACTCACATACCAAACGCCACGGCGCAGGTAACGGGTCAACGGGTCGTAGTTGATGGAGCCTTTGATTCCGGGGGTCTTCGACAAAATCTCAAGCAGCGGGAGATGATACTTGTTGTTGAACAGGTTGATCTCAACCTTGTTACGGTCGATGCCGTTCAACAAGATGGCGATTTGCTCGTGGCTGTACGCCTTGTCAAGTTCGAGGAGGAAACCGATGGCATTGGCACCGCGGGCAATGGCATCGAGAGCGCAGCGATTGGCTTCAGCCATATCGTGCACAACAATGTCCTGCCGGACAAGCCAGGCATTTTGCGCATCGTTGTTTCCCCTGACATACGGGAATTGATTCGGCAACACGCCCATCCAAGAAATGCCTTTCAGGTCTTCGACGCGATAATAAGGCTTTACCGAGAAGCCTTCCGCCGTTTTCCAAACCAATTTCTTGTTGTAATCGGCGCCTTTGAGGTCCTTTTCAATCACCGCTTCCCATTGCTCGGTACTGACGACAGGAAAATCCTCAAAGAGTTTTTTCTTTCTTTCCATTTTAGATAATTTTGACTTTTGTACCAATGTTTTGATTTGCAAAAATAACAATTATTCATGAAAGAAATACCGCTAACCGGAAACAGCAGCTTTTCTTGGCAAGGGTGCAGCAAGGTGATTTTCATAGGGTTGAACTCTACGAAGATCCTACTCTGAACCCATCGCACAATAAGCAATGGTTCAAGAGCTAATCATCGAAGAAACTAAAAAATCTCAGATGGTTTTATTCACTCCACTTTTCTTGTCCGTATCAGCACCTTTTCTCCCCGATGCAGTGTGGTGGCGAAAAGATAGGCCTCATCGCCGTCGGAAAGATGCAAAGCCTTGTGCAAATCGGCTGCAGAGAGTGGAAAATTGCGCACGGCAATGCTGGCTTTTGTCAAGCCGCTCAACAAAGATTGCCGCAGGTGTTTGCCATAACGCTCCCACCCAACCACCTCAAAGATACGGCCTGAAAAATCAGGAATTAATTGGTCGGAAGTATATAAATGACTGTTTACATGTAACTTATAAATACCATATCGCTTTGCTATTGCTTTGAAAAATCCTGCCTTCAACAAGCTGGCATTTGGTTCGTACAGATAGCGCATCACGCCTTCGGAAAGTTGTAACGGACTGTCTTGCTCTTCTTCCGGATAAAACGACTCCGCCTTTTGACACGTCTTCAGATTGACACAACAAAACTTGGGCTTTGTCTCCCAGCCTTGTTCCATCAAAAGCAGCAGCTCCTTACACTCGTTGCCAACACTGACGACATGTACTTCTTTCACATGATGCAAAGCTTTCAACGCTTGCGTTATATCCAGCATAGGCGAGAGTTTTACCAATACTTGGAAAGCCTTTTCCAAAAGTTTCTCTTGCAACAGTGCCACGTCCGGCGTGCAGTCGCTAATGCCGAAAACCTTATGTCCACTACTATTGCGTCGTACCGGATCGATAAAAATACAATCCGACGGATGGCATTCTTCCAGATAATTTTCCGCCTTTTGGCAAACTACCTCGATATTTCCCTGCAACTGTTGGAAATTATGTCGTGCCAAATCACAAAGATTGTGGTCCTGTTCCACATAAACCGCATGTTCGAAATGGCGGGAAATGAAATAGCAGTCAATGCCCAGCCCACCTGTCAAGTCGATGAAACGCTTTCCCGACAGCATGGCGGCTTTGTAAACGGCTGTGGCTTCGGAAGAACACTGCTCGATGGACAGATGAGGCGGAAAGAGCATATCCTCGTGCGATCCCCACAAAGGCACTTTCTTTTCCAATAGCTGTCGCGCCGTGATTTGCCGCAACACCAATGGCATATCGACCTCTTTCGGTGCTTTTCGCAGGGCAAGGTCATGCACATCGTCGTGCAAATGCTGACGGATAAAATCATACGTGGCCTTATTCATGGTGGCATTACTCATGATGCAAAAGTATGAAATTAGCCGTACCTTTGCGCGCCATTTGTGGCGTAATTAAATTATTTATTCATTAAAATTAAAAGATGAACTACAAGTTTCAAAAGAAGTCCTTGGTTTATTTCAAACATTGGACACGTAAAGGTTACGGCGTTTTTGCCTCTTTACACAAGGTCATTAAAATCTGCACGCTTTGCGTGTCATGTTCCATTTTAGCCCTTCCGGGAAAAATTGCCGCTCAAAAAGTGGATCCCGACAGCGTTGCTTTCTCCAAAGAACTTCCCCCAGTGGAAATTATGGACAGCGAGATACTATTGCAAGGATCCTTGTTTCCCATTCACCTGAATGCCACTTTGAAACAAGATGAGATCCAACAACTTCCTGTTCTTTCGGTGAGCGAAATATTGGAGTACCTACCCGGCATAGACCTTCGCCAGCGCGGTCCTTTAAGTACGCAAGCCGATGTCAGCTATCGCGGAGGCAACTTCGACCAAACCCCTGTTTTTATCAACGGTATTAATTTTACCGACCCGCAAACTGGTCATTACGCTCTGAACCTTCCTTTCCACGCCGGTATTCTTCAAAAGACAAACCTCTACAAAAGCTCTTCAACCTTTCTTTTCGGTAGTAGCGCCCTTTCCGGAATGATCAATTTGGTGGCTGTTCCCGAAGAGGAAACCTTTGTCCGTCTGCGAAGCAGCGGCGGCATGTTTGGCTTTTGGTCTGCCGGAGCCGATGCCAACATCGTCCTTGGCAACACGGCCCATTTGGTTTCCGTTACCCGCGAACAAAGCGACGGATACCGTGAAAACACCGATTTCAAGACCTCCCAGGTCTATTACAACGGCAGTTTGACAACCCGTTCCGGCAAAATCACCGTACAAATGGGATATACCGATAGAAACTATGGCGCTAACGGTTTCTATAGCCCGAAATTCCCCAATCAGCACGACCATACCCAAACCCTGATCAGTTCGTTGCAGTGGGAAAACTATGGCAAAATAAAAACCATTCCTTCCATCTACTACAGATGCAACAAGGACATATTTGAGCTGGTCAAAAACCAACCTGAAGAAAAGAACAACTACCATTTTTCGCAAGTTTTCGGCGCCAATGTCCGTAGCTTCGTGGATTATGCGTGGGGTCGCACTGCATGGAGCGGCGATTTAAGAGCCGAGGACATCATAAGCCGCAATTTGGGCGAGCCGCTATTTACGCCCATTGCCATACCCCACACCTCGTTGAATTACACCCACGGCAGGACGCGGGTGCACAGCTCGTTTTCTTTATCCCAGACCTACAATTACCGGAATTTCGGTGTCGCTGCAACCCTGCTCTTTCAGCACAATAGCGACTTGAAAAACAAACTCTACACGCTGCCGGCCATCGACCTGAAGTACGAGTTTGCACCCTTGCATTGTGGAAAAGAAACCCTGAAGTCACAAATCATAGCCTCCGCTTCTTCATCGCTGCGTATGCCGACTTTTACCGACCTTTATTATAGGACCGGCGACATATTGGGCAACAAGAACCTATCGCCTGAAAAAGCCAACTCGGTGGAAGTCAGCGTGGTTACAACCCTTCTTCATGGTCAAAGCATTAGGCCTTTTGCCGAGTTTCGGGGCAATGTCTATCACCGGTTGGGAAAAGACATGATCGACTATGTGAAACACGAAAATGACAGTATCTGGCGTTGCATCAACCTTTCCGAAATTCGTTTCACAGGCGTGGAACTTTCACTCATGCTGTATCCCGAGGCATTGAAAAACAATTTCTTCATTCAGAAAATACAATGTGACTATAGCTTTATCCACTCCAACCAAGAGACCAACGGATATCTCAGCCGCTATGTCCTTGACCATCCTGAATATGTGTTGCAGATGCGTATGCAGCACCGTATTTATCGCGATCTAACGGCTTCATGGGATGTGTCGTACCACAAGCGCAAAGGCGAATTTTACGATTTCTCCAATCAAAACAAGTCAACCCCATATCCGTCCTATTGGCTTGCCAATGCCCGAATCAACTATACCCATAAGGCGTGGCATGTATTTGCCGAAGTGTTGAATATTTTCAACGTGCATTATTTCGACTTCGGCAATCTCGAACAACCCGGAGTGTGGTTCCGTGCCGGAATCAACTTCACCTGGCAAAAAAACAGATAATGCAGTTTACACAGGGTGAGAAAAAACCTGCCCTGTGTTTTTTCTTATT
>JASBYY010000053.1 GCA_029983675.1 Bacteroidales bacterium | reverse complement strand
GAAGGAGTGATGGCAATTTGGGCGGTGGGCTTTCCGTAGGGTACGGATCGGGAGGTTGGACTTTCGGAGCAAACGGCTATTACAATCGGATGCAGAAAGCATATACCGTTGAAGGCGAAAAAGCCACTGTAATTCCTGATGATAGCGCCATTCTTCCAGTATTTCAAGAGGATGAACACGACTGCCTGCAAAAAGTGATGCTATGGCAAGATTTGACATTAGGAAATGAATTAACCAATGAAAGAATTGAACAAATCTATGGTTATAGGACTGATGGATATGATGGAGGATCACTGTTTTCTACTACCAGTGTGAATTATCAAATTAGTGAACACTGTGGACTAAAGACATACAGCAAGGGCAGTGAAACTCCTGTTCCCAATAACATTTGTGATATTATGTTTGAGGAAATAAAAAACGGAGGTAGGGCTATAGTGAATTACGACACAGAAAAAGGGCATTCCGTTGGTGTTAGAAGTATGGTAAAAACTACCCATACTAATATATGGGGTAAAGAATCTCATGGATATAAGATAATTGTCATGAACCCAACCCCAGGCAGAGGATATCGTCAGGTTGGGCCAAAAGTAATTGTTAGATCCAGAGGGGTTTCGATATTTTATTGGAGATAAATTGTTAATAATCAATTGTATGAATAAGATATTTCTTGCTTTGGCTTTTTCATTGGCGTCAAGTTTTTGTGAAGCCCAAGATGCCAGTGGACTGATACCAAAAAAAGATATTGATCGATTGAACGAGAAAGTCATTCGGCACTATCGAAAGAACCCTGATTATTACCCTCAGTATGACATTATTGAAACCATTAATATTTTTTTTGTCAAATACGATGACACAATAGGACTGACGATGGAAAGGTTAAAGAAAGGAGAATTCTTGAAACACATCGTCCCATGCTATATGCGCGGGTATTTCTATGTGTTTAACCATAGGATAACTAACCCTTTCGACAAATTTCTTTCTTCTAATGTTTTTGTCGGAACAGAATCAGGTGAAGGCATACTGCAATTTTCCAATTTGGATCATGGCTTTTGTAAGGTTAAAAGGGAAGACCGTGATGAGGCATTTATCAAATTCGTGTTAGAAAATGGTATTGTTTCTTCTTATTATTTTGTTGGTATGGATACTCGGTATATAATCTGTGTTAACGGAAGAAAACAGATTTATGTTTTGATAAAAGAGCCTCATTCAATAAAAGTTTGGAATGTAGAAGATTTTCCCGATGACGAATGGCCCTATTTATTCCTTAAAGAGAGACAAGTCAAAGAGTAAACACATGGATAGGACAATAGAAGTTGAAAGTTCAATTTGGAAAGTTATCAAATCGGGAGAAAAATAGTCCCGCCGCAGCGGGACTATTTGAAAAAACGCCAAATTTGCAGCTGTTTACAATATTTTCGATAATTTAGCCCTTTCAAAGCACCACAAATGCCCTGCTGTACGACATACACGACCTGCACTTGCAACCTCCTTAACCCCGACACTTGGAGCGGCAGCTTCAGCGGAACACCAAAGTTCGACCGGGGTTTCACGGGGCACGAGCATTTGTACGGCTTTGGACTCATCAATATGAAATCCCCATCAAGCGAGAGCAGAGCGAAGTGGCTCACTTCAGCTATGCCGAGCGCAGGGGGATTGGGCGAAGCCAACGGCCGCATGTACGACCCCGTGATGAGCGGTTTCCTCTCGCCGGACAACTACATCCAAAGCCCCGGCTTCTCGCAGAGCTTCAACAGGTATGCGTATTGCTTTAATAATCCTTTGAAGTACACTGACCCGAGCGGGGAAATAGCTGTTATTGACGATATTATCATTGCGGCAGCAATCGGGGCAATAATAAATGTTAGCATTCAAGGGTTTTCAGGAAACATAAACAACGGCGGGGATTTCTTTTTGGCAGCAGGGATAGGAGCTTTATCAGGAGCAATAGGTGGTATTGCAGGAGGTGCGGTGTCTGGTGCTTTGGGTACGGCAACCACTCTTGGAGGCAGCATTATAAACGGAACCATTACAGGCGCGGCAGGAGGATTCGCCGGTGGCTTTGTCGGCGGAGCAGGCAATGCTTGGATGGGAGGAGCCAGCTTCGGACAAGGGTTGCGGTCAGGCTTGATTGGAGGAGGATATGGCGCATTGGGAGGAGCCTTAATAGGAGGCGTGACAGGAGGGATTCAATACAACAAAACTATTCGATTAATCAATAAAGGCTGTAAGAATGTGGGGATAAGAGAAATGAGTCAAGTCAATGACGGCAATTTGCATTCTTTACAGCAGGAGTGGTTCCCTGATGTTCCGATGGACGACTATGTTGTAAACTTCTCCATTGATAATGTTCCAACAGAGGAGCTTGAGAAAATGATAGCCAATAATGCCGCAGGAAAAACTATTCAAGAAGCCATTGATGGCATAATGACGGGAAAATCGTCGGTTTATTTCAACCGAGACATGATTCCGACTTTGAAAGATATGTTTTTCACTATGGGGCATGAATTTGTGCATGTTGGCCAAATCTCTACCCTTGCAGGATTACCAACAACGGTTTTGACACCTGAATTTATCTTAAAAATGGAAGTTGGAGCTTATTCTTACTCGGCTCATTTGGGTCAGTCTTTCGCGGCGAATCCAATTAGTCTTAATGAAATGGCATATTTGAGTACATTGCCTCCTTCGGAAATTAACGAATTGAGTTGGTTAAACTTTAGATGGTTATGGAATTTCAATGCACCATGAAGACTAAGATTTTCATCAGAAATTTGACGACATTCTTGATGCTAATTCAAGGTGTTTTCGCTCATTCACAAGATGTTTCCGTGAAGCTTTCTATAAAGGAAGACAAGGCAGAACATTTCTTGCCAGTTGCTGTTGATGGTGATTCCATACCGTTTCTCTACGTTGAATACGAGAATGGAACGGATTCGTCAATCTATCTGCATAGAATAGGGATTTCATCTGAAAATGATTTCCCCTTGTTGCCCATGGTTGGAATTTATTCACATCTGAAGAATCCGCCTAATCTTTATGAATTGGCGATTGCTTCGAAAGGAAGGAATAAGGGACAAGAGTTTACTGTTCAAATACGATCAAACTTTAATGTGATGAATGAGAATCATCGAATAGAAACGGAGTGGATTATAAATGTTTATCGGTTTTTGGCTAACATTAGATATGGCATCGTTGTGAACAATAATGCGTATTCAGATTGCTATTGTTGGGAAGAAAACGATTTTTCGCAAGAGTCAGTTCGTTATTATGAGAAGCACAAAGAGAACAAGGGGGGGGGCGATACCCATTGATTCCATGATGATGTTGGAACGGTATAGGAAGAATTTGGTGTTTTTGCTGCCTCACTCCAAGGTGGTTCATCGGTATAACCTCATTGGCTTTTGGCATGTTGGGGGAGACTATCTTTTCAAATTGCCCGACAATTATCAATCACTTCAGAGAGTGTATGGCAAGAAGTTTACGCATACTATTGAACTTCCTAAATCAATTGATGGTTTCAAATTGTATAAAGGAACTATTAAATCAAATGAAGTGCTTTTGAAAGAAAGTCTCCAATTGCACAAATGAATCTCGTCAGTTTGGGGCGGGAGCTGCCCGCCCCAAACTAACCCCCAAAACAAATCAACTAGTCAATAACCTAACTCAATTCATACAATGAAAAAAGCAATAATCATCATCGCATTGGCAGTTTCCGCCCTGTTCCTCGCCTCTTGCTCGTCCAACCGAGGCTTTGTGTCGTCCATTACCCGCAATGACATCAGTCGGATGCAACAGTTCGAGATGCTCTCGCAGGTCGGTGTTATCGAGAAATCCAATGATGTCGTTTACAACGATTCGCTTGGAGAAGTCGCCAAAACGCTGTTTACCAATGCATTGGTACGCAACAAGACCCTGCCTGTAAAAGACATCATCACCTTTGAGGACAGCCTTGTCAGCCGCCGTGTGCAATACGAGATTCTTCTCCTGATGAAATATGTGGAAGGCAATGTCCGCGTGAAAGACATCCCCATCCCGCCCACTATCGACTCCATCCTTGAAGCGCGCGGCGAGCGTTTCGGCTTACTGGTTTACAACTGGGGCTTCACGCGCTCGGGCGGCAACTATGCCGGTCAAATCGCCAAAGGCGTGGCTGTAGGTATCCTCACTCTGGGATCATATTACACTGTGCCTTACAAAGACATGACCCGCAGCGGCATCATCATCGCCGACAGTAAGCTCAACAATCTCGCATACGTTGCCTCAACCAACCGCGAGAGCACCCCGCTGAAAGCCGATACCTATCGCAAACAATTGGATGACCTGCTGAAAAAGTACAGGAAATAACCAATCACCAACGAATACCCAAAAACAATGAAAAAAGCAATGATCATCATCAGTTTGGCGGTATTCATGACGCTGCTGGCCGCCGCCCAGTATGGCAGACAATCAGACGCCATCATCGCCCACTTGGGCGGTGGTTGGGGCGGTTTTCCGCAACGCATTTCGGCAGCCCGCACCGATTACTGGATGGGAGCCATCGGTGCCGATTTCAAACTCCACATGTCCGACAACTGGTCGCTGATCGTCGGCCTCGATTATCAGATGCGCCACATGAAGACGGGCTATTCAGGCGGCGCCTTCTCAGGCACACACTCTTCCGTCATTTTCAGAGGCCACTACCTGCGTATTCCTGTCCGTATGGAGTATGACTACAACTAGTTCTATCTTGCCACCGGGCCTTATCTTGGGAAAGGATTCGGCAACATGCCCGAAAGGGAGGAGCTGGGCATTTTAGGCCTCAACCTCGAATTGGGCACCCACTTTGAAATCAACCGCTATGACCGTCTTCGCATCGGACTGCCCGGCTCCTTTGGTGCGATTTTCGACAACAAAATACGAATGGACTACACAGAACTGAATTTTGTGTTGCGCGTGGGCTACGAACACAGTTTCTAATTCTAAAAGTCAAGCCGCGTTCAGGGTGGGCACGCCCGCCCTGAAAAAGCCAAAGCTTCTGAAGCATGGGAAAAGGATTTTTTGCTAATTTAGCCGCACGAAAAGACGAGAAAAGGGACTTGGAAGAGACTTTCCTATATGACAAGCTGGACCGTTTGACAAGAGTGTGCCTTAACGGTCATCCGTTGGGTGCGACGTCATACGACGCATACGGTCGCATGTTAGACAAACGCTCCGACGGGCAGGCTGTTTTCGACAAGGCCGACTATGGCGGCGCCAAGCCCCATGCGCTGAAGACGGCCTTGGCACAGGACGGCCTGCTGCCATCGTCGCCACAAGGCATCACCTACACCATGTTCGACAAGGTCAGTTCGATAGCCCAAGACGACAAAACGCTGACCTATCGTTACGGCTTCGATCACCAGCGGATTACATCGACGCTTACGGGCAATGACATTTTCAAGAAAAAGACTTATGTCGGCAACTGTGAGTTTTTGGACATTCCACCTGTTTCTGACAATATCCGACGCACCTTCTTGGCCGGTCCGCTGGGGGTATTTGCTGTGGTTGAAACCATCAACGAGCACACACACTTGCACTACATCCTCAAAGACCACCTCGGCAGCTGGACCACCGTCACCGACAACGATGGCCAAGTGGAACAAACCCTCAGTTTCGACGCCTGGGGCAACCTCCGCAACCCCGACACTTGGAGCGGCAGCTTCAGCGGAATACCAAAGTTTGACCGGGGTTTCACGGGGCACGAGCATTTGTACAGCTTCGGCCTCATCAACTCAAACGGCCGCATGTACGACCCGACGTTCTCGTGCTTCCTCTCGCCCGACAACTACATCCAAAGCCCGGACTTCTCTCAGAGCTTCAACAGGTATGCCTACTGCCTGAACAACCCGCTGAAGTATGTGGATCCGAGTGGGGATTTCTTTACGTGGAGCATCAACCAACACGGATTCAGCGTAGGGATGAATTTCACACCGGCGGCTGTGCCGCTCGGCTTTGGAGTCAATGTTAGCTGGGCCGATGGAGGATCGGTAGGCTTGTATGGCGAGGCTGCATATAGGGTCGGAGGAACGGGACTGGGTGCTGGTGCTGGAGTGCAGCAAAGTATCGACTTCAATTTCAATTCGGGATGGAGCACCTCCTCTTCAGTATTCGCTTATGCCTCGTATGCCTGCTTCACAGCAGGAGGATCGGCGGGCTACAACTGGACGAGCGGAAGCCCTTTCTGGGGAGTCAATGGCGGCATAGGTTTTGGAAGGAGTGATGGCAATTTGGGCGGTGGGCTTTCCGTAGGGTACGGATCGGGAGGCTGGACTTTCGGAGCAAACGGCTATTACAATCGGATGCAGAAACCCGTAACAACATACGGAGAAACGGTTTCTGTCGCATCAGAAGATATCCCGGCAATCAAGCAGCAATACGCCGATGATTGTCTTGAGACAGTATTGCGTTGGCAGGAAAGCACCGGATTCGGAGCCGAAGTGTTGACAGATCAACAGCTGGCACTATGCTTGGTTGCAGGAAATGGTGATTTTGGTGGAACTTGGTTTGGAAAATCCAGTTTGAATTACCAAAAGGCCAAACAATGTGGGTTTGCATATTACGAAGAAGGGAAGGCCTCTAACACAATATTAGATGAAGCATTCATTAAGATGAAAAATCAAAATGGTCGAGTCATTATCAATGAAGCTACCGCGACAGGTGGACATTCGGTGGGGATAAAAAGCATCACCGAAATGAAGCACACAAACATTTGGGGACGTACTACAAGCGGCTATAGAGTTGTTGTGATGGATCCATTTTACGGTCAATATCGGGTAGAGCCTCATTACAACATAATTTCCTCAAAGGGTTTATCGATATTCTTTTACTAATCACCAAATGCCACGAATCATGAAAAAATCTATCTTATTGATTGTCATTGTATTATCTCGCACAGTACTTTGCATGGCTCAAGATGCCAGTGGAAAGATTGCACAAAAGGATATTGATAGGTTGAACAAGTTAGCGTTGGATAATAAAAGCAAATCATTGTTTTCCAAGCCGTTCTGTGATACTCCGTTCATTGTGAATATCTTTCATGTTTATGACCCATTAAAGCCAAACAGAGCCGACATTAGAGCCGATATTGAAGATGGGACTTTCTTGAGAAGAATAGAACCAAGCTATTACAAAGTCCGAAAACGATTAGTATTCCAAAGGAAGATTCTCAATTCCGATGTGATTCTGTTTTGTCCAGACAATGAATACATCGGGTTTTTCTCAGAGGGAAAATTTGGCTATATAAAAAGCAAATGCGATTATCAGATTGCAAAATTAGCTATTGAAAATGAGCTGATTTCCATTTATCGAGTAACTAAGATTGATGCTCGGTATCTTATTGGGATAAACTCAAATAAAGACGTTTACATCTTTAGGATGAATTGGGACGAGAGTGTCACCATATGTCCCGCTAAGGATTACATTGACGACAAATGGCCTTATTTGTTTGATATTGACGAACATGGCTACAGTGTGTCCAAACATTCTAAATCTATTCCGTAAAGATGACTTTGCCATTAACTGGGGCGGCGTTATGCCGCTCCAGATTTCACTAAAACGTAAGAAATGGACGACAAATGGTTACAAATAGAACTCATCTTCGCCACTATTGAGGGTTTGTGCAACGGCAGCCAAGCCCTGCACTACGTCCTCAAAGACCACCTCGGCAGCTGGACCACCGTCACCGACAACGATGGCCAAG
Organism: Bacteroidales bacterium; assembly: GCA_029983675.1. Lineage (GTDB taxonomy): Bacteria > Bacteroidota > Bacteroidia > Bacteroidales > F082 > Limimorpha. Next base: position 10,157 of record JASBYY010000053.1, on the reverse strand, counting down.
TGGAACAAACCCTCAGTTTCGACACCTGGGGCAACCTCCGCAACCCCGACACTTGGAGCGGCAGCTTCAGCGGAACACCAAAGTTCGACCTTGCCACCGGCACCGGCGACTTGGCCATCTTAGTAGCCGAAAACGTTCTGAAAAGATGCTGCAAATCGCAAAAAAGAAAACCGAGCGAAAGAAACTCAGCCATCAGATAAATATTGTTGCCGGCGATGCCGAATCCATCCCATTTGAAGACAACACTTTCGATGCCGAGAGTATTGCTTTCGTGATACGCAACTGCCAGAATTACCAGCAGGGACTTCGCGAGGCCTTCCGCGTGTTAAAACCGGGTGGACGCCTCTTCATTCTTGAGTTTTCCGTGCCAGAGCCTCGCCCTATCAGATTCCTCTACGGCCTGTATTTCAACAACTTGCTACCGATTATCGGGCGCATCATCTCGAAAGACCACAACGCCTACCGTTATTTGCCGCAATCCGTTTACGCCTTTCCCCAACCCGACACCTTTATTAATACGATGTGCCATGTCGGATTTCAAAATGTCGCAAGACTACGCCTCTCCTTCGGCATTGCGGGTTTGTTTGAAGGGGAAAAGCCTTCTTTATAAAGTTGCGCAGCTTCATTTTTCCTATTTTTGCCACCGAAAACTTCGTACAATAAAATGAAAGCCTTTGCGTTTTCAAACAAATACCATTGCAAATTGAAGAACACCATCAGAATCATTTTGGCACTGCTTGTACTTTCCTTCTGCTTCAACACCATTGTCGAAGCACAGCGAAAGAAAGTGCTGTTCCTTCCCAAGTACGACGAGGAGCCTTATCATTTCGGTTTCCTGCTTGCCGTCAACAGCATGAGTTATACCATTGCCCTTCGCGAAAACTATCAGAATATTGATGTCACCAAAGAAAGCAATGATTGGGGGCAGTATCTGGAGAGCGCCGAGAATGGGGTCAGCGCAAGTTCAATCCAAGAATTGTATGCGTATAATATTGAAACAAAGCACGTTCCCGGATTCACTGTTGGCGTAATTGGCAACAAACGCTTAGGACAACATTTCGACTTACGCCTCATCCCTTCGCTAAGTTTCGGCGAAAGAAAAATTGATTATGTTTTCTATACAAATACGATGGAAGTTGTTCCTATCGAACGTAAAATCTTCTCCACCTTTGTAGAATTTCCCATACAACTCAAATACCGCTCAAAACGCTTGAACAACGTGGCGGCCTATATCATTGGCGGGGCAAATCCCAAGATAGACCTTTCTTCCAGAAAAAAAGCAAAACAGAATTATTTCCTTTCTCCCAAGCGCTTCGACCTTGCCTTGGAGCTTGGCACCGGTTTCGATTTCTACAACCAATGGTTCAAAATGGGTGTCGAAGTAAAAATGAGCTACGGCATACTCAATATCATCAAGGAGCCTGCCGCCATCTACACCTCCAGCATCGACAAGCTAAGCAATAAATTGTTCCAGCTTTCCTTCACTTTTGAATAACAAATTGTCATATTATGGGCTTTTCCACTACAATCAAGGTCCATTTTTAATGTGACACAAGTCTTAATCTCAAAAAATACGCCTTTTTATAAAGCTATAAATCAATCAAATATAATTTTTTTCTATTTTTTTATCCCAAAAGTGTTGCAGATATGAAAATTTGTAGTAATTTTGCCGCGTCAAACTGAAACCGAAAGGACAGTGACAGAGAAGGTCTCTTCGTCTAGTCTGGTCAGGACGTCAGGTTTTCATCCTGGTAACTCGGGTTCAAATCCCGGAGAGACTACAAGGCTCGCATCGCTGCGGGCTTTTTTTTTAGTCTATAATCACATAAACTTGATATGAAAACACGTATCGTCATCAGTCAACAGAACAACCCTTATCTTAACCTTTCCGTTGAAACCTTTCTTACCGACCATCAGGAAGAAGACCAAGTCACCATGTATCTTTGGGCGAATCGCCGCACCGTGGTCATTGGACTTCACCAGAACCCCTTTTCCGAGTGCAACAGCGATACGCTGATTGCCGACGGCGGCTTTTTAATGCGTCGCCGCACAGGAGGCGGTGCCGTTTACCACGACCTCGGCAACCTGAATTTCTCGTTCATTGCGGATAAAAGGATCTACGACGTTCCCCGTCAGATGTCGGTCATTCAAAAAGCCTTGCGTCACTACGGCTTAGAAGCCGTTGTTTCGGGGCGCAACGACCTTACCATCGACGGTCGCAAGTTTTCGGGCAACGCATTTTACAACGGTCCCGTCAATCACTTGCACCACGGCACCATATTAATACGCACCGATGCCGAAGCCATGCAGCGTTACCTGCGTGTCAACAAGGCCAAGCTCGCCAAAAACGGCGTGAAGTCCGTTGCCAGCCGCATCGTCAACCTTTCCGAATTGGCCGATGTCACCGCCACCAATATTGTGGATCCGCTGATTGCTGCTTTTCAAGACGTTTACGGCATGACACCCGAGACCATCGGTTTCGAGGCATTGGCACAGCACCCCGAGGTGCAGGCACATGCCGCCCGTGTCAGCACACACGACTATCTTTTCGGCAAGTGGGAACATTTCCACGCCGTCAAGAAGGAACAGTTTGCTTGGGGAGGCGTTGAGGTCGGTCTCGACATCGATTCTGCACACCAAACCATCCGCGAGTGCCGCATCGCCTCCGACTGCCTCGACACCGACATCATCGGAAAAGCCGAGGGCCTATTGGTAGGCGCATCCACCCTCACTTCGCCCGAGCTGCCGCAAGACAATCCCATTCTCAACGATATCATCAGTCTGATATACGGCTGATCCAACATTTCCCGTCGGGACAGCCAGCAACCACCGTTATTGAACAGAATCGAAAAATGAAGTATTACCTTCTCCCTTTAGGATGTCAGATGAACCAAAGCGACTCGGGGCGCGTGCGCACTGTCTTGCAAGGAATGGGCTTTGTCCCCACCGAAAATGAGGACGAAGCCACCGTGTTGGGCGTCATCGCCTGCTCGGTGCGGCAAAAGGGCATCGACAAGGTGTACAGCCGCATCCGCAAATGGAACAGCATGAAAAACAGGCAGAATATGATCACCTTTGTTTCAGGCTGCATCCTGCCCGCCGACCGGTTGCGTTTTCTCAAACTGTTCGACCTGGTGTTTGCCATGAACGAGCTGCCCAAGCTGCCCGACATGATCAGGCAGTACGGCATCGTGACACCTGCCGCATTAAAGATGGGAGAGGAAATCCACGAGCAACCCGTCATCCGGCCCGTTGCGCCATTATTCAGCAAGACCGACAACATCAATCCCTCGGCGCACATGGACTTGTTCTGGAACATCTGTCCCAATCAGTCCTCAAAGTTCGAGGCTTTCATTCCCATACAAAACGGGTGTAACAAGTTCTGCACATACTGCGCCGTTCCATACACCCGTGGACGCGAAGTGTCGCGCCCATCCGCCGATATTCTCGACGAACTGAAGAAACTTGTTGATGACAACTACAAAAGCATCACCTTGTTGGGACAGAACGTCAACTCATACGGCTTGGACAAAAAAGGCGAAGAAATCGGATTCGCCGAGCTACTGCGTCGCGTGGGAGAATATGGAAAATCTTCGGGCAAAGAGTTCTGGGTGTACTTTACCTCGCCCCATCCGCGCGACATGAGTGACGAAGTCATCGAGGTGATTTCGCAATACGACTGCCTCGGCAAGCAGATTCACATCCCCATTCAGTCGGGTGATGAAAACATGTTGCAACGCATGAACCGGCACCACGATATGGCTACCTACCGGCACATCATACAAACGATCCGCAGACTGCTGCCAACGGCGACTATTTTCACCGACATTATTGTGGGCTTCACGAAAGAGAGCGAAGAAGAGTTTGAAAACACACGTCGCGCCATGGAGGAGTTCAAATACAACATGGCATATATTGCGCAGTACAGTGTGCGCCCCGGTGCCGTCAGCGCACAATGGGAAGACGATGTGCCTAAGGAAGTGAAAAAGGAACGCTATCATATCCTCACCGAAGAACTGATGAAGCATTCGTTGGTGTACAACCAAGGTCTCATCGGCACTACCGTAAAAATGCTTGTGGAAGGACACGACCGCAAAAGCGGCTACCTCACCGGACATACCGAGGGTAAAATTGTGATGCGCTTTGCATCGGACAATGACACTTTGATCGGGAACATCGTCGAAGTGGAGGTCACGCAGGCCACACCGCTGTCAATAGAAGGAAATCTCATCGAAAGGCATGGTTAAAATCGCCTTCAAGACATTGGGATGCCGCGTCAACCTGTACGAGACCGACGCACTTGCCTCGCAATTCAAGGCAAGCGGATACGACATTGCAGGAGCCGATGAGTACGCCGATGTCGTTGTAGTCAATACGTGTACGGTGACCAACCAAAGCGACCAAAAATGCCGCCAGACCATTCATCAGGCACGTCGGAAAAACCCTAACGCCCTCATTGTCATCACGGGCTGCATGGTAAACAACTACAAGGAAGACCTGCTGCAATCCGGCTTGGCGGATTATGTTATCGACAACGAACGCAAAGCCGCTCTTTTCGATATCATCAACGACCACTTCACGTTTGGCGCCAGCGATCCTGAAGGCTATGACAAGGACTTGTTCAGCTATAAACCTGCATACGACACCTTTCACACCCGCAGTCTCATCAAAATACAAGACGGCTGCAACAACTTCTGCTCCTACTGTATCATCCCAATGGTCAGAGGGCGTTCCACAAGCCGCAACGACGATGAGATTTGCAAAAATGTCAGCGATGTTGTCGCGCACGGATTCAAAGAAGTGGTGCTGACCGGTGTCAACATGGGGCGTTATCGCTATGGCGACACCAATTTTGAACAACTGGTGGCACGCATTCTCGACATCGAAGGCGATTTCCGCGTGCGCATCGCCTCCATTGAGCCGGATCTGTTTTCCGACACCTTCCTACAACTTTTCCAACACGAAAAACTGGCGCCCCACATGCACGTCTGCCTGCAAAGCGGTTCTGAAAACACCCTGAAACGAATGCACCGCTTCTATACGGCAAGCCAGTTCCGCGACATGTGTGCAAGAATCAAGCAGTTTAGGCCCGATTTCAACCTGACCACCGATATCATTGTTGGATTTCCCGGAGAAACCGATGCCGAGTTTAACGAATGCTGCACCTTTGCCAGAGAAATCGGATTCAGCCACATCCACACCTTCAAATACTCCGTGCGCACAGGCACAAAAGCCGCCGCCCTGCCCGACCAGATTCCTGAAAAAGTGAAATCGCAGCGCAGTGAAATCATGCGCCACATTTCGCTGGAAAACCGAACCGCCTACTTTAACCGCATGAAAGGCTGCACACAACGCATGCTTATTGAACGCATCGACACACGCGGCTGGGCCAAAGGCTACGGCGAAAATTACATTCCGATTCAAATAAAGGCACAACAAGACCTGCAACGCAACCACTTTGTAAATGTTCGCTTGGAAGAAATCATACATCCCGATAACGAGGAAAAAATGGCTTTTTTAGGTTTAATTATATGATTTACAATAAATTAATAGATTAATACTTCGATAATAAAAAGGTATAGGACCGAGAAAAGAAAAAAATTACCCGATGATTGGCTTTGGTAAGAATAAAAAGCGTATTTTTGCAGCCCGAATTAAGAGGAAATAATAAGAAAGAAGAACAGATATGGCAAATCACAAATCGTCACTCAAGAGAATTCGTCAGACAGAAAAGAGACGTTTGCACAATCGTTACTACGCTAAGAACATGCGTAACGAAGTCAAGAAATTCAGATTATTGACCGAAAAATCGGAAGCTGAAGCACAGTTGCCGAAAATTTATTCGGTGATTGATAAGGTTGCCAAGCGTGGTATCATCCATCGCAACAAGGCCGCCAATCTGAAGTCGAAGCTGACGAAATTCACTGCAAAGTTAGCTTGATAGGCTGATTAGCGCACGCTACATAATTCATAATCAACCTCTTCTATTTTTAGGAGAGGTTTTTTTCGTAATTCTTTGTATCTTGCGCCCGATTTTGAAGCCTCCGATATGAGCAAGGAACACAAATACACCATAAAAAGTCTGGCTGCCGACGACCGTCCCCGCGAGAAGATGCTTGCCAAAGGCAAAGCCGCCTTGAGCAATGCCGAGCTTATCGCCATACTCATCGGATCGGGGAGCAACGAAAAATCGGCTGTCGATTTGGCCCGCGAAATTTTAGAAAGTGCGAAAAACAATCTCATTGAATTGTCGAACCTCAGCATTGCCGACCTGATGAAACACAAAGGCATTGGCGAGGCCAAAGCCGTCAGCATCGTATCGGCACTTGAGTTGGGCAACCGTCGCCGACGCTCCGAAGCGGCCGTATTGCCACGCATCACGTCCAGCAAAGAAGCCTACGAATACCTCTGCACCTTCATTTCCGACTTCAAACGCGAGAACTTCATCACCCTTCTGCTGAACCGCAGCAACCAAGCCATCAATGTCGATCAAATCAGCCAAGGCGGGGTGACCGGAACCATTGCCGACCCCAAACTCATATTCAAAAACGCCTTGTTGAACAACGCGACAGGCATCATCCTTTGCCACAACCACCCATCGGGCGACACCAAGCCCAGCAACGCCGACATTGAGCTGACACGAAAGCTCTGCGCCGCCGGAAAGCTACTCGATGTCAATGTGCTCGACCATCTTATCATCGGATTGGAAAGCTATTACAGCTTCTCCGACAATGGAAAAATAATCTAAAACTTGGTTATGAAAATAGTAACCATAATCGGGGCAAGACCCCAAATCATCAAAGCCGCCGCACTGAGCCGCGCCATAAAAGAACGACAAAAGAACGACGTGCATGAAATCATCGTCCACACGGGACAGCACTACGACAAGAACATGTCGCAAGTCTTTTTTGATGAACTCGGCATTCCCAAACCCGACTACAATCTGCATGTGGGTTCGGCCAGCCACGGCTTGCAAACAGCGAGGATGACGGAAGGCATCGAGCGCATTCTTCTTGACGAACAGCCTGACTACATTGTTTTGTACGGCGATACCAATTCCACCTTGGCCGGTGCCGTTGCCGCCGCAAAGATTCACGTTCCGATTGTCCACATAGAAGCCGGATTGCGCTCATTCAACAAGAACATGCCGGAAGAAATCAACCGCATTGTTTGCGACCACTGCTCCACCCTGCTGTTCACGCCCACTGCCACTGGCTACAAAAACCTCCAGCACGAAGGTTTCAAAACAGATAACGACGGTCCATACACCATCGACAACCCAAAGATTTGCCATTGTGGCGACATCATGTATGACAATAGTCTGCATTTCTCACAACTTTCCGCCACACGCACTGACATCATCCACAGGCTATGTTTGGAAGATGGCGGCTATGTGCTTGCCACCATTCACCGCGACGGCAATACCGACAACCCCAAGCATTTGAATGCGATATTCGAGGCTCTCGTGCAAATTTCAAAAGACACACCTATAGTCCTCCCGCTTCATCCGCGCACGGCAAAACTAATCCAAATCAATCTGCGGAAAGAGCTACGTGAACGGGTCGAGAAATCCCCCAACATCAAACTGACCGAACCGGCTTCTTTCTTCGAAATGATAGAATTGGAACGCCACTCCCAACTCGTTATGACCGACTCGGGCGGTGTGCAAAAAGAGGCCTATTTTTTCAAGAAACCGGGCATCATACTGAGACCCGAAACCGAATGGGTTGAAATTGTTAAAACTGGAAATGCCCTACTTACAGGTGCCGATACCGAAAAGATTACAACGGCATGGCAACATTTCCAGCAGACCAAGCCGACGGTCTTTCCTGAAATATTCGGCAACGGGAAAGCGGCGGCATTCATCCTTCAAGAAATGACCGAGACATTATCTGCGAAGGCATGACCATCTGATTACTAAGTCCGTACCCAATAGGGGAAGGCATTATTCGCTACATTTTTCTAAAAAACACAAGCTGAAGGTGTTGCATGTCAAGGAAAAAGCGTATATTTGCAGTCCAATTAAACACACAATTAGTATTTAAACATTTAATTATCAGTTAATTATGAATCAGTACGAAACCGTTTTCATTGTAACTCCCGTTTTGTCTGAAGAACAGATGAAGGAAGCGGTAAAAAAGTACGAAGACACTCTTGGCACTGCCGGTGCTGAAATCGTACACGAAGAGGACTGGGGCATGCGCAAGCTGGCCTATCCTATCCAGAAAAAATCCACAGGTTTCTATCATTTGATAGAATTCAAAGCCGAAGGTGACATCATCGCTGACTTTGAGACCGAGCTGAAACGTGACGAACGCATCATGCGCTTCCTCACTGTGAAACTTGACAAACATGCTGTCGCTTACAACGAGAAGAAACGCAAGAAAGCTGCCGAAAAAGCAGAAGAAAAGCAAGCTTAACGACAATTATTAAATCTCAAAGAAATGGCACAATCACAAAATAACGACATCAAATATCTGACTCCTATTGCAGTCGATACGAAAAGAAAAAAATACTGCCGCTTCAAGAAGAACCGCATCAAGTACATCGATTATAAAGATGCCGACTTTTTGCTGAAGTTCGTCAATGAGCAAGGCAAGATACTGCCTCGCCGCATCACCGGCACTTCCACCAAATATCAGAAAAAGGTTGCCCAGGCCATCAAGAGAGCACGTCATCTCGCACTGATGCCCTTCGTTGCCGATATGTTGAAATAATCAGAGGAGGACAAGAAATGGATATTATTCTGAAACAAGACTACGCCAGTTTGGGTTATAAGAACGACATCATCACTGTGAAAGACGGTTATGGTCGCAACTTCTTGATTCCCCAAGGAATAGCTATTATGGCCACTGAAAGAAACCGCAAGATCCTCGCCGAGGAAATGCGCCAGCAAGCCCATAAAGCAGAAAAGATTAAGAACGAAGCTCAGGAAAAAGCCAATGCTTTGGAAGACCTGAAACTCAGGATTCCCGCCAAGGCTGGTGTTTCGGGAAAAATCTTCGGTTCGGTCAACACCGTTCAGATTGCCAACGCTATTAAAGAAGCTGTCAATCTGGAAATCGACCGCAAACAGATCGTTATCAATGAAGACGCTATCAAGGAACTTGGCACTTACAAAGCCAAATTGAAACTGCACAAAGAAGTGCAACCCGAGATTGAATTTGAAGTCTTCGCCGAATAAAGACAACAGAAATATTACCAAAAGGCTGTTTCATATTACGAAACGGCCTTTTTTTATAACTTCGCAGTCTTAAACACCCATAATGATTACGAAAAACACCGTCAAATTAGTACAGTCGCTCAAGCAGCAGAAATACAGGAAAGAGCATCAGCTTTTTGTCGTTGAAGGACGAAAAATGGTGCAGGAGCTATTGGCATCCGATTTCGAAACCATTTACATTTTTGCCACTGCATCGTATATGAACAGCAACACTCTTGACGACCATCGAATGGAGATTGTTTCAGATGTACAGATGGAACAGATGAGTGGACAAAACACGGCACCAGGCATACTTGCCGTGGCTAAAATACCACATGAAATAGAATATGTCGATACGCAACGCGACATCACACTTGCCTTGGACGGCATCAGCAATCCCGGCAACATGGGCACCATTATCCGAACAGCAGAGTGGTTCGGCATTAAAAACATCACTTGCAGCAGTGATTGTGTGGAGGTTTGGAATCCCAAAGTCATTCAAGCCACTATGGGCTCCATTTTCCGGGTCAAAGCCATAGAAACCGACCTTGAATCCTATTTAACCCAAGAAAAAGCCAATGGGACTCCTATTTACGGCACATTGCTAAATGGCAAAAACCTATATACCACAACAGAGAAATGGGATCATGGTATTATTGTGATAGGAAGTGAATCACATGGCATCAGGGAGAATCTATTGTCTTTGATTACGGTCCCGATCACCATTCCTCGTTTTTCAGGAAGTGTTACCGAATCGCTTAATGCGGCGGTAGCAACAGGAATTGTACTATCGCATATTAGAAGCAAGGTATAAAAGCGGTAATATTTTGTGGAGGGAGACTGTCGCCACAGGTCCGGGACGGCTTTTCCGGCTGCCTCGTCCATCGCCACACGCCATAAAAACAGAACGCCCCTCCTTTTTGTGGAGGGGCGTTTCCGTTACGGGTGGGCGGCG
>JASBYY010000052.1 GCA_029983675.1 Bacteroidales bacterium | reverse complement strand
GCACCTACGAATCCGGTATTTCTATGTTTGGCTATAGCCGCAAACGTGAAATGTTCGATGCCAACAACGATTCATTCTCTGAGCTTTCTCCTATCAAGAACCTTACCCTTGGCGGTAGAGCCTTCCATCGTTTCTCTTCCAAGGACAAGCTGACCCTTGACTTTTTCGCCATTCAGGAAAAACGCGACGGCGGCAATAAGCAAGACATGCCTTTGCATGAAAGAGACGTTGCCGAAGCCCTACAGCACGACATGAAGGTGGCAGGATTGACCTACGAACGCTTTTTCCGCACCAACGACCTCTTGTCGGTTTACGCCTCAGGACAATTCCTGAACCGTGATTCCTACTACGGTGCCGGACAATCGCTGAAAGACTACGGTAATTCTGTGGACAACTCCTACAATGCCGGTGTGCAGTACAAGTTTGCTTTTAAACATTCCTCGTTGAATCTTGGTGTGGAAAACACCGGTGATTACCTGAAGGATAAGAAGTTAGGTTATCCCGATATTGAAAATGCACAAATTAATTTTGCAGACTCCACCATTAGCATTCCTCACCCCGAAAGCACTGTGGTGTCTGATCAGTCACTGACCACCACTGGGGCATTTGCGCAATACGACTTGCACTTGAACCGTTTCAGAGCATCGGCTGGTGTCAGATATGACCATTATTCCGTAAAGGATAGGGTGAGCAACAATAACGACAAAAATGACGATGTGTTCAGCCCGCGTGTCAGCTTGATGTACGACTTCTTCACTTTCCTGCAAGGTCGTGTTTCTTACTCACAAGGCTACCGTGCGCCTCAGGTTTTTGACGAGGACTTGCATATCGAGACCTCTGGTGCCCGTAAGGTCATCCATAAGAACGACCCCAATCTGAAACAAGAAACCAGCCACAGCATGATGCTTTCTTTGGACTTCAACAAACGCCTGGGCAAAGTGAACACCAGTTTCCTCGTCGAAGGCTTCTATACCCAGCTTAACGATGCGTTCCGTAACGAGTTTGGCGAACCCGATGAAAATGGCACCGTGATTTACACCCGTGTCAACGCTCCTGATGGTGCCGTTGTGAAAGGTGTCAACATGGAATTGAAGGTGAAGCCAGCTTTCGATGTGTCGTTCCTCGCCGGATTCACCATTCAATCGAGCAAGTTTGAGAAACCGCAGGACTTTGACGAAAGACGTTTCTTCAGAACCCCTGATCAGTACGGATTCTTTACCTTGGATTGGGATGTCGTCGATAACCTTTGCCTGTCGGCCACTGGAAATTATATTGGCAGCATGTTGGTTCCCTATTTTGGACCAAAAACAAATAAGCCACAAGGAGAGCTGAGGGTGTCGCCCAACTTCTTCGATGCCGGTGCAAAAATCAGCTACAAGTTAAAGCTGAAGGATATGAATGCGGAAATCTCTGCCGGTGTGAAGAATATCTTCAATTCATATCAGAAAGACTTCGATATCAGCGCCGATCGTGACCCATCTTATATTTATGGTCCCGTCACTCCGCGCACTGTGATGTTTAGTTTCAAAATCGGTAACATCTAATCACTGAAAACGGAATTGAAGAACTAATCAATTCCAATTGTGCCGGTTATTGGTCACCGCTTGGCGTCAGCCAGTGCGGTGACCTTTTTTTTGTGAACCAAAAGCAGGCATGCAACGATAATACGTCGATCAAAGTTGGGAACTTATTGGCCGGACAATTCTTCAGGATTGCCAAGTTTGAAATAAGTCTTTTGGCTGGTCATGACAATTTCTATGGTGCCAACCAGAATGAAGTCAACAAGAATAGCTTCCGCCCGATGCCGATTGATGTGGGAGAGGTTCTGAAACGCTTGCAGCGTGATTTCGCCATTCTCCTCCAAATATCGCAATAGTTGCATCTCCGGACCGGTGAATGAGATTTTGGCCGGTCGGATGTTGCGACAATGTTTCCACACTTTCAACAAGACACTGTCTGCAAGCAGATTCTCGTCGTTTACACGTACAAAAACCTTATATTTCCCTTGGTTGTCAGGAGCGCGGTGTTTTTGTTTCTTGTCTTTGGGCACAATGATTTCAAGCACCTCTTTTCCGTTGATTTCCCATTGCTCCACAATAAAATCCACTTTGGGCTGGCAATACAATTCCGCCGCAGCCTGAATCATGTGTATTTCTTCATCGCTGCGCACACCTGCAATTGCACCATTATCCTTGACACCCACTAAGAGCCGACCGCCATCGGTATTGGCAAAAGCCGACAATGAGCGTGCAATCCGTTTGCTATCCGAAATCTCGAACTTAAAATCAAGCTGTTGATGCTCACCTTCTTCAATGAGGTGCTGAATGTGCTTCTCTTTTGAAATCATGGTACTGCAAAAATAAGGTATTTTTCGGAGTCAACTGCCAATAGCAGTTGCATTGGGAAACTGCATTGAATTGAAAAAGAAAGTTGGTTGGATAGACAGGCAGTAGGAACCATTATAGGAGGTGAAATTTGGGTTGTTGATTGCAGATTTCTCTAATTGAAGCAGAAAGTCAGAAGGCATTAATGATGGAAATATTTGTTTATTTAATTGATAATAAAGTTGTTGTGTGCTAAATAAGGCAAAAATGCCAAACTGAGAATGTCATATTTGCGTATGTATGGACAAGGGTGGGTGAAAAAGCCATGAAATTCACACTTGAACGGAATTGCACCGGTTCAAGAAGCATTATAATCCCATACAATATAAATACATCGAAACTATTACTTAACGATAGTAATATAATATTATAGTAAGAAAACATTACTATATAATTATCATACCAGCTATGATGGTAAGATGAAGGGAATATAAGGTTGCAAAATTTTCATCGGGTTTGTTTAGTGTTTTTTTCAGTGGGGAGAAGTCCATTAATACCATTGAAATACCATTTTGAAAAATGATTTTTTCGTCCGAAAAATGAAAGGAGAAACGGGACTTTTTTCATGTTCTTTTTTGAGTAGCTCAACAGTTTTTTGGAAAAACGGAGAGACAAATAGGAAAAGGAGAGAGCAAAGCAAAATCCAAAATCAGGTAGGTTTTCTTACATTTTAGATAGGGGATTATTACGGGCATCCATAGCACGTTTATGGCGTAATACGTGGTAAAATCCCAATTCTTACAGAAGGCAATCACAAATTGCTATAAATTTACAAAAGTAAAATCAAACAACAATAACAAGCTGATAATTAAGTATATAACAACATGTATTTACATACGTAAATTCGCAAAATTTAAAGACCAACACATGACATATATAAAGATCAACCGTTTATCATATAATAACAACATAAATAATTGATTATCAGTATATAAAATGATAATATATAAAGTAATATATTAGAAATTACGATGAAATAAGATAAAATCCATAGTAATTTCAAATACCTTATAACTATTTGATATTCAAATATTAATATGTAATTATATATAGTTTAGATAGAGAATATTACACCTCACACTAAATATTACAAATGTAAATCCAATTGAGTTATGATTTGTAACAAATAAATTATTACTTTTGTAAACTCAACGATAGGGAAAAACCGTTTTTTGCGGCGTACCCTTGATGCAAAATGATAGGCTCATGAAAGATCGAATTGAACATATTATTCGTGCAAAGAATTTGACTGCAACAGAATTTGCCGAAAAACTCGGTGTGCAACCATCTGGGATTTCTCATGTCCTTTCGGGGCGTAACAATCCGAGTTTAGATTTTGTGAAACGCTTGAAAGAGACCTTTCCGGAATACAATCTCGATTGGATTATTTTTGGTACAGGTCCCATGACTTCTTCCGAAGCTCTTGTTTCACCTAATGTCCGTATCGAAGTGCCGCCGGAAGCTTTTAAAGATGACGTGGGGCAGGCCAAAGTCTCCGAATTGGATCTTTTTACGCTTTCAGAAGCCTCGGTACCTAATGAAAATCCGCCCGTCGAAGCCAGCGGTGATTCAACGCCACAACCGGAAGGTAAGGTCACATTGCGTTCCATCATCATGGTATATTCCGATAATACCTTCGAGGTTCTTCAGCAAAGGTAAGTGTTAGTTTTGAGTGATTTTGATACTTGCTTTGCTATGAATAGATGCCTTATCCGATGATTTTGATGGAACTATTTGTCCTTTTCGCGCATTGGAAAGGATAATTATGTACTTTTGCGACTTGTTTCACCTTATAAAATAATGCACCGGGATCTTTTTTATCAACTTCTTGACGCAGAGATTCAAGACCCAAAATCTATTTTGATTGTGACTCATGTCAATCCCGACGGTGATGCCATCGGGTCTTCATTGGCTTTTTCCGCATTTTTGAGGCAATTTGGACATGATGTCAACGTGTTGGTTTCCAATATGTTTCCTGATTTTTTGGCTTGGCTTCCGGGTGCAAGCGATATTGTGATTTATGAAAATGATGCGGAAAGGGCAAAGGCTTTGTTTGAACGCGTTGACTGCATTTTCATGCTCGACTTCAACCAGCCTTCGCGTTGCGGGAAGTTCTCCGAGTTGCTCGAAGCTGCTACGGCGCATAAAATACTCATCGACCACCATCGTGATACGGATTTTGCACCGTTTTATTGCTATCTTTCTGAAACGCAGATATCTAGTACATCGGAACTCGTTGCAGAAACGATTCTTCACTATGGCATGGAGTATCTTGATACGGATATGGCGACCAATCTGCTGGCTGGAATTATCACGGATACAGGTTCTTTTGCACATTCCGTATATAGACCGGAAACATTTGCAATTTGCGCCAAACTTATCGAGAAATCAGCTTCTTATGTGTGGATTCACCAACAGATTTATGATACATTTTCCGAAAACCGCCTTCGGCTTCTCGGATTCTCTATTAGCGATAAGATGGAAATCCTTGAAGACTATGCTACTGCCATTATCTCGCTGAGTAAAAGCGAGTTGGAGCAGTTTAACTATCATGTGGGCGATACGGAGGGCGTTGTGAATTATCCGTTATCGATGGAAAAGATCACCATGTCGGTGCTGATCACCGAACGTCAGGATGTCATTCGCTTTTCCTTCCGTTCGAAGGGCGATTTTTCGGTGCACGAGTTGGCCAAGAAACATTTTTCCGGTGGCGGACATACCAATGCGGCAGGTGGAAGCCTTACGTGTTCCTTGCAAGAGGCAGTCGATCGGCTAAAGGCTGTTTTGCCTGACTATAAGAACCTGTTAATCAATGGCAGATGAAAACTTTGCAGAAAATATGGCCTTTATTCCTTCTTGTTGCTTTGTTCTCGTGTCGTCATTCTTCTGATACGAAGAAAAATGTTGATAATAAGCAACTTAAGGAAAGTCTCGAAAAAGTCAACCGCTATTTGGTGAAAGACGAGAGTGAGGAAATTGATAATTACATCAGACGACACGGATTGGAAATGATTGCCACCGGCACCGGTTTGCGTTATGCGGTATTGAAACACGGTCAAGGGCAGCAAGTGGAGCAGGGGAATACGGTTACATTGGAATATGAGCTTACTTCTATTACCGGCGATCTGATTTATTCTTCAGAGAAAGACGGCCTTAAACAATTTGTTGTCGGCGGCAGTCCGGTTGAAAGCGGTCTTGATGAAGCCGTGCGCTACCTGCATCTTGGCGATGTGGCGAAAATTATCATCCCATCGCACCTGGCTTACGGTCTCCCGGGTGATAATCAGGAGATTACCAATAGAATGACTTTGATATATTCAATAAAACTAATTGATATTCAATAAACTATGAATAAGAATGTTTTGTTTTTCGCATCTTGTATGTGCGTTGTGGGACTATTGACCGGATGTCATCAGAAATATCCGGGCTACAAGAAAACCAATGATGGTGTTTACTATCGTTTTTATGAAAAGAATACCAAGGGAGTGCGTCCGCAGTTTTCGGATTACCTGAAGATGGAAATGTCATATTTCATGAACGATTCGCTCATGTATTCCTGGACGGAAAATGCTGACTATGTGCGTACACGGTTGAGCGCCACAAAATATCATGGTGATCTTCAGTCGGGGCTTGCTTTGATGCATGAAGGCGATACCGCCTCGTTTATTGTGCCTGCCGATTCAACCCTTGTGCATGTTTTCGGTGCTGATTTGAACACATTGTCTGTCAAGCCCGACGATATCATCCGTTATGAGGTCAGATTGGTTCAGGTGCAGAAAGAGGCGGATTTTTTGGCCGAAGTGGAACAGATTCAAACCAAGATGCGCGAACAATCCGAAGTCATGTTTAAGGCTTATGTTCAAAATAATGTAAAATCCATTAGTCCAACAGAATCAGGCGTTTATATTGTTCCATTATCGGCTGGTAAGGGTAAAAAACCGGTTGTAGGCGATGAAGTGGAATTGGATTATTCTGTCGGTTTGATTGTAAACGACAGCATGACTTATCCGGTACGAGACAGTGACCGTTTTGTTTTCGTTCTTGGCGAAGGCTATGCCATTCCCGCTTGGGAAGAGGTGGTTCCGATGATGAACCTTGGCGAATCGGCGAGGATAATCGTCCCGTCGAAAATGGCATACGGAGAACATGCTGTAGAAGGGCTTAATCCTTACTCCAACTTGGTTTATGACATGAAGCTCGTTAAGATTACCCCAGCTTCGGAAGTGGCTAAACGTAGGGCGACAGAAATGAAAGCGCTCAAGGAAAAATCCGAAATGGAACTTGCTAACTACTTGAAATCCAATAATATTAAAATCGCACCTCAACCTTCCGGTCTCTATCATATTATCCGTCAGGAAGGGATTGGACCCAAGGTTGGACGCGGTATGGTGGCAAGAGTCCGTTATTCAACGTCGTTTTTGGACGGCACACCTATCGGTACATCGGATGGATTGGGGAAACCCTATTATGAAATGCTTGTGGGCGGCGGAAAAGTGCTGAAAGGGCTTGATGAAGGTGTAAGCTTGATGCACGAAGGAGAAAAAGCCACGTTAATCCTTCCGTATGCTTTGGCTTATGGCGACAAAGGATACATGGGTATTCCCCCGTATTCCAATTTGGTTTTTGACGTGGAATTGCTCGATATACTGTCAAAAGAGGAGCAGTTGGCTGCCATTGAGAGAATCGCCAATGAAAAATTTGACAAATATTTGAAAGACAATGGGATAAAGGAATCTAACAAGTGTTCTTCTGGATTAGTGTATCTCAAAACGAAAGACGGTGTTGGTGAACGTCCACATGCCGGATCGAAAGTGACGGTGCATTATGTGGGGCGTTTGCTTGATGGCACCGTGTTTGAATCTTCCTTAGAGCGTGGTGAGCCTTTGAGTCTGGTTGTGGGTACAGGACGTGGCCTTAAGGGCTTTGAAGAAGGTGTCATGATGATGCAAAAAGGAGAAAAGGCTACTTTGGTGCTGCCGTTTAACTTGGCTTACGGAGACATGCAAATAGGCATTATTCCACCATTTTCTCCCCTTATTTTTGATGTAGAACTAATTGATATTGAAAATACTAACAATTAAATTTATCATTACTATGGGAAAACATTTTATTTCTGTTGCTTTAACGTTAGCAGTCATCGCTTTGTCGGTAGCATCATGTGAAAAATCACCTTATCCGGGTTATAAAAAGTCGGACAATGGACTGTATTACAAATTTTTGACTGAGAATATAGAAGATGCTGGCAGAGTTGCTCAAGAGGGCAATGTTGTCTTTATGGATTTTGCTTATTATTTGGATGACAGCTTGTTGTTTGAAAGACATCATGATGGTTTCAACGACAGAGTTCGTCCGTCGGTTTTCAAAGGTGACCTGTATGAAGGACTTTCCATGATGCATGAAGGCGATTCGCTTTCCATGATCATGCGTGCAGATTCAGTGTTCTATAAGCTTTTTGGTGTACAGCAGTTGCCGGCTTATGTGAAACCGGAATCCGCCGTTCGTTTTGAGGTGAAGATGAACGAAATCCTCTCTCAGGAAGAGTACGAAGCCCGTGAGAATGCTAAAAAGGAAGCATTGGATCAGGAGGCAGACGGCAAATTTGCGCAGTATTTGCAGGAAAACGGCATTACGGATCAGCCTACTGAATCGGGACTTATTTATGTATGCACCAAAGCCAAGAAAGGTTTAAAACCGCAGGCCGGACAGCGTGTAAAGGTGCATTATACGGGTAAACTGCTCGATGGCACCGTGTTCGATTCATCGGTGGAGCGTGGCGAACCGTTTGAGTTTGCACTGGGTGCCGGTGAGGTTATTAAAGGATGGGACGAGGGCATCGCATTGATGTCGAAAGGCGAAAAAGGCATCCTCTACATTCCTTATGATTTGGCCTACGGACAAATGGGTGCCGGTGGAGTGATTCCGCCTTATGCCAACCTGATTTTTGAAGTTGAATTAATTGATTTTGAATAAAATGAACCGATCGCTCAGATTGCTGCCCATGGCAGCTTTGATACTTGTTCTTGGCGCTTGTAACCGAAACAGCATTTATTCGGGTTTCAAGAAGATGGACAATGGGGCATACATGAAGTATTATGTCAAGGGAGAAGGAACAACCTGCCCGCGTATCAACGATGGCATTGTTTTTTCAATGGCGCAGTATCTTAATGATTCACTGATATATGCGACAGCCGGAAGCGAGCCTGTGGAGTTGATTCTTCAGAAACATGATTTTGTCGGCGACATCAACGATGTTCTGCAGCTGATGCATGTAGGTGACTCTGTTGCCATGGTGTTCCTTTCCGATTCCATTTTCACTGGCGTAGTCGGAGAAGAGGTGCCTGACAACATGGTGGGACAACCTTTGTATTACCATTTGAAACTGCTTTCCATAACGCCTTACGAACAGCGTGAGGCGGAATACAAGCAGTATATCAATAATTTGATGGCGCAAGAGAAGTTCTTGATAGATTCCTGTAAGGCGGTTGTAAAGTACCAGCCGACTATGTCAGGATTGCTGATCCTTGATCGTAAAGGTGGCAATAACAAGCCTGCGCCGTTGGGTGCCTTTGTCAATATTGATTTCTCTTTGTGCAATCTCGATGGCGATACTATTATGAGTACTTCGGGGCATAAACAAGCTGAATTTCAATACGGTACGGAGGAGTTTATCTGTAAAGGCTTTAACGAAGGACTTGGTATGCTTTCCAAAGGCGAAAGTATGCGCTTCGTAATCCCTTCTTCGTTGGCTTTTGATAGCGTCGGGTATCAGAATATGATTCTTCCATATACTCCGTTGCTCGTCGATTTGAAGATGAATGACATCATGGATGAGGCGACTTTCAAAAAGAAACAGCAGGAGAAAAAGGCCCAACGCATGGCCAAAGAGCGGAGGGTGATTTCGGAATATCTTCGCGAGAATAACATTACCGCAACACCTACCGAGAGTGGTTTGTACTTTGTTCTTCAGCAAGAGGGACAAGGCGAAAACGCACAACCGGGCGATACGGTCACCATTCATTATGTGATTTCAAATTTGAAAGGAAATCAGATAGAGTCGAGCTATGAAATGGATCTTCCAATGCCTTTCGTGGCTGGTCAGGAACAAATGCTTCGAGGCATAGATGAAGCCGTCTTGAAGATGAATGCCGGATCAAAAGCGCTGTTAGTAATGCCGTCGGAACTTGGTTTTGGAGAATTTGAGTTCAATCCGGAACTATTGCCTGCGGGTTCACCGCTACGCATCGACCTTGAAGTGGTTGAAATCCGATAACTACAAGTTTATTAAGCTAATAGGGTGACCAAAAAGTCCTTTTGTGGCAATTTTTGTAAAGAAAATGATATTGATTATCAATAAGTTACAAAATTAACAAGTCCAAAATTTACCCTTTTTGGTCACCCTCTTTTTTATTTCTGCTTCTCCGCTGTGGTATCGGTATCGAAGTCTTCCTTGTCGGCATAATACAAATCGATGGAGACGATGAGCGCAATGCAACTCCATACGGGAATAGCCAGTTTGTCGGTGTCAAGGAAGTTGTTCAAAATACCGTGGAAAAAATAGCTGATAATGGCCAATGTCGCACCAAGAACAAGAACCTTGGCTTTTTTGTTTTTTGCTCTTCGATAGGTTTTCAGACCCGTATAAACGGTTATTATTACGAGGGTAATGACAATCAGTGATCCTACAAGCCCTTGCTCTGACAAGGCGCCAATATATTCGCTGTGGGCATTGCCACCGTCACCGGCATTGGTGCTGATGATGGTCTTTTCCTTCGACATCTGATAAGGAGCATATACAAATTGGTAGGTGCCCGGCCCCCAACCTACAACCGGTCGTTCGTTGAACAGGCGTATGGCCGACTGCCAGCGGTTGATGCGCTCAAGGTTGGAGGCATCTGTTGAGATATTGGTGATGGACTGTACATTCTCTACAAAATCGCCTGAAGCATCTTGTGTGTTCTGTTCCAGCGTATCGACAATACGATGTTGGAAAGCAAAGAAAAGGCCAATTAAGACAAGGGCAACAGTGACGATCCATCTGAATTTAATCTTCAAAAGAACGCACAACAACACACCTATGGCGACAATCACACTCAGCCATGCCGCACGACAGAAGGATAGGAAAAGAGCAACGCTAAGAATAGCGACAGCGCCGATAATGAGCAGTCTCCGTCGTGGTTTGATGCTGGGAATGAAAGCGTAAGTCACAGCGAGGATAAGGTAGATGGACAGCACTGCGCCGTAGGCAGTGTGGTCGTTGTAAAAAGGTGTCATCACCCAGTGTGCAGAATTGCCGTCAAATCCATTTTGAGCGTGGTTGAAAATGGTGTAGGCAATGACAATGAGCAAACCTGCAACATATAACCAGATGAACCGGTCGATATCTTTGGGGCGTTTGAAAAGCAAGACACAAAAGAAGAATGAGGGAACAACAAACCAAAGGCGTGAAACGATGAATTTTAAGGAAACTACAGGCATTTCGCTGGTGACGGTCGTAACGATCATCCAGATGAACATACAGAAAATAACAATGGAAACAGGATGATGTGTGATTTTGCTGTCGTAATGACCATCATACAGTAGTTTGGCCAAAAACAAGACTGATATTCCGAGAAGCAAAGGTTCTACAGGCAATGAAACGGCGAGATTGTCCAATTCTTCAAACGTGATCGACAAAGGAACAAGAAATGCAGTGAGAAGCATGACTTTGTCCAAAGAAAAGACATATAGCAACAAGATGCCCAAGACAATAGGAAAGGCGAAAAACAAGTAGCTATCCTTTTTGATGAGCAAATAAAGGCTGATTGCCACAAAAAGTGCGGCAATTGCGTAAAGCCATGCTATTTTTGCCTTTTTGGTCATTGATTAGCAGGTGTTAATCTTTTGCGATTCTCGATAATAAAAAGAACCATAATGGAGAGCACAAAAGCAGCAAAGCCGCATAAAGTGACAATAATCCATCTGACGGGAAATGATTTTTTGTCGGCGGGGAAAGGCTCGGTAATAACATTAGAGTAAGAAAGATCCGAGTTCAAAAAACGCAATTCCTGCTCGTAATCACCTTTTATTCTGACATAATTAGTGGCCTCACTCTCAATTTTTTTGTTCAGGTCAATAATTTCAGGACCGTATTTTTCGAGGTTTTCTTTCAGTTCGGCTGATTTTGAAGAACTATTGCTTAAGAAACTTCTTGTGACTTCGCGCGATTGAGAGGCGTAGTCAGTGACTCCGTATGTTGCTGACAAGACCTTCATTCGTTGCTTCAGCGAATCAATGTCTTTCTGCTTGCATCGAAGTTGTCTTTCATACATGAGTACAACTTCCTTGTTCTTGCTTTTGTGGAGCTGTTGCACTTTCATGTCGTAATAATGAAGCACTTCTTTGGCAATGTTGCAGGCGACATCGGGGTCAGCATCTGATACTACTACGGAAACCGCTTCGTATGGGGTTTTGCTGATTTTGATATTGCTGTGGTATTCCGCCATCATGTATGTCTTGGCGTACTTGTAGTTTTTATCGATGTTGTAATGCTCCCAGAGGTTGAATTTCTCAATGATGGAATCGCAAATCGACTGAGAGTTGATGATTTGCAGCATTTGTTCCGTCTCACTTTCCTCGGAGTAGGGACTTATGTTGGCCGGGTAGGCGATAGCTTCGGACTTATAGCGAGGCGTGATGAAGGCACTGCCGGAAAAAATGGCGCCACAGAGTGCCGCAGCAACAGTGATGATAAGGATATGCCATTTCCATTTGACAATGAGCTGAACTAAAGATAGACTGTTGAAATTATTGTCCATTTTATTGTGCGTTATTTCTTTTGTGTTACAAAATTGAATGCGAGAGTTACTTTTTTTGCGCATCGACTTTCTCGGAAGTCGTTTTCCGAAAAAACCATGTTGAATGTTCTATTATTGGCAGCAGAAGCAGGATGAGCAGAAGTGTGGAACAAACGGTCACTATGACGATGATCCAGCGTGTCGGATAACTCTTGTGCTCTGCCTTGAAAGCCGATGTGACGATGAACTTGTGCGGAATATTCTGTGTGGCATCCACTTTGGCTTCCTCATACTTTGTCTTTACCAAAGAGAGCTGCAAACGGTCATGGTCCAGCATTTCCTTGATGGCATACGAAGCGCCTCCATATCTTGCCAATGTGTCGAGTTGATTCTGAATGGCTTTGATACCCGAAGTGTTATTGCGCCCCAGTTCCATGGCCAGTTGTTGGCTGAGCATTTCGACCTGCGACTCATAGTCGAACACGCCGTGTTTGCGAAGCATATTCAGTGAATCTTCAAGGCGTGCCATGTCTTTGCAAAGGCTAAGGTACTCCTCTTCGACAATGCGGAATGCTTTTATCGACACTTCTTTTTGCATCGCATTCATCGTGCTGTCGAAAATTTCCGCAATATCATTGGCTATCTGAGCCGCTAAATCGGCATCAGCATCTAAAACAGTGATTTTTACAGCGTTGTATTCGGTTCTATGGAATTTAATGCGGCTGTCATAGAGTTTATTCAGCTTGGTGACGGGATATTTTTGCTTGGCATGTATGCCATAGTGCTCCATGAGGTTGTACTTATCGATGACGCGATCACGCACACGGTTCGAGTTGAGCACCTGTAGCATTTGCTCGGTTTGTTCGTCTTCGCCGAAATTCATGATGTCTTTTTCTGACTGATAGGTGGTGCTGATCAGCACTTTGGAGATAGAGTTGCTCGAAGTAGGGTAAAGGATGACCGTCGATTTGTAAAGCGGGGTGATGAAAAGAGGCGAACTGAATAGTATGGAAAGCAGTGCCGCAGAAACAAGTAGGATGAGTACCGGGGTTTTATATTCCAATAATAGCTTGCATAAGTATTTGGAACTGTATGTATTATGATTTTTGCTTTCCATTTTTGCACTACTAATAAATGAACAAAAATAGGCATTTTTCTCCAATGTGCAAGCGATTTTCTTTTTCGATGAGAAAAGATGTGCCGTGAGTGCCGGTATTATTCATTTTTCCTTCTTGCCTTGAACAAAGCCAGGACGTCGTTGAAACCTACCAATCTTGTGGCAAATACCAGTCCGAAGTTAATGGCAAGACTGACTCCAAAGCTAAGCATCCAGTTCGTTCCGATCCTTTTGACGAGAATACCGGTGACTATTGTAAGAAGCAAAAAAGCAATGATGTGTAGCCAGTATTTCACGTCCATATTGATCTTCATAATACGTTTTGCGACAATAAACTGAATGATGGCGGTGAAGGTTTGCACACAAAGACTGGTGCAAGCGGCTCCCTCTGCCTTGAAAATCGGAATGAGAAAGAGGTTCAGCAAGACATTGAGGATGACACCTGAAGCGGCAATGATATTCAGTTGTTTCAGACTCCCATTGGCTGTGAGCAAGGCACCAAAGATATAGGTTGTAGAAAAGGCGAAGAAGCTGACCATGAGAAACTGGAACGTATGGGCGACCACCTGATGGGATCCTAGGTCATAGCTCTCCGTGGTTTCGGAAGGAAGCCTCGTGTAATAAAGCAGTCCCATGATTTCATCACTGTAAATAATGCAGAGTATCGAAGCCATGCCGATTAATGCTACGATGATGTTGAACGATACCTTGACAAGGCTGTTCAGATCCTCACCTTTTTTAATCATGGAGGCAAATAGTGGCATCAGGATGACACCGAAAAGGAAAGCAATGCTGTTGCCGGCATCGAAAAGCCTGTAGGCCTGTGCGTATATCCCCGACTGTATGTCTCCATCATCGGGGAGGAGCTTGACGAGCAAAATAGGTTCAAGCCTGCTGTAGAAACTCATCAGCAATACGAGTAAGGCGTATGGCATGCTTTGTTTCAAAATGGCGATGAAAAGGGGAATGTTGACTTTGAACGATAATTTGTGGGTATGGCGCAATACCACGAAAACCGCCAAGACCAAGGTAAGGGCGTAGGCGACGGTCTGTGCTTTCAAATACCATAAAATGGTGAAGTCTTCGCGGGGAAACAGCCCCGACCACAATAGCACGCTGCATATCGCAATGGCAAGCAACCGGTCGAAAATTGAAAGGAAACTATCTGCCTTAAACAATAAAAGTCCTTGTATATTCGACCGCATGAACAGAATCAGCGAAAGCAGCACTTGGTTCAAACCGCACCAAGCCAGAATGGTCAGGCTTGTACCGCGAAAGCCGAGGATGAGACCGACAATAAAGATGACCGCGCCATACAGCAACGATAGAAAAAGCTTGATTTGCGTGATGCCGAAAAAGTATTTTGACAACAGATGGCTGTTCTGCGCAATGTTGCGGCTGTTATAGTTCGTGATGCCTAAGTCGAGCAGGATGTAAAACAGGAAGGTAAGGCTGAAAATGGAATTGTAAATGCCATAACCCAGTTCGCCGCCGCTGCCAATCAGATTCTGCACCTCACAATCAATGCCGAGCACCCAGAATGGTTTGATCAACAGGTTGAGGAAGAGCAGAAAAAGTATGTTCTTGACAAAAAAACGGTTTTGCATTGTACTTTACATGAACGGTTTTTGAATCTGCGAAAATAGAAAAATACAAAGTTCAAACGGAAAAACTATTGCGATATTTCACTTTTTGTTGTTTTTTCATCAGACACCATGCAACAACAATGCATGTTTTTGAGGAATTTAGACCATGCCGATTTGATGGAACATTTTCTGGTAGGCAGCTGCTTTCTTGTCAAAGGATAGAGGATAAGCGCGTGAAGACGACGGCATACGCCAAATGGTGAGGTCGCGGCGATCCGGCAGTGCAAGCTGGACCTTTTCACCTACGGCAGGGGCATTGCATTGAAGCGTTTCGGCCAACGTGTCAGCGGCCTTTTGACCCGTGACAACGATGTTTTTACACAAAGGGATATGCCCCAATATGGCAATAATATCGGTGGCTTCAACGATTTCGAGAAACTTGTCGGAAGCATCGCCATGAAGCCTTCGCACTATTGTGGCCGTATCGAATAGGGCAATGCCTTTCTCATGGCAAAACGATACTATTCTGCTTTTGTCGAAACGATGTGTCTCGGGTACGATGAAACAGTTCTTATCACCTAAAAACACTTCTCCCATGATGCGCCACATGTCATTCTGGAAATTAGGATAATAGAAATCAATGGACCATCGTGCCTTAGGCGGAGGAAAACTACCGAGCATAAGCAATTGTGCCTTTTGGGGGACAAAAGGCGACAAGGGGTGTGTTTCGGGTTGATAGAATGTGTTCATTGGGTTCTTTACTTTAATACAGAATCTGCAAGGTGTTTATTTTCAATATTTTAAATTGATATCGGTACAAATGTGGTATGGAATCGGGAAATACTATCCATTTCTAATTATTAGACGACGGGTGGAGTACTTCTTAGTATCATTGTGGCAAAGGTATAACAAAAAATGATAGATTGTAAGGTGAACTAAGAAACTGTTTTGAATGGTTTCAAGCTGCATTAATTGAATAACAACCTTGTTGTAAGAATTCAAAAACAGTTTTTTAGTCTCAGACCAACATCTGAATTGACTTGAATAATCAATTGGTGAAGAAAATGGCTCAACTTTTGTTTTTTTGTGGTTTTTGAAGATGAAATGATTTGAAAAAGGTTGGTGTTCAATAACCATTTTGATGTTTTTTTTGTAACTTTGCATTGTCTGATGATAAATTTGAAACGGTATGAAATATCTTAATGTCAAGAAGGCGTTGGCTGCGTGGCAAAATTTGCAGCCGTTGTCAAAGAAGGATAAAGAAAGGATTAGTCGTCGCTTTACTGTGGACTTCAATTACAACAGCAACCACATTGAGGGCAATACGCTGACTTATGGTCAGACGGAAATTTTGTTGCTCTTTGGTAAGGTAATTGGAGAGGCTGACGTGCGCGATGTGCAAGAGATGACGGCGAGCAATGTTGGCCTACGAATGATGGCTGAAGAGGCGATGGTGAGTGGAATGCCGTTGACACAAAATTTCATCAGGACTTTGCACAGAACTCTACTGCGTGAGAATTATACGGTTTATCGTAGCATGCCTGGCGGTGTTCAGACAAGTTACATAATACATGCCGGACAATATAAGACACGGCCAAATAGTGTTATTACAAGATACGGTGACAGATTTGAGTATGCTTCGCCAGAAGAAACTCCGGGACTGATGGGTGATTTGGTGGACTGGTACAACGCAGCCGAGAAGGAGGGGAAACTCTCTCCTGTGGAGTTAGCCGCGCTGTTTCACTACCGCTATATACGCATTCATCCTTTTGAGGATGGTAATGGTCGTATTGCCCGGCTGATGGTAAACTTTATTTTGACTCGCCACAATTATCCAATGATTGTGGTTCGTAGCCGTAAGAAGGGAGAGTATTTGGAAGCTTTGTATAAGACAGACATCGAAGTAGGCTCCGCGCCTAATGATGGTGCCCATGCAGATATTAAGGATATCCGTCCCTTTTTGAAATATTTCAATGATTTGGTGGCTACAGAAGTGTATAATGATGTGTTGTTTGTGAGCGAGAGAAATGATAATGTGTGGTGGTATGACGGGGAACGGATTGCATTCCGAACACCAAATTACACAAAGATACTGAACGCTATGCGAACACAACCGACATTGACGCTTGCAGACATGAAAGAGGAAACGGGCATCAGCATGACAGCTATACAGAAACTGTTGGATCAGTTAGTTTCCAAAAAGTATGTGGAACGAGGAGAGAAAGATGGGAGTTGGAGGGTGTTTGTGACACAATAAGGGCGTTTCCATCATTGAATATGTATTTGACGGATGGAATCCTGACTTCGTCACTCTCCAAAGTTTCATTTTACAATTTATTATTAATCAATTGTTTGTATATTTGGTACCCCAAAACAGGGTGAGCAAAGGCAAAAATCATGTTTGTTAAGAAGAAACGCAACCGTTCCGGTAGCACAAGTGCTGTTGTTGCAGAAACGATAAAAGGCTATTATTGCGAATTAGTAACAATCGGTGTAAGCCCCGATGTTCTTACGGTTGACAACTTGGTTCGTCAGGGGGCGGGTGTGGATTGAAAACGAAAAGAAACGTAGCCAGCCTTGTCTTGATTTATTTGAAGAAGAGCGCAGGATCTGTAATGGCGAACGCGAAGAAGTTGAACGCGTACTTTCCAATATAAGCAACATTCTAATCAATGGGACAGATCTCATACTTGACCACGTGTTTAACCGCATAGGAGATGCGGTTTTCGCAAACTTGTCAAAGCCCGTCTTTCCTGTCCGTCAAGTAAGGCTGCAACTGTTGAATAATACCTCAAGAATCACTTTGATGATGATTTGAGCCTGTCCAAAACATACCGCTATCTCGACAAGCTTAGTGATTGTCAGCACGGATTGGCACAAGACATCAGTGTCGCCCATACCAGGGATATGCTTGTCGGTAAAATAGGCGTATTGTTCTATGACGTAACAACGCTTTATTTTGAAGTTGACAAGGAAGACGACTTGCGTAAAACAGGCTTTTCAAAGGAAGGACGGCACCCAATCCCCAGATCATACTCGGGTTGCTTGTGAAGTATAGACGGTTATCCGCTGACATACTGCATTCATGAAGGCAACAAATATGAAGGGCATACGATGCTCCCCACCATCATTGAGTTCATCCAAAAATACAAGTTAGAGGATTTTGTTGTCGTTGCAGATTCCGGACTGATGAACAATGCCAACATGACAGAGCTGGAGACGCTGGGTTACAAATATATTATCGGCGCAAAGATAAAGAACGAGCGTGCTGAAGTGGGTCAATGGATACTTCAACAGCCCAAGGTCAATTGCCGCATGGTGGAATACAAAAGAGACGATGGAAGAAGATTGCTTGTTGGCTACCTGACTAATACAGACATGCCCGTAGAACAGGTATATGACGCGTATCACAACCTATGGAATGTGGAAAGTGCCTTTCGCATAGCAAAATCAAAGATTAAGACAAGGCCAATGTTCCATTTTACACGTAAACGTATCGAGGCGCACGTATGTATCTGTTTCATAGCCTTAAAGGTCTACAAGGAACTAAGCCAAATACTAAAATCATCGGACATCAAGCTAAGCGTAGATAAGATGTTGGCTTTGGCAAAAACAATAACAACAATACAGATAAAGTTGCCCCTGAACAAAACCGTCTATACGAAAGCAATGCTTATGCCAAGGCAAATGAGAATCGCAAAACTATTTGATGAAAATCTTTGGGGTACGCAATGACGAAGTCTGGAGACAAGCATATCCTTTATTTGTCCAGGTCGCTTTAAACTAGGCAATCGTTCTTATCTATTTAGTCGCCCCTTAAAAAGCACTTATTTTATTGATTCACAATAAAATAATGT
>JASBYY010000051.1 GCA_029983675.1 Bacteroidales bacterium | reverse complement strand
TTTGCATTTATTTTACTGATTTACAATTAGATATTTGTTTTTTAAGGGACGACTAATTAGACTTCAGCACCTGTCTTAGCCTGCAAAATGACCTATTAGTCAAGTAATTTTGGTCGGTCTCTTTTGAAATAGGCTTATGGTTTTTACCCTTGCCCTTGCAAATCCATTTCACACTATTGGGGACACTACCGAATGGAAATCCGATGGGTTATGTCAAGCGAAACGTCAATGAATCAAGTATAACGTTGGAGTAGGATGTATCTTTTGGGAGCGGAAATTAAGAAAGGCGGAAGATGAAACTAATTGAAAAGATATTCGTCACCAATATTTGAGGTGGAGGGAGCTATGATTTACATGAAAAGGATCCCAAGATTCCGCTCCATTTCATTTTCAGGAAAACTTTCTCCTAAAATATAGATTTGGCAGCACCACTGCAGTTTCATCAGTATCATCCTTTCCTTTCCAAGCGACAATATAGGCAATGTCAGCGCGTATAGCCTCATAGCCTCTGGCTTCCATCAATTGCTTTTCTTTGATGAACTTGGCGGAAAAGCGCAAAACGGGGAAGACCTGTCCTGCTACCATCGCTTTCAGTCCGTCACCATCTACCAATAAGAGATCGCCGCTGCGGAGCTTGATGTTTCTTTCTTTTTTCCCCTTAAAGCAGTCGAGTACTACGTCTTTGTGTGAAAGTTGCACGGTGACTTCAATAGGTTCTGAATAAATTGTGCTGTCATACATCCTGTCCGAATTGGACAAACCAATGTCAGCGAACAGATTGTTGTTGGTATGGATGAATAGCGATTGTCTGGCTCTTGTCATGCCGACATAAAGTTTTCGGCAAGCTTCATCGCTGAGTGTATTGGCCTTGTTGAGCAACATATAGACGGTATCGAATTCGCTCCCTTTTGCTTTGTGGATGGTAGATACAAAAACGGTTTCCGCCTCATCGTCGTAAAAATCCTCATAATGTGATTCCTTCACGAACTCACAAAGGTCAGACTTGAATTTAGCTTTGTTGATTCGCTCAAAATCAGCCATGAAGTTCAGCACGTTTTCCATGCAGCGGCTATCTTTGTATTCCATCATTGTCTTTTCCTTCGCCCGTTGCCAAAGCGTGTCGCTGATGAAAGGAGAGGAGGAACCGGTTTCTATCGTTTTCAGGAAATAGCGGACCTCCATGAGGTTGTAGAAACTGAAACTATCCGTTGACTGTATGAGCTTGGCACGAATGCCTTCCTTGACCATCAAACCTTGTACTCGCAGGGCTTCCTCGTTGGTTTGTGTCAGAACGCAAGCCTTCCCTGCCTTGTAGGTTTTCTTGATGTGCTCGACCACGGGTGTTTCAAGGTTGGGACTTGCATAATCGAAGCACATCACTTCGCCACCTTCGCGGATGGCGTTAATGGGTGTCGATTTCATGCGTTTATGGATTTTTCCGACAAAGGCATTGGCGAAATCCACAATGCGGCTTTCGCTCCTGTAATTGTCCACCATTTCATAAAACGCGGCTCCATGGTCGGAAATCAAAGAGTGGAAATAATCGGAGTTGGAGTCGCGCCATTCGTAGATGTTCTGGTCATCATCGCCCACGGCAATGACACGCATGTCTTCGTTCCGTTCCATCAGGGCTTTCACGAGAGAGAACTCATCTTCATTCATATCTTGTGCCTCATCGATGACCAGCACTGCCTTGGCGATTTTCCCGTTTTCCACTTCACCGTTCTTGATCATCTCGGCGGCCTTTCGTACCACGTCTTTCGAGTCTTCCAAATTG
The DNA here is from genome assembly GCA_029983675.1 of Bacteroidales bacterium. GTDB lineage: Bacteria > Bacteroidota > Bacteroidia > Bacteroidales > F082 > Limimorpha. The sequence goes on along the minus strand of JASBYY010000051.1, from coordinate 17,281 downwards.
CCGATTTTCCCCATCAGGTCGAAGCAGTAGGAATGAAAGGTCTTGATTTCGACGAAATGAGCCGCATTGCCGATGAGGGCGAGAAGACGTTTCTTGAACTCAGTAGCCGCAGCACGCGAGAAAGTCAGCATGAGCAACTGCTCGTGCTTCACGTCTTCCATGAGCAGCAGGGAAGCTAATTTGTGTACCAGAACTTTGGTTTTGCCGCTTCCGGGTCCCGCCGCCGCCACGATGTATTTTGATTCTTTGTCGTTGATGATTTTCAACTGAATCGGCGACAGCTCGCCAAAAATCTGTTTGTATTTCTCGGGAGAGATGTTTTTGTCGATTTCAATGAGCCTTTCTCCCTCAAAATACTTGGAAATGAACTTCTTGAAATCCATACTGAAATAATCATGCACGAATCCCAATGCGGCGGCATAGTTCTTTACCATGAGTTTTGCATATTCACCCACGATGTGAATTTGACGCACCTTCTGCTTGTAAAATTCATTCAACAATTGGTAGTTGTCGTTTTTATACCTCATCTTGTTGTCGGCAACGCGCTTGATTTCCATGGCATTGTACAAAACCATGAAACCGCCCTCTAACTTCATCGCGCCGATTTTCGAAAGATAAAGCAAAGATTCTTCCACATCAGTCAAGGAGGTGCCTTTGCCGTCGAAATCAAAGGTAAGTTGCGATTGATAAGCCTTTTGCAAGCCCAAAAGTGAAAACGTAACCGGTTTCTCTTCGGCATCCGACAGTTGTTTCTCGGCCTTGTCATAAAGGAAGCTGATGATAAAATGGCACAAATCGAGCCTTTTCGACACCTTGTCGCGAATCTTGTCCATTTCGAAACGAGCTGCCATAATGATGCTGTCCGTTTGGTTTCCTCTTTCCTGAAAGAGATAGTTTTTAAGTTTCAAGAAATACAGTATCGTCTTGATATTCTTGACGGTAGATCCTGAGATACCTTTGCTTAAAGCTTTCTCGTTCAACTCTTTCATGTTCATTTCCGTTGGGTTTTCCGGGACAACCGACAGCAGGAAAGTCTCCAATTGTGCAAATTTATCCAAAGTCAACTTCGACTTATGTTGCGTGTCCGATTCCAAAATGAAAGCCGACAAGTCTTGTTCATCAGCGAGAATTCCTTCTTGCCGCATGGCATTTACCGCATTGATCACGTCTTCTTTCGAAAGGCCAAGGATGTCGGCGAGATAGTCCACCCTCGATTCGGCATCACTATCGGTAGCCGTAGCAATGCTGCGGCTTGAGATCAACGACTTGATGATTCGTACCGCGTTACGTCTTTCTTGTTCTTCAAAAAGATGCGAATGGATCAGGCGTTCAAGTGCTTCATTCATGTCTTTCACGCGGATACTGGTGGCATACACATGAGGAACATTATCGCCCCGTTTCACATAGCCGGCCGTTTCCAAAGCGGCAATAGCCGTCTTCACTCGGGTCTCCATCTCGCTTACCGAATCATCCCAACCGGCTTGACGAGCAATTTCCAAAGCCGAGCAGCACACGCTGGGTCGGCGTTTTGTCAGGTCTTTGATGGCTTTCCACACCTGCTGGATTTCGCCCATGCTCAGCTTGGTCTGATTCAAAAGGATGAAGTGTTTGTCCAAGTCGCTTTCATTGTACAGGATGTAGCATTTGGCCTGTGAGTTCGGGTCACGACCGGCGCGACCGGCTTCCTGCACATAGTTTTCCAGTGAATCGGAGATGTCGTAATGAACTACCAAGCCGATATTCGACTTGTCGACACCCATCCCGAAGGCGGAGGTAGCGACAATAATCCGAACCTTGTCGTCTATGAAGTCATTCTGGTTTTTGATTTTTTCGTTGGCTTCCATCTTGCCGTTGAAAGGCCGTGCGGGATAGCCATCGCCAGTCAATTTTTCGGCAAGTTGAACAGAGCGGCGTGTCCTTGACACGTAAACAATGGTCGGGCAATCATGGGTGGAGATCAGATTGCGCAACAGGTTGTATTTTTCTTCGTCGGTTTCGACATATTGCACGATGTATTGCAAGTTCTTTCGCGTGGAAGAAGTGGCAAACAGCTTCATGTCCAAATTCAGCTTCGACTTGAAATAATCGTAAATGTCCGTGATGACTTTAGGTTTGGCCGTTGCCGTGAAACAAGACACAGGGATGGGTTCTTTTTGATGCTTCTTTTCCTGGAGTGCACGGATGAAGTCGGCAATATACAGATAGTCAACACGGAAGTCCTGCCCCCAAGCCGAAAAGCAATGTGCTTCGTCAATCACAAAACGCACCACGTTGCGCGAGAGCAAGATTTTCTCAAGGGTCTTCGACCGGAGCATTTCGGGTGCGATATACAACAGGGATGCGGAGCCGTTTTGGACGCGGTTGACGGCATCGGCGCGTGTAATGGGATCAAGCAGGCCGTTGATGGTCACGGCTTCCGTGATGCCTTTTTGAAAAAGGTTATCGACTTGGTCTTTCATCAGCGACTGTAGTGGCGAGATGACCACCGTCAGCCCGTGCGCATTTTGACCCGCCATCAGCGCGGGTAGCTGAAAGGTCAAGGACTTGCCACCGCCCGTGGGGAAAATGACCAACATCGAATCGCCGTCAACAGCTGCTTGCACCGCTTGCTCTTGCAACGATTCTCCTTCAAAAACGCGAAACCGTTCGTATCCGAAATAACGTTTCAGTCCATCGTGAATGTTGAAATGCGACTTGCAGTAGGGGCACATCTCAACGCATGGCGTGTTTTGAAGGAAATGGATGACATTTTCAATCTTGGGATAATTTTTCATCAGCCAAAACGGAGTTATTGAATGACGGTCGCCCGCCGAAATCAAAGCCAAGGAATAAGCCAACTCTACAGGATAATGCTTGACAAGCATTTGAATGTCGGCTTTTTCACAGAATAGCCCCTTACATGCTTGCTTGATCAGCTCGCTGATTTCGGGAAGCGGATGACAGAATCCGACAAAATCAAAGAACCCCTTAAATTCCTCTTCACGGCACAAAAGGTTGTAATAAATCCATTGGAAAGGGGGTGTAAGTTGCTTGAAAGCCTCAACCTCATCTTGGAAAAGCATCATCGCTTTCTTGCAGTCGTTCACCGGATTGTTGCACTCGTCCACTTGCAGCTTGTCGTCTTTCAGCAAAGCATGATAAGGCTTCTTGGGGAACAACAAAGGCGACAAATACAAGGTATCGATAAGGCAGCGCTTTGACAACGAGAGAGAACCGTTTTCCAAATACTTGAGGTCGTGGTGAATGATGTTATGACCGCAAATGCAGCCGGAATCAGCGATAAAATGAAAGAAATCCTCTTTTCTTGGCGAGTGGAACACGGTTCCATCGTCTTTCACCGCACCGAGATCAAGGATTTTCTTTTCGGTGAACGAAATTTCCGCATCGATAAAGACCAACTGCCCTTTCATGCCACAAAAATAAAAAAATCAAGCATTCAGCCCAACTATTGGCAAGTCATTCGCAAAAACAGTCTTGTTGTCGGGAACGCTATCAGCTTTTTTGTTCACATCACCTATCCCATTCGGACGAATCTTCCGTCTATCTCCATGGGAATACACGTACTTCTATCGGTTTGAAAGCAGAATTTCAAATCTTCATGAAATCCTAAGGATAGCAGACGTTTCACATGGAAACAATCCAAAAGGCTGGCAAAAATATCATGGGCACTATTGCGATAAAAACGCTCCAGCAAAAAGCCCAAATCGTCCCATTCGACTGGGGTCTTTTCTTTCAGCAGGTGAAGCAACATGCCGGCGCAAAGACCATCGTCCATCGAAAACTTGCCTTCCGTTCCCGAACAGACGATCACGACATCCTTGTTTTTACCAATGAGGAAACCCACAACAGCAGAAGCGTTTCTAAGGCAGGCTAAGACCATCATTTCGGCTTTTTGCACATTTCGAATGGCGTTGGTGCCGTTGGTGGTAGTAATGATGATGTCCTTTCCTGCAACGAGTGCTCTCTTGTATTCCAAAGGCGAGTTGCCAAAATCGAAACCGTCTATTTTCAAGGCATGACGTTCGCCTCCTTTTAATGTGCAGGCAGGATCCGAGGTCTTGAAAACGGTTTCAGCCTCTTCTATGGTCGTGACAGGCAGCACCGACCGCGCCCCGTTGTCCAGGGCGGTGGTCATGACGGAGGTTGCCCGCAGCACGTCGATGACGACGGCAATCCTGCTGCTGCAATCGATTTTCACACCGCTTTGCGCCGTGCCAGCTACTTGAACTCTCATTGCACGAAGCTTTAGAATCCCAAGGAGATGTCAAGTCCTTTGGCGGTCTTCACCAAGTCGCTGTCGATGGCGACCAAGTTGGGCTTGGCGATGGCTTCTTTCAGCGGTACGGTAATCAGGTTGGGATGATGGTAAGCCACCATCTGTCCAAACTGTCGGTTGAGCACCATCTCGAAAGCCTTCACGCCAAATTCTGCCGAAAGCACACGGTCGTAAGCAATCGGGATACCTCCACGCTGCAAGTGGCCCAGTATGGTTTCTCGCATGTCGTGCGAGAAACCGGCGGCTTTCAGTTGGCCAATCAAGGCGCGACCGATGCCTCCCAATTTCTTGTTTTCGTAGCCCACTTCGGTACTGACTTCATAGACCTGTTGCCCGTCTTGGGGGCGTGCCCCTTCCGAAGCCACTACCACGGCAAAACCGCGGTCGCGGGAAAAACGGCTTTCCAACTTTTCCCTCACCACACGAATGTCGTATGGAAATTCGGGCAAGAGGCAGACTTCGGCCCCGCCTGCAATAGCGGCATGTAAGGCAATCCAACCCGCATCGCGCCCCATCACTTCTAAGACAAAGACACGGTTGTGCGAGGCAGCCGTGGTAACAAGCTTATCGACGGCCTCAGTGGCAATCTGCACGGCGGTCTGAAAACCAAAGGTGCATTCCGTTGATGACAGGTCGTTGTCGATGGTTTTAGGAACCCCTATAATATTAAGTCCTTTCTCAAAGAGTTTCTGCGAGATGCGCTGCGAACCGTCACCGCCGATGTTGATGACGGCATCGACACCCATGTATTGCAGCTTGCGGAGCATTTCGTCAGAACGGTCAACGGTAGTCCAAGTGCCATCGGCATTCTTTACCGGCCAGTTGAAGGGGCCGCCTTTATTGGTGGTTTCGATGATGGTGCCGCCACGGAAGTGTATGCCGCGTACCACTTCGGGTGTCAGCCGTACCACTTCGGTGGGTTCCCAGAGTATGCCGTTAAAAGCCTGGATGCTGCCCAGCACTTCCCATTCGGATTCCTGGGCTGCACGTTTTACGATGGCGCGAATGACGGCATTCAGCCCTGGGCAATCGCCGCCTCCGGTTAATATGAGTAATCGTTTCATGGTTTGTCTCCTTTGTTTTATCAATATTATTGCTCAAGTATGATAGATGGGTTTTATGCCAGCTTCCATTATTCGATTTCTATTTTGCGATACACTCTGATGTGTAGGCCGGTTCTTTGTTTAAAGTCATTTAAAAACGCTTTGCAACTTACGACCTCTCGTGGCCGTTGGCCATTACAGATATAAAACCTAATACGCGAGAAGTCATCTATGTTATAGTTCTTTTTAAAGACGTTATAAGTTACAGACAGCTGATTTGCAGCCTCACCAATCCATCCGTGAGAAAAGCATCTGTTTTTCAGTTCAACGAAAATCAAGTCTTTTTCATATTTCAACAATCCGTCACATCTGTTTTCATTATCTCCATTTTCCCTCAGTATTTCTACACAATTGTCTATCGGATAAAAAGCAATCTTTTTTTCGTTGTCATTGTGAACTTCGGCAATCCATTTGGTTTCGTCTTGTTCGTCAAGATAGGCGGGTGCCTTTATCGTGTCTGTCGAATCGTCACAAAGACCGAATAATCTTTTTTGCGAATTGAACTCCTTGATGAAAAAGTCTATTGGCATAAATCTTCTATTTCAAGTAATTTGTCAAACAATAAATTCGTCACATCAAGTTCGTTGTTCAAATCATTGTCATCGGAAGGAAGACCATGCAGGGTGTCCAACTTCTTAATCGTTCCGTTTTTTTCATCGAGTTCATATATGACAACATCTTGCTCATCAACGGCAGATTGAAACGGGACAATTTCATCAATCTTGTCTTTCTGCTTTTTCAAATTGCTTTTGCCATACAATTCGTGTGCTTTGATAGCAAGTGTCAGATAGCTGATGATGTAAGGGCTATGTGTGGTGAGAATCAACTTGTTGCTTGGAATGGTATTGTTGATTTCGAGCAGGCTATAGAGCACGCTTCGCTGAGAAGTCGGGAAAAGATTTTGCTCTGGCTCTTCAACAATGTTCGTAAATGATGCAGGAATAAACCTTTTAATTCTCTCTTCAAGCACAGGAAGGAGGCCATCGTCCTTGAGAATGGTCTTGCCATACGAACAGTACGACCTAAATTTTTCCGATAAGGCTTTGTCCTCTTTATTCAATTCTGATTCTATCCTATTTTTCAAGTTAGAATCAATATTTCCAATTCTTTCAGATAGGTCTTTTTGAACTTGTTTTGACAAATAACTGCTGACCAACAATAAAGGAGTAATGGATTGAACCCCGCTTGAAGCCGCAGCCATTGAAATTCTCGTTCCTCTTGTTTTGATAAAGGTATTGTGATTTTGAAAGTGAACGCTTGTGCTGTCAATAGGCAATGGGAAGCCATCTTTTGCCAACTCTGTTAAAGCCATCAAATACTCTTTGTTTAGTTCTCTCACCATAAAAGGAATATTAGAGGCCATATTGATAACGTTTCCTTCGTTGTCAGTAATATTCTGTTGTGAAATGCTATACAGAATAGTCAGAAGGTTTCTTGCCGATGAAACATATTGGATTTTAGGCAAAATGTATTTTCCCAATTTGTTGGTGACGGTGCCGTGAAATACGTTTTCTTTGTCATCATACTCGAAGCGACAGGCATCGCCTTCGTAATCAATGTGAGTTTTATTCGGGTGGAAATACTCAACAAGCTCCTGTCTTATGCACAAATTCTTAAAAACCGTCGTATTTAACTGTTCAATTGAAATGTCATTACGAATTATGCCTTTTTCCAGCCATGAGAAGATCGAAATCAGCTTGGCAACGGTGCTTTTCCCAGACCCTTGGTTTCCTGTAAAAACAGTCACCTTTTTCACATTGATCCATCCATCGTTTTCGACAAGACCTTTGTGGACGGGGCCAAAATCCTTAATCCTTATTCTGCTCATTTTTTGTTTGTTGTTTTGTTATTATTATCATTGTCTTTGTGTATTGGCCACTGGCAGGCACTTGGCCTGCCAATGGCCAATGGTTAACAGCTAACTCTTCACATTCAAAGTTATCTGCAATTCGTCCAATTGTTCTTGGGCAATGGGCGAGGGGCTTCCGCTCATCACGTCGCGCCCGGAATTGTTCTTCGGGAAGGCGATGAAGTCGCGGATGGTCTCGCAGCCGCCGAACAGGGAGCAAAGCCTGTCGAAGCCAAAAGCCAGTCCGGCATGGGGAGGAGCACCGTATTCGAAAGCGCCCATCAGGAAGCCAAACTGTTCCTGTGCTTTTTCATCGGTGAAACCCAAGGCGTGGAACATCTTGTTTTGCAGGTCTCTGTTGTGGATACGGATGGAGCCGCCACCCACCTCGACACCGTTCATCACAATGTCGTAAGCATTGGCGCGGATGTCGCCCCATTTCGACGGGTCGTCAATAAGCGCCTCGTCTTCGGGATTGGGTGCGGTGAACGGATGGTGCATGGCATAGAAGCGTTGTGTTTCTTCGTCCCATTCCAACAACGGGAAGTCGATGACCCACAGTGGTGCGTATTCGTCGGGTTTACGCAGTCCGAGCTGATTGCCCATTTCAAGACGCAGTTCGTTGAGCTGCTTGCGGGTTTTCATCGCTTCGCCACAAAGGATGAGCATCAGGTCGCCCGGCTTGGCGTTGAACTTTTCGGCCATGCGTTTCAAGTCGTCGGGAGAGAAGAACTTGTCAACCGATGATTTGAAGGTGCCATCACTGTTGTATTTGATATACACCATGCCGCCGGCCCCCACTTGGGGACGTTTCACAAACTCCGTCAGGGCGTCAAGTTGCTTGCGGGTGTATTCCGAACAGCCTTCGGCGCAGATGCCGACAACGAGTTCGGCGTTGTCGAACAAGCCGAAGCCCTTGCCTTGGGCAACCTCGTTCAGCTCGACGAACTTCATTCCGAAGCGGATGTCGGGTTTGTCGGAACCGTAGTATTTCATGGCATCATGCCACGTCATGCGGGGGAAGTTGTCGAAGCTCAGCCCTTTCACCTCTTTGAACAAGTGTTTGGTAAGTCCCTCGAACATGTCCAGCACGTCATCCTGCTCGACGAACGACATCTCGCAGTCGATTTGGGTGAACTCGGGCTGACGGTCGGCACGCAGGTCTTCATCGCGGAAACAACGCACGATTTGGAAATAACGGTCCATGCCGGCCACCATGAGCAGCTGCTTGTATTGTTGCGGGCTTTGCGGCAGCGCATAGAACTCGCCGGGATTCATACGCGACGGCACCACGAAGTCACGGGCGCCTTCAGGGGTCGATTTGATGAGCATGGGGGTTTCTATCTCCAAGAAATCATGGTCGCTCATGTAGTTGCGCACCAACATGGCCATGCGGTGACGCAGTTCGATGTTGCTTCGGACAGGGTTGCGTCGCAGGTCGAGGTAACGGTACTTCATGCGCAGGTCGTCGCCGCCGTCGCTCATGTCCTCGATGGTGAAAGGCGGGGTCTTGCTGACATTGAGCAGCGTGAAGTGCGACACGCGGAGTTCGATCTCGCCTGTGGGCATGTTCGGGTTCTTCGACTCGCGTTCGATGACCGTGCCTTTGACTTGGATGACAAACTCACGGCCAAAGCTGCGGGCTTGTTCCATCAGCTTCGGATCGCCGGTGCCTTCTTGCAAAAACAGTTGTGTGATGCCGTAACGGTCGCGAAGGTCGATCCAGACCAGCGAACCCTTGTCGCGAATGCGCTGCACCCAGCCGGCCAAGGTCACTTCCTTGCCTGCATCCGAAAGACGTAACTCGCCGCATGTATGCGTTCTAAACATGGTAGTTCTTGTTTTTAAGATTGATTTGCAAAAATAGCGAAAAAAATCAGAAGCTGTTTTGAATTATTTCGAGTTGATTTGATTCCAAACTATTCATCCCAAACATTGTCATTCCAAACCATGTCCCAAACTTGATTTGGAATCTCCTTGCAAGGATGTTGTTCTATGAAGGCATTGCGGTTGGTTGGGAGATGCTGAATCAAGTCCAGCATGACTGGATTCTGATGGGGGCAAGATGGTACAGCTCAACCAGAATACAACGTTCATCTTTTCGGTCATTCCGCACCTGATGCGGAATCTCATTATGAGGAGAGTTGTTCTAAGAGGATAGTGCAGTTAGTGAGGAGAAGCTGGATCAATTCTGGATCAGGTCCAGAATGACGTTGTCCAGCATGACTACTACTGATAGGGCAGGATGTCGTCATCTGCACGACAGGAAGAAAAACCCTTATTTGAAATACACTTTGGTGATGCCGTAGCCCCCTGTTTCGAGGGGAGCGTCGCAAAAACGTTCGACAAAACGTTGGTGACTCAGATATTCACGAACAAGTTTCCGCAGGATGCCATTGCCCTTGCCGTGCAGCAGCGACACTTCCTTGATGCTCAGCAGCCTCGCCTCATCGATGTAGCGTTCCACCTTCTCAAGCGCCTCGTCGGCACGCTGTCCCCTGAGGTCTAATGTCAGGGCGAAATGCTCCGCCTTTGCATTGAATTCATCGGCGATTCCCGACTGCCACTTGCGGATGGCCTTGCGTCCTTCCGACCGGCTCACTTTCCGCAGCTTATCGACTGTGGTGCGCAGCTTGACCGACTCAAACAGTATGGTGACATCCGTGTCGCTCACGGCAATCACTTCGCCCACCACCTCCATCTCGTCGATACATACCGTGTCGCCCTGTTTTAGTACGACAGCCTCTTGTTGCTCGGTTTTGTAGGACTTGTTCATCTTGGCTGCCACCGCTTCAATTTCATCCTTTGTGGTTTTCAACTCCTTGCGCAGCTCCTTGGTCTTTTCTTTCTCGGCCTGTGCCTCTTTGATTTCACGTATGGTGCGTTCAATCCGGCTGTTGGCTTTTTCGATAAGTTGTTTGGCTTCGTTGGCGGCATCACGCAGATACTGTTTTTTTCGTTCTTCCAACTCGGCCAGCAGGTTCTTGTATTTCGTCACCACCTCGTTGAGCAGGTTGTCGGCAATCTGCAACTCGCGCTCTTTCTTACGCGTGTTTTTCTTATCCACTTCGAGTTGCTGTAGCTGCTGTTCAAAACGGAGATGTTCCGCTCCCGTGATTTGTGCCGCTGCATCAAGGATATACTGCGGGAAACCTGTTTTCTTGGCGATTTCAAACGCGAAAGAACTTCCGGGCTTGCCAGTCACCATGATATACATGGGCTGCATGAACTTGGTGTCGAACAGCATCGCGCCGTTGACAATGCCCTCGTTGTTGTCGGCAAGGAGCTTCAGGTTGGCGTAGTGCGTGGTGACCACTCCAAACACTTTTTTTCGGTTGAGTTCAAGCAGTACGGCCTCTGCAATGGCGCCGCCCAACTGGGGTTCGGTACCCGTTCCGAACTCGTCGATCAGGAAAAACGAGCGTTCTCCGACGTGTTCCAGCATGGTCTTCAGGTTCAGCAGGTGGGAGCTGTAGGTGCTCAAGTCATTTTCCAACGATTGTTCGTCGCCGATGTCGATAAACAGGTCGTGGAAGATGCCGCACTCCGAGTCGGGGCGCATCGGCACGCACAACCCGCATTGCAACATGTACTGTATCAGTCCGGTGGTCTTCAGACACACCGATTTGCCGCCCGCATTGGGTCCCGAGATGACCAAGATGCGCGAAGTGTCGTCCAAGGTCAAATCGAGGGGGATAATATCGCGGTTTTGTTTTTTCAGCTTTTGCTCCAGCAGGGGATGCCGCGCCTTGCGCCAGCAAAAACGGGCCGTGTCGCAGACAATAGGCTTCACCCCTTCCATCTCTTGACACAGCAAGGCTTTGGCACGGATAAAATCCAAGGCGCCGAGCAGTTGCCACGCTTGCTGCAATTCGGGCAACAAAGGACGCAACAACTTACTGAATGCCAATAGGATGCGGTTGATTTCGCGACGTTCGGCATATTCCAATTCCTTGATTTCGTTGGAGGTCTCCACAATTTCGCTCGGCTCGATATATACGGTTTGTCCTGTGGCCGACTCATCGTGGATGAAGCCTTTCAGGGCACGCTTGTCGCCCGCCTTGACGGGGATCACCATGCGACCGTTGCGTATGGTGATTTCCGACTTTGGATCGACCCATCCGGCAGTCTTGGCCTCCGCCATGATTTGTCGGATGCGTTTCTCGATGCCGCCCTGCTTGCGCAGCAAGTCGCGCCGTATGGCCGACAGTTCGGGGGAGGCGTTGTCGGGCATCTCGCCCTTGTCGTCAACAAGGCGGTTGACTTCCGAAAACAGCTTGCTGTCGATGCTTACGCCGCTCATCAAGGCGGAAAGCCGCGGATAGCTTGCGGCACTTTCCGAATGGCGGAAACGCAACACTTGTTCCAGCACGTTCAACGAAGGTTTCAGCTCGAACAAACGGTCCAATCCGATAAACGTGCCTTCGATGCGGATGCGGTTGAACTCGTCGCGCAAATCGTGATAGTCGCGCACCGGAAAGGGCAGCCCGTTTTGCAGCAACTGCACAAACTCCTCGGTCTGCGACAAGCATTCCTCAATGGCGTTTTTGTCGGTCATAAAAGCCATTCCTTCGGCGCGTTCCAATCCCATCTTGCTGATACATTGCGCATAAAGCATCTCACGTATTCGGTTGAAACCGATTTTCTGTTCAAAATTTTTCGGAAAAATCACAGCTTCTTGTTTGATGCGGCAAAAGTAGGATTTTTTTCGCGGTTGCCGAAAACGCTTTTCGGAACGGCTTTAATAATACAGTGAGTCTTATTACCAAGTGAAAACCTTTGAAAAGAAATTTTTATGAGCATGTTTCTCAAAGGTCTTTCTTGTGTCTTTTTATGGCGGAAAACCTCAAAAATCTTCAGAGGCTGTTTTTTTCGACGGATTGAACAAAAATAGCGAGGTCTGTTATTCCTGCAACGAGGAAAGACGGCGGTTTCTAAGAGCCGCTTCTGAAAAAAACGCTATTTTTGTCGGAATTTTAATCCATTTGAAATGATACGTTTGGAAATATGCGCCAATGGCATTGCCTCGCTACGTAACGCCATGGATGGCTGTGCACAATGTGTTGAACTTTGCGAATCGTTGGAAGTGGGCGGACTGACACCGTCGTTTGGAACGCTCGCCAAGGCAGCCGACATCGCCTTTATCCCCGTCAGGGTGTTGATACGGCCACGACCGGGAAACTACATTTACGATGCTGAAGAAACCGAAATCATGGTCAACGACATACTGTTATGCAAGAAGCTGGGGTTGGAGGGAGTCGTCATCGGTGCACTCGACCGAAACGGTATGCCCGACCGCGCGTGCCTGCAAACGCTGATGCAGGCAGGTGAAGGGATGAAATTCACCTTTCACCGCGCCATCGATGCTTGTCCGCGACCCATGGAAGCCCTTGAAACGCTGATTGAAATGGGATTTGACAAAGTGCTTACATCGGGCGGAAAGCCCTCTGCTTTTGAAGGCGTTGCACAAATCGCCGAGATACAGCAACGCTTCGGATCGCAAATCGCCATCATGGCAGGAGGCGGCATTAATATTACCAATGTCATGGAAATCATCGCTGCAACGGGTGTCACCAACTGCCACGCCTCTATGTCGCATCATGTCTCGCGCAACAACGATACGCTCTATCCCGACCAAGCCGACCCTACGGGCGCACCCATGCTTTGGCTCGAATCGAACAAGGATCTGATTTACGAAATGGAAAAACTCGTCAACCCGTAACCAGCCGGTCAACGGCACAAAAAACATGAAAAAAACCGTTTCTGTCTTAATAAGTCTGCTGCTGGGGTTTGCTGCTTGTCAAGAGCAACCGGCACCGAATCCGGTCACACAGACGCTTTCGGAAGGGTGGAGCCTGAATAGCGATACGCTAAACCTCAACTTGGAGGTGACGGTGCCTTCCGTCGTGCAAACCGACCTATATGATGCCGGGCTCATTCCGCATCCCTATCTCGGAACGGTGGAACATGATTTACTATGGGTATCGAGACATCCTTGGCACTACGCCACACACTTCGACCTCAATCAGGAAATGCGCGGCAAGGAACGCATAGACCTGATTTTTGAAGGCATTGACACGTATGCAACCGTCAGACTGAACGGTGAAAAAATACTTACGACAGACAATATGTTCCGTTCTTGGACCTTGCCCGTGACACTCCGCGACACCGGCAACGTATTGGAAGTGGATTTCAAGTCCTACGACAGTGTGCAAAACGCCTTGTATGCACAAGCGAATCCGAAATACCCCGAACGCTATGCCGTCAGCCGCAAAGCCGCCTACCAGCATGGCTGGGACTGGGCGCCGAAATACAAGAACGTGGGACTTTGGAAGCCGGTCAAACTTGTGGGCTGGTCGAAAGCACGAATCGCCAGCGCCAGCATTCTCACCGATAAAATAACCAAGGGTCAATCGGATATGAGATTGACCATGTGGGTATTGTCCGCATCGGAAGGACCACAACCCGTAACCTTACAGCTGCTTTGCGACGATGCCACGCTCAAAGAAGTGGAACTGGTACTGGACGGTGCGGAAAGCCGTATCGAAGTGCCTTTTGCCCTACACGACCCGAAGCTGTGGTGGCCCAATGGAATGGGCGAACAACATCTTTACCGTTTCGAGCTGCGTTTGAAGCAAGGCGACAAAGTATTGGATGGCCGGTCGTTGACTTCAGGTGTCAAGACTTTTGAAATGATAGACGAGCCGGACAGCATCGGAAGGGCGTTTTATTTCAAGGTAAACGGTGTGAAAATGTATGCCAAAGGCGCCAACTATATTCCACAGGACAATTTCACCTCATGGATGCGCCGTAGCTCCGACAGCACTTTGCTCGCCGATGCCAAAGAAGCGCATTTCAATATGTTGCGCGTATGGGGTGGCGGCATTTACCCTTTCGACTATTTCTTCGACCTTTGCGACAGCCTCGGCCTGTTGGTGTGGCAGGACTTCATGTTTGCCGGCACCCTTTATCCGTATGACAGTGCTTTTTTGAATAATGTGGAAGCCGAAGCCTGTGAACAGATAACGCGTCTCGCCTTGCATCCTTCCTTGGCCTTGTGGTGCGGCAATAATGAGGTGTCGGAGGGCTACTACAATTGGGGCTGGCAGCAGTCCATGGGCTGGTCGGAAGCCGATGACAAGGCGATGAAAGCCGGCTATGACAAGCTTTTCGGGGACTTGCTCGCCAAAGTTGTCGCCGAATATGACGGAACACGTCCCTACTGGCCCAGCTCACCCTCAAAAGGATGGGGACGACCCGAAAGCCTGACCCAAGGCGATGTGCATTATTGGGGCGTGTGGTGGGGCGAGATGCCCTATGAGGCTTACCGTGACAAAGTGGGGCGTTTCAACAGCGAATACGGCTATCAAGCCTACCCCGATATCAGCACCCTGCAACGGCTTGACCCCAACGCCGAGCTGTCAAAAGACAGCGAGCTGATTGCCGCCCACCAAAAACACGCACGCGGGACAAGACAAATCGACGATTTCATCTGTCGCTACTATCCCTATCCCACTGAATTTGAAGACTATGTCTATATGAGCCAGCTGTCGCAGGCTTACGGCATAGGCATTGCCATCGAAGCACACCGCACGGCAAAACCCGACAACATGGGCACTTTGTACTGGCAGCTGAACGATTCGTGGCCCGTCGTGTCGTGGTCGTCCATCGATTATTACGACAACAAAAAGGCCTTGCAGTACCATTTGAAAACCTTGTTTGCCCCGGTCTTACTTTCGTTAGACACGAAAGGCGATGCCGTTTATGTGACTTCCGATTTGAGGCGGAACATGGAGGCCAAACTGAAGGTGAGTGTAAGGGATTTTACCGGCAACACCCTGTTTGAAAAGGAAATGCCTGTAACGCTCACTGAAAATCAAAACAAAAAGTTGCCCATCGATCGATTCGTCAGCAGATGGAAAGGATACGGAAAAAGAAAGGGTTATGTCAAGTTGGAACTCTCCGAAGGCGACTCCATAGTGGCTGAACGGTATTGTTACATGGCTTTCCCAAAGGATTTGAAACTGCCCGAAGCCCATTCCACCATGAAAATCACAACGGGAAATGGGCCGACGACCATCGAGGTGAGTTTTGATGTGTTCGCCAAGGATGTACAGCTGTACTGTCTTTCGGGCGATGGTCGGTTCTCCGATAACTTTTTCGACTTGGAACCCGGCACGACCAAACGCATCACTTTTGTCCCCAAAGATAAGGACACACAACCTGTTTTCGGCATCCGCTGTTTGAATGATTTCTGCAAAAAGTCACCAAAAATCCCCTATTCTACCTGCAAAAAGTTACCATAAAACCATGCATTTACCTGCAAAAAGTTACTTTTTATCATTACAAAATGTCAAATGATAACATCAAAGAATTGATTTTTAGGTAAATATCTATTCTTCTTTCCGATTCCATTTTTCCTGCCATTTTTCCTTGGCTTCTTCAATACGGTAATCGGTTTTGCAGTAAGCCGTAAAAACCACCTTTGCCGAGGTCTTGATCACCTGGCGTGTAGCACGGTGCATTCCTTTCCCCAACAACTCACCCAGACTGCCGTAGCGTCCGTTGCTGATTTGGCTGATGCCACGGTCGATTAAAGACCCCGCCTCTTCTTCCTCTTCAAAATCACTCTCCGTCAAAGGTTCGGCAAAAGCATACTCCACATCCCAATAGTAGAAATGCAAGTCTGGGGCAAGGTTATGGGCAATGAGATAGTCATCGCTGAAGGTCAGCTCTTGCGCCGTAACAGGTTGCAAAGTGGCCAGCAATGGCGCTTCAAGCCTTTCCGAAACAAGGGTTTCGGAACGGACTTTCTCGTTAGAAATCTGTTTATCAATAGAATAAGTTCTATTTACCGGAATAGCTGTTGCCGATGTTTTCGCCTCGATTTGACTTGCTGCTATGGGCTTCAGCTCGGCAACCATTTCTTGCTGGGGCAGGGTGTCGTCTCGTTTCCAAAATATGACCAACAACAAGGCTATGGCGGCGGCCACGGCGGCCATTTTTCCAAATAACGGGACAATACGGCTTTCTTTTTTCAAAAGCGCTTTCCCTTGAAACACCTCATCGGCGTTGGGTTGTAGCCGTGTCCATCCAAAAAGCTTAAAATCGTCCGACAGCGAAGGGTTTATCCGAACAAAGCCAAGGACTTGCCGCTGTTCCTCTTCATCGAGATCGCCCTCGTGGTATGCCGTGAAATAACGCTCATAATTATTCTCGTTGACTGCGCCGACGGGAATGATTTCCGCTTGCAGCAAGGATTCTTTGTCTTTGAAACGGACTTCCGGGGCTTCGAGTTGCGGCAAGGTTTCGGTAAGCGTTTCCCAATCCAATCCTTGGCACAAAACGAAATCCCGCAACTGTTTTATTTCGTTGCAGCTTAGTTTTCCATACTGATAATCAAGCAGGTAGGACTCGTAATTGCTCATGTCGATTTTCATAGGCCTACATCTATCAGATTATCAATACTTTTCAATTCTTTTTTCAAGGCAGTGCGTGCCCTGAAAATATACACTTTCACTTGGGCTTCGCTCAAGCCCGCTATTTCAGCAATTTCTTGGTACGAATAGCCCTCGTAATCACGCAGCAGCACAACGCTTCGCTGAATTTCGGGCAGCTTTGCCAGCGCCTTGTGCAACACCTCCTGAACATCGGGATAGGGCGTGTAAACACTATGCGATTCGATACGGCATGGTTCATCGTAATGGCTCAGTTTGCTCTGTCTCCGAATGTCATCTATCATAGTGTGGTAGGCGGTTTGAAACAGATAGGCCTTGCTTTTTTCCCAACTGACGCTGTCGCGGTGTTCCCACGCTTTTGCAAAGGTGTCCTGCACAATATCGGAAGCCCGCTCACGGTCGCGCAAGTTCGACAGGACGAAACGAAAGATTCCGTCTGCATATCGATTCACACATTCGTTGTACTGGCTTCTGTTCACAATATCCTGTTGTAATATTTGTCAAGACGAAGATAAGCAAAAAAAGTTACAGCGATATTGTTTTTATGATTAGTTGATTCTATACCTAAACTCATTTTTGCAAGACACGCTTGCTA
>JASBYY010000050.1 GCA_029983675.1 Bacteroidales bacterium | reverse complement strand
GTATTTTATATATGCTTTTTATATGAGAAATATTTTCATTTACGAATGTTTTTGTTCATTTGCACAAAAAAAGGAAACTGTTTTAAAACACTATACATTCAACCTGGCAAAATCTTTCAACAAAGTCGTTATTGGATTATTTTGGAAATTATTTCCTTTGTTTTCGGGTTGGTTTGATGCGCTGCATTGGCTCATTTTGCCCAAACTAACCAGGCTGAACCGCGAACGGCTCAGCCTGGTTGATTTTAGGGAATCAAGTGGAGGTGCTTACACCAACTTATCCAAAGATTGTTTCAGGTCGGCAATGATGTCTTCCACGTTTTCCAAGCCTACCGACAGACGGATCAAGCCTTCGCTGATGCCGCTGGCAGCCCTTTCTTCGGGCGTGTATGGGGAGTGGGTCATGCTGGCAGGATGCTGAATCAGCGTTTCGGCGTCGCCGAGGCTCACTGCGATGACAAGCATGTGCAGGTTGTTGAGCAGTTGCTTGCCGGCTTCCATGCCGCCTTTCACTTCAAAGCTGATGATGCCGCCGGGCAACGACATCTGGCTTTTAGCCAAGTCGTATTGCGGGAAGGATTTCAGTCCGGGATACAACACGGATTCCACAGCAGGATGGCTCTCTAAAAACTCAGCCACCTTCTGTGCGTTGCTGCAATGGCGTTCCACTCTCACGGCAAGGGTCTTCAAGCCTCTGCCGATAAGATAAGCGTCGAAAGGACTGAGGCTGGCACCGGTAAGGTCTTTTACGCCGACCAAACGCACCTGGTCGATATAGTCTTTCTTGCCCACTACGAAACCGGCAATCACATCACCGTGACCGTTGAGGTACTTGGTGGCGGAGTGGATGACCACGTCGGCACCGAACTCGATAGGACGGGTGATGTAAGGTGAGCAAAACGTGTTGTCAATCATCAGGCGGCAATCGGGCTGGGAATGGGCAATCTCGGCAAGCGCCTTGATGTCGGTGATGTACATGTTAGGGTTGGCGGGCGTTTCGGTATAGACCAACTTGGTGTTGGGACGCATGGCCTTGCGGACGTTCTCCAGATTGCGGGTGTCCACAAAGGTCACCTCTACGCCATAACGGGAAAGGCCGTGGCATAAGTAGGCGAAAGTGCATCCGTAAAGGGTCCGGGAGGCCACGATGTGGTCGCCGGTCTTTACGCATACCCATACTGCCGAAGTGACGGCACCGATGCCGGAAGCGGCCGAAACACAGGCTTCTCCGCCTTCTAACAGGGCGATTTTCTCTTCAACGGCGGTGCAAGACGGGTTGCCCAAGCGCGTATAGATGTAACCGTCTTCTTCCAAGGCAAAACGACGGCCGCCTTGATCGGCATTTTCAAAAACGAAAGTCGAAGTTTGATAAATAGGATCGGCCAAAGCGCCGAATTGGTTGGGATGTTTCCCCCCGTGGATGGATTTGGTGGCAAATCCACATTGTTTTAGTTTCTTACTGTCCATTATGTTAGTAAATAGTTGTTGTTTATTGAATGACTGCAAAAGTACGGTTTTATTTGCTATGGACAGAAAGAAACTGTTTTGAATTCATACAACAAAGTTATTTTTCGATTATCCGAGTTTTTTTCTTTGTTTTCGGTTGATTTGATCCGCTGCATTGGCTCACTTTGCCAATCGCCTTGCTCACATCAGGACGACTAGTCATGCCCCATCAGAATCCGTCATGCCGGACTTGATCCGGCATCTCCTAACCATTGGTAATAACCCAATAGAAGCATATTCTCGTAAGGAGATTCCGTGTCAGGCACGGAATGACTAAGATAGAATAGCACTGTATTCTGATTGGGATGTATCAGAAGCATATCCTCAAAAGGAGATTCCGTGTTGGTCCCAAATCAGGTTTGGGACTGGCACGGAATGACTATGTTCAGAATGACAGAGCATAGAATGAACGCAACTCAAAACCATTCAAAACAGTTTCTAGAAAATCTGATGTTCCAAAGAAAAGCCGAAGGCAAGGCCAATTTCAATAAAGATGTATCGAATTTGGAGTGATGTTAGTATTTTTGCATCTGTAATTAATGGTCATTGCATGGAAATGATTTATTGACAATGCTGAAAATGAGAGTTCTAAATGGTTTTTTGCTGGTTTTTCTCATGTCATGCAAGATGCTTATTGCCCAGGATAACATCGGAATCAAGTTTTTCGGGCTGAGCATCCATCCTAAGGGCGAGAAACAGAATGCTTTTCTGATGCCGAACAAACTCGATAAGGACGGCTATTTGGTCATGAATTTCGGCGCGGAGGTGATGGTCGAGAAGTTTATTTTTCGTGATGTTGTTTCCATCAAGGCCGTTCAAGCCTTGTATGCCGATTGTGCGCAGAGATTGGGAGGGTTCAGTCATATTGGGGTGAGGGGAAGGATTTTCAAAATCGGACGGCACAGCTTGTCTGGAGGAATAGGCCCGACCCTTGTTTTCAGAAGAAATTGGATTGAGCTTCCGGGCTATGTGAATCCGGACCGTTTCAAGGGTGGCCCGGGCGAAAAATACCAGTATTTGTTTTTATGGTATGGCGGGGAGTTTGAGTATAAGTATGAAATATCCGAGCGAATGGATGCAACCTGCTCCTTTGTACCCGGCTATCCCGACCTGATGAGTTTGGCGTTAGGAGTAAGTGTCAAAATGTGATAAATGATTAAATAATAAGGTTATAAACTATATTTATAATGAAAAGAATAGGTTTTTTGTTTTTGTTTTTTTGTGTAGGTATTTCATGTTTTTATGCACAGGAAGGCTATTCGGGACGGCTGGGATTGGGCTGGGGTTCCGATTACAACCTGATGCTCAACACCTGCCATGGAGTTTATCTGAAGCCTTGTCTTTTTCTTGGAATGGGAACGGGCTTGAACGTGCCGATACATCGGCATCGTCTTTCTGACAGAACAGAAATTGATTCGAAAGCCATTCCTTTGTTCTTAGAGGCACAATATACGCCATTCAAAAGCCGATGGACTCCCTTTGTCTCTGCACAAGTGGGGGGCGAAAACATTTTGTCGTATGTGTACACGAAACAAGAGTCTAATCCCGGCAGTACATACAACTTTGTTGGTTTGGTTTCGTCCGCTCTTGGCTTAAAGTTACGACTTATCGACAAAGCGGCTCTGTATATGTGTTTCTCGGCACATTTCCGCACATCTGCCGTGTATTCTATTTCGCAGCAGGCGTATTCCTTTTCGATGGGTCTGGAGTTTTAGCAGGGTGTTGCTTTCGTTGTTTTTCTATATTTTTGCGCAAAATTCATCATTATGAGAAAACAAGTCTTTTTATTGGCCTTTTTATTGGCTTTCCCCTTTGTGGCTTCTTTTGCCGGCGAAGGTATGTGGATTCCTATGTTGCTGAAATACAATGAGAAAGAAATGCAACAAATGGGTATGCGTATCACTGCGGATGACATTTACTCCATCAATCACAGCAGTTTGAAAGATGCTATCGTGCTTTTTGGCGGCGGTTGCACAGGTGAAATCGTCAGCGACGAGGGTCTGTTGCTTACTAACCACCATTGCGGTTATGGCTGGATACAGTGTCATAGCAGTGTGGAGCACGACTATCTGACCGATGGTTTCTGGGCGATGAACCGTGGCGAGGAGTTGCCTTGCCCAGGTCTTACCGTCACCATGATGAAAGAAATGCGCGATGTGACGGAGAAAATACTTTTCAATGTCAACGATGACATGGACGAAGCCGAGCGACAGGAAAAAATCAAAACGAATATCAAGAAACTCACCGAAGCGTTTGAAAAAGAGAGCGGAAATGACGTAGAGATAGAGTCGTTTTTCCTTGGCAACGAGTACTATGCCATTTTCAATCAGGTGTTTGAGGATGTCCGTTTGGTCGGCACGCCGCCTTCAAACATCGGCAAATTCGGTGGTGACACCGACAACTGGATGTGGCCGCGTCATACGGGCGATTTTTCCGTTTTCCGTATCTATGTGGACAAGGAAGGCCGTCCTGCCAAATACAATAAGGATAATGTTCCCTATAAGCCTCTCAAACATCTCGACATCTCGTTGAAAGGCGCCGAAGCGGGTGATTTCGCTTTCGTATTCGGCTATCCCGCTCGTACCAACGAGTACCTGCCTGCCGTGGCCGTCGATCAGGAAGCCAACCGCATCGACCCCGTCGTTGTGGACCTGCGGGGCAAGGTGCTCGACATATACAACAAATATCAGGATGCCGACCCCAAGGTGCGCATACAGTATGCCGCCAAACATGCCAATATCGGCAACGGATGGAAGAAATGGAAAGGCGTCACCGAGGGTATTAACAGCTTCAAAGGTGTGGAACGGAAACGCTATTATGAGGAAGGTTTCTATGAATGGTGTCTGCAAAGCCGCAGCCGTTATCTTTATATCAATCTGTTGCGTAATTTCGACACAATCTATGGCAAGCTTGAACCTTATCGCATGGCCTATAATTATATGACAGAAGCCGGGTTGCGCATCGAGTTGATTGGTTTTGCAGGAAAGTTCAATAGGCTGTCGAAGATCACCAAGGAAACAGCCCAAGCCGATGTTGACAAACAGATAGCCGGTCTTAAAACAGCGGCGCAAGCCTTTTTCAAGGATTATTATTCGCCCATCGACAAGGAAGTGGCGGTCACCATGTTGAATGAATACCTGAAAGCCCAGCCGGCCGATTTCAGACCTCCGTTCTTAAACGAAATCGAAGATGTACAGGATTTTGTTGACGAGTTGTTCGAAAAATCCATGTTTGTTTCAGAGACGAAAGTGAACGATTTCTTGGACGGTTTCAAGGTGAAGGATATCAGGAAGTTGCTTAAAGATCCGGCTTTCAAGACTTTCAAGAGCATTATCGATTTCTATATGGAAAGCGTTCATGGTCAGACCATCAGCTACAATGCTGAAATCGACCGGCTGCAACGTCTTTATATGAAAGGACAGATGGAAAAGGAACAGGAGAAACGGTTTTATCCCGATGCTAATTTCACCTTGCGTGTGACCTATGGAAAGGTAGAAGGATTCCAACCTAAGGATGCCGTTGCCTACAATCATTTCACCACATTGGACGGCATCATGCAGAAGGAGAACCCCGATGTTTACGATTATGTCGTGGAACCTCGTCTGAAACAGTTGTATGCAAAGAAAGACTATGGTCGCTATGCCGATAAGGATGGTTCCATGCATGTGGCTTTCACTGCCAGTGTCCATACCACAGGCGGCAATTCGGGCAGCCCGATTCTCAATGCCGATGGGCAGCTGCTCGGACTGAACTTCGACCGTTGCTGGGAAGGCACCATGAGCGACATGGTTTACGATCCCGACATCTGCCGCAACATTTCGGTCGATATCCGCTATGTTTTGTTTATCATCGACAAGTTTGCCGGTGCCGGACACCTGATTGATGAAATGACCATTGTGGAATAGGAATTCGTTTGGGATATTCCCAGAATATCATTACACGTTAGTCATGCCGCACTAAGTCATTCTGGACTACCTCATTCCGTGCCTGACACGGAGCTGTTCCGGAATCTGCGTGGCATGACTAACTTTTCGTATGGGCATGATGGCCCATAGAAAGGCAAGACCTTTGTCACCGTTTCCAGAAATTCTTTGAAAACAGAAAAATCAGCGTGAACAACTCGATTCTTCCCAACAGCATGAACAGTGTGAGAATCCATTTTGAAAGTTGTGGCATAAAGGCGTAAGTGCCACCCGGTCCGACCCTTCCAAAGCCCGTCCCGATATTGCTCAGATTAGCGATGGAAGCACTAAATGCAGTGACGTAGTCAATGCCTTGAGCATGTAAGGCCAACATGCCTGCCAAAAAAATCAAAATATAGACAAAAACGAAAGTTGAGTTTTTCATGATGACATTGCTCGACAATGCTTTCCCATTGACTTTGACGGGGATGATGGCATTGGGGTGTAAAATGCGTTTCAGTTCTAAAAATGCGTTTTTAATAAAAATCATCATCCTGATGATCTTAATACCTCCCGATGTGGAGCCGGAACAGGCACCGACAAACATGAGGAAAATAAGGATAGTCCAAAGGATTTGCGGCCAAATCAGATAGTCAGAGACGAAGAATCCTGTCGTTGTCAGAATGGAGATGACACTGAAAAACCCCTCTCGCACCGCCGAACCTGCCGAAGATCCTTTCCCCACTATGAGTATGATGGCAAACACAACACCGAATAGCACTATGCCGCTGATGAAGCGTTGAAATTCCTGATTTTTGAAGATGGCAAAAGGTTTGCGGCTTAGCGAAAGCAATAGCAGCGAAAAGTTGCATCCCGATAGCACCATAAAGCAGATGATGACGATTTGCGAATAGTTGGAGAAACCGGCAATGCTGTTGTTCTTGGTCGAAAAACCACCCGAAGACAAGGTGCTCATGGAATGGCAGACTGCATCGAACAGATCCATGTCGCCCGATCGCAGCAAAAGTATCTCTAAAAGGGTGAAAAACAAATACAATCCCCATATCCAACGGGTGGTGTGCATGATGCGTGGATGTAGTTTGTCGTAGGTTAGTCCGTTCATTTCGGAAACGAATAGTTGCATCCCGCTCAAACTAAGAAGAGGAAGTATGGTGATGGAGAAAGCGATGATGCCGAACCCACCCATCCATTGTGTCAGGCTGCGCCAAAGCAAGATGTCTTTGGGAACGGATTCTACATTGGCAATCATGGTAGAACCGGTCGTGGTGAAACCCGACATGGCTTCGAAAAAGGCATCGGTAAAATTGGGAAGTGTTTGTCCGATTAAATAAGGAAGACTGCCGAAAAGAGCCAATGTGATCCATGAAAAAGAAACGATGACAACACCATTATGGCGGGTGAAGGGAAAACCCTTGGCTTTGTGCGAAACCACAAACAAAATGAAACTCGTCAGCAAGGTGATCAGTGCCGAAAAAGGCATACTGTAGGCGTAAATGCCGTGATGCAGCCATGTGACAGGAAGCACGGCGAGCATGAAAAGTCCTTCGATAAGCAATAAGAATCCCTGAACCCTGAAAAAGACGAGGATTTTCTTTTTTCTTTCCTGGTCGTTTCTTTGTTCTTTTCCGTTGTAATGGACTGAATTGGTATTTGGGTCGGAAATCATCGTGTCAATGGAACAATTTTTCTACGGAAGCTACGGCATCGGGGAGGGTGAAGACCACAACGCGGTCGTCGGCCTGAATCTGCGAATCGTCGGAAACGATAAAGCTCTCGCCATCATGCGAGAAACCGCAAATCACGGCGTTGTCGGGAATGCGCAGGCTCCCAATGGGGCTACGTGTCACTGCAGAGCCTTCGCTCACTTCGTATTCCACAATATCGGCATCGATGCTGCTCAGGAATTTCAGTTGTGAAACATTGGCACCCAAAGTATGGCGCACCAAATAGCTAGCGGCAATGAGTTTCTTGTTGATGATAGAGTCGATACCCAGACTTTGCGAAATCTCTATGTAATCGGTGTCCTCCACCAAAGCGACGGTCATCTTCACACCGTAAGTCTTGGATTGAAGACAGGTGAGGATGTTGGTCTCCGTGTTGTTGGTGACGGCGATAAAAGCGTCTATTTTTTCGATGCCTTCTTCTTCGAGCAGATCGATGTCGGTGGCATCGCCATTGATGACCAGTGCTTCCGATAAATAGTTGGTCAAATCCACGCTCTTGTCTTTATTGATTTCCAACACCCTGATATTGAATGTGCTTTCGAGCCGTTTGGCAATTAGTCTTCCCACGCGTCCACCGCCGACAATCATCACATTGTGGATGGCATTGGCTTTTTTTCCGCTGAGCGACAGGATTTCCTTGACGGCCAAAGGCTTTGATATGACATACACCAGGTCTCCGACTTGAAGAACTGCATCGCTTTGCGGCACGAAGGTGTTTTTGCGCCGGTTCATGGCAACGATACGGAAGTCGATGTGTTGGTACTGCTGCATGGTTTCATCCATAGTTTTCCCGATGAGTTCAGATTCCGATTCAAGTTTCACCATGAACAGTTTCAGTTGTCCTCCTGCAAAATCGTAGGCTTCGAGGGTGGCGTTCTTATCCAAGAGTGAAACCACTTCCTGGGCGGCGATATCTTCGGGCGACATCATGCCGTCAATGCCAAGGTCCTGATAGATACGCCACATTTCGGTCTTCAGGTTTTCCATGGTGTTGACTCGTGCGATGACTTTTTTTGCGCCTAATTTTTTTGCCAGAATGCCTGTCAGCAGGTTGATGTGCTCGTCGTGCAGCACGGCCATGACGAGGTCGGCGTTCCTGATATTGGCACGTTCAAGCACCGATACCGAAGTGGAGTCACCCAAGATGGTCATCAGGTCGGTGTGCGAGCCCATCATTTTCAGCAACTCTTCGTGAGGGTCAACGATGGTGATGTTATGGTTGCCGTTTACCAACGCTTCCGCCAGATGCTTTCCCACTTCACCGTCACCTGCAATAATGATATTCATATTTCTTGTCTTTCTGTGTTACAATGCGCAATGTTAGAAAAAAAATTCCAATGTGCGAAAAAAATCGGCGTTCTCTCTCATCCGAACAACTCGGTGGCCAAATCATAGACCGAAGCCACCGGCACGACTTTGATTCGTAGGTTTTTGGTGTTCAATCCTTTATGATTGTATTTTGAGATAAAGATCTTTTCAAACCCCAATTTGTCGGCTTCGGCAATCCGTGTTTCAATGCGGTTGACGGCACGTATTTCGCCCGAAAGTCCCACTTCGGCGGCAAAGGTATAGTGCGAAGGGATTGGGATGTCGGCATTTGACGATAGCACTGCGGCGATGACGGCCATGTCGATGGCCGGGTCGTCAACGCGTATGCCGCCGGCGATGTTCAGAAACACGTCTTTCGATGAAAGGCGGAAGCCTGCTCTTTTTTCCAACACGGCGAGCAACATGTTCAATCTGCGGATATCGAATCCGGTTGCCGAGCGTTGCGGTGTGCCGTATGCGGCTGTGCTTACCAACGACTGTGTTTCGATGAGCATGGCACGCTGACCTTCGAGGGTAGCGGCAATGGCGATGCCGCTGACTTCCTCGTCACGCTGCGACAGCAGGATTTCGCTGGGGTTGGTGACCTCGCGTAAACCATCGGCGTTCATTTCGAAAATGCCCAGTTCCGAAGAGGGCCCGAAACGGTTTTTTATGGTGCGCAGAATGCGGAACCCATAATGGCGGTCGCCTTCGAATTGCAGGACCGTATCGACAATATGTTCCAACACCTTTGGTCCGGCTATGGTGCCATCCTTCGTGATATGTCCGATAAGAAAAACAGGCACGTTATAGGTTTTTGCTATCCGGTTCATTTCAGCCGCCGTCTCACGAATCTGGGTCAGGCTGCCGGCGGAAGAATCCACATAAGGCGATTCCAGCGTTTGTATCGAGTCGATGACCATGATGTCGGGTTTCACTGTCTTGAAATGATTCAAAATGGCCTGCGTGTCTGTCTCTGTCAAGATGAAGCAGTGCTCGTTATGAATGCCGATGCGGTCAGCTCGCATCTTGATTTGTGTCTGGCTTTCCTCGCCCGAAACATAAAGGATCTTTTTGTCGTTCAGCTGTATGGCGATTTGCAATAATAACGTCGATTTGCCTATGCCGGGTTCTCCGCCCAAAAGTATGGAAGAGCCGGGAACGATGCCGCCACCCAATACACGGTTCATTTCGGTATATGGCAATACGATGCGTTGCTCCTTTACATTGCTGATGTCGCAAATGGGTACAGGAACTGTTTTTTCCATCCCAAAATCGATGGAAGGTTTTGCTGCTTTTGCCATTTTGCCTGTGGCCACGCTTTCCTCCCTGCAAGTGTTCCACGCGCCGCAGGCTGGGCATTTCCCAAACCATTTCGGCGACTCGTTGCCGCATTCCGTACAGAAAAAAACAGATTTCCCAATAGCTGCCATTTCTTATGGTTTTCTTGTTGTTTGCATTTATTGTACAAAAATAGATAAAAATGCTAAGAAGCTGTTTTGAATTCTTACAACAAAGTTATTATTGAATTATTTCGGATTTTTTTCCTTTGTTTTCGGTTGATTTGATGGTCTTTTTGGCTCATTTTGCCCATTGTCTCGCTCACATAGCCCGCTATGTCACGCTCCACAATGAACAAAATGTACTCAAAAATCCCTATCAACTCAATCCGAAACCATTCAAAACAGCTTCTAAGACCATAACTTATCGAAGCGATAAATCATGGTTGGCCAAGAGGCTCCTGTCAGAATGAAGCCATCCAGGAAAACACCCTTGTAATGCTTATTAACAGCATACTTGATAACGTTCGGCTATTTTCAATACCTTTGTGCCATGATAATTGAAAGCCGTTCGAGATGAGACGTTGTCCAATCGTCCTGTTCCTGTTGTTTCTGACTTTGGAAGTTGTTGCACAACGCGGCGACGTGGTGTTGTGCGAGGGCTTCTTTAGCCCATGGCTGGAAGAGGGATGGGACGTGAAAGGCGATGAGTGGGCGGTGTGGTACATTTCAAATTCCGCCCATGCAGGTTGCAAGTCGCGGGAGCTGCAAATGGTGCCCGACATCAATTTCGCAGGGACCACACGATTGGTTTCTCCTATGGTGGAGCTTCACAAGTACGACTACATCTATTTTCAGTTCAACCATTTCTTCGATGCCTGCCATGGCAATATCAATGCTGTTATCGGGGTGGCTACGGCCCAAGGCGAGAATGACTGGACCACCATTTGGAGCGACACCCTTATGGGCAGCATCGACCAAAGCCAGTATTTGCTCACTTTCGACATGCAGGAATGGGGGAACAAAGACGTGCATTTCTGCCTGTTTTTCTCAGGCGAGGGACAATACGTCAACAGTTGGTATATCGATAATATCATCATCTTTGCCGCGAAAAAGAACAAATATGGAAAAATCGATGAAAGCGATGAAGATGGTGGTTTTATTGCTTCTTTATCGAAGATATTCACTTTGAAAGGCCCCAAGGCGGGAAGTACGACTACTTTTTCTTCATTCAGACGTTCGAAGAACAAATTTGCACGCATTGTGGAAGGTAGAAAGGGAAGAAGATAGGTCGCAACTCATCCGTGACCGCTTCTGAAAAAAGATGTATTTTTGCAGCATAAATCAATATTCCGGATATGACCATGGTTGAAGAAAATCATAATAAACGCTATACGTTTACATACGATGACATCAAAGGCACGGTTCACGTTGTCGATAAGCTGACGGGTGAAGAATTTGACCTTTTAAAAGAAGATACAGGCTGGATCGACCCTGAGTTTAAGTTCGACGTGTGAGTGTTTTTAAGAAACTGCCGACATGGGAACAACAGCCGAACCCACAGAAGGTTTTTCGGTGTCATTTTCTATATCTAACCCAAGTTTGCGAACGTCCCAAGATGCCCCATTTGTCGATGGAACCGCGTAGTACCAAGCGGTCTTCATTGGCATCGTAGCTGGCTTTGCCGTGGTAAATCTTTCCGTTTGCCGGATCCATGGCACTGCCTTTCAAATCCTTGCCACTCGGTTTGAGCTTGATAAGCACCGTCATGCCGATGAATTTTTCACTTCTTCAGGATAAGGACTTTCTATCAAACATCCTTTTGCATCGTATATGCCGCAGATTTTACCATAATAATAACCGTCCGTAGCCTTGGCAATATGCACAACGGCTTGTGGCTTTTTCGTTTTATCATTGATGGTGGTCCAGTCGCCCGTCATGGAGCCAACCTGTGCTTTGGCGACTAATGAAACCATTGTCAAAACAAGTAAAAATAGGACTTTGGTCAGGTGTTTTTTCATAAGCACGGATGCGTTGTATTTTTGTATTGTCGTCATGCAAAAGTAATGTTTTTTTGTTGGGAGGCAGATTGTTCCGGCGATTTTTCTATCCGTCCTTTACTTTTCCCGTATGTCTGATGTTTTTTCCATTTTCTTAAAAATACTATTTTTGCAGTCAATAAAAAGGAGAAGCCATGTCAAACACGGAAGTAGAAAACGGAAAAGAAAAAAAATCGCTGAATTTCATCGAGGCGATTGTGGAAGAAGATCTTAAAAACGGCAAAAATGGCGGTCGTGTGCAAACGCGATTCCCTCCGGAGCCGAACGGCTATCTGCATATCGGTCACGCCAAGGCGATTTGTCTCGATTTTGGCATTGCGGCTAAGTATGGCGGCGTGTGCAACTTGCGTTTCGATGACACCAATCCCACCAAGGAAAACATGGAGTATGTCGATGCCATCAAGGAAGACATACAGTGGTTAGGCTACGATTGGGGCAACGAATACTACGCTTCCGACTATTTCCAGCAGCTTTGGGATTTTGCTGTACGTCTTATCAAGGAAGGCAAGGCCTATATCGATGAGCAGAGCTCCGAAGACATTGCAGCTCAAAAAGGAACGCCTACGCACCCCGGTGTGGAAAGCCCCTATCGCAACCGGCCCGCCGAGGAGTCGCTGGCTTTGTTCCAGAAGATGAATGCCGGCGAGATTGGCGAAGGCAAGATGGTGCTGCGGGCCAAAATCGATATGGCCAACCCGAACATGCACTTCCGTGATCCTATCATTTACCGTGTCGTCGATACGCCGCACCATCGCACAGGCACGAAATGGCATGTTTATCCTATGTATGACTTTGCCCATGGACAGAGCGACTTTTTCGAAGGCGTCACGCATTCGCTGTGTACGTTGGAGTTTGTCGTCCACCGTCCGCTTTACGACTTTTTCATCGACGAATTGAAAGAAGGCCGCGACCTTGACGACAACAGACCGCATCAGACCGAGTTCAACAAGCTGAATCTGAACTATACGCTGATGAGCAAACGCAATCTGCTGACATTGGTCAATGAAGGCCTCGTCGAAGGCTGGGACGATCCGCGAATGCCTACCATCTGCGCGTTCCGTCGCCGTGGCTACACGCCTTCATCCATTCATAAGTTTATCGATAAAATCGGCTATACCACCTACGATGCGTTGAATGATTTCGCTTTGCTCGAAAGTGCCGTCCGCGAAGACCTCAACGCCACAGCCAATCGTGTGTCGGCAGTAATCAACCCAGTGAAACTCATAATCACCAACTATCCTGAAGGACAGGTCGAGGAAATGGAAGCCGTCAACAATCCGGAGGATGAGAGTGCAGGAAGCCATCAGGTTGCTTTCAGCCGGGAGCTGTGGATGGAAAGAGAGGACTTCATGGAAGAAGCCCCAAAGAAATATTTCCGCATGACGCCTGGCAACGAGGTTCGCTTGAAAAACGCCTATATCGTGAAATGCACAGGCTGCCGGAAAGATGACGAAGGCCGCGTCACAGAAGTATATGCCGAATATGACCCCGACACTCGCAGTGGATTGCCGGGAGCCAACCGCAAGGTGAAAGGCACCATACATTGGGTGAGCTGTCAACATGCACTGCAAGTTGAAGTGCGATTGTATGACCGCCTGTGGAAAGTGGAAAATCCACGCGATGAGCTTTCGCGCCTGCAAGCCGAAGGTAAGACAGCCCTCGAAGCCATGAAGGAAATGATGAATCCCGATTGTTTGGAAGTGAGACCGGTGTGTTATGTAGAGTCTTGTCTCGCCGATGCACAGCCGCTCGACCATTTCCAATTCCAACGGATCGGCTATTTTACGGTCGATAAGGACAGCACACCTGGGCATTTGGTGTTCAACCGCACGGTTTCATTAAAAGACACGTGGTCGAAGAACCAGTAAGGCTTTGCAAGAAGGTGTAGAACGGTAAAAAAGCGACTTTTTTTGATGTAAATCGAAAAAAATCGCTTTTTTTGTTTGCACTATCCGCCAATTTAGTACTTTTGCAGCCGAATTGATGCCCAATGGTGTAATTGGCAACACGACTGACTCTGGATCAGTAAAGTCCAGGTTCGAACCCTGGTTGGGCAACAAGAAAAAGCCAAGCAATTGCTTGGCTTTTTTATTCGGTACGCCGTGGAAGACGTTTTTCGCGGCATTCCCACATTGTTTTGAAAGATTACAGTTTCAGTTGCATCCGAATCCTTGAAGCCAGAATGTCCACGGCCACAGGGCTTGAGCCTTGCGGCAGGATGATGTCGGCATAGCGTTTCGTCGGTTCGATAAACTGTTGGTGCATGGGTTTGACGAAGGTGTTGTAATGACGCAACACATCTTCCCATGTGCGCCCGCGCTCGGCGATGTCGCGCCGGATGATGCGCATCAGTCTTTCATCGCCATCGGTATCGACAAACACCTTGATGTCCATTCTGTTGCGCAGTTCTTTATTGGTGAGTATCAGAATGCCCTCGACGATGATGACTTCGGTGGGATGCACATGCACCACTTCTTTTGAACGCGCACAAGTCACGTAGGTGTAGATGGGCATGGGGATTGTCTCACCTTTTTTAAGACGATCAAGATGGTCGATCAGCAAGTCCCATTCTATGGAGTTGGGATGGTCGAAGTTAATCTGTTTCTTTTCTTCAGGCGACTGGTCGCCATTGTCGTAGTAATACGCATCCTGCGGAATGACAGAAACCGACTCTTCGGGGAGCTGGGAGATGAGTTCCTTAACAACGGTGGTCTTGCCCGATCCCGAACCACCTGCTATGCCGATGACTAACATGTTTTATAGTACTTGTGTTTTATAGGTACAATATTACAGATTATCTTTGAAATACTGCGTGATTTTCGTGATCAGATGAGCGCGGTCCATGCCATACACATTGTGGTCGTGACCGGGATAGACGAAATAGTCCAACTGTTTTCCGTTGTGGATGCAGTTTTCAATGAACACGAGGCTGTGCTGCCATACCACAACGGGATCGGTGGTGCAATGGATCAGGAGCAGTTTGCCTTCGAGTTTGTCGGTTTTGTTTTCAAGACTTGTCAGTTCATAGCCTTCGGAATTTTCCTCCGGAGTGTCCATGTAACGTTCGCCGTACATGATTTCATAGTATTTCCAATCCATGACGGGACCACCTGCCACCGACACCTTGAAAACATCGGGATGGTTGATTTTCAGCGAAGTGGACATGAAACCGCCATAACTCCATCCATCGGAACCAATGCGGTTGGCATCGACATAGGGAAGGGTTTTCAGATAGGCGATGCCGGCCATCTGGTCGCGCATTTCGAGTTGTCCGCACTGACGGTGTATGCATTGTTCGAAAGCCTCGCCACGGTCGGCAGAGCCACGATTGTCGAGAGTGAACACGATGAACCCTTCTTGTGCGAGGTAGTTCAGATAAATGCCTGCGCCCGCCGTCCATGAATCGGTGATCAGCTGGGCGTGGGGACCGCCATAGACATAAACGATGACAGGGTATTTCTTTGAAGCGTCGAAGTTGTAAGGTTTGATCAGGCGTGTGTAGAGTGTCTGACCATCCTCCGCCTTGAGTTGTCCTATTTCCGTTGTGCCGATATGGTAGTCTTTCAGCGGGTTTTCGGCTTCGTGCAGCCGTTTCAGCATTTTACCGTTGGCATTTGCCAAATCGACATTAAAAGGCACATCGGTACTGGAATAGAAGTCGAGGAAATACTTTCCGCTGCCGCTTGGTGAGACACTGTGAGTGCCATGTGCCGTAGTGACTTTGTTCAGCTTGCCGCTTTTCAGGTTCAGCTTGTAGCAATGACGTTCCAGCGGACTGACGGCCGTAGAGGTGAAGTAGAGATGTTCGCCGTTTTTATCGAAACCGCCGAAGTCGGTGACTACAAAGTCGCCATGGGTGAGTTGCTGGGCCTTGGCATTTCCAAGGGTGTGCAGATAGAGATGGTAGTAACCGTCGCGCTGGGCCATCCAGACAAAGCGCTTGTTGTCGTTGGGAAGGAAATATGCAGGGCCGGTAGGCTCAACGTATTGTTCGTCCTTGTCTTCGAAAACGGTCTTGATGAAATCGCCGGAAATGGCGTTGTATTCATTGAATTTCAGGTCGTTTTGACCGCGGTTCAGCACACCGATATATACCCGTTTATTGTCGGGATTCCAAGTGATGGCTGTGAGATACTGCTCCACAGGTTCCCCCGTCTTGATGGTGAGGTCGGCTGCTTTGGTCATGTCGTACACATGCAGGGTCACTTGATGGCTTTTCATGCCGGCCATGGGATATTTGATGGCCTTCTCGGTGGCTGTGCGTTCGGTGATATCGACCAAAGGATAGTCGGTAACCATGCGCTCATCCATGGAGTAGTATGCCAGCAAGCTGTTGTCGGGCGACCAGAATATGCCGCCGTTGATGGCAAACTCGTTGCGGTGCACAGATTGACCAGCGACCACTCCTTCCGGGTTGTCGGTGATCTGAATTTGATTTTCACCGTCGGCAACAAACAAATTATTATCTATGGTATAGGCTACTCGAAGTGAAGGTGTTGCAATAGTCTGGTTTTTGGCTTCTTGTGGAATCTCCGTGACTTTGCGGATTTTTTTTGCTTTCAAATCCAACACGTTCAAATGTATGCCGTTTTTCCCTTTGGAATAAAAATAGGCCTGCTGCTCATCCATCCAATTCAGGTTGGGAATGCGCGACAAGCTGTCGAGACCGGCTTGGTGGGTCATGCTGTTCATTTGGTCGAGGGTGAGCAACGTCGTTTCTTTCGATTTGCCTGCCGTCGCCATCTTGACTTCTTTCTTCTCAACCCACATGTAGCGGTCCGACTGACCGATCCATTTCAACTGGTTGGGTCTTTTCGAAAACATTGCTGGGTTGTTGTAGGAAGCATCTTCCGGAGTAAACAATTTCTTTTCTTGGGCAAATGCGCTGTTTGCAAAAGCAAAACATGTCGCAATGGATAGCCATAGTACAATCTTTTTATACATATCCTATTGATTTATAATAAATTGCAATTCTAAATGCGAAGCAGGTTGCACCTTTCCAAAAGCATAGGTGTGCTTGTTTCGCAAAGCGCACGAAATTAGGCAAAAAAGACGTATCGACATGTAATTGCCGGCAATTTTCTAATTTTGAAGCCGAATTTTAAACGAAAGCCATGAAAAAACGCAAGGTACCGCATACTTTTGTCATCGTGTTCTTCATCATTATCATTGCCGCTGCAATGACATGGTTTATCCAGCCAGGAAAATACGTCGAGGAACAGTTGGGCAGTGAAACGGTGATGCGTTTTTATTATCAGGACCAGTTGCCCGAGGCGCAAGCCAAATCCTACCATGCCGAGCCGCAGACCTGGCAGGTTTTTTCCGCTTTGTACAAGGGTTTTGTCAAGCAGAGTAACATCATTATTTTCATCCTGATTATTGGCGGAGCCTTTTGGATTATGAACAAAAGCCGCGCCATCGATACCGGTATCTATGCTTTTCTTCGCCTCACACGCCGCCTCGAACACAACCGCCTTATCGGTAAAATCGGCATCAACAATATTATGATTACGCTCATCATGATACTGTTCAGCTTGTTCGGATCGGTATTCGGTATGAGTGAAGAAACCATAGCTTTTACGTTGATAATCATACCGTTGGCTGTTTCGATGGGTTATGATTCCATTGTTGGGGTGTGCATGGTGTATGTGGCGGCGCACATTGGCTTTTCAGGAGCCATGCTCAATCCTTTTACCATCGGCATTGCACAAGGTATTGCAGGTATTCCGCTGTTTACCGGCATCGGTTACCGCTCCCTTTGTTGGGTGGTGCTGACCATAGTAGGCATTGTCTTTGTATTAGTTTATGCCAACAAGGTCAAGCGAAATCCCCAGTCATCCATCATGTACGAGGCCGATAGCTACTGGCGCAAGTCGGAGGGAACCGAAGCGGAGCAAATTGCCTATTACACGCCTAAAAAAGCGTGGTGGGTGTATGCTTTCGTTACGGTAGTCCTTGTTGTATTTGCCGTGTTGTATCCGATGACCACGATGAAGCTCGGCAATCGTTCCGCCACGTTGCTGTTGCTCCCTGTTGGGGCTGTCGTGTTTGCCTTGCTCGGATTTTTCGCATTGCGCAAGTCGGTGCACTATTTTATTCTGACCATGCTGTTTGGTACGGTGTTTTATCTTGTCGTCGGGGTGCTCGGTTACGGATGGTACATCATGGAAATTGCAGCGTTGTTTCTGTTCCTCGGCATTATTAGCGGGTTGAGCATTGACCGAAGCGCCAGCGACATCGCCAAGCTGTTCATCGAAGGCATGGGCGACATCCTTTCCGCTGCAGTCATTGTGGGGCTGGCCGGTGGCATTGTCATCATCTTGCAAGATGGCGGTGTCATCGATACCATGTTGTATGGCTTGTCGAAGTCCATGCACAATGCCGGTCGCATTCTTTCCGTGGAAATCATGTATTGCATACAGACTCTTATTAATGTGGTCATCCCTTCAGGCTCTGCCAAGGCAGCCATTACCATGCCGATCATGGCTCCATTCAGCGATTTGATACATGTTTCGCGTCAAGCGACGGTGATGGCGTTTCAGTTTGGTGATGGTTTCACCAACATGATCACGCCGACTTCGGGCGTGCTTATCGCCACGTTGGGCGTGGCCCGCATTCCATGGGAAAAATGGGTGCGTTTCATCTGGAAATTCATTGTTTTGCTGATCATCATAGGGGCTTTGTTGTTGATACCGACCGTTATCTTGCCATTGAACGGATTCTGATAGCGGCGCACGACTTCTTAACAGTTTACGCTTTCTTTTTTGCTCGTGGGATAAGCTTTTTCTCCTGCTTGTTACCATTATGGTTCGTTTTTGTCGCAATCAAATTGTAACCGTTTCTTCTTTGTCTGTTCATTACATTGCAAAAAGCTGCATCTATTTTTGTTGTCGAAAAGTAAATCAATAATTATCAACAAAAATTCAAATAAAAAACAAACAGAAAATGCGAAGATTATTTGCGACCACGTTGATCGTTTTTGCAGTGCAGTCTGCATTTTGTCAGTCGGAACCTACCTAGGAGCAGCAACCTAAGGGGAAACCGATTCTTACAGTTTTTAGCAATTTTCACGCCGGTTTTGGCAGACAGAAAGACAACATCGGATTTGATTTGGACAGAGCCTACCTTGGCTATCAGTACCAGTTTACCGATGCGTTATCTGCTAAGGTCGTATTTGACATGGGCAAATAGGGCGATGTGAGTGATTTGCATCGTGTGGTATTTGTGAAAAACGCAATGGTGAGTTGGAAAAATGGCATTTTCAAACTCAATGCGGGTTTGACGGGGCTACAGCAATTTGAATTACAGGAAAAATACTGGGGCCACCGTAATGTGATGAAATCATTTCAGAACGAGCATAAGTTTGGAAGCAGTGCCGACCTTGGTGTTGTTGCACAATATCAGATTGTAAAATGGGTCAGCGGCGACCTGACTTGTGTCAACGGAGAGGGATACAAGAGCATCCAACTCGATAACCAAATGCTTTATTCTGAGGGACTTACCCTTACCCCGATTCAAAATCTTGCTTTTCGGGTGTATGGAAGTTATAAGGATAGGCAAAACCCCGATTCCACGGAAACCGTCCAACAGAATCTCAGTTTCTTCGCAGGATATAAAACCAAAAACATTGCGGTAGGTGCGGAATACAGTCATATGTTTAACAGCAGGAATAAGGCGGATAAACACCGAAGCGGCATTTCAAAGTATGCCTCGGTCGGTCTTTCAAATGACATTGAACTTTATGCCCGTGGACTATCTAGTCAACCCTTAAAAACCACTTTTGGCATTTCCATTTCTGTGTGAGGTTC
>JASBYY010000049.1 GCA_029983675.1 Bacteroidales bacterium | reverse complement strand
GACTCCAATTGAATACTTTTTCGCTAACTTTGCAGAGTTAAATCAATGTATAACCCAAAAAGTTGCATTTGTAACTTGAATTCAGCAAAGAAATAACAGACAAATGCTACAATATAAAGTAAGACAAGTTATACAAAGTGTATTATAAAAATAACAAACTATGAATAATCAGGCACATATTCACACTGCGGCAAAGATACTGCTCTGCCTATTGTTACTTATATGGCTATGTCAGAGTGCATTGGGATATGGAGACCACCGCAATAGAAAAATTGACTCACCGGAGCAAGTGCTGAAATACGAAGAATCGCTCACGTGGGAACAACGGCTGAAAGCACACAGCGACCTGATGTGGGGCTATTTACAAATAGATGGAAGAAAGAGCGTGAAACACGCCAATGCCATTCTTGCCCTCACCGACCACAAGCGGGGACTTTACAACAGATATGAGGCCTATCGCCTGATGGGACAATGTGCCTACGGAGAATGTCTTTACGATTCCGCCTTTCATTGCTACAGGCGCAGCACAGAGGTCATTGACTTGATGGCTAAGAGCAAGGATTACACGCAAGAACGAGTGGACGATGCCTATTCTGCCCTTTACGGTAGCATGGGCAACCTTTACAACATACAAGGAATGCTCAATTTAGCCATTGAGTACTACCAAAAAGCGCTGACCATTTTCCAAAAGTACGGATGGAAAGAAAGCCAATGTCTGGTTTACTATAATGTAGGCGAACTCTATCTTGAAATGGGCAACAACCCTGCAGCAGAACAAAACTATCGCAATGCACTACGCATAGCACACGAAACGGGTGATTCGCTTATGACATCTTTTTCATGTACCGGCTTATCCATGACTCTTCTCAACAACTCCCATTACGATGAATCCTTGAAGTATGCCCTTGAATCGTACGCTTACTATGCCGCACACGCTGAACAAGAATCTGCAGGACTTATTGACTGCTATGTTCTGCTATCACGCATATATCAACTTGGATTCAAGAACACGTCCCAGGCAAATGAGTACATAAACAAAGCCTTATTACTTTGCGAAATAACAAAAGCCCCGACTAATGTTTCAGATGCATTTACACAGAAAGCCTCGCTTTGCATGGATGACCAATTATGGTATGAGGCCGCAAGATGGGCGCATAAGGCTTTAAACGAAAACGACCAAGACCCTCATCACAGCACCGGAGTGTACAAGATATTGGCAAAAGCCAATGCAGCTATAGGCAATGCTCAAGAGGCGGGCAAGTACATCGATCTTATGGGCCAGACAATGGAGGAAACCGCAACCGGCAAATACCAGTCGGCCTTGAGCGAAATGGAAGTGAAATATGAAACGGAACGAAAAGAGGAGCGTATCCGCGATATGGAATACAAGCAGCGATTGGCTATTATTGTTCTGGGTGTTGCCGCCCTCGCAGCCGTCGTCATCGCACATGCCCTGTGGTATTGGCGTCGCCAGCATAAAAAAATCCAGCTGTTACGCCAACGGCTCATTGGCGAACACGACGAGCGCCAACGCCTTGCCCGCGACCTGCACGACCGTCTGGGCGGAATGCTTACTGTAACGAAATTCGCCATTGAAGCCGACAACAAACAGAAAGCACTACAACTATTGCACGAGACAACCGATGAAATGCGTAAAGTGGCGCACCACTTGATGCCGGATTCTTTGGAACGGTACGGATTGCATACAGCCATCAGCGAATATTGCAAAGTGCTACCCAAGGTTCGCTATCGTTGCGTGGGCGTGCCCTATCGCTTGTCGCCACACATAGAGGTGTTGATGTATAGTGCCCTGCACGAACTTATCAACAACGCACTCAAACACAGTCAAGCCAATAATATACTTGTGCAAATACTCTTTGACAATGACAAACTTTCCGTCATAGTCGGAGACGACGGCAGAGGGTTTGATGCTTCGGAGAAATATGCAGGAAGCGGATTACGCAATATACGGGAACGTATGGTCGCCGTCGGCGGGACCTTTGAAATATCTTCTTCAATAGGAAAAGGAACGGAAATACTACTCACCATAAGTAAAACATCATGATAAAAATTCTTATAGCTGACGACCACTTGGCGGTGGCAGAAGGCACTAAAAATATTATTATTCAAAACAACATCGTAGATACCATATCCATAGTTGGCACCATACAAGCATGTGAAGAAACATTGTCAGAACTACAGCCCGATATTTTGATCCTTGATGTAGCTATGCCTTGCGGTGTTTCTATACCATCGCCGAGCAACTCCAACAATTCTATCGACCGTATTCCCCGTTGGGTAAAGATGTATCCTGATATGCGTATCCTTGTTTTCACAAGCTACGGCGATCCGAGTGTCATCAGTCGCGCCATGAAAGCGGGTGCGCACGGTTTTGTGCTCAAGGATTCCTCTTCCAATTGCCTACAGGAGGGTATTCGGTTGCTGCTGAACGGAGAGTCATATCTCTGTCCGTTGACCGAATGTTTGTTGCGCAATACTTCTGCTCCCGACTACGAGCCTCTGACACCCCGCGAGCGTGAAGTGCTCGCCCTTATTGTGGAAGGCTTTAGTATCAAAATGATAGCAGACCGTCTCCATCTCGGTTTTGAAACCGTGCATACCTACACAAAGATTTTGCGAATGAAAATGGGCGTAAACAATACCGCAGCTCTTGTGCGTAAAGCCTTAGAACAGCGGTTGGTGTAGGGGGCAAAAATGGATTGTCCACACGATTTATGCCTATAAAATAAAAAGTTTTTTGCCAATTTATACCTATGAAATAGAAAGTTTTTCACTTATTCATGCCTATGAAATAGAAAATACCATTATCTTTGCATCGGTATTTCATTCATTATCAAGGTATGTACACAAGACAAATAATCAAGCAGCTACGCACATGGCGAGAGCGTGAGGGACGAAAGCCCCTTGTGCTGCGCGGTGCACGGCAGGTGGGCAAGACCACCCTTGTGAACGAATTTGGCACGGAGTTCGACCACTTCATCAGCCTGAACCTCGAATTGGAATCCGATGCCGAAATATTTCGCCGTTACCGCAACGCGGAAGAAATCATCAGCTTCCTGCTGCTCAGGCATCACATCCGGCGGTCGGAAGCAGGGCAGACACTGCTCTTCATCGACGAGATACAAGAGGAAGAAACCGCCATCGCCATGCTGCGCTATTTCTACGAGGAAATGCCGTGGCTCTACGTCGTTGCGGCAGGCTCGAGGCTGCAATCTCTCGTCAAGAAGCACGTTTCCTTCCCCGTGGGCAGGGTTGAATATCTGACACTCCGTCCGTTCAGCTTCCTCGAGTACATTGAAGCTACGGAGGGGAGCGACTGGGCCGGCATGCTCGGCGAGTTGTGCGTGGATGGCATGATGCACGATGAGATGATGAGCCGCTTCAACCGCTATGCACTCATCGGCGGAATGCCCGAAGCAGTGGTTCGTTATGCGGCACGCCACGACGTGGAAGAACTTTCAAGTGTTTACCGTTCGCTTCAGACCGGCTATGCAGAAGATGTGGAACGCTATGTCCGCAGCGAGAACCAAATGTCCGTGATGCGCCATATCTTGCGCCATGGTTGGGCAAGTGCAGGGCAGTGCGTTACCTTTGCCCGCTTTGCCGGAAGTACCTACACCTCCACGCAGGTACACGAGGCGATGGACGTGCTGCAAAAGGCATTCATATTATCGCTCGACTATCCAGTTACGTCGGTCTCCGCCCCTGCGCTGCCCGCCATGGGTCGGCAGCCAAAATTAGTGTGGGTGGACAGCGGATTGGTGAACTTCTTTGCCGGCATACAGGTAGAGTATTTGCAAAACCGAGATTTGCTCGACACATGGCGCGGACATGCCGCCGAACAGATTGTGGCACAAGAGTTGCGCGTGGTACTCGATCGGCATCTGCGCGACGAGCAGTACTACTGGATGCGCGACAAGAAAGGCACGAGTGCCGAGGTGGACTTCGTATGGCAGGAAGACGCGCGGCTATTTCCTATTGAGGTGAAGTCGGGAACCAACGCGCATTTACGTTCGTTCCATTCGTTTGTCAACCTTTCGTCGGAGCATGTAATTGCCCTGCGGGTGTGGAGCGGAGCATACAGCGTGCAGCAGGTGAAAACGCATGCCCCCGAGAACAAGCAATATACGCTCGTAAACGTGCCTTTCTATTACGTGGGTATGCTTGATAAACTTATCAGCCGACTTGAAGTGTAAGACGATAAACCGTGCATACCTACACAAAGATTTTGCGAATGAAAATGGGCGTAAACAATACCGCAGCTCTTGTGCGTAAATCCTTAGAAAAGAGGCTGGTATATGGGTATGAGAGAACAAAAAAAGCGGCATCTGTAACGAGTGCCGCTTAGCAACTTGTCCTACAATGGGATTACTTCAATTGTTTTTCAAGTTTTCGTATCAAAGAGCCACGAAGTTTCGGCAATAGCATAATGTACTGATTTTTACTTGACAAAATCGTACTTGTCGATGCACCCTGCTGCTTCAAGGTAAGCGAAGGCTGCTTGGAACGGAATTTGTTCACTTCCCATGTATTCCGGATTTCCTGTTAGTTCGTATGCCTTAGCGTACGCCTGTTTCAACTCATATTGAAGGGGTAGTATTTCCACTCGGAACACGTCCATTGCCGAAATAACAGCATTGCGCCATACAGGAATAGATTTGGAGTAGAACTCGTTTTTGAGTTGGTCAATTTGCTTGTTTTTTGTTTCCACCTGAGCTTCGTTATACTCTTCGTCAGAAAGAAGGGCTAGTTCATGCATCAGTGTCTCTATCCTGTTTTTGTAGTTCTTAACGTATAGTTCCGCTCCGCTGGCGTTCGCTTCATCGCGCAGCCGGATGCTCTTTTGGGTAAGTTCTGTGATTCGTCCACTTAGCGAAGTGATTTTCTGCATCACGGCTATGAGGGCGGCATTGCTTGCGGCGGCCTTTTTGTTCTTGGTAGCGGCAGCCTGCGTGCTTTCAGATAGTCCGGACTGTTGTATAAATGCAATTCTCTCTGCCTCTGTCATGTTCTGCATCGCCTGAATGTCCTTTGTGGTGAGACCGCCGCTCTGTTTTGCCATCATTTTGCTTGCCAACTCATCCTCCGACATTTTTCCGCTTTGAATCGCCTTTAAGTCCTCCGTGCTGATTCCCATTGAAGATAGTTGTCCATTGAGGATTGTTGACTTGGCGAATTCCTGACGTTCAGCCTCGCTCATATTCATAACTTGAGCGTTAGTTACATTGGTGCCTGCCACTTTTTGCTTCATAGTCGCCGACTTAACATCATTGGCGAGTGAGCCCATGCTCTTATCTACCATTGCTTGGCTCTGCTTTTGTGCTTGCCTCAGTTTTTGCTGAAAGTCATTGTACAGTTCAGGATTCGGTTGTGTTGTTTCATAGGCAATCATCTGAGCTGCTGTAGGCAGATCAGGCAAAGTAGCCATTACTTCTTCGGGAGTGAGTTGGCTATAGGCAGGAATGCAAAACAGCATCAACGCTGCCACGATAATATATAACTTGTTCATAATGATTCGTGTTTTTATTTGTTTAACTTCTCTTTTATTGCTTTCTGTACATTCTCATCGTCGAGCGCTTTCTCTATCTCATCAACGGTGGCATCCAGCGATTTCTGTAAACCTTGTCTGATACTTAACGTGATACGCGATGGTGTAGTTCCCTTTTGTTCTTTGAGGTCGCAGTCCACCATATAGAATGTGCCTTTCTGCACAAAATGCCAAGACACCAATGTCCAAGGCTGTCCAAATCCGTCCTTGAGTCCTACGACCTTGTCTATCGGCTTCTCTTTCATGGCCTCCTCCTTGGTCTTCGCATTGTCTCCGAATCCCACAACGCACTTGCCTCCTTCTGACTGTTTTGCCGTACTGTTGTACACCTTGGTCAAGAAAGCGTTGTACTCTTCCAGCGTAATCCCTCCACCGTCTTCCTTTACAAATGTGCCGTAAGCCTCCGGTTTCTCGTTTGCAAAGAGCCCTTTGACATAATATTTTCCTTTCCCGTTCTGCTCCTTGTATTTGAAGTTGGGTGTAGCATCGCTCACATTCAGTCCGAAAGCCTTGAGTGCCGTCTCAAACTGTTCTGTACCATTCATCTTATTGATGTCTTTTGACATCTCTTTTGCTGCTTCCTGCACCCGCTCTTTCGTAGTATCCGAAGTTGTCCTGCTTCCACAACTTGCCATCATGGCGATGCATGTGATTACTAACCATGCTTTTGTCATCTGTTTCATTGTCAATCGATTTTTAATTGATTATTATTTCTTGATAAATTGGCTCCGCCCATTTGTCTTTACGCTTCGGCATAGCTCAAACAGGCTTGGCTCTGCACTCAGCGTTTGACAAATTGGCTTTGCCCGTTTGTGTTCGCTCTTCGGCAGAACTCGATCAAGCTCGGTTCTGCGCTCATCGCTTCACAAACTCCACGCGACGGTTCTTTGCGCGTCCCTCCTCGGTCTTGTTGTCTGACACAGGTTCATGTGATCCCTTGCCGACAGCACGGAGATTCCACTCGTCGACACCAAGTTTTACAAGTTCTGCGACAATGGTCTCCGCACGCTGCTGCGAAAGCGGGTCGTTGATTTTGTCGGAGCCTTGGTTGTCGGTGTGTCCCTGCACCTCGAAGCGCACGCTCGGGTTCTTCTTCATGTAATCAGCCACCTTTTGTATCTCTGCCATTGACTCGGGTTTGAGCGTTGCCTTGCCGGTGTCGAAGAGAATGTTGTTGGTGACAAACTTGCCCGTCTCGGCCATCGCCTTGTCGATGTCGCCAGCATTGCGGTCGTAGAGAGCCACCGCCCCTTGTCCGATGCGCACATTGCTGATGCACGAATAGAGATAGCCCTCGCTGCCGATACTCTCGTATTCCATATACTTCGGAGCAAGCATGTTCGGTACGTTGCAAAGACGTTCGCCATTGACATATAGTTTGAAGGCTCGCTGGTTGAAAGAGACGGCGAAATGATTCCATCCCGATTTCAACTTCCCATCCATTTCCTGTTCACCCGTGGTACTGCCTTGTGTCGGTTTCTGGCAATTCCAGACCACTCGTGCCGCTTGGTCATCAGGGCGATACCAGATTTCTATCCATGCACACTGATCATTATGCGTATTGATATCTGCCTCCCTGTTCATCAATCGAATTTCGTGGTTCATGTCTTCGCCCTTGTTGGCAATATGGATATCCCATTCGATGGTAAACTCCTCTGGCAGATAATCGTACTGGTTTTTCTTCATCAGCGGAAAGATGGTGCCGTTTTGCGTAAACTTTGCTACTTTGCGGTCGCCAATCTGTGCAACTTCCACCGAGCCGTCATCCAA
This sequence comes from Bacteroidales bacterium, assembly GCA_029983675.1. GTDB lineage: Bacteria > Bacteroidota > Bacteroidia > Bacteroidales > F082 > Limimorpha. Next base: position 13,087 of record JASBYY010000049.1, on the reverse strand, counting down.
GTCCCACTTGCCGGGAAACTCGCCAATCTGCTCGTTGGCAAAATTATCTTCGAAGAGTACCACGGCACCCGGTACAAAATCGCTCTTGCTTTGTGTCACAGAGGCATCTTCTGCAGATTTAGGCTTATTATCCTGAGCAGCAGGAGTCGCCTGCATATCCTGCTGTGCAGGGTTTGATTCGGTGGTACTGTCGGTGTCATCTTTGCTGCCACTGACCGATTCGCTAACAGACTTTTCTACATCATCAAAAGTCTCGTCCACAGCCTTGTCGATTTTTTCATCGACTTTTTGTTCAATTTTGTTCTGGACTTTATTCTTTGTCCTATTGGCCATTCTCTCAAGGATTCCTTGTGCTGAAACCTCCGCTGTTATGCCGAAAATCAGCAATAGCATGCAAATAATCAATTTTTTAGACATAGTGTTTAAGTTTTAATTTCCAGTCCAAAAAAACGGAAATTTGTTTTGTTAAACAATCCCCCAAATGGGGGTGTGTAAACCGCTGATTGTACTACAAGAAAGAAGAATAAGGAAACCACAGATAAAATGACACAACAACAATCCATTCAACTATTTGAGGAAAAGAAAGTCCGCACCGTTTGGGACGAGGAACAGGAAAAGTGGTATTTCTCCATTGTAGATACCATTGCCGTATTGACGGATAGCGTAGATGCCACCGCCTATTGGCGGAAACTGAAAATGACTGACACCGACACCTGTAGCGACATTCCGAGAATAAGATGTTTGCATAAAAAACACAGGCACAAAGCATCAAAAAAAGCTCTATACCATTTGAAAAAAAGCACAGCATCTCAGCATTTGAAAAAATTACCTATCTTTGCAGCGTAAAACTTCAGGGTTAGGTGCAATTCCTTTCCGGCGGTGACAGTCCGCGACTTCCTTTGGGAACTGATTCGGTGAAATTCCGAAACCGACGGTAACAGTCCGGATGATAGAAGTTACGACTGCTTTTCAATCATAAAACAAAGCCCTGATTGTTTGTCATGACGATTAAGGGCTTTTTTATGTTTATGCCAACAAACGAATTGAATATCAACTATATGCAACGCACCATTGCCTTGGCGAAAAAAGGCGGCGGCTTCGTTCATCCCAACCCTTTGGTGGGCTGTGTCGTGGTCAAAAATGGAGAAGTCATTGCCGAAGGCTACCACGAGCATTACGGCGGCTTTCATGCCGAGCGCAACGCCTTGAACGCCTGCACCACCGACCCCAAAGGCGCTACGCTTTACGTCACCTTGGAGCCTTGCTGCCATGAGGGGAAAACACCCCCTTGCACGGACATTATCATCGAAAAAGGCATACGGAAAGTGGTGGTGGGCATCTTGGACTCCAACCCGATTGTGTCAGGAAAAGGCGTAAAGAAACTGCAAGATGCAGGCATTGAAGTTGTTACGGGCATTGAGGAAAACAGTATCAAGGAACTCAACAAGGTGTTCTTGAAATTCATCAAGACCCGACAACCCTACGTACTGATGAAATACGCCATGACCATGGACGGCAAAATCGCGTCCTGTTCCGGCGATTCCAAATGGATTACCTGCGAGGCCTCGCGACAAGTGGTGCACACCTTGAGAAGCGAGATGATGGGCATCGTCGTAGGACGTGGCACCGTTGCCGCCGACGACCCCATGCTCAACTGCCGCCTCGACGGACAGCCTCATCAGCCCATTCGCATCGTCATCGACGGAAAAGCCAGCCTATCCCCCGCCTCGCGATTGGCACAAACGGCCAAGGAATACCACACCATCGTGGCACACACCGATGCGGCAAAGCCCGAGCGCCTGAACGCCTTGCAGGAAAAAGGCGTGGAAACCGTTTGCTGCCTTGCAAAAGACGGCAGAGTGGACATCTGCGATTTTATCAACAGGATGGGTGCCCAAGGCATCGATTCCCTGCTGCTTGAAGGCGGTGCCTCGCTAAACGCCTCTTTTCTTGAAGCCGGATGTGTGGACGAAGTGTATGCTTTCATCGCCCCGAAAATCATCGGCGGAAGCGGAGCCCCTTCCCCTGTTTCGGGAAAAGGCTTTCAGATGATGAGCGAAGCCATCGCCTTGGAACATCTTAGCGTAGAAAACACAGGTTGCGACCTATTAATGAAAGGAAAAATACCATGTTTACAGGAATCATAGAAGAAATCGGACAAGTCAAGTCGATCCTGCGGTCGTCGAACAGCATCCGACTCACCATAACAGCCAAAACGATTCTGGAAGACCTCAAAATCGGCGACAGCATCGCTACCAATGGTGTCTGCTTGACTGTCACTACTTTTGATGCTCATTCCTACACCGCCGACCTCATGCCTGAGACCGTGTTGAAAACCAACTTCAAAGATTTAAAAATCAACGACCGGGTCAATCTTGAACGGGCGTTACCCGCCAACGGACGATTCGGTGGGCATATCGTTTCGGGACACATCGACGGCATCGGGCATATCATCAAAAAAAGCAAAGACGACAAGGCCATACGGATCAGGATTGCCACCAAGCCCGAAATTCTGCACCTTATCGTTGACAAAGGCTCCATCGCCATCGACGGCATCTCATTGACCGTCACCGATGTAAACCTTGAAGACTTCGGCGTTTCCATCATCGAGCACACCCAAGAGGAGACCGCCTTGACCCGAAAACAAATCGGCGACACGGTCAACCTTGAGAATGACATTATCGGGAAATACGTACAACGCCTTATGCAGCCTTCATCCCCGAAAAAAGGCGATGACTTGCTGGATTACCTAAGAGATAACGGATTTTAGACCATTATAAATCAACAAAATGAACAACAACTTTAATACTATAGAAAAAGCCTTAGAAGAACTGAGAAAAGGGAAAATGATCGTCGTTGTCGATGATCCCGACCGTGAGAACGAAGGTGATTTGATTTGTGCTGCCGAACACGCCAGCTTGGAAAACGTGAATTTCATGGCCTCGTTTGGCAAGGGTTTGATTTGCATGCCCATGAGCAAGTCTTTGACCCGGAAACTAAAACTCAATCAGATGGTAAGTGAGAACACCGACAACCACAGCACGGCTTTCACCGTTTCCATCGACCATATCGACACCACCACCGGCATCTCGGCATTGGAACGTTCCGTCACTGCCATGAAAGTGGTGGAAGACAGCGCCAAGCCGGAGCATTTCAGACGCCCCGGACACATGTTTCCCCTTGAAGCCCGTGAGGGCGGCGTATTGAAACGCGGCGGACACACCGAAGCCACCATCGACCTGATGAAACTAGCGGGATTGAAAGAATGCGGTTTGTGCTGTGAGATTATGCGCGAAGACGGCACTATGATGCGCACCACAGAACTGCTTCAATTCTCCAAGGAACACAATCTGAAAATCATTTCCATTGCTGATTTGATCCGTTACAGAAGAAAGACAGAGGTACTCGTTGAAAAAGTCACCGAGGCCGACATGCCCACCAAATACGGTCATTTCAAGGCATACGGATACATCGACAAAGTCACCCGTGAACACCATGTGGCCTTGGTAAAAGGCGACATCAGCGGCGATGAACCTGTTTTGTGCCGTGTCCACTCGGAATGCCTGACGGGAGATGCCTTCGGATCGCTGCGTTGCGACTGCGGCGAACAGTTGCAGGAAGCCATGCGCCGTATCGAAGCCAAAGGGCGGGGCGTGCTGCTTTACCTTCGTCAGGAAGGACGCGGCATCGGCTTGATCAACAAACTGAAAGCCTACACCCTGCAAGACCAAGGCATGGACACCGTGGAGGCCAACCTGGCCCTCGGCTTTGCCGCCGACCTTCGCGACTACGGCACCGGAGCGGAAATTCTTGCCAACCTCGGCATCAGGAAAATCATCGTCATGACCAACAACCCGTTGAAAATAAGTGGTCTGGAAGGCTATGGGATAGAAATCGTAGGTCGCGAGCCTATTGAGATGACCTGTAACGAAAAAGATGCTTTCTATCTATATACCAAATACAAAAAAATGGGACATCTGCTGCACGTGAAAAACATGCCAGCCATCGATAAACAAAATCAGGAACAACAATCATAAATCATACAAGACATGAATATTTTAGAAGGAAAACTGATTGCAAACGGCCAAAAAATCGCCATTGTAGCGGGTCGTTTCAACGAAATCATTACCAATAAGCTATTGGGAGGCGCCGTGGATGCCTTCAGGCGTCACGGCGGCGACGAAAGCAACCTTGACGTGGCATGGGTGCCCGGAGCTTTCGAGATACCGCTTATTGCCAAAAGGCTGGCCGAAAGCGGCAAGTACGATGCCGTGGTCTGCTTGGGAGCTGTCATCCGTGGTGCCACGCCTCATTTCGACATGGTGGCCAACGAAACCACCAAAGGCATTGCCAACGTGGGACTGCAGACAGGCGTGCCGGTTATCTTCGGCGTGCTGACCACCGACAGCATCGAACAAGCCATTGAAAGAGCCGGATCGAAAGCCGGAAACAAAGGCTTTGAGGCCGTCACCACCGCCATCGAGATGGTCAACCTGTTGAAGAACATCGGGTAAATAGTCCATCGGACGGAGTCTTGTCTCTTCACGAAATGGCAAACCATTATCTGCACAATGAAAGCAAAATAATGATATAAAGCCGGTTATATCATCGCAAAACACCTATCTTGGACGATAGGGGCAACGAAACGAGGGCGACGGAAATGCTGTTTTACCCTCGTTTTTTTATGGTTGAAAAATGAAAATCCCATGAAAAAGCATGATTCTTAACCAAAAAACACAAAGTCTTTCTTTGAATATAAACTTTTTATTCTTATCTTTGCCTAATCTAAACATTAGATTTACACACTACGTACAGTCACGGCATGAATACCGACATCATAAGCACCTTACATTTTGGATTAACTGTTTAAGAGCATCATACCGCAAAACATCATTAGTATCGAGAACATGAAAAACACATACAAGACATTCAAGGAAAGCGTTAAAAGCATTACAAAGTACTATTTGCTATTGGTTGAGGAAACAAAGTCGCAGCGTTTGGTGGGAAGCACCAATGAATGGATTTTGGACAACTACTACATGATTAGCGAGCAGGAGAAAGTACTGAAGGTGGATTTGCAAAGCAAAGGGTTCCGCATGATTGACGACCGTCGCATCCAGCAGTTGGGGGCGATGATGCACGAGTTCATGACCCGCTGCCACTATCAGATTGAGCAAACGATGCTTTTCAACCACCTGCTACGGGTGCAAGAAGAAAGCAAAGACTATTATTCATATCCGGAGGTATGCGCCCTGCTGCCCCTGATGAAGTGCATCATTCTGAAAGAACTGGCCGACTTGTGCAAACAACTTGCCTCCAATCATTCCTACCACTATTCTCCTACCGACAATTCCATGGCCGACATGGACAAGCTGAACGAGGCCGCGCGTCAAAACCTGATGATGATGAACCTCATTAACTCCATGAGAAAGATGACAAAGATGCCGATAGCAGAGCTTATCGACAGTATCAGCTTTTCGGAGCACATGCTCAAGGGCGAGAAGGCGAAAATGTACGACCAGATGTGCGATCAGACCAAAGACGACTATCGGGCCAAGATCGTCTTGTTGTCGAAAAAAGCATGCAAGAGCGAATACGATTTTGTAAAGGAAATGGTGCGAAAAGCAGATAAAAAAGGCGAGCACGTAGGCTGGCAGCTCTTTCCTCCTAAGAAATGGAATCGTCGCGCCCACCTTTACATCAACATTGTCTGTCTTTCCACGATTCTGTTGGCTTGTGGTTTTGCATATTGGGCGACAGATGGCGGCACGTCCGCGCGGATAGGCGTATGGCTCACCGTGATTCTTTCCGTGCTGATGATCGTTCCAATGAGTCAAATCGTCATCGACTTGTTCAATCAACTGCTATACAAGTTGCACAAACCGGTCAGCACCTTTAAAATCAAGTTCAAAGACGGCCTGATCCCTAAGGAGTACGCCACTATGGTCATCATGCCCACCATTCTGAAGAATAAGGACAAGACCATAGAATTACTCGAACAGTTAGAGTTGTATTATCTTTCCAATATCAACCGTGCGAGCAACGGGCAGCGCTTAGAACGTCGTCCCCAGAACCTCTTTTACACTCTTATCGGCGATGCCGCCGCTGGCGACAGCGAAGACATGCCTTGGGACGATGAGGTGGCGCAAGCCGGCCTCTCCAAAGTGCAAGAATTGAACGAGAAATATGGCGCACCAATCTTCAACTTCGTTTACCGCCGCCGCGCCTACAGTGAGGGCGAAGGCTGCTGGTTAGGCTACGAACGCAAACGCGGTGCCATCCTTCATTTCAACGACTTGCTTTTGGGCAACACTTCGAAAGAAGAAAAGCAGAAACGTTTCCGTTGCGAAAGCATCACGCAGTGGCTCACTGCCAACGAAGGACCGGAAAAACGGAAAGAGAGAGCGAAAAACGGGTCGAAACGTTCAGCGAAAAACGGTAAACATCCCGCCTCAAAATGCCCCATCACCTTCATCATCACGCTCGACACCGACACCGAACTGGTGCTGTACTCGGCGCAAAAACTCATCGGAGCCATGGCGCACCCCCTGAACCGAGCCCGTCTTTCCGCCGATGGTCGCCGTGTGGAAGCCGGCTACGGAATTATGCAGCCAAGGGTGAACGTGGACGTGGAAGTCACCAACAAGTCGCGTTATGCGCAGCTCTTTGCCGGCTTAGGCGGACTTGACGTTTACACCACCGCCTCGTTCGAACTGTATCAAGACATTTTCAACGAGGGCACTTTCTGCGGCAAGGGCATTTACGACCTCAAAGTGTTTCAGCGGGTGCTGAAAGGCACATTCCCCGAAAACCTCATCCTCAGCCACGACCTCATCGAAGGATGCCACATCCGCTGCTGCCTCATCAACGACCTCGAACTCTTTGACGACAACCCTTCCAACTATATCGACGATGCCAAGCGTCACCACCGGTGGACCCGCGGCGACTGGCAGATCATAGGATGGCTGCGCAATCGTGTCCGCAACGAACGCGGCGAAAAGGTGAAAAACCAAGTGAACACCATTGGCCGCTGGAAGATCTTCGACAACTTGCGGCGAAGCGTGCTCAGCCTGGCATTGCTCATCGTGCTTTTCTTTGGCTTCGGCAGTGCCATAGGAAACGGCAGCTACCTAAGTCCCGTTTGGTATCTTTTAGCAGTGTTGATAGTGGTTGCCTGCCCCATCCTTTTCTTCCTTTGGGGACAAATCACCCGACTGCCCCAATTCAACAAGCGTTACCATTACTACATGACCTTGGTGCGTGGCATCGGCGTGGTGCTTTATCGTTCGTTGGTGCAGTTCGCCCTGTTGCCCAAAGAGGCTTGGATGTACACCGATGCCATCGTGCGCAGCTGCCATCGCATGTTATTCACCCACCGCAACCTTCTCAACTGGGTGCCCAGCGACGAGGCAGCAAGAAGCACCAGGGGTTCCATTGGCGATTATATCGGCAAGTTCTGGTTCAACTATGTTGCCGCCGCCATTATTGTTACGATAACGCTATGCATCCCTCACGCCCCGCTCATTGTCTATCTCGCCGCCGCTTTCATCTGCGTGGTATGGGCAACCGCGCCCTTCCTGATGTATTGGCTCGGCAAAAAATTTCCTCAGAACAAAAAAAACCTCACCGCAGAAGAAACGGAAGAAATCAAAGTGTTGGCGAAGGATACTTGGCATTTCTTCGACAGTCTGTTGAAAGAAGAAAGCCACTATCTCATCCCCGACAATTTCCAGAAAAACCGCACCAAGAAAACCGACTACAAGACTTCGCCGACCAATATAGGATACTCGCTGACGTCCATCATCTCTGCCGCTGAATTGGGATTTATCACCCATGATGAAGCTGTCGAACGCATTACTCATATCCTCAATACGGTAAATCAATTGGAGAAATGGCATGGACATCTGTTCAATTGGTACCATATCGAAACACTGAAAGCCTTGCCCAACTTCTTTATCTCCACATGTGACAGCGGTAACTTTGTCGCGTGTCTCTATACGTTAAAAGGCTATCTTCTGCAATTGGAGGGAATGGGGGGGCTCGTTGACAGTTTGAAGTCGAATGTAGTCAAGCTGATTGAGGCAACGGATTTTTCGAAGCTCTACAATCCCGAACTCGATGTGTTTAGCATCGGCTACGACTATGGCACACACTCCTTGTTGCCTTATCACTACAACAACTTCGCTTCCGAAGCCCGTCTCACCAGTTTCCTCACCATCGCACAAGGCGACGCCCCTTATAAACACTGGTTCTGTCTCGACAAGACGCTAGTACAATACAAAGGCTACAAAGGTGTCGCCTCTTGGTACGGCACCTTGTTCGAGTATTTCATGCCGCTCATTTTCCTGCCCACCTACAAGCACACTCTGATGGACGAGACTTATAGTTTTGCCATCAGGACACAACGCGCTTTCATGAAAAATATCAACGAGTCATTGCCTTGGGGCATTTCAGAGACCGCCTACAACGAGCTTGACGATGCCATGAATTACAAATACCATGCTTTTGGCGTTCCGTATCTGAAATTCCAAAACACCACCCCCGACCGCATTGTCCTCTCACCCTACAGTTCATTGCTGACCATAGGCATTAATGACCGTATCGTTTACGAAAACCTGCAGCGTTTCAAAGCCCTTGGTATGTATAACGGCATGGGCTTTTATGAGAGTTACGACGAGGACGATCATGTCCCCGTCTTTGCCCAATACGCACACCACCAAGGCATGATCCTGGCATCCTTGGCCAATTACCTCGCCGACCACTGCCTGCAACGTTATTTCATGCAGGAGCCCATCTTCGGCTCCATGGAAACCCTGCTCAAAGAAAAAGTCCAAGTCAAGCCGTATATCGATTTGAAGGTGACCCGATACAAACGTTACCAATACTCCAAGGTGCAGACCGAAAGCGATGCACGCGACTATGACGGCATCGCAAACGTCCCCGAAATCGGAGTCGTCAGCAATGGATACTACACCGTTTTGCTCAACGACCGCGGATCCGGCTTCTCCCGTTACCGCAACATCCTCATCAACCGCTACCATAAGATCAGCGCCGATCATCACGGCACCTATTTGTATATCCGCAATCTTAACAACGACAAGCTTTGGAGCAACACCTACTCCCCGCTTGACGTGATGCCTTCGCAGTACCGTGTCAGCTTCGCTTCCGACAAGGTGTGTTTCATGCGTGTGGATAATGACATCGAAACGAAAACCGAGGTCACCGTCATCAAGGATTATTTCGCCGAAATCCGCCGGTTCTCTTTCACCAACAACGGTCTTCAGGATGTCGATCTTGAAATCACCAGCTACGGCGAGGTGGTCATGGCTCCCAAGGAAGTCGATGAAAATCACCGCGTCTTCAACAGCATGAAGATCATAAGCGAATACGACAGGGAGCATCAGGCCTTGCTTTTCAGCCGGTTTGATCTGAATGGGCATGACTGCCGGAACTATGTGGTGCATAAACTTTTTGTCGATAACGAGGACTCCGGGGTGTTGGATGAAAGTTTAAGAACCGACCACAGTCCGAGTACGTTGTCAAGTTCCGTCACCAACCTGCAAGACCCCACCATGGCCAAATACGAGACCTCGCGCATGAAGTTCCTTGGCCGAGGCGGCAGCATCCGCCATGCACATGTCATCGAAAACCAACGCACACTCAGCAACACGGAAGGCACCACACTTGACCCCATCATGAGTATGCGCCGTCGCCTCCACGTGCCCGCCGGAAAAACCGTATATGCCTTTCTGATTATGGGCTTCGCCAAATCGCGCGAGCAATTGATCCAACTGATAGAAAGCCACAAGACTTCCGTTGACATCGAAGATGCGTTCAAAAAGTCATCCGTTTTCAACAACATGCGCACCAACATGTCGTTGTTGAAAGGCTCACAGATGTATCTCTACAACAACATCTCCAAATACCTCCTTCAAACCGCTACCTTCGGCAACCATCGTCAAGATCTGTTGGTGAAGAACCGCCTGTCGCAAGACGGGCTTTGGCGTTTTGGCATCAGTGGCGACAACGCCATCGTTTTGATGGAAATAGACGACATCGGATGTTCGGAATTTGCAAAGGAAATGCTATGCGCCTTTGAATATTACAAGGTTCATGGCATGGTGCTTGACCTTATCTTCATCAACGATGTTGCAGGAGACGATCACGATGGGCTGACCCACTTCATTCAAAACATTGCCAACACCGAACACCTTTGGGTGGCACATGAGGAAACGGGCAAAGTCTTCATTCTCAACGGCAACGATATCAGCGATGACGAACGCATTCTACTCCACACCGTCGCCCGTATCAGTTTCAACAGCCACGAACGTATTGAGGAACAACTTCACCGTCTTGAGACCATCAACCAGCAATATCAGGATAAGGTGGAGTATCCCGTCATGAAACCCAGCGCCCGGTTCCGCGTATGGAGCAGTCTCGACTTCTACAACCAGTACGGAGGTTTCGACAACGAAGGACGCGACTATGTGGTAACGAACACCAACACCCCGATGCCTTGGGTGAACGTCATGGCCAATCCGCGTTTCGGATGTGTCGTCAGCGCCACCATGGCGGGTTTTACTTTTGCCTTCAACGCCCAACAGTTTAAACTCACCGGATGGAGCAACGATATGGTGCGCGACAACGCTTCCGAGATGTTGCTCATCAACAAGAAACAATTCATCCCAGCCACGGCGCGTCACGGACAGGGGTTCTCGGCTTTCGACGCCCAGTATGACGACCTCAACGTCAAGATCCGCGTCTTTGTATCGGCCAAACGTCTCGAAAAATACTACCAAATCAAGCTCGAAAACAAAACAGACATCCCCGTTGAAGTCGAGTTGGACATGGTTTATAAGCTCGTCTTGGGAACCACCGAAGAAAAAACCGCGCGTTACCTGTATTCGGAATGGGACGAAACCACCCACAGCATTTTCGTCAGAAATGCCTATCACAACCAGTATCGCGACACCTGGATACAGCTCACTGCGGTAGGTGACGACCAGCCTATGGAGCACTTTACATATTCGCTCAAATATCCCAACCGCAAGTGTCTCGGCATGAGTTTCAGCCTCTCCGCTCACAGCGAACGCTCTGTCATCTTTGTCATTGCAGTTATCGAAAGCGAACACCGAGAGACAAGGGCTTTCTCCAAGTCGGTCATCGACGAAGAATACCGTGCCGTAGTACAGTTTTGGGATGACAGGCTCAGTGCCATTCAGGTGGATACCCCCGACCGTTCATTCAACTACATGCTGAACCGATGGTATCTTTATCAGGTGTATGCCTCCCGCTTGTTCGCCCGTGCCGGTTTCTATCAGGTCGGCGGTGCCACCGGTTTCCGCGACCAGTTGCAAGATGTGATGAGTTGCCTTTACAGCGACCCTGCATACGCCCGCCGACAGATCCTCGACCATGCCGCACACCAATTCTCCGAAGGCGACGTGTTGCATTGGTGGCATGAAAGCATGAAACTTGGCGCCCGCACGACTTTCAGCGACGACTATCTCTGGCTCGTCTATGTAACCCACCAGTACATCACCGTCACCGGCGACCTCAACATCCTAACCGAAAAGGTGCCTTTCTGTCAATCCGAACAACTCTCCCGAGGCGAAGCCGAACGATGTGTTCCTTATACGGTTCCGGCAAACTGGAATCCAGCAGATCTCTCTTGCGATCATCATCCTGATTTCATATACGCCTCACTCTTTGAGCACCTCCGCCGTTCCATCAATTACTCCATGAGCCGCATCGGCATCCACGGATTACCTCTGATGGGATGCGGCGACTGGAACGACGGCATGAGCCGCGTTGGGGTGGAAGGCAAAGGCGAGAGCGTTTGGGTGGCTTTCTTCCTCTGCGACCTGCTTCCCAAGATGGAACACATCACCCAGTTGATGCCCGATGCCGATCTCGGCTATTGCGAAGAACTTTCACAATTCCGCTCTCGTCTTGTCAAAGCTATTCAGGAAAACGCTTGGGATGGTGCATGGTTCCTCCGTGCCTTCTTCGACAATGGCCATCCCATGGGCTCGCACAACAACACCGAGTGCCAGATCGACCTCATCTCGCAGGCATGGAGCATCCTCACCGATGTGGCGACAAAAGAACAGAAGCAATCCATTTTCAGTGAAACCGACGCTCGCTTGGTCAACCGCGAACTTGAAATCATACAGCTCCTCACGCCCGCCTTCCAGCATTCCGCCGATAATCCGGGCTACATCATGCAGTATCCCGAAGGCATCCGCGAAAACGGCGGTCAGTACACGCATGGCGCCATGTGGTATATCATGGCACAACTCAAGGAGGGACGCACCGACATGGCTTATTTCCTCTACTCGCTCATCAATCCCATTCACCGCACCCAGACCCTCGCAGATGTCCTGAAATACAAGGTCGAACCCTATTGCATCTCTGCCGACATTTATAGCAACCGCCAACTTCCCGGACGTGGCGGATGGACATGGTACACCGGATCCGCATCATGGGCATACAAAACAGGCATCGAGAACATACTGGGATTCCGTAAAGAAGGCGACACCCTGCACATCGTGCCAAGGGTGCCCACCGACTGGGATCGTTTCACGATACGCTACCGTTACGGCCGCAGCACTTACACCTTGGAATATGAAAGAATGGGCGACTCAATTCAAGGCACCAGCATTGACTTGGTCGATGACGGGAAAGAACATGAAATAGTATTCCATTAAGCCGATTCTACATCATTCAAGAGGGTGACTAAAAAGTCCTTTTGGGGGCAATTTTTGCAAAAACTAATATTGATTATCAATAAGTTACAAAATCATTAAGTCAAAATTTTACCCTTTTTGGTCACCCTCAATATTTATTCGTCAGAATGAGACAGAAGTATCTTTGTCATGCCACAAAGCTTTTTACTTCATCCATTACCTATTGAATGTCAAATAATTAGCCGCTCCTTTCTGTCATCGTCTTTTTAATCGTATCGAAAACACAAATCGGTACTGCTGAATGCAGAGAATGATGCAGAAATAAGTAGGTAGTCAAAATTAGGCTGCATGATGAGAATAATTTATGAAGAGGAGCATCCCGAAGGAAGCCAAGGCCC
>JASBYY010000048.1 GCA_029983675.1 Bacteroidales bacterium | reverse complement strand
GCAGGGTGACAAGACGGGCGACATCTGCCTGCTGGATGATGTCAAGACCTGCATCAAAAAAAAGTACGACAAGCCCGGCAATGTATTTGCCGGTCTTGTACACCGCATCGACCGCCCTGTGAGCGGTGCCGTCATTTTTGCCAAGACCAGCAAAGCCTTGTCGCGCATGACCCTGATGGTAAAGGACAGGAACTTTCAGAAGATTTATCTTGCCGTAGTGAAAAACCGTCCGCCTAAGAATGCCGATGTGTTAGAAGACTATTTGGTCAAAAACGAGCAGCAAAACAAGTCGTTCGTTACAAAACCTGGCACCAAGGAAGCCAAGTTAGCCCGTTTGAGTTACCGTATTGTTGGGAAATCAGATAATTACTATTTAATTGAAATAGAATTGTTTACAGGTCGGCATCATCAGATACGCTGCCAAATGGCCCATATCGGTTGTCCCATAAAGGGAGATCTGAAATATGGTTTTCCCCGCTCCAATCCGGATGCCTCCATCAGCCTACACGCCTACAGGGTATCATTCGAACATCCTGTGCAAAAAACACCTGTCGAAATCGTTGCTCTACCTCCCGACACCCAGATTTGGAACTGTTTCAAATCCTTTTTCGAATCGGATCGCACAACCCTCAGGTGATTGAGTGAAAACGAACGCAATATTCTGATTATCAAATCTATTAATTACCATATTAGTAGCATTCCGCCGCCTTTGGCGAGATGTACTTTCACCTGATTGCCCATCACTTGTGTCGTTTCGGAAATATAATCCTGTGCGTTTTCATTGGCTTTGGGACCGTCGCGGAAAATACGCCCTGACTTTGCGCCGCCTTTTAAGGGTGTGAGGTCAAGCACCAAGTCACGCTCCGTCCAATTGGTGATGGCTCCTATATACCATCTGAAGTCTTTTTTCCGCGCCACCACCACATATTCACCCGCCTTACCGTCGAGTACTACGGTTTCGTCCCAAGTTGTCGGGAGGCGTGCTATGAGCTGTGTGCACTCCTCTTCCTCCATGTAGTTGCTCGGGCTATCGCACAACATGCTAAAAGGCGCTTCAAAAACCACATATTCCGCCAGCTGACGGCAACGGGTGCCTTGGCTCATCGGTGCGCTGTAATCAGCCTTAAAATGCGTTTGGGAGGCGTTTTTCATAGCACCTTGGGTGAAATCCATCGGCCCGGCCACCATACGGATAAACGGAAGGAGGGTTTCGTAAGTGACAAGATCACAATCGTTGTTCCATTTGACCTGCTCCAATCCGAAAACGCCTTCAACATTGAGCACGTTGGGATAGGTGCGGTTCATGCCGGTGGGCTTGTAGGCGCCATGAAAATCAACAAAAAGGTGGTAACGAGCTGCGGTCTCTGCCATTCGGTAATAAAAATTGACCATTTTTTGATCGTCACGGTCCATAAAATCGACCTTAAAGCCTCTTATGCCCATATTGGAATAATGTCGGCACACCTTTTCCATGTCCTTCTCCATAGCGGCATATCCGGCCCATAGCACAAGACCCACGTTACGTGTTTTGGCATAGTCCACCAGATGGGACAAATGGATTTCGGGCACCACCTGAAACAAGTCGGCCTGCTTGTTGACTGCCCATCCTTCGTCGAGAATGACATATTCGATACCGTAGCGGCTGGCGAAGTCGATATAGTATTCATAAGTCGCATCATTGACACCCGGCTCAAAATCGGTATTGCGAAGCCCCCAAGCATTCCACCAGTCCCAAGCTACCTTTCCCGGTTTTATCCACGAAGAATCGCCGACACGGGAGGGTGCGGCCAACTGATACACCATATCACTATCGGCAAGATCGGCATCGCGTTCCGAAATAATCAGACAACGCCATGGAAAAGCGCGGATCCCTTTCGTCCGGGCAATATAATCCTCGCGCGAGGTCACCAAATATTGCAGGTTGTTATACCCTCCCTGCTCCTCGGTTTTTGGATAGGGTGCATGATAGGAGCATAACGCATGAACTCCGTTCGCATTACGCAGCATCATGCCGGGGTAATCCTCTAAATCCGCTTCGGTAATCACCAGCTTTTTTCCATCGTCAAGTTCGACAAGGCAAGGCAAAAACACAAGCCTATTACCCGCCATTTTGCTAAGGCTTGTAGGGGTATAAACATTTTCAAACGAATTAAAACACTGATTTTCAATATTATCAATATTTTCTTCCCTTGTGTTTACATAAGGAATGCGAACCTGATAATCCTTGTCGAAATTAAAGTTGACCATTTCGCTTTTCACAATGATGTCTTCCGACATCTCGGTGAGAAAACGATAGGCAACTCCTTCATTGTAAGCTCTGAAAATCACTTTACACCGCTTGGCAACGGTAAGGACAATTTCGTTGAAATCATCATTTATGACACTGCGCTTGTAAAATGCTGCTTTCAAGGATTGACGCACTTCACGACGCGACGCTTTGACTTTTTTCATATCTTTTCCCAATACCGTTCCATTTTCCAAGGTCATTGCGATGGGAGAATCGGCAAGGATGGTGGTTCCATTGTGACACACCGAATAACATAACCTGTCGCCGGTATTTATGGTAATGGTCAGTTGCTGATCGGGTGATTTCAAAACAAAGGTTTGCTGCTTTGCAGTAGCGCAAAAGTTTATCAGCAACAGCATGGAAATGTATAAAATTTTGTATTTCATTGTTTCAAGTATTTTTTCAATCCATCATTTATAAGCATCTTTTGCTTTTCCTGTCGTTTGCTAAGCCGGTAGCACTTCGAGCAGCGGGTTGACAAGATAGTATTGGTTTTTCGCTTTGCAATAGCACTTATAGCGTTTTCGCAGGCGTGCTCCTTTTTGCAACAGCAATCCTTTCTCCGTAATAAACTCCGCTCCCATTTGAATCTCCTCGACTGTGACAAAACCATCGCGCGGAGGTTCATACGACCGCAGTACGCTAAGCAGATCGAGATCGGCACTGCTGCTGGCGGCAATATTGCAAAGGTGTTGCTGGAGTTGTGCAAGCACATCTTCTGGAAATACGGCAGGAACGAGATAAGGCTGCATCAGGTCGGAAAATGTTGACTTCCATTCGTCGCCATGCGGTTTTACACGGTTACCGTACTTTTTATACACATCATAATGAGCGAGTTCGTGCACAAAAGTAATGAGCATCTGAAATGGATGCAAGTTTTGATTCAATGTGATGACACAGACATCGCCCCTATTGCGTGGTGGTCGGAAATCGCCGAGTTTGGTACGGCGCGGCGGCTTAAAAACAATACTGAAGCAGCGGTTGTCAACAGAAGCCACTACTTGCGGAATCGCCGCTGCCGGAAAATACTGCTTCAATATGTTTTCGTATGCTTCTTTCATAAGTCCGGAGGGAGAAAAGAAAGCTTAGTTTGATTGAGAGACTGCTGCACAGAAGCATAGCTTGCCTGCTCAGGCACTATGGTATCGGCAGGAAGCACGTAGGACCACTTGGTACAGCCTTTGCAATTGCGTGGTGCACGACGACGGCCCGGCATGTTTTTTCGGGAACCGCAGGCAACCACAAATAAGGCCGTTATGAGGAGCAGTATTAAGTATTTTGTTCGCATAGTAATTCTTGCATTGTCAACGTGCTAGCCAAGAAGCCGGATTAGTTTTTTCCTTGCCGTGCCAAAGCTCGAAATGCAGTTCGGTCTTGCCTTCGGCAGTATCGGTGTGAACACGTCCTATATCTTCCTTGGTCTTCACCTTGTCGCCCCGTTTCACATACACTTCTTCGAGATTGGAATACACTGTGAAATAATCGCCATGGCGAATGATAACGGCGTTGTTTGTAGCCGTCAGCTTGTTCACGCTGACCACAACCCCTTCAAAAACGGATCTGGCCTTCGCATGGGCTGGTGTCGCAATGTCTATGCCGTTGTTGGTCACTATGACTTTGGAAGACACCGGATGCTCATGTTTGCCAAACGTTGAAGCAATCACGCCACGTTCCGCCGGCCACGGCAAAGCACCTTTGTTACCGGCAAAACCCGTTGACAGTTTTTTTTCTGCCGGGGTGAGCGCCATAGACTTGCCTTCTCCTTTTTTTCCCTTAGCTACGTTGGCTTTCCGGATTTCTTCCGCAATGATTTGTTCCACTAATTTCTGCAACCGCTGTTGCTCCTGTTGTTTCTTCTTTATCGACTGTTGAATGCGGCTGCCTTCCTTTTTCAAGGTCTCCACCTGTGTGTTTAGCACGTCTTTTTCCTTCTGAAGCGTACCTTGCTGCACTTTCTCGTCTTTCATCAGTTCTTCCTGACGGTGTCGCGCTGTTTGACATGAAAGCACTTCGTCGCTCACTTGTTTTTCGGTGGCTGCAATCCGGTTCATTTTTTCCTTGCGTGCATCGTTGAACTGACGGATATATCGCATCCGGCTGTATGCTTGGTTAAAATCCTTTGAGGCCAACAGAAACCCAAGTCTGTCATAATGATTTCTGTTCTTATAGGCGAAAACGAGCATCTTCGAGTACTCCATACGCAGCTCTTTCAGGTCGGATTGAAGGGTTTTGATACGGGCTTGTCCTCCCCTAATGCTATTGTCGAGCACTCCTATCTGTTGCTTATAGGTTTTGATAAGCTGTTGGCGCTGCTGTATTTTCTTATCGAGGATAGAAACCTGATTCAGTGTGACTTGCTTACTCTTCTTGTTTTCTTTCAACAATGCGTTTGCCGTTGCTATCTCACGTTGCAAGGCGGCAATCTCTCGTTCCAGCGATTCCTTGGAACGTTGTCCGTAAGCTGTTATTGCAAAGGCAAAAATAAAAACCAAGCCTAAAAAAACACATCGTTTCATTTCAGATACACCCTTTCATAGTTTTCGTCAATGCGCAACGGCATCGGTTTCGGATCATTCAAAGTCATATTGGAATATGTCACGACGGCTGAAATATGTGATTTGCCTGTGAAATTTGCATTGATAATAGACGGAATACACTGATTCCCAATTGTTATAAAGTCATCAAAACCCAAATCGGCTTTCCATTTGTCGCTGCTTCTCACAGCATTGGAAATCTTGAACAAATCGGACAGTATATCATAACGCTCCAACTTGGCCGCATCACCTTGTTTCTCAATACGGTATAACCCTCTGCCAACTTTTTGTAAGGCTTTGACATCGTTCGCATTGATGATCGACACATTGCCGACAAGAATTTTCTGTATGTCGCTGAATGAAAGATCCAATCCTATTTTCCGCATCAAATCCGGTAAAGGTTCGGCGAGATAGGTATCTTGCATTTTGTTGACCATCCAAATGGAATCGGGGGTGATTTTCAGGCGCACCATTTCCATGCCCAAAAAGGCATTTGCCGAAATCCAAATGGCCTTGTCTTTTTGCATACGAAGTTGCCCGCCAAGACGTGGAAAGGTGGTGTTATCCATTTCGCCTTGCAAACCCAACTTCGCAGAAAACCATTCGTAGCGGAAAGCGTTCTCCTCAACCTTTTCGATAAGCTGATCTAACGAAAGAGAAATGTCGGCACGCGGTGTTTTCCGCCACGAAGCACACGATGACAGCAACATGACAGCTACCGGCAGGAATAGGAGGAAACAACGCAATTTTTTCATTTTCTCTTGTTAAAGGATATGTATTCTACTTATCATCACTCATACAGTTTGCTTTCTGCTACTTTTTGCTCCAGTTTATCGGAGTAGTTGCCGGCTTTCAATGCCTTGTTCCAGTACTTTAGGGCTTCTTCCTTATTGTCGAGGTGGAATAGGATGTCGCCATAGTGTTCGTAATAAAGTCCGTCGGGGGTACTGACAAGGTCAAGGGCCTTTTTCATCTGTTTTTCGGCTTCGCGGTAACGTCCTTGCTTATACAGCACCCAAGCATGTGTATCGATAAAAGTAGCGTTTTTCGGCTCCAGTTCAACGGCATGGCGCGACATGTCAAAAGCCTTGTCAAGTCGATCGGACTTTAACGAAAGGTAATAAGCGAAATTATTCAGCACCAATGCGTTATCAGGATTAGCACTTAATACTTTTTCATAAGCATCGAAAGCCTTTTCTTCTTGGCCGGTTTGGTAATACAAATCGCCGAGATAGCTGTTGAAGCTGGTCAGCAAGGTCTTGTCGGCGACAAACTTGCGCCCTTTCTCCAAAAAGGCAATGGCTTCGTTGTTTTGCTTTTTCATGGCACTTGCACTGCCTGCAAACCAATAGAATACGGGTTGCATGGGATGGTATTTCAACGCTGCTTTGGCGTGTTGCAACACCGCTTCGGTATCATCCGATTGGGCTTCGATCAGCACCAAGTTCTGCCAACCTACATAATCGGTGCTATCGCATTGCAACACTTTGGAAAACATCTGCTTAGCTTCAGCTTGGTTTTTCTTATTGATATGATAGGAACCCAAAATCAGGTAGCCCATTTTGTTGTCGGGATAGGTTTCAAGAAAGGCGTTTCCAGCTTGCCATGCCTGTTCGTCAATTTTCGGGGAATTGAGGCTTTTCTTAAACCAATACTCATAGATATTGGCCTTGGTGTTGAAATCGAGGTTAGGATTGCGGATAGCTTCAAGCAGTTCGTTGAAAGCTTTGTCGTTGTCGCCCGATTTCTCGTAATATTCGAGAAGCGACACGTTGATATACGGGTCATCGGGATTGGTTTCCTTGACCTTTTCATACATTTTCATCGCTTCCTTATTGTTGCCGTTTTCCATGTAAACCTGTGCCAGCATCGAATAGTTGCGTGAATTGAGCGGGTCGTCGGCAATCATTTTCTGCAATTCGCCGATCACGTCTTTCGTTTTGCCCTGTCGCTTGTATATCTCTATGCGTTGTTTGCTGATCAGGCTGTTACGCCCAAACTGTTCTTCGAGAAGGTTCAGTTTGGCGATAGCCTTGTCGTATTGTCCGTCATACAGCAAAGCCTCTATCAATTGGCTCAGCATGTCAAGGTCTTCAGGATACCGGTTGGTCAGCTTGTCATAAACCTCAATCAGTTCGTCATACTGTTCAAAACTCTTGTAAAACTGCGCCACTCGCATCTGATACCATTTATTGTCCGGATCGATTTGAGCGGCTTGTTTTGCCATCTCGAACGCTTCTTCCACCCGTTCTGCCCTTGCATATTGATGGCTCAATTCGAACATGCTGGCCGCATCGTCGGCCATGTAATGCAGAGCCTGCTCAAAATTGGTAATGGCACCTTGCACATCCTCCCTATTCTTGCATTCCAAGGCTTTTGAAAAAAACGTTGCGTTCTTGCGCTTATCGACCGCGCCTTTTGCCGTTCCTTCCCCGACATTCTGCGCCCAAGCCATAGAGACATTGAATAAGCACCATATCATACAGAACCCTATCCGGAAAGGTCTTCTAATTGTCATCTGCATACTGTATATCATTCCAAATCTGTATTTCTTTTCGGAGAATCATTCAACCCATGCTGTACAGAATCCATCATGGCAACGTGCCGTGGCTTTTCGTATGCTTGCATAAAATGGAGTCTGCCATAAAATCGGATTACTTTTTCCCCGTATGTCCAAAACCACCGGCTCCGCGTTCGGTTTCCGAAAGCTCTTCTACAAGTTGCCATTCGGCTTGCTCGCAACGGGCAAATATTATCTGTGCAATACGTTCGCCGCTATTAATGACGAAAGGCGTTTCGGAAAGATTGACCAAAATCACCTTGATTTCGCCACGATAGTCGGCATCTATGGTTCCCGGAGCGTTCAACACCGTTACGCCATGCTTGGCGGCAAGACCACTGCGCGGACGCACTTGCCCCTCGTAGCCGTCAGGAATCTCGATGAAAAGACCTGTAGGAATTAAAGCCCGCGACATGGGAGCAAGCGTGACGGGGTTCTCTATAAAAGCACGGAGATCCATGCCTGCCGATGCTTCCGTTTCGTATGCCGGAAGCGCATTATTTGATGTATTGACGATTTTTACGATCATGGTTTCTGTATTAAATATTCATTTCATTCGGTGTATCAACTTATGTTCCATAACGTTTCGCCGATAGGATTATTTTCTTTTCAATATTTTAAGCACACTCTGTTTGACAGCCTTCACCAAATCGCGCTCAAAATAGACAACGACGGCACAAAACAGCAACAGCAGTACGGTATTGATGGCCAGCGATACGCCGAGATATTGGGAATGTATCTGGCGGCTTATAACTACAATCACGATGCTCAGGATGAAGTAGCCGAAAGCCGATTTCAAATCGTATGGCACCTTGTAGTTGCGTTGTCCAATGAAATAGGAAAGCAACATGCAGATGCCGTAACTGGCAAAACCGCCCCACGCGCAAGCCATGTAGCCGTATTTCGGAACAAAAGCAAAATTGATGGCCACGAGCACCACACAACCAATGGCCGAAATGACAGCCCCCCACCAAGTTTTGTCGGTCAGTTTGTACCAGAATGACAAATTGAAGTAGATCCCCATGAAGATTTCAGCCATCATCACAATAGGAACCACTTTCAGACCCTCCCAATAGTCCGATTCTATCAAGTATTTCAATACGTCGAGATACATCATCACGGCTACGAAGGCCAATAAGGTGAACAGAATGAAATATTTCATCACCATACCTTGAACCACTCTTCCTTGCGGATTATTCGGGTTTTTGGCTTCCTTCCGGTCTTCTCCAAACACAAAAGGCTCGTAGGCATACCGAAAGGCCTGCGTTATCAATGCCATGATCATGGCAATCTTGGTACATGCGCCGTAAATACCCAACTGCACCTTGCCTTCCAGACCAGGAACAATAAGCGGATAGAGAATCTTGTCCGCCACTTGGTTCAGGATGCCGGCGAGACCCAGCAACAACAGCGGCCACGTATAGGCCAACATTTGCTTCAACAGTGTAAAATCGAAACCACGTCGTATTTTTTTCAACTCTGAAATGAAACCAAAATTGATGATGCTCGTACAGATTAGATTGATGATAAAAATATAACGAACTTGATTTTCAGCATGATACCATTGCATTAGCTTGGGAAGGACGGTTTGCAATTTCGGAGCAAGCAGAAACACGAACAGATTCAGTCCCACACTGAGAAAGATAAATAGCAGCTTGAGCACCATAAACTTGACGGGACGGTTCTTGTAGCGCAAGCGTGCAAACAGAATGGACTGAAAAGCATCGATGGCTACAACGATGGTCATGATTTCAATATATTCGGGATGAGCTTCATATTTCAGTGCAGTGGCAATCGGACTCAAAAAAACACTGACGACAGCGACAAACAGCAACGCAACAAAGCCTACCGACTTGGCAGAGGTAGAAAAAGCCTTGTCAGCATCTATACCCTGCTTATTGGCGAAACGAAAAAAAGTCGTTTCCATGCCAAAGGTAAGCAGCACCATGAACAAGGCAATGTGAGAATAGATATTGGTAACCACTCCGTATCCGCCCGAACTTGCCGCCATGTGATAGGTATAAAGCGGCACCATGAGATAATTCAAGAATCTGCCAATGATGCTCGATAGTCCATATATGGCCGTTTGCTTGACCAAAGATTCCATTTTGCTCTCAGCCATCTTCGTTCCTGTTTTCCATGAAATTCAAATTACAAAAGTAGTCATTTTTTCCAGACAAAGACGACTTTAAGAAAAGAGCTGTAAGCCAAGAGACAATTCAAAAACAGCTTCTTACTTCCTGCAAAAATATGCCGTCTGCTTTGCCACCCTTCTATTCCGCCTCGTTTTTGAACAGCTCAATGATAAAAGTGGTTCCGACACCGACTTCGCTTTCAAAGGTAATGCGGCCATTGGAGGCTTGGATGATGTTGTAAACAATGGAAAGTCCCACCCCCATTCCGCTCGATTTGGTGGTAAAGTTCGGCATGAAGATCTTTGTCCTTTCCTCTTCGCTGATGCCCTTGCCGTTATCGGTGATACGGATAACATACTTCTGTCGGTTGGCGACCAAAGCCACGGTTACTTTTCCGTCGGGTTTCTGCCCGATGGCCTGCACTGCGTTTTTGACCACATTGCCGATGGCGCGACTTAGATTGTTCTTATCTACTTTCAACTTGTAATCGTGCTTGGTATCGAAAGTATAGCTAAATGTGATATGTTCGTTCACATTGTATAGGTTCACCACGCCAGCCACCAGCTCTGATAAATCCACCCATTCAGGGGTATTTTCGGGCAGTTTGGCAAAATTCGAGTAGGCCGATGCGATGTCTGACAAGGTATCGATTTGCTCGATAAGTGTGTTTGTGGTGCGTTTCATGCGTTCGTCAATGTCGGGTGCTCCTTGTTGCCAAGCCTTTTGCAGGTATTGCACACTAAGCCGCATGGGGGTCAGCGGATTTTTAATTTCATGGGCCACCTGACGCGCCATCTCCCGCCAGGCCAGTTCGCGCTCGGAACGAGCGATGGTATTGGCACTCTTTTCCAACTCAACGACAAGCTGGTTGTACTGTTCGATGAGCTGACCGATTTCATCATTGCTGTGCCATTCGATAGGCTCATTGGCGCGGTCAATCTTTACGTTGCGCATCTTATTCTGAATCAGTCGTAAAGGCTTTGTAAGGCGCTTGGTCACACTCAACACTAACAAGACCGAAACCCCTATCAGGAACAGCACAATATTGACATACGTCAAGATGAAATTCATAATCTGGGTCGCCAAATCAGACTGACTTGCAAAATAAGGAGTATTAAGGTATGCTACGGCACGGCCATAGTTGTCGAGGATGGAAATATATGCCGATTGATACAAGCTCTTTCCAAGCCGTTCAAGGTGGGTATAATACATGAACTTGTCGCCTCGCATGTTTTGGAAAGCTTCAGCATTCATGAGCGGCCCTTGCAATCTGTTGTCGAAAATTTCAGGACGTGTCGATGACAACAACCTGCCGTCGAGACCGTAAAGGTTGATGTCGGTGAAAAAAGTATAGGTGAAATGACGTAGAATCTCATCGTATTTGCTTTGTGACGCCTCTGAATCGAAGATGGAAAGATCCACCATGTCGCCCATGTGAAGCATGATGGTACGTGTCTGTTCATAATGGAAATCCGCAGTTCGCTGATCGAAGACCGAACGAATGAACACAACGGAAATAGGTCCTACCACCAAAAATGAAAGCCCCAAAGTCAATAAAATGGCACTTTGCAACCGCCGCCTGAAGCTATTGCGATGCACCCATTCATCCTTGTTACGGCGGCCAATGAAAAGAAAGACGATAATATATATCAATAGGATGGTGAAGAAAAACACCGCATACGGAGCGGTAAAGTCAATCCAATCCTTTCTCTCAACACTGATAATCAGCACCTTTGAACCTCCATCCGAAATACAGTAGTGCTTCATGCCCCTATCGTTGAAGAAATCGTTCTCCTTGTATTTCATGTCGGAAAGATAATTGGGATAGACGCTTTTTCCGTACTTATACACGAGCTGCTGGTTACGGTAACAAGCCATTGAGTAATTCCACGGTACCATGGCATTTTCCTGTTGCAATATTTTGGGATAACCATACCCGAAGGGAACGATGGGCTTCGAAAACTCGAAATACAGGTTCTTGAACTGAGTCGAGTCGCTGGAATGAATCTTGACGATACCGAGATAAGAAGGATCAAGCGTATTGTAGTCGATGGAATACAGGCCGTCTGAAACGGCGCGACCATTATTCGTGGCGATGATATTTTGGAAAAAGCCTCCGCATTCCGTAACGAAATTGTCTGGTTCAATCATCATTTCGTCACCCGGCGCACATACCTTCAACGCGACATTGTACTTCGACATCACGCTGTCAAACAATAGATTTTCTGCATAGCCCAGAATGACCTCGTCGAGAATGTTACTGGCCGAAAAGACCATTTCCTGCAATGCCGTATCTTGAGCAATTGCTTGAGCAAAATCGAGGTAGGACGCTTCAAAATCGGGATCGGTTTCATCGATAAGACGGGTAGCAGCCGCTTTCATGAACTGGCTTTCCTGCTCAATGGCAAGCTGATCGTAAAACACCGTCATGAAACCCGCTAAAAAGAGCAGTTGGAACAGCATGGGCGAGAGTTCGCCCTGATCTTCAAACCTGACATGCATCATAATGGCCACGAAAACCCCTATGCCTATCAGCCAAATCTCCCAATACAAATGAAAAACGAAAAAGGCACTTAGAGTGAAAAGCACAAAGAACACTGCAAATGGCAACCAAAATCCATGATCATAAGGGCTGTAATGCACAAAAAGAGCATTTAAGAACATAAATGCCGTCACGATGAACATCCCAATAAGCGCTATAACCAGATAGTCCATATTAATCAAGTCACCGGCATGAAGTAATAGGTGGCTTTTATCGGACAAAATGAAATAGGGAATGACATATACAATGGTAAAAAATGTGGCAAAGAAATACAACACCGACAGAGTTAATCGCCAAGGATAAGCAAGTTTAGACTTGTGCTTCAGCAAACAGATGGAGGCCACAAAAAGATTGGACGAAACAAGGATGACAAGTTCTAAAAACAACCCTACCGACAACATCGAAAAAAGCCGGTGTTCGGTCTTGACATAAAGATCAGACTTGAACAAAAGATTGTCCGGCCACACAAGGTGAACAACGAAAAAGGCGAGTGTGGAGAAAAACAAAAAAGCGATGAACAAAGGTAACCGCCGCGACTTGAGAAATGGAAAAGAAAGAAGTACCTGATAAAGGAAACTACAGAATGAAATGATGACCAAGCAGTATAACACAAGCAGGATATAAGAGAAGGGCCGATGGACGGAATGCACCATTTTGACATCGAATTTGGCAAGCTGGTGGCCTTGTGCATCAATAAGTGGAAAGGCAGCAGGATTGGACGAATTGAAATGGATTTCATGGTCAAACATGAAGTTAAGCGGCCAATATTTATTTACAAAATATTGGTTTTCAATCGAGTATGTTGTTGTCAGCAAGGATAATACATAAACACTGTACTTTTCATGTGCGAACGACACGACCAAGGCGTCGCCCACATGAAGATTGCAAATCGTGTCAACTCCAACCGAAACACGGCGCGTCAGATAGCGCGGGGAAATTGTGTTCGAATTCCAATAACACAGCGAGTCGTCCTGAAAAACGAAAAGCATGTCGTCCTTATCCTTCAGACAAGCACGAAAAGCGGCATCGCTTGGAAAGCCCGTGACCGTATCGAGCAAATACGCCACGTTTTCACTTGAAGCATGAAGTTGCACTTGTGTCTTGCGAGCCGTTTTTTCCAACCGCAGCACAAGCCAACTTTCGGTCAGGCCGATTCGAAACAACAATAAGACGATGACAAACAAACCGAGTGCCAAGGAAAAAAACAGCGCAGACGGGAACAAATGGTGGCGAAACGAGCGCATAGCGTATATATTTATCTGATTTACTATCGATTACAAATATTTGACGAATTTCGCATCCCAACGGTACAAACCGACGCCACGTTCAAAAAACAGTACACTTACAAAAATCAGGCGAAAAACAGCCTCAAATCAAAACAGCCTATCTAAGCCCCAAAAAAACAGCATGAATCAGTCCAAATATGGCTTACCGAATCACTTTTTACTGAAAACATAGATAAGACTTGAATAGTCACCCGAACGCTTCGCCTTGACATTAGAAATCAAACCACGGAAAACACCCCTCAACAAGGGAAGCCTTTTTTGCCGATATTGTTCGCTCAAAAACGAAATATAATAGGAATCCCATTTTTGACCCCTGACTTCGGTAAGACGGAATCCTCTTTCTTCAAATATACACTTTATAGAACTGATACAGAAATGATTAAGATGGCGTGGAACATCCCAAGCCGCCCATTTATCGGCATAATAAGCCGCATCGTAGGATTGAAAATTGGGAAGCGCCACCACAAGGCGGCCCTCTGCTTTCAGCAACCGGTGCAATTGTCCGATTTGCGCCTTGAGATCATCCACGTGTTCCAATACATGCCACATGGTAATCAAGTCGAAACTGGCATTTGGCAGTGTTCCAATTTCGTCAGGACGCAAAACCTCCGTTTGAAGTTTGGAGGAAGCCTTTTGTCGCGCATGACCATCGGGTTCTATTCCAAAAACTTCCCAGCCATTCTGCTTCGACTTCAGAAGAAAATCACCTATTCCGCAGCCTATATCCAGCAGTTTGCCACTCTTCATACCCTTCGCGGCCACCCTAAACTTTGTTTTCAGATTCACCGACTTCACCATGGAATAAAGATGCGCCACAAGCCCCTTCCCCGCTTCCTGATGACTATAATACTTATCGGAATGATAATATGCCCCAATCTTATCGGTTGCCGGCCTCGGATCGGTATAGCGCAAATGACAGTTCGGACATTCTAAAATATGGAAAGTCTCCTGTGAAAGAAAATAGTCTTTCAACTCTAAAACCTTATGCTCTGATTGGGTGTTGCACCACGGACAATGACTCATCTGACGTTTTTTTTCATGTGAAACATTTTGTTATCTTCCTAATAATATGGCTAATACGGAAATATCAGCTGGTGAAATGCCACTGATTCGACTGGCTTGGCCAAGTGTCTCCGGACGGTATTTTGCAAGTTTTTCCCGCGATTCGTATGACAATGCGTGTAAGGTATGAAAATCGAAGTCGCTGGGCAGTTTGACATTCTCCAAACGATTGAGCTTTTCCGCCATATCGTTTTCCTTCTCAATATAATCTTCGTATTTGATTTGAATTTCGGTCTCTTCGGCACATTCACGCACAAAGGGGTCCGTCATATCATAGCGTTCTTTCAAAAAGTCAAGATGCGCCATCATCGCTCGCAATGAAACCTGCGGCCGCAGCAGCAAGAAGCCCAATTTTGTTCGCTGGGCTATGGGAGAGCTACCACATTGCGCCATCAAGCCGTTCACCGCATCGGGATCAACGCTTGTTGTTTTCAAGAAAAGCACCATTTCCTGCACCTCTTGCTGCTTTTGCATAAATCGCTCATAGCGATCGCTCGAAGCAAGTCCCATCTGATACGCCTTTTCGGTGAGGCGTGCATCCGCATTATCCTGACGCAACAGGATCCGGTATTCGGCGCGGCTGGTAAACATTCGATACGGTTCATCGACACCTTTGGTTATCAAATCGTCGATAAGCACGCCGATATAAGCCTCCGAACGCGACAGTACGATAGGCGCTTCATCGTTCAACAAGCGATGGGCGTTGATTCCGGCCATCAGACCTTGGCAGGCTGCCTCCTCGTATCCCGTCGTGCCATTCACCTGACCAGCGAAAAACAAACCATGCACCAGTCGCGTTTCCAACGAATGATGCAATTGTTCCGGCAAAAAATAGTCGTATTCTATAGCGTAGCCCGGTCGCAAAACCTTGGCGTTTTCAAACCCCTCTATTTGCCGCAACGCTTCATACTGAATCGCAACCGGCAAAGAGGAACTGAAACCGTTCAAATAGTATTCTTGGGTCGTCCAGCCTTCCGGCTCGACAAACAACTGATGCGAGTCTTTTCCTGCAAACCGATCGATTTTATCTTCAATACTTGGGCAATAGCGCGGTCCCACGCCTTTGATGCGTCCTGCAAACATGGGCGAGTATTGAAACCCTTTCCGCAGGGTTTCGTGCACTTTGAGTGAGGTACGTGCGATGTAGCAGCTTCGCTGGCCCGCAATGGTGGGATTACCGAGATAAGAAAATCCAGGCACTTCGGCATCGCCTTTTTGTTCTTCCAACTTGGAAAAATCAATGCTTCGGCCATCGATGCGGATAGGCGTTCCCGTTTTTAGCCGCTTCGATTCAAAACCGCGTTCAACGAGTTGCTCGGTAATTCCAAAACTCGCCATCTCTCCTACCCTGCCGCCCGAAAAATGGTTTTCACCGATATGGATGATGCCGTTCAAGAACGTTCCGTTGGTCAGAATAACAGTGCGTGCTGCAATATTTCCAGCCATAAGTGTGCAGATTCCCGCAACACGGTCGCCCTCAAACAAGAGGCCGGTGACCACGTCTTGCATAAAATCGAGGCCCTCGACCTGCTCCAGCAGATTGCGCCATTCGGCGGAAAAAAGCATTTTGTCACTCTGGCAGCGCGGACTCCACATGGCCGGACCCTTGGACTTGTTGAGCATTCGGAATTGTATCATGCTTCGGTCGGAGACGATGCCGGAAAGCCCTCCCATAGCATCGATTTCGCGCACGATTTGTCCCTTTGCAATGCCGCCCATAGCCGGATTGCACGACATGGAAGCCATAAGACGCAGGTCCATCGTGACCAGCAGCACCTTGCTGCCCAAATGGGCGGCAGCGGCAGCCGCTTCACAACCGGCATGTCCGGCCCCTACCACAACGACATCATAAGTGTCAAAAACCATCTTCAAAGACATTATTACAGGCGCAAAGATAAACAAAAACGCGACAAACAAGAAGCCCCTCCCCGCAAAGCAACCGATGAAAGCGCAAAAGGCTTTATCCCTTCACTTCTGTCAAAGCCGATAATCCTTTTCATTATCTCCATAAACCAATACCTCTATTTTCCTTCTTTCTCCCTTTATTGTGCAATGTTTCCCGTGAAACATCAGTATATTATATTGTAAATCAATTAATTAAATAATAATGCAAGCGATTCCTCCTCTTTCTGGCGCATCATTTGCTCCTCTTGAGGTGTAAGGTCGTCAAAACCAATCAGATGCAACACACCATGAATGATGACACGATGCAATTCATTTTCATAAGTGCGGCCAAAAAGGGCGGCGTTTTCGGTAATGCGGTCGATGCTTAGGCAAAACTCCGAAGAAATAACCTGATCACAGGCGGTCAAAGGAAAAGTAACAATATCCGTGAAAAAATCGTGGCCGAGGCGTTGTCGGTTGATTTCTAACAACTTGGCATCGCTGCAAAAATAATAATGCAACTCACCCACCGCAAACCCGTGACGGCGCACCACGCTATCAATCCATGACCGCACGGCATCAAGATCAATATCGGGCATTGTTACATCTATGGTATGGAAACGTATCATCTCACTGGCTGTTTTTACGCAAGTAATAATCATTGATTTTACGCTTATAAAACGGCTGAAATTCGATAGGATTCGACTTCAGGAAGTCCTGATTTCGCCGTAGCGATTGCTCATAATGCAAGGCGTCGATTTGACGCTCAAATGCCGAGCCTTTATATTCGTTGGATTTGCGCTGCTCCTCCTGCTCACGTTTCTGCTGCGCTTTTTCCGACTCCAACATGCGCGATAATATTTCGCGGTTGCGTTCAAGGCTCCTGTTCGTAATCCTCTTATTCACGATATCCTCCTCCATCTTCTCCATATCCTTGATAATGTCATTAAAACCATCGTCGCCCATCTGGCCGTTCTTTTTCATTTCGTCAAGCATCTGTTGCATCCCTTGCCGCAACATCTCCTGTTCGGCTGCCATGCGTGCCATCTGCTCGCTCATATTCGACTGGTTCTTGCCGTCCTCTTTCTGCATTTGTTTTTGCATTTGCTTTAGCTGCTCGCCAAGCTGTTGCTGCATCTGCTGCATCATTTTCATGCTTTGTGTCTTGCCCGGCTTCGATTTGGAACTTGAAGAAGGCTGTCCGGCCGCATTCATGCTGTTTTCCATGTTCTCCAACGATTCGGCCAGCATCAAGGCAAGGTTGTTCATCGACATCAAGGCCTGCTGCTGATGGCCTACGGCATTACTCAGGTGCAAATCTCCCATATTGCGCATGGCAAGTGAGGTTTGGTTGTCGATAGCCGCAAGCTCGTCGAAAATGAAATTCTGCACGGCGGTTTGCCGCTGTGCAAGGCTTCGCAGCGAGTCGCGAACCATGCCGAAATTATCCAACAAATCCTTTTGAAGCGTAATTTTCTCAGGAATGGACGGATCGTCGGTGCGCAATCTACCAATGTCTTTCATGAGGGCTTCCTGCCGGTGGGAAGCACGCACCACATTCTCCAACAAAATGCGAACGAAATGGACGTCCTCCGCCAGCTGCTCCTGACTTCCGGATTGCATCTGCATCATCATCGAACCGGCCATTTTCTGCATTTTCTTTCCCGCATCCTGTTTCTTGCTCTGTGCGTCTTGATTTTCGCCTGCCGCATCCTTTTCAGCGGCCTCATCAAGATCCTGCTCGATTTCCTCTTGGAGTTGCTCGTCTTTTTTCATATCTAACGGATCCGAAAGGGCTTCGTTCTTTTTCTGAAGCTCTTCCAGCTCATCCATCATCTGATTGAAGTCGCGTTTTGCATCATCTGCCGACTTTGTCGAATCATTTGCCGAGGCCGACTTTTGCAGCTCCTCCCCCAACTTCTCAAGCCTTTCCATCAAATCGGTGAAGTCCTTTTCCATCTTGAGCTGTTCGAGTAACGACAAGTTTCTATCCAACAAATCTTGCATTTTCCGGTTGTTCTGTTTCATATCCTGCAACATCTGCTGCATCTTTTCACGTGGCATTTGGTCGAGCAAGCGCTCCATCTCTTCCATCAGCCGTTTCATTTCATCGGGAATAACTTCCTCGAACAACTTGTTGATTTGCTCTTGTTTTTTCACCAATTCCTGATTGGCCAAGTCGTTTTGATTCATAAAATCGTTCAGCTTGCGCTGTTCCTCCTGCATCCTGTTCCATTCGTTTTGGACATCTTCCTGTTTTTTCAGCAAATCCTTCAGTTTTTCGCGGTCGCTCCAGTCGAGTTCCTTTTTTGCTGTCAGGTCGCGCAACATTTTCTCGATTTCGTCTTTAAGCGCCGTAGCTTCTTTGGACTTGTCGGCAAGCTTATCGAGGATTTCCTTTTCGGATTGTCCCGTTATGGAATCAAGGGCTTCGGCAGAAGGTTTGCTGTAGCTGAAGGTCTCCGAACGTTTCGATTTAGGTCCATGTACGCCATCGTTGTCCCAAACCTCGAAAAACACCTCCATATCCTGTCCCTGCGCCAAGCCGAGGCTATCCATGTTGAAATGGTAAAAAAACGAAGAGCGCAACTGACCGGCATCGAAGCTGACGGGAAAAACCATCGTGTTCTCTTTGGGTGTCCTGATGAAACAATTGCACGTCAGGCGCGAAAAGCCGTAATCATCGGCAATCCAGCCGGAATAATAAACATCGGGCGACAAAAGCTCGGAGAATGATTCGACTCGTATTTCGGGATAGGCATCGGGAACAACATCTATGGCAAAGGTCAACGGCTCGGTATCGCGTTTCCACTGGTTTTGCATTTGGAAATCAAAGTATTGCGACTGCATGGCGGTAAGCCGATAGGTCCAAGTATCACCGTCACAGCTCAGTTCGATGCGGGAAGAATCCGCAACAATACCGGCAAGGCTGACATCTTTTGTATGAAAATGGAAATCAACGACAGTGCCTTGCGGAACCAGAATACGGGTCTTTCCTGAAAAACTTTCATCTGTCCGGTGCACATAAGCCGGATAATGCAAATCGCAATCATAAGAAAGCAAGGCTGGAGAGGGATGAATAGTGATTTTCAAAGGCGGGCTGACATAATCGCCACCAACGATTTGAAACCTAAGGTCGGAAAACAAATGCTTAAACTGATAATAAAAGCTACCCGTTGATACTTTGGTAAGCATTTGCTGTCCCATATCGCTGCGAACATAAAACGCATCGGGGATGCGCTCGCCCATCACTTGTATTTCGAAACGCACATCGCCACCTTGGATGACTTCCACTTCGGTCTGTTCAAAACGCACTTCGAACGGCAACGGTTTCTGGTAAGCCTGCCCGTAGTTCACAATACGTTTGGCCGGCTGTACCGCCCCGTTAGGCCAGAATACCACCAGAGCCAACAACACGATGAACAGCGCACCAAAAACTACGGCATATTTGCGGTTGCCCTTAAAGTCAACGGCATCGCTAAAACGAACCGGACTCAGACTTTGGGTACGTTGTTCGATGGCGGCGGCAAGCAGGCTGTTGTTTTCTTCTTCCTGAAAAGACTGTGACAACTGCAAGGTATTCAGCAGTTTATCTTGAATATCAGGAAAAAAGCGCCCGATAAGCACGGCGGCCTGCTCAACCGGCATCATTTTACGAAAATGCAACAGGTGCAGCAGTGGAATCAGAAAGTAGTATCCGAGCACAAAAGCACTTCCCGCTATCATGAGTAGAAACAAGACAAAGCGACCTTTGGTTGAAAACCACGAAAAATACTCCAATCCATTCAGCGCCAAATAGAAAACCATCCAAAGCACAAGCCCGACCAATACACCTTGAATGAGGCGGTTCAGGTAGAACTTTTTCGCAAAACGTTCTATTTTTTCGATTAACAGGTGCGTTTCGGCCATGTCGGATAATTATGATGCAAAAATAGCTTTTTTCCCACTCACCGGCTTCTCTTCACAGAAGTTGTTTTGAATGGTGTAGCGTAGAGACCGTTCCGTGCCACGTCCAGATGAGGCGAGACGGTACTGCTCAATCCGATACAAACGCATCATCCTCATGGGTCTTTCCAAACACGTCATTCTGGACAACGATCCAGAATCTGTTTGGAATCTCCTTACGAGGATATGCTTCTATTGGGTTATTACTACATATTAGGAGATACCGCGTCGGTTCTGGATCAAGTCCAGAATGACAGCGGCATGACTGGTACTGATAAAGTGGAATGGTACGGCTCGATCAGACATACAAGGCTATATCATTGTAGTCATTCCGTGCAGATCCCAAATCAGGTTTGGGACGTGGCACGGAATCTCCTTGCAAGGACATAAAGCTACGATTCGAAGAATCGAATAGTAACTTTGTT
>JASBYY010000047.1 GCA_029983675.1 Bacteroidales bacterium | reverse complement strand
TGTCAGGACGGATTGCTTCTTGTTTTCAAGCACCAGTATCTTGCCATTGGCAAAAGCGATGTCGGCAATGTATGTTGAGCGGCCGTTCCTGTAGAAATCGCGGCTTGCCGAAACGCCAACCTCCTGCAGGTCGTATTCCGTCCTGCGCATCACGAAGCTGATGCTGACCGAGTCGTGCTGCAACATGCGCGGCGTCAGGCTGACCACCGTGTCGCGGTAGCCGATGCAGGTGTAGAGCAGATCCACGGGCTTGTTCCTGTCGAAAAGCAGCAGCTCATAGCGGCCCTCGGCATCGGACGAGGTGCCGTAGCGTGTGTTGAGCACGCTGATGTTTACGTATGCAACGCCAATGTTGCCATACAAGCAGCATTGGTGTTGCGAAAAGCATTCCATAGGAAAAAATGCCGCTAATACAAATAGAAAGCGGAATCTTTGAAAATTACCATTCACCACAATTTACATTTTCGGTCATTTGTGTTTTACAGCCAGATTCTTCATCATACATGCTAGGACAAGAAGGACGTCCTCCCCAGCATCCTGACCAAGCACAAATTGGATAATCTGTATTTTGAATACACCCCATGCCTGTAGTGGTGGGCTGTTCGCCGCCTTGAATGCGGCCTTGTTCGTCGCTGTTTAGCCTAGCGATCATGGTCTTGTTAAGACTTAATTTTACTTTTTTCATTTGATTAGATTTTAATGGTTTGTAATTCATTTTAGAACATCCGTCGGCTTTGTTTTTGCCGACTTTATGGCGAAGCCAAAAACAGCCATCCTGTTTGCCTGCCCATCCCGGGCCTCCCGCAAGTCGGATGAAACGCCACCCTTGCCGGAGCCGCCGCCTGAAATGCATCAGGCAACGGAGGCCGCAACTCGGATGAACTTGTTCTTCCCCAGCACCCAAATGAAAGGCTGTTTTCCGCCATGGCATCCCCTCCCGGCAAATGGCAAAGCATACGCCTTAACCTCATTAGAAGATGTTGTTTGTAAACATTTGATAATCAATATGTCGACGACGGGGGGGCATTCTCTTCGAAACGGACAACGAGCGCCGCCCCGTCGCTTTGTTGATGAGCGACGTCAGCAGTTTTCCTATCGACAGATTGGGCTTCATGACCGTATCCTTTCAAAAAGGTTTGACGGTGCAATAATACGCATTATTTTTTCATTTGTCAAGTGTTTTTGCCGTTTTTTTCAAGTATTGATAAAAATGTTTTGTATTTATCCGGTAACGCGTGCCGTATTCGGCACGTTCAAAGTCGGAGTCATAAACCTATTGCTGCATATCCAAAGGGGTTGTTTCCACCGAAATCTCTCATTTCCAGTCCAGTTCGATGGGGTTGTTCCGGAATTGGTAATATTGGCTGATGCGTTTTTTCAATTCGATATCGTCATCCAGTTCAATACCATTGGAAATCAATCTTTCATGTGTTTTTTTTGTTAGATCAAAAAAGTCTTTTTTGTCGGTTTTCATGCAGTTTTCAATTACAAACTCTATTTTTTCATCTTTTTGTGATGTCTCGATGTACAGTAGTTCAAAACAATAGTGTTTTTGCGAGTCTGATATTTTGACGATAAGTCCGGGCAAGCCGTTGAATTTGTATGGCCCGTCGCTGAAAGGCACTTCTTCTGTAAACCAAGCAACCCATTGTCTGCCGGAATAATAGGTTGTTGCCTTCTGTACCGTGTAGCCGTTTAGTTTCATTGTGTCACATTCGATATTCCAACAAAAAGTATTCAGGTCTTCTTGATATTGAAAACAGCCTGTAAACGGCAGGTATTCTCTGAAAGTGATTTTTCCTTTCGGGAAATTCTTGTAAATCCTGTATGAAGACTTATAATAGAACAGATCGTCGTAGTTTGTGTTGAACAGTTCATTCTGAAGCCATTGAGCTAATTCCCCATTTTGTTGTTTTTGACGTCCGATTGAATAAAGCCGATGATGGTTATAGCTTTCAAAACGACTTGTTTCAGATCCCAGCAACAACAAGAAAACCTCTTGACTTTTTTGCTGAATATGATTTGTGTCTTCTACCCAAGTGAGCCGGTATTTTGCTGAAATATACGCATTATCTATTTCTTCGACAGGATCGTCGAACCATTGCGCAAGTAGGTTTTGCGATGAAAAAAACAAAAGTAGGACAACAAGCAGGGGAGTTTTCACCGTTTCATGATTTAAATGGAAAAACAATATCCGATGGAGTCCTCCCTTGCTTGTGGCATTATTATTTTGTTGTTTTCGCATGTGGAATTTCATCTTTTTTGACATGACTTCCTGTTACTTAGTCAGACAATGATGAGTTGCAGAAAATGCTTTTAAACACGGCAATATCGTCGTAGCTACAGCATAAGCAAAGGTGGCAGTCATTACTTGAACAGCAAATGTATATTTCCCAGCAAGGAAGAGCCTTTTCAGGTGATCGACCTGAAGTGTGATGAAGCTCGGGTTGTTCAGCTTGGTCAAGGATGAAATTTTTGCTGCTGTTAAACTCGTAGGGGATATGGGAATAGTCATTTTTGCCATTCGGAACACAGATGCCGGATTTCAAGTCAAATGTGACTGGTTCCTGACCATTGGGCAGAAGCATTGGGTCAACGCCATAGATCAATAGATCAAATGACTGTATTTTGCACATTGAGAAGCCTGAGCGAAGGCAACGACACCGTCTTTATCGGTGCCTGGATTATTTCCCCAAGTAGTCCACGGGTCGCCAAGGGTTTGTGCGATTTTAGCTCCTGCTGTGCAGTCGTTGAAATCGTAGCTGAATTGTGCGAAAGCGTTGCCACATACAAAGGCAACCAACGCAATGAGTAAAGAAATCTTTTTCATCTTGTAGAAATTTGATTAATACTTTGTTTTGAATAGATTGATAAATTGTTTGTGGATGCACAATATAATCAATAAACAATATTCCGGTTGGTTTTTCTTGATTTTTTTCATCAAAAAAGTGTGGTCTTACTTGTTAAAAAAGCCAACTGATTCATCAGGAACGATTTGAAAAACAGGAAATATGCTCCAAAGGTGTTAATGACTTCAACAATGCGTTTGCGGATGGCAGGGTCTTGTACGTCGCGGCTGCGACTGCCTTGATGGGGCCGAATGTTGATGAGGGAGTCGAACTCCATGAAGTCTTCCCCTTCCATTTCGGGGTAAAGATTGATTCCCCACAGGTCCGAGCCTTGTTGAAGCAATTCGGAGCATATTGATTTTCAATCTCTTGTCCTTTTGTCCCACAGGTCCGAGCCTTGTTGAAGCAATTCCCTCTCAATATCGGCGTGCAGTTCGGCGTATAGGCCCACGATTGACTTTTGCACATCGACAACGGCTTTTATCATGTCGCCGAAATAACCCGGCAGCATGGCTTCTAACTCGCTCCGTCGGATAGGCCGAGATAGGATTCTTATAATGATGTTTGCTTTATTTTGGAGAGCAAAGATGCAATTTTTCGGGCATTTGTCTGAAAAAAGACGGGAACTAAAGAGAACCTCAGGTTCAAAACAGCAAGTGCAAAAACAGGGAAAGTTTAGTGGCATGGCTCAAAGAACCTGTTTTTAGGGGAGCGGAAGAACAGCTTTCTCCAAAGCCCTCATTTCCAGTCCAGTTCGATGGGGGGCGGGATTTCATCACGGCATACGCTTGTTTCTGAGAATCAAGGCCGGTTTGTTTGTCGAAACGACTCGTGATTTTTTCGTGCAATTCGCTTCAAGTTCGGTTTTGCTATCTTTCCCAAGTTGCCATTTCCATAAAAATCACTACTTTTGCAAGCTGAAAACTATCCATAAATCAATACAATCATGACACAACGACACATTATCGCTTCCGCTTTCCTTGTCATCGTGGCGGTAGCCATCGCTTCATGCGGAAACAGCGGGAAGAAGAACGACAACAAGACCGGCGAGAAGGTTGCTGAAAAAGTGCTCAACAACCGTTTGCTCATCATCGTCGATCCACAGGTTGATTTCACAACGGGCAGCCTTGCCGTGGCAAAAGGTCCCGAGACCATGACACTTTTGGCCGAAGCCGTCGAAAAAGGCGTTTGGAAAAAGTACAACCACATCGTGGTGACTCAGGACAACCATCCCGCCAACCACTGCTCGTTTGTTGAACAAGGTGGCATATTTCCCCCTCACTGCGTGCAGGGTACCGAAGGCGCCACCGTTTACCCCTTGCTTCAGGAAAAACTTACCGCTGTCAGCAACGACATCACCATCCACTATCTCACAAAAGGCGATTTGGTTGATAAGGAGGAGTTCTCCATTTTCCAGAATGAGAAGAATGCGGCAGTCCTGACCAAGCTCATCGACAACAGTCAGTTCGACGGCATCGACATTTGCGGCATCGCCACCGATTACTGCGTGTTTGAGACCCTTACCGACCTTTTGACTTTCTATCCGGCCCATAAGGTTCGTGTGGTTACGAACTGCATCGCTGCCGTTGATGAAAGCGACACCAAGCTGGCTGAACTCATTGAAAAAGAAAAGATAGAGACGGTTCAGTTTTGATGGGCGGGTTCGTAGCTTACCTGAAAAGGAAAGACGTTGACCTCACTGCCAAGGCTTATTTTATCGATGCCTTGGGAGCCATGGCCTTGGGTTTGTTCGCCTCGTTGCTGATAGGGACGATTTTTCAAACCTTGGGCGAAAAAACAGGTATCGATGTGTTTGTCACCGTGGCTGCTTATGCCAAGCAAGCCACGGGGGCGGCCATCGGCATCGCCATCGCCTATTCGTTGCGTTGCACCGGATTGGTGCTGTTCAGTTCGGTGGCGGTCGGCATTGCGGGCAACACGCTGGGAGGTCCATTGGGTGCCTACGTGGCCGTACTGGTCGCCATAGAGTTGGGTAAGGCGGTGTATAAGGAGACGAAAATCGACATTTTGGTCACGCCCACGGTGGTTATCGTCAGCGGCGTGCTGACGGCTGTTGTCTTGGGACCTTCCATCGACCGCATCATGACGGCTCTGGGTGCTTTCATCCAACATGCCACGGTGATGCAGCCTTTCATCATGGGTATCATTGTCTCCGTCGTTATCGGCATGGTGCTCACGCTTCCCATCAGTTCGGCGGCCATTTGTCTGGCCATCGGTTTAGGTGGTTTGGCAGGGGGTGCTGCCACTGCGGGCTGTTGTGCACAGATGGTGGGCTTTGCCGTGATGAGTTTCCGCGAAAACCGTTGGGGCGGCCTTATCGCACAAGGGTTAGGGACATCGATGCTCCAAATGCCCAATATCGTCAGGCGGCCCCAAATATGGATTCCGCCCATTTTGGCATCCGCCATCACCGGACCTTTGTCCACCTGCGTGTTTCATCTCGAAAATGTCCCCATTGGCTCGGGCATGGGTACTTGCGGCTTGGTGGGACCCATTGGCATATATACCGCTATGCCCGATGGCGGCAGCAATATGTGGTGGGGCATGTTGATGGTCTGCTTTGTTCTTCCGGCTCTGCTGACATGGCTTTTCAGCCTTGTGTTGCGACGCATGAAATGGATCCGTGAAGGCGACATGAAGCTGTCGTATTGACAACGGACCGCCCCAAGCAGGCATTTTGTTCAAGTAACAATTCGGTTATGAGGCGTAAAGATGTGACAAAACCCCTTTCGGCGGATCAGGTGCTTGATAAGATGGTGCGGTACTGCGGCTATCAGGAACGCTGCACTAAGGAAGTGAAGGAGAAGTTGATGTCGTTTGGCCTTTCGGATAATGAGCGGCAACAGCTATTCGAATACTTGCTTGACAACCGCTTTGTCGATGACCGGCGTTATGTCGGGAGCTTTGTGCGGGGCAAAATCAACCAAAGCGGCTGGGGCTTGAATAAGATTCGTTACCAGCTCAGACTCAAAGGTATTGACGAAACGAGCATTGCCGAGGCACTGGCTGAAATCGATGACACTTTGTACCGTCAGCGACTTGAGCAGATTTTACGTGCCAAGACCGTGAAAGCCGCTAACGATTTTGAGACCAGACAGAAATTGGCAAGGTTTGCCATACAAAAAGGTTTCGAACCAGCCACGGTCTGGGAAGTGCTGAAAGAAATCATTTGAAAAGGTGCGGCTGCTTGGCTTGGTGTCGCGGTGATGGGAATTGCCACACGCTTGCACGGGAGCCGAATAAACCCTTTACCAAGTCCCCGCCCAACTTTCATCATTATCCACAATCCCCTTATCGGTATACAGTCATGATGAACATCATTATACCGGACCTGATTCAAAAACTCCTCATCGACAGTTTCACAAATAGAATGATCTATTCTCGTAATTAGGTATTTCCTTTCGAAGGTGATATTGCCGTTTTTACAGTTTGTTCTCGTCGATCTCGAAATGGTATTCCTTCGGGTGGCTGCACCGCAGTACACAGTTGTCGCAGCTTGACAGTTCGCCGCGCAAACGGCGTTTGATCATATCGTCGATGCGTTCCTGCATGGCCGGAATAGCGATGTGATTGCTGATTTCGGCGGCAAAGGCGTACATGAGTAACATGCGGGCGTTGGCTTTGCTGATGCCGCGTTGCTGCATGTAAAACATGGCTTCCTGATCGAGTTGGCCGGTGGAAGTGCCATGGGCACATTTCACGTCGTCGGCATAGATTTCGAGGAAGGGTTTGGCATCGATTTTCGCTTTCGGTGTCAGAATGATGTTGCTGTTGTTTTGCTGTGCATTGGTCTTTTGTGCTCCCGGTGCCACATATACATGTCCGTTGAAAACGGCAGAGGCTTCGTCGTCGAGGATGCCTTTGAACTTTTCAAAACTCGTGCAGTTGGGCACCTTGTGGTTCACTTTCAGGTAGTTGTCGATATGTTGGTGCTTGTCCATGAGATACAAGCCGTAAACCTGTGCCTCGGCACCTTCCGCATCTAAGGCAACGTGGATATTGTTGCGTATCATGCCCCCGTTGAAACTGATGGTGTTCGACCGGAACCGGCTGTTGCCGAATTGCCTGATGCTGTTGGAGTTCAGGAGCGAGGTGTTGTCGTTGATGTTTTGCAGCTTGTATTTGTCGAGGCTGGCATTGTCGCCGATCACGATTTCGGTAAAGGCGTTGATGAGGCTCGACTGTTGGTTGAACGAATCGTCGCAGTCAATCAGTTGAAGGCTGGCATTGTCTTCAAGGATGATGAGGTTGCGGGTTTGTACAAACGGATTCGATTCGTTGTCGATGAGCTTGATAACCTGCACAGGGCGTTCCGCCGCTACATTTTTCGGCACATATACGAAATAACCGTCATGCCACAAAGCCGTGTTGACATCGTAAAACCCATTGGTTTCCGCGGGCATGGTGGTGCCGAAATAGCGGTCGAAGAGGTCGGGGCGGGCTTTCATAGCGGTGCGGGTGCTGCCGATGACCATGCCGTTGTCGTACTTCTTCAGGGAGGTCTCGCCGGAGAAAACGCCATTCACCAACATGATGATTTCGGTGTCCATGTCACAAAGTTCGCAACTAAAGGGCTTGGCTTCGCTGTGTTTTTCATCAAGGGCAGGCATCCGGAAGTTGCCGTGCAGCGCGTTGATGATTTTTGAGTTGCGCCAGTTTTCCATCTTGGCATTCGGGAAACCGAAGTCTTGAAAGCGTTGCAAGGCGTTGTTGCGTAGCACACGCACCTTGGGAGTGTCATCGGCACAGATAGCCGCTTCGTTCGACTTATAAAAGTCGAGAAGCTGTTGCTGCACGATTCCGCTGTTGTTGTCGTTGTCTTTCATCATACAGCGGCTTTTACAAGTTCGATTCCTTAATCCATTCGTAGCCTTTTTCCTCTAATTCAAGGGCAAGGTTTTTGCCGCCCGATTTCACAATGCGACCATCATACATCACATGGACAAAGTCGGGAACGATATAGTCGAGCAGGCGCTGGTAGTGGGTGATGACGACAAAGGCGTTGTCGGGGCGGTGCAAGTGGTTCACACCGTTGGCGACGATGCGCAGGGCATCGATGTCAAGGCCAGAGTCGGTCTCGTCGAGGATGGCAAGGCTCGGTTCAAGCATGGCCATTTGGAAAATCTCGTTTTTCTTTTTCTCGCCGCCGGAGAATCCCACGTTGACAAAACGGTTTTGCAACTTCTCGGTGATTTCAACCATGGCTTGCTTTTCTTTCATCATCTTCAAGAAATCGACGGTCGGGATGGGTGCTTGTCCGTTGTATTCGCGCTTGGCGTTGATGGCGGTGCGCATGAAGTTTTGTATGCTTACGCCGGGAATTTCTACAGGGTATTGGAAGCTGAGGAAAATGCCTTCGTTGGCGCGATCATCGGGCGACATGCCGACAATGTTCTTGCCTTTGTACCAGATTTCGCCTTCGGTAATTTCGTAGCCCTCGCGACCCGTAATGGCGGCGGCTAAGGTGCTCTTTCCTGTGCCATTGGGTCCCATGATGGCGTGTATTTCGCCTTCGTTGACACCGAGGTTCAGTCCTTTCAGGATTTCCTTGCCTCCGATAGAGACATGCAGGTTTTTGATATTGAGTAACATGACGATGTGTTTTTCTAAGTAAATGTGTGTTTGTGTTTTTTGTATTCTCTTATCCCACGCTTCCCTCCAATGTGATGGACAGCAACTTCTGTGCTTCCACGGCAAACTCCATGGGCAATTTGTTCAACACGTCTTTGGCATATCCGTTGACAATCAGTCCGATGGCTTTTTCTGTCGGGATGCCGCGTTGCTGGCAGTAGAAAAGCTGGTCTTCGGATATTTTCGAGGTGGTGGCTTCGTGTTCGAGTATGCTCGATTCGTTGCCGCATTGGACGTAAGGCCAAGTGTGGGCGCCGCATTGGTCGCCGAGAAGCAGCGAATCGCATTGCGAGTAATTGCGTGCGTTGATGGCGTTGGGGGCCACACGTACTAAGCCGCGGTAGCTGTTTTGGCTGTGCCCGGACGAGATGCCTTTCGAGATGATGGTGCTGCGGGTGTTTTTGCCCAAATGTATCATCTTGGTGCCGGTGTCGGCTTCCTGATAGTTGTTGGTCACTGCTACGGAGTAAAACTCACCGACGGAATGGTCGCCTTTCAGGATGCACCCCGGATATTTCCAAGTGATGGCCGATCCTGTCTCTACCTGCGTCCACGAAATCTTGGAGCGGTCGCCACGGCACAATCCGCGCTTGGTCACCAGGTTGTAAACGCCGCCTTTACCGTTCTTGTCGCCGGGGTACCAGTTTTGAACGGTGGAGTATTTGACTTCGGCATCGGTTTCGGCAATGATTTCAACGATGGCGGCGTGTAGCTGGTTCTCATCGCGTTGCGGAGCGGTGCAGCCTTCCATGTAACTCACGTAGGCACCTTCCTCGGCCACGATGAGGGTGCGTTCAAACTGTCCCGTGTTGGCCGCATTGATGCGGAAATAGGTGGAGAGTTCCAAGGGACAGCGCACGCCTTTGGGGATGTAGCAGAACGAACCGTCGCTGAAAACAGCGGAGTTCAACGCTGCAAAGAAATTGTCGGTGTAGGGCACCACGGTACCTAAGTGTTTGCGTACTAAATCGGGATGGTTTTTCACGGCTTCGCTGAACGACATGAAGATGATGCCGTGTTTCGACAGCGTGTCTTGGAAGGTGGTCTTCACCGAAGTGCTGTCCATGACGGCGTCCACGGCCACGCCGGAGAGCCTTTTTTGTTCGTCGAGCGAAATGCCGAGCTTGTCGAAGGTGGCCAACAGTTCAGGGTCAACCTCGTCCAAACTTTGTTTCTCGCTGCGTTTTTTCGGGGCGGCATAGTAGATGATGTCCTGATAATCAATTTGCGGCAAGTGCAAGTGACCCCAGTTGGGCTGTTTCAATGTCAACCAGTGGCGGAAAGCTTTCAACCTGAAATCAAGCAGCCATTCCGGTTCTTCTTTTTTTCTCGAAATCAGCCTGACAATGTCTTCATTCAGGCCTTTTGGCACAAAATCGGTTTCGATATCGGTTACAAAACCGTACTCGTATTCCTTGTTTGTGACTTCGTTGATGATATTATTCTGTGGAGCTGTGTCCATGATGTTCTGATTTGCTATTCTTATCAAATTTTGGGCAAAAATAAGCATTTTTTCGGGGAAACGGAATGGAAAAAACAGATGAAAAATGCGTTGTTAGCAAAATGGCGGATATACAGCATGTTTTTGCCGAAAGACAGTAGAAAA
Organism: Bacteroidales bacterium; assembly: GCA_029983675.1. Lineage (GTDB taxonomy): Bacteria > Bacteroidota > Bacteroidia > Bacteroidales > F082 > Limimorpha. The sequence continues at coordinate 11,734 of JASBYY010000047.1, read as the reverse complement.
AAGGTTTTTCATCTGCCGCCATCTTGTGCTGTTTCATGATGGGAAAGGCTTGAAATCGGCTCTTGACAAAAAAATGCTATTTTTGCAGTTTAAAATAATTTTTTATGTATAAAAACATACGGAATCGTTTTTTGCGTATCGTGCTGATTGCACTTACTTCTTTTATCGGGCTGTTGCTGTTGTTTTACCTGTTTGTCTATTTCGCTTGTCCAAGCTACAGTTTCCGCGAGCCGAAACCCTTTGCGGGGACGTACCTTTACAATCCATATCAGGACATGAATCCCGACCACTGGAAACGCTACAACTTTCATTGTCATTCGCGCAAATATCTGGGTATTACCGATGGTCGTCACAGTACCGAAAACGATATTGACAGCATGTACCAGCGTATGGGGTATGACCATTATGGCATTTCAGACTATATGAGTATCAACAGGCACCGTTGCGACCAACCCGACTACATACCTGGCTATGAACACGGTTATGGCCTGATCAGAAAGACCCATCAGCTTTGTATTGGGGCGGAAAAAGTGTGGCACATCGACTATCCTTTCGTGCAAAACCTAAGCACGAAACAGAATATGCTCAACCAGCTGGGGAAACGTGGACGTTTTGCCGTTCCTGCACATGCCTCATTTACAATGGGATACAAGGTGCGAGACATGAAGTATTTGAGCAATTACCGCCTACTTGAAGTGATCAATCCGTTCGGATTTTCGTTTGAACATTGGGACATGGCGTTGTCCAACGGCCACCGAGTGTATATCGTTGGTGATGATGATACGCATAATGTGTTGAATCCGAATGAAATCGGGAAGTGTTTTACCATGATTAATACGGCAGACATGACTCCGGAACAGGTTTACAGTGCCTTGGAAAATGGTAATGCTTACGGTGTGAACTTTTACATCTATTATAATGAGCCGTTTGAGGTCAAGGTGGAGAATATTCTGCAACTGCCACATTTGACCCGTTGCGAGCTTGTCGGCGACACGCTTTTTGTGGAGACCTCCGATGTTATCGAGAAAGCTGAATTTATCGGTCAAGGCGGCAGAGTGCTTGCCACGCAGGAGAATGTCCGGCAGGCTTATTATGTCATTCAACCCGAAGACCAATACGTGCGCACCAACCTGCAGTTGCCCAAGCAGACTTTCTTCTACTTGAATCCTGTTACCCGCCATCCGGATCCTGTCCCTGTGGATGAACGCCTCGATAGTATCAACTGGTTTCGTACCGGTTTTTTGTGGCTCGTGTATGCCTTTATGGTGTTTGTCATTATTCGTGCAATCGTGAGAAAGCTCAATACAAAAAAGACCCATGCAGCTTCGGAATGAAGAAAAACATATCAATAGGGTGCTATGGCTGTTGCTGATACTCAGTGCTGTCATTCGAGGTTTTCTCGCTGCTTTCATGGAGTTTAGTAATGACGAGGTGTATTACTGGACCTACGCCCTTTATCCGGATTGGAGCCATTTCGACCATCCGCCTATGGTGGGTTGGATGATACAGCTTTTTAGCTTTAACCTGTTGTTTGACAGTGAGTTCTTCATTCGTTTGGCATCTGTCGTGCTGATGACGGGTTGCACGTATGTGATGTTCCGTATCGGTAAGGAAATCAAAGATGCACAGACAGGGCTTTATGCCGCACTGCTATACACGGCTTCCGTGTATGCCTTTGTCATCACAGGTGTGTTCATCATGCCCGATACGCCCATGATGCTGTTTTGGCTGCTTGCTTTCTGGCAGTTTGTGCGTTTCTTTAAGGCGGAACATCCCAAAAATATGGCTTTGCTTTGGGCGGGTTTGTTTGCAGGTCTGTCCATGCTTTCGAAATATACGGGCGTATTTTTGTGGGTGGGCGTGGCTCTATATATATTGATTTTCAACAGGAAACATCTTAATAATCCGTGGCTTTACCTTAGCGTGCTGCTTTCGGGGTTGTGCTGTCTGCCCATTCTGATATGGAACATGCAGAATGCCTTTGTGAGCTTTGATTTTCATGGTGATAGGGTGGGGCTGTCAGGAGGATTGCAATGGAATAGTTTTACAACGGAATTGGCTGGAGAGTTTTTCTATAACAATCCGGTGAATATTGTCTTGGTTGTGGTAGCTCTTATTGCAGTGGCGCGAAAAAAGCGTTTTGTGAACAAAATGGCGCAACGGCTGATACTTTGTGTCGCCTTGCCTATGCTTGCGCTGTTTTTGTTGTTTTCGCTGACGCGGCCAATCCTGCCCCATTGGAATTCGCCGGCTTATGTCATGCTTATCCTGCTTGGCGCAGGTTGGCTGGGCGAAAAGAACCGGATCGCTGACGGAAAAGTCAAAATACCCCCTTTCATTGTGGCTGCCTTGTCGTTGCTGTTGCTGATTTTGACGGTAGGCGTTGCCGAAATCAAGACAGGTTTTATCCCACTCGACCGTCACGAAGAAGCCGATCAGTATCTTGGCAAGGACGACTTTACACTCGACATGTACGGCTGGCGGCAGCTGGGAGAAAAGTTCGCACAGTTTCGCGGTGAAATGCTTGCCAAGGGCGAGATGCAACGCGAGGACGGCTTTGTGGGTGACAAGTGGTTCCCGTTGTCGCATGTCGATTATTATGTGGCGCGGCCGCTTCATCTGAAGGTGTTGGGATATGGCTATCTCGGAAACCTGCATAAGTATTTGTGGACCAACGAGAAAAAGGGTGGATTTGTGCCGGGTGCCGACTATTGGTTTATTACGGACAGCCGCTATTTCTCCGATCCGAACGAGGCCTATCGATGGCAGAAATTCCAGACCATCGAGTTGCTTGGCACCATTGACATAGAGAGGGGTGGCCGTAAGGTGCGACACTTTTATGTGTATGCCTGCAAAGGATTGTTGTACGGGCAGTCGAATATCAGGCAGAACATCGAAAAGAAAAAGGAAACGAAATGAAAAGAAGTTGCAACGGGCATATTATAACTGTCGTCCGCCAGCTTGCGGTACGTGCCGAGTTTTGGATACTGTTGCTTTTCTTGATTCGATTGGTAGGCATCACCAACCCGCCTTTGGAGAAAAGCCATAACTGGCGGCAGTGTACGGGGCTTATGGCAGCGCGTAATTTCTACGAAACGGATGCGAATATTTTGTATCCGCGTCTTGACGAATCGGAAGGCGGATCGGATGTTTTTGGCATGGAGTTTCCGTCGCTGAACTACCTGCATGCTTTGGTGGCGCGGGTGTTCGGGTATGCGCACTGGTACGGCAGGCTGATCAACTTGATTGTAAGTTCGTTTGGATTGTTGTTTTTCGCCTTGCTGCTTCGAAGGCTGCGTTTCGACGAACGTGTGGTGCTGGCTGCCACTTTGGCACTGGGCTGTTCAATATGGTTTTCGTTTTCGCGGAAAATGATGCCCGATACGTATTGCATCTCATTGGCTTTCATCGCATTGTTTTTTGCGGTGAAATACCTTGATACGGGCGCATGGTGGCGACTTGTACTTTACTTGTTTTTCGGATCGTTAGCCGTGCTGAGCAAGATTCCGGCTGGCATTTGGTTTGTGTTCTTGGTGCCGGCGGTGTTTGTAAAAGCGTTTCCATGCAAACACAGAGTCGCATTGTCGGTGGCAACGATAGTTCCTGTGGCACTGACCGTGTGGTGGTATTTTGTCTGGTGCCCGCATCTGTCGGCGGAATCAGGGCATTGGTATAATCTTGGCAAATCATTGTCGGAGGGATTTTCCGACATTACAAACCATTTGCCTGAGACTTTGGATAATTTTTATTTTGACGCATTTAACGGTTATGTGTTTTTTGTTGTTTTTGTGATGGGCATAGTCATGGCCGTCATTCGCAGGCAACGCCGGCTGTTGTTGGGACTGGGCATGGTGTTTATGGTTTTTATCGTCTATATCTTAAAGTCGGGATTCTTTTTCTACCATCATAATTATTATTCAATTCCTATTGTGCCGGCCATGGCGGTTGTCGTCGGATACGGTCTGTCGCAACTGTCCGGAAAATGGTTGGCATGGCTGCTGCTTTTCATAGGTTGCGTGGAAGGGATAGCCAATCAACAGCATGATTTCTTTCTGCGCAAAGATCAGATGTATAAACTGCGTCTGGAAGAGGTGGCCGACAAGGTTACGAAACGCGATGATTTGATCATGGTCAACGGCAATGGCAACCAGCAAATGATGTATTTGTCGCATCGCAAGGGTTGGAATACTAACGAGGCGAACATTCAAAATGCGGAATATCTTGACAAAGCGATAGAAAAAGGCTGCCGTTTTGTGTGCGTCGATTTGCATACGGCTCCGGATTTCACCCTTGATAAGCCGATGGTCTATAAGGATGGCGATTTTGTGTTTTACCGATTGGATAATTAGTTGTTTTACAATAAAATAATAGGATAGTTTATGACGACAAGAAAAGAAATGAGAAGCGAAGCGCTTCATGTATTGCGGGGCAAATGGTCCGATCCGTTTTTGGCGACATTGGTGGTCGCATTAATATCAATGGTCGCGCAGTTGGGTTTTCAGCTGTCTTCGTTTTTCATCATGTATGGCAGAACCGATGTGCCTATTCAGAAGATGATGTCGTTTTCCTCCTTGGGGATGCTGTTGTGGCTGTTGTTCGTGCTCCCTTTGACTTATGGCTTTGAGCTTTGTTTCCTGCGTTTCAGCAGAGGGCGAGAAGAGAGTGTCAGGGAAATGTTTCAGGCGGGTTTCAAGGAAGATTATGGCAGGTCGTTGGCCACAATGCTATTGGTGAATGTGTTTGTCATGTTGTGGTCGTTGCTGCTCATCATCCCGGGCATCATCAAATGGTATGCCTATTCCATGACGGTCTATATCGCTGAAGACGAACCGCAACTGTCGGCCATGGATTGCATCGATAAAAGTATGGCGATGATGAAAGGGCATAAGTGGCAGCTCTTTCTGCTCGATCTGAGTTTCATCGGGTGGTTTTTGCTGTGCCTATTGACTTTCGGCATCGGCTTTTTATGGCTGGTTCCTTATCAGAGAATGACACGGGTGCAATTTTATGAGCAGTTGAAAGCCGAGGGCCAGGCATTGGAGTCGGTGTAGGAAATCGAAGCTGACCTTATGGCACTCCTTATCGTGCTTAAAAAAAGCGGTTGGGAAAACAAAAAGTCTTTCATTTGGATTTTTTTGTATTTTTGCAGCCGCAAATGGGGGTTTAGCTCATCTGGTAGAGCGTCAGGTTCGCAATCTGAAGGTGGCCGGTTCGAGTCCGGTATCCTCCACAAACCGAGAAGCGTGTCCGTAACGACGCGCTTTTTTGTTTCTATGCGATGCGCAAATTGTTGTAATGTTTGGGCTGGTTTTAGAAGCTGTTTTTGAATTGTCGGTTCCGGGACAAATTGAGATTTGTGAAATTCTTTTCGGTTGCTATTGATCTAGAAATGAACGGATTCAAATATTCCGATAGCGTTATTTTGCCATTTCCCGCAATAAATCCAAGGCTTGCGTTACTGTGCTGATTTCTTTGATTTGCAGCATGAGTTTTTCTTTCACTTCCCTGATCGAGGTGCGTTTGGGGTGGGTGATGATGTATTGTATGATGTTTTGATAGGTCGCTCCCTCGTAGTATTTTGATTCTTGGTTGCTGACGAAATAAGCCGACATCATGTTGTTGCGCAGCACGATTTTTTCGAAGCCCAGCTTTTTGGCTTCCCAGCGCAGCCTGACGGTATTCAATAGGTCTGTGGCTTGCTTGGGCAACTCGCCGAAGCGGTCGATGAGGTTGTCGGTAAACCGTTTCAAGCCTTCCTCGGTGTCGATATGGTCGAGTTCGGTGTAGAGACTGATGCGCTCGGTGGCAGAGTTGATGTAGCCGGAGGGAAGGCGTACTTCCATGTCGGTTTCTATGGTGCAGTCGGCGACAAAAGTTTTTTCGGCTTCCAGCTCAAAAAGGTCTTGAAATTCGGTATCTTTTAGCTCACGGATGGCCTCGTCGAGTATTTTGTGATAGGTTTCGAACCCGATGTCGTTGATAAAGCCGCTTTGTTCGGCACCCAACAGGTTGCCGGCACCGCGTATGTCGAGGTCACGCATGGCGATGTTGATGCCGTTGCCGAGGTCGGAAAACTCTTCCAAAGCACGCAAGCGTTTTTGAGCATCTTGGGTCAAGGTGTTCGGCGGCGGGGTCAGCAGGTAGCAGAAGGCTTTCTTGTTCGAGCGTCCCACACGTCCGCGTAGCTGGTGCAGGTCGCTGAGACCAAACCGATGGGCATCGTTGACGATGATTGTGTTGGCATTTGGAATGTCGAGACCCGATTCGACAATGGTGGTACATAGCAGCACGTCGTATTCTCCATCAATGAAGCCAAGCATGATGTCTTCTAACTTGGCACCTTCCATTTGACCATGTGCCACAGCCACACGTACTCCGGGCACATAGTTAGTGATGAGGTCGTAAACATCCATGATGTTCTGGATGCGGTTGTGGACGAAAAACACTTGTCCGTCGCGTGCCAGCTCAAATTGAATGGCTTCGCGAATCAGTTCGCCGTCGAAGCCGTGCAACTCGGTTTGCACCGGATAACGGTTGGGCGGCGGTGTGTTGATGATGCTCAAGTCGCGGGCACCCATCATGGAGAATTGCAAGGTGCGTGGAATGGGTGTGGCAGTCAGTGTCAGGGTATCGACATTGGTTTTCAAGGTTTTCAACTTTTCTTTCGCAGCCACGCCGAATTTCTGTTCCTCGTCGATGATGAGCAGCCCCAAGTCTTTGAACTTGATGTCTTTACCCGCCAAACGATGGGTGCCGATGATAATGTCGATTTGTCCGTTCTCAAGTTTCTTCAGGATTTCGGATTGCTGCTTGGCACTTTTGAATCGGTTCAGGTATTCGATGTTGACAGGGAATCCGTTGAGGCGTTCGCAAAAAGTGTGGTAGTGCTGTAGTGCTAAAACCGTTGTGGGGACGAGCACGGCGACTTGTTTCGAATCGGAGGCGGCTTTGAAGGCGGCACGCATGGCCACCTCGGTCTTCCCGAAGCCGACATCGCCACAAACGAGACGATCCATCGGACTATCGGTTTCCATGTCGCGCTTTACGTCGTTGGTGGCTTTCAATTGGTCCGGCGTGTCCTCGTAGAGGAAAGAGGCCTCAAGTTCGGTCTGCATATAGCTGTCGGGGGCAAAACGGAACCCTTTGCTTTGTTTGCGCTCGGCATATAGCTTGATGAGTTCGCGTGCAATGTCCTTGACCTTGCTTTTGGTTTTGTTTTTCAACTTGTTCCACGCATTCGACCCTAAGGTGCTAAGACGAGGCTCTGCGCCATCTTTGCCGCTGTATTTCGCGATACGGTGTAACGAGTGGATGCTCACATAAAGGATGTCGCCATTGTTGTAGATCAGTCGCAGTGCTTCCTGATGCTTGCCGTTGGTTTCTATGGTTTCGAGACCATCGAAGCAGCCGATGCCGTGGTCGATATGGGTCACATAGTCGCCGGGTTTCAGCTCGTACAACTCTTTCAGGGTGAGGGCTTGTTTGGTGCTGTAGCTGTCGCGCAGGTGAAAACGGTGGTAGCGTTCAAAGATTTGGTGGTCGGTGTAGCAGCACACTTTCAGGTCGTTATCGATGAATCCGCCATGGATGGCGTGCAGGTCGCGGTCGAAGTCGCAATGGTCTTCGGGCTGATGCTGTATGTCGTTCAAGATAGCCTGGATGCGGTCGAGTTGCTTGGTGCTTTCGGAGTATAGAATCAGCCGGTAGCCCTCCTCTTCGCGTGTCTTGATGTCGTCAATGAGCAGGTCGAAGTTTTTATAGAAGATGGGTTGGGGCAGGGTGTGGAAAGCCACTTTGTCCGTAGCGCCAAGCTGGCTGCTTTGTCCTATTTCCACGGTGTGATGCTGCATCAGACTTTCTATCAGTTCGTCCGAATGGCAAAACAACGAGGGCGGGTCGAGGCGGTTTTCTTCGCTGTCAAGCTTTTGGTAGGCTTCTACGGCGCGGTCGTATTCTTTGTCGATCTGCGTGGCAAAGAAAGGCATGTCTTCAATCCAAATTGTAGATGCCGAAGGTAGATATTGCAGCATCGACTGGCGTTCGTCCATGAAGGCGCAGTCTTGCATGTTGGGTAGCAATACGATCTGACTCAGTTGCTCTATGGAAAGTTGGTTGGCAATGTCGAAGCTGCGGATGGAATCCACTTCGTCGCCAAAAAACTCGATGCGGTACGGGAAATCGTTGGCAAAGGAAAACACATCGATGATGCCGCCACGCAGCGCAAACTGACCGGGTTCGACAACGAAATCGACGTTTTCAAATTCGTATTCGTACAGTCGGTCGATAATGGTATCAAACGAAATATGGTCGCCTTTCTTGATTTTGAACGAATGTTTCTCCAATAGCTTGCGCGTGAATACTTTCTCAGTCAAGGCTTCCGGATAGGTCACGATGATGGTTTTGCGTTCACTTGTCGAGATGCGTTGCAGCACTTCGGTGCGCGACAAGATATAGGTGTTGTCGGCGCGTTCAGGCTCGTAGGGGCGTTTGTAGGAAGTGGGATAGAAAAGCACCTGTTTCTTGCTGTAGTCCGTCTCGCGTTCATCGAGCAGACCTTCCAAGTCGTTGTAGAAATAGGCGGCATCTTCGCGATCGCTACAAATAATCAGATGCTGCCCGCCGCCCTGACGGAACAGCTCCTCGACGACAAAAGCCTTTGCCGATCCCGCCAGGTTGGAGCACAGCAAATGTCTTCCCGCGTGAAGATGCGCGAGCATCTCACTTATTCGGGCATCGTGCCTGTAAATCCGCTTTGGAACGTTTGCCGCCGTTGTCATAATAATGGTGCAAAATTACGATTTTTTCAGTAGCAGCGTGCTGTTGTCACAACGATTGCTGCGAACATCGCATTGCCGATTGCCGAAAAATGCGTATCCTTGCAGCCTGAATCGAAAAAACATTCGCATTATGAAGCGTATTTCTCTTTTCATCGTCGTGATGACGCTGGCTGTCGCTGCCGGCTTGAAGGCTCAGGTGCAGCCTACTTGGGAATCCATCAATCAAAGAGGGTATCCGCAGTGGTTTGGCGATGCCAAGCTCGGCATATTCATCCATTGGGGTGTGTTTTCCGTTCCGGCCTTCGCCAGCAAGGAAGGCTACGGTGAGTGGTATTATCTTGGACTGACGTCGGGCGATACGGCACGGCAGGCTTTTCAGAAGCGGATGTTTGGCGAAGGCGCCACTTATCAAGACATCGAGCCTTTTTTTAAGGCGGAATTGTTCGATCCCGATGCATGGGCTGATTTGTTTGAAAAATCAGGGGCGAAATATGTGCTTCTCGTTACGAAACATCACGATGGCTATTGCCTGTGGCCCAGCCGCTATGCGCCGGAATGGAACAGTGTCAACGGCGGACCTAAACGTAACATTGTTGCCGAACTGACCGATGCTGTGCGGGCACGCGATATGCGAATGTGCTTTTATTATTCGCTGCCGGAATGGACACATCCCTTGCATGTGTGGATGAAAGACCCCGATGATTCTATTGCGGATTATGTCGAAAAACACATGATACCGCAGTTCAAGGAATTGGTGTCGGCCTACAAGCCATCCATGATTTTCGCCGATGGCGAGTGGAACAATACCGCCGAGCAATGGCACGCCGCCGAATTGATTGCTTGGTACTACAATACGGTAGGTCCCGATGCCATTGTGAACGACCGCTGGGGCAAAGGCTCTGATCATGGCTTCCGTACACCTGAATACAGCGCCGGCATTCAGCTTACCGACCGTCCATGGGCGGAATGCCGTGGCTTGGGACGGTCATTTGCATTGAACCGCAACGAGCCGTTGAGCAATTACCTGAGTTCTGATGAGCTGATTCGCCATTTCGTCACCTTGGTGGCGGCTGGAGGCGGCATGACGCTAAATGTGGGGCCGGCTGCCGATGGACAGATACCGCTTCTTCAGCAGGAACGTTTGCTTGACCTTGGAAAATGGCTGAAAATCAATGGCGAAGCGATTTATGCCTCGCATCCTTATACCAAACAGTATGAGACCAAACCGGTGACGGTGTCACGCATCGACTCGCTTATCGCTTTCAACTGGGTGCGCAATGCGCCGCATCCCGACATTACTTGCGACCATTTTCAGGCTTCATGGAGCGGCGTGCTGAATGTCGGTCATACCGACAAATACACTTTTGAGGTCGAAGCTGTCGATCCGGTGAAAGTAATGATCGACGGTGCTACGGTGTTGGATTTCGACCCGACGAATACCGGTGCCACGCAAAGCAATGCACAAAGTGCGGCAGGCTCACAGTCCAATCAGGTAACGCTGCGCTTAAAGGAAGGGATTCACACTGTAAGCGTCAGCTATGACGAGCGTGATATGGAAGCCAGCATACGACTGCTTTGGTCGTCAAAGAAGATGAAAAAACAGACGGTTTCTGATTTTTGTACAGATCATACCTTAAAAAGCAAAGGCTTGCGTGCCGACTATTCTTGCCAAAAGCCTTGGCTTTGTTATACGCAGACGGATGCAGCACTTTATGCCCACGCCTTTGAATATCCGCAGGATAGCTTGGAATTGTTGCTGGAGCGGCCTTCTGAAAATCTGAAAGTCAGCCTGTTGGGGTGTGAAAAAGAGCTGCCGTGGCGATATGACAATGGAAAACTCATCATCGACACAACTCCGTTGAAATATTCCGATTTGCATTCAACGGCGGTTTGGACGTTCAAATTGGAAGGCGGATATTGATCGTCTCGATTTCTTGGCCATCAACGAAACTGCGGTGGATGATTGGGTCTCCCATAACATCCACCGCAGTTTTATTGCAAAGGCTTTTATCCTATATCAGTAGGTGTTTTGATAAATAATACCTCGTCGAGTTTGCTTGATCTGGAGCGGAGAATCTTGATGTACAGCCGCTCGTCGCCCTGCACGAACTTGAAATGAACGCGGTCGCCTTTTTTGAATCCCAAAAGCGATTTGCGCCGGCAAAAATCAGTGGTCTGGTACTCAAAGTCTTTGGTTTTAATGAACTTGAACCTGCTTTTGCCTTTTAGGATGTCTGTAGTGTATCCGTCGAAGAAGTTGCGGTTAGCCCATTTGCCGGCAAGTAATTTCGGGTCTTTCAAATCGCGGACGATGATTTTATAGGTCAGCTTGGAAACGGGTACGATTTCGAGGACCTTCTGCTCGATGATTTCGTGGCTTTCATCGTAAAAGGCTTCCATATACAGCCAGTGGAAGCGACCGTCGCTTTGCCATATCGGTGTGAAATGTAACGTGGCGTTGACGGAATCGTTGATTTTGGCTTTGTATTCGCCTTGTATGGTGCGGTAGAACTGTTTCGCATCTTCTTCGGTGAATTTGGTCTTTCTCTGGGCTAAAGTCGTCGTCGCCATCAGGCAGGCACCTATGAGAATGAAAATTTGTCTTGCTTTCATTTGCAGATATGGATTAAAATTGCGTCAAAAATACAAATTATTCTATGAATGGCGGTATTCTTAGAAGCTGTTTTGAATGGTTTCGGATTGAGTCCATTCCGTGCAGATCCCAAATCAGGTTTGGGACGTGGCACGGAATCTCGTTACGAGGATGTGCTTCTATTGGGTTATTACTAAAAGCGAGGAGATACCGCGTCATGGCGCGGCATGACTGGATCCTGATAAGGCGAGACAATGGGCAAAATGAGCCAAAAAGACCATCAAATCAACCGAAAACAAAGGAAAAAAATCCGAAATAATTCAATAATAACTTTGTTGTAAGAATTAGCTACGCTGAATGCACA
>JASBYY010000046.1 GCA_029983675.1 Bacteroidales bacterium | reverse complement strand
AACTTGCCGGATGATGTAATGGGAATCCATCATCCAAGAGGAACAAATAAAAAAATATCATTGGGAACATTCAAAGCCAATACTAACCCGAATTTCTGGAGAGTGGAATGGGATAGAAATGGTGCTCCAACAGCAGGTGGTTCTTCGGGCTCTCCTCTTTTTGAAGATGATAATGATAGAATCATTGGTTGGTTATCTTACGGAACATCTGATTGCGATAAAATTGATGGCATTGACAGGTATGGAAAACTTCGTGATGCCTGGTCTTCAATTTATGGTTCCGACCGAAGACTAAGGGATTGGCTTGATCCTGATGGTAATGATAAAAATGAAATTGATGGCAGAGACCCTTGTTTTACAAATCTTCTTATTAAAAACAGAACATTTTACTCTGCTCAACAGCGTTATCAACCTGAAAACAAGGTTACTATACAAGCAGGTAATTCAATAGAAACTTCACAAAACGTTGTTATAAAAAGTGGGTCTGAATATATTTTTACTGCTGGACAAAGGATTACTTTAAAACCAGGTTTTCATGTGGAAGCCGGCTCTGATTTTACCGCAAAGATTGAACCTTGTGAGAGAATCGCAGAAAGGATAATTAGCGATAAAGAGGCCTTGAATGAATCATTAATTGAAGAAAAAATCGATGCTGGAAAACTTAATATTATGAAAAGTCTTGGTTTTAAAGGTCAGACTTCAATTTCCGTGTTTCCAAACCCTTCATGGGATTTTACTACGATTGAATTCTTCCTCGCTAACAATGACATTGTAACTGTTGAGATATACGACGCAAAAGGTGTTTTAATAACAACGTTAATGACTGACAAACAACATGATGAAGGAAAATATCGATTAGTCTTCGACATAAGTGATTTTCCATCAGGACAATACAACTGCATTCTCAAAACATCATCGACATTAAAGAATTGTAGAATCATAAAAATTTGATTAATATGAAAACCATTGTAACTGTTTTTTCGATAGTCATTAGTTCGTTGCTTTATACTTCTTGCTGTAAGGAACCGTATCAGGTTGCAGGGATTACTGTAAATTATCCTAATCTTACCAATTCCGAGACCCTTAAAGCAGTACGGACGGACAGAAATAATCTTTCAGTCATCATCGACACAGTAATTATTGGAAAGTTGGATGTTTCCAATAATTATTCAGCGTTTGTCGTGTTTGAAAAAGAATCGCCAAACCATATTTTGTATGTTGAGAACACGCAGTATATTGACACAATTTCTGAGATAATAGTTGAACGGAAAGGTTGTAATGATAAGATCAAACGTTTCCAGTATGAGTTTAATGGACAGACACGGACGGATACGAAGCTTATTATTGAATGATTCTTATGTATGAAGGGAGGATTTTGGCTAATGAGAGAAAATGCCAATTTCCCCCAAAGCCTTGGAACTGAAATTAATAGGAAGGAAATGGTTATCAAATGGGAGATGACATTATGAAAAAGCTATTGTTTTCAACCTTGGTCGCTTTTTTCCTGATCTCATGCGGAAAGGATAATATTGATCTGACCGGCATCAAGATTAAAGACAATCCGCAGGAAACCCTTGAATATGTGGATAGAATCGGTACCGACTTTCCATCCGCACTGGATTCCCTGAAAGTGCTCAAATCCATTTCATCTGAAATTACTTCCATTCCGTTAGAAGTTCTGTTCGACGGTGACGACAGGAGCTTTTATGGCATTGTGTATGGTGATTGTGCAAATTATACGGATGTACTGGACACAAAGGGGCATTATTATCACCGAACCTGGCGCTTGGCGGAGTGACGGTACATAGCGCGTTGTAATAGTTTCATGCTCAAAGGGAGGCGTCGTCTTTGCTTTTCTTTGAGCATGACACGTCGCGCCTGCTTTCATGCTGCCCGACGGGGACGGGTATTACGGCGAGTTTACAGTGAACGATTAATTCAATTTAGTTTAACCATAAAATAATTATTATCAAATGAAAAAAAGTAGATTTTTCATCATTGCTGCATTACTGGTAGCGGCGGCAACTGCTGTCGCCATCGTGTCCTGCAAGAAGGACAGCGATAAGGTTTGGCACACCAATTCCTCAGAAGATTTAGTTTCACAAAGTCCTGAAAACATGGATGAGTATTTGATTTCGTTTAAGAAACGTCTTATTAATGCCCAAAGAGGATCAGAGGTGATAGATGTTACTACAGCTCAAAACGATTTAAGTAACTTGCTTAATTTCGATTTTGGAGATGCTAATTATGCTACAGACACTTTCAATATCGATACGCTTTACGCCAATATCAACTTGACCAATGAGCAGATTGATCTTTCAGATTTAGCGGTCACCTATAATTCAATATTTCAATCGGTAATAAATACATATCAACAATCAGTTTTACCCGAAAAAAGTATTTATGGCATAACATGTAATTTGCTTGAAAAACAGAATCGAAATAGTGAAAAAGGAGAGGTAGAAACTGTCTTGGTGACAAGAGGGTTTTCTGGAAAAGATCCAACATCTGCAACGTATTCTGCTTGGCGCCCAACAAATGGAGGAGGCACTTGTGATGGACATTCGATTGGTTTATTTGGTGCCCCGGATATTATTGCTGACATGTTGAATACGAATTCTGGAGAATATAAATGCCAAAACGGCAGAATATATTTCACAGAACATGATAGGTCATATAAAAAATCCTATAATGAAAACATGGTAGATCCTACAAGTCCTTGCGGATATAAACTTTATGTTTCATGGGAACCAAATCAAAATCTTGTATGTTTGTCTCATTCTGAGATCCTATATTACTATAATCAAGCTAGAACGTTATGGAAGGATTATGATGATTTTCTGCCAACTCACCCTTCTGATCACTTACCTTTATGGTATGAGATTTATCACATGGCTAATAGTTATAACTTCATCAATGGTCATCATACTCCATGTTTACCATGGGTATGGCATTTTCAAGTTCTTCATGCTAAACCAAATTGTACTCCGACTAGCCCAAATGTTTAAAAACGAAATTTTATCATCCTAAATCAAATTAGAAGTGCGATTTCTTTCTTTGGGAGTTGAGTTGGCAACTCCCAAAAAAGATTCAAAAAGTGAATAAAGGAGGCTTATTCTCCCGAGAATAACTAATTTTGCATTGATTTTTAGAAGCTGTTTCGAGTGGTTTCGGGTTGATAGGAAATTTGAGGTCATTTTGCTCAGCTTGGAGCATAGCATAGCCTGCTATGTGAGCGAGATGATGGGCAAAAAGAGCCAATGCGGTGCATCAAACCAACCGAAAACAAAAAACCCGAATAGTTGAAAAATAACTTTGTTGTAAGATTTCAAAACAGCTTCTTTTTCTTTTATAACTTTACCAGTTGAATCTATGTCAATTTATTCCTATTGTAATATGAAAAAGACAGCATTTTTTCTTTGTTTATTTATCATTCAAATTTTCTGCCATGGGCAGCAGATGGGTTTTTTCTATGAGTGGAATGTTCCTGAAAACTGGAATTTTGCCGGAACGGATGTCTTGGAATTTATGGAAAGAGAATCGGGACAAGTCGTTTATTTCGTCTCTGCTTGTGATTTGGGCAGAGATTGGTACACATACGAATCAGAAAGCATTTTCCCCGCCAAGGTGTTCAAGTTGTCGTCAAAAGGCGAGCTATTAGGTGAGTTGACGGTTGGGGAGGAAGGACGTCGTTCCACCATCAATAGGCTTTTTATCGACCCAGATAATGCTGATTTTTGTCTTGCCGTTGGTAAAATCCATGACAATGATCGGCATTATGACAAGCCGTTATTGGCCAAGTTTGACCATGACCTCAACCTGATTTGACAGAAAGAAATCGAAATGCCTGAATCTTGCCAAAAATATTTTTTTGGTGTCAGGACAATGATGACCAGCAGCGGGGATATTGTTTATTGTACCGCCCCATACGTAAAGACTGCTGTGCATAGCACGCATCGTCTTTACATTCGTTTTACATCCGAGGGTAATCTGGTCACATATTACGAATATCCGGAGGCGTGTTTTCTGTTTGAAGGTCCTCAAGGCAGCTTGTTCGAGTATCAGGATGGCACTGGAAACTATGGGCATGCCATTGCCGGAGCAGGCGGTAATGACAAAAACAGAATACTTAGAATGAACGATAGCTTTGAGGTTGTTCAACAGCAAATCATGCCTGATCGTGTAAAAACGGATTTGGGAAACTTATACTTCCCGTTTTTTCATTCTACAGTTGTTTCGCAGAATCCTGATGCTTCGATTCTTTTAGGATGCAATGCGGATTTAATGTATCTCGATAGCTTTCGTACGGAAAGGGTGGTGGCCATGATGAGAATGGAATCCGATGGTAACATCTCCCACGTATCGTTAGGCGGTGTGGGAAACGATAGTTTGTATAGTATTGCCACCAATAAAGGGATGGATAGAAAAGGAAGCGACCTGTTTTTCTGTAATGGGGTTTATGATCCGAATAGCATGGGAATAGAAGGACCAAACCGCTTTGTGGTGACTAAAACAGATAGTGAAGCCAATACCATTTGGGAGCGGTATTGTCAAGATGGCGAGACCATTTTTCAGCCTTTTTCCGTTTCGGCAACAATAGAAGGCGGATGCCTTGTCACGGGAAATTGTGTAAAATATGGAAGTTCGAAAGTAAGTGTTTTTGTGCTCAGAATCTTTAAAGACGGAACTTTATCATTTCCGGAATCTAAAATTCAAGTTCGCCCTTACATTTGCTATCCCAATCCTGTTCATGACCGGTTGACCTTCCACTACTCACCCGACGTGAAGCCCGATCGCATCACGCTCTACGACATGCAGGGCCGCGTGTTGGGCGTGTGGCGCAGCGGTTTGGAAAACATCGATCTGTCTGAACTGCCAGCAGGTAACTATACGCTGTGCGTCATCTTGGAAGACGGCAAGTCCTATTCCCAAAAGGTGGTGAAAGAATAATGCCGTCATCCGGCGGAGAGATTCGTCTTTGTAAGGTGCGTCCTTGGTAGGGGATGATGATGGCGTAAGGTGCTTATTATGTATCAATCAGACCTGACAATCAATCATCAAAACAGCTTGTTCAGTTGCAAGTCGTTGTATTCCTTGCGCAGTTTTCTTTTGAAAGACCACCTGAAGTCGGAGAGGCAGCGGCGTGAAAGTTCGCGGTAGTCGATGAACATGTTGTGGGCAAAAACAAGCAAAACCGAGCTGCATAACGCCCAGTACCAAGGCAGCATACAGAACGAGACAATGGCACCTGCAATGACGATGGGCGGAAAAATCAGGAGGCGCACGCAAAATGTCACCGTGTTGCCGAATGCGGGGTCTTTCAGTTTCCTCTTGATAAGGAAGTTCGGGAGCCACACCAAGGCGGTGGCCAATGTGGAGGCGACGAAATAGGGCAAACCGGCAGCCATGACCAGCATTTTCCACAAAGCGTTGAGGAAAGGACGCTTTTTTGCTGTTGAGGTGACAGAAATGCGGTTTTGGCGGCGGTTGTCGGAAAAGCGGTTCACCTTTTCAAAAAGCTGTTGCGCCTCTTCAGGATGATCCTTGCGGTATTGCAACACCTTTTCCACGGTGGCGCGGTTGCGCAGCATTTTTCGATACAGTCCGCCGACACGCTTTTCATTTTTCATTTTCACGATTTCCCAGATGGCATCGTAATCTTCATCGTCGGGAATAAAGGTGAACAGTTCGGAGATGCGGTCGAAAAGCTGTTCCTTGAGCTGGTTCATGAGCACGGCTTCGTTTTCCTCTGTGCTGTTTTGGATGAAGTCCGTCACGTTGATGGCGTTGCCGTAATTCACCAATACCGTGGTGCGAAAACGGAAATAGTCGCCGTATTCTATGGCAGTTGGGACGATATAGACGGGTTTCTCCTTGCCAAACTGCATGTTGGCATCCATGGCGATATGAAAAATGCCCTTGCTCAAACGCAGCAAAGAATGCTTGGTGCGGTGCTGCCCTTCGGGAAACAGATACAGTCCCACACGGTCGTGCACCACATCCACGGCCCTGTCGATGGTTTCAGAGTTGTTTCTGACCGCAGCGATTCCATTGCGGATGCGGAAAAGGGGAAGGATGCGCAGGAAGTTTAGAATCTTGGCAACGGTGGGATTCTTGAAGATGTCGCCTCGCGCCATGAAAACCTTCTTGTGGTTGCTGGTCGCCAGAATGACGAGCGCATCCATCAGCGTGTTGCTGTGGTTGATGCCGAATATCAGCGAGCCGTCTTTGGGAAGCGCATCTTCGCCGTGCACCTCGAAGCGACGGTAGGAATGGCGGGCGTGCATATCGACATAAGGCCGTAGTATCGAGTACAGAAAGCTGTTATCCTGTATTTTCCTTGCCATTTTATTTCAAAATATTGGAAGCGAAAATAGACAATTTCGCCATTGACAGGCGGATTATTTTACTTAAACGGCAAAAAAAGTCGTTGAAAAGCCAAAACCAAAGGTGTTTTCGCATCGGAAACAGACGGTTATCTGTTCGTGAAAGTTTTTTTTCTACCTTTACGGCCTCAAAATGGCTATCGGAATGAAACTCAAAAACTTAATCCGATCGGTTTTGTTGGTCATGCCTTTTTTCCTGTGTCAATGTGGCTTTTGGGGCACTGGAAGGGGACAGTATGGGCAGGAGACCGATACATTGTGCGAAAAGGATATGATCAAGAATCGGGGAACGCTGATTGCCGTAACCGATTGCGGTCTGCTCAATTACAGCATGTACGACGGCAAACCGTCGGGCTTTCAGTACGAATTGTTGCGCGACTTGTGCAACACGCTGGATTTGAAGTTGGAACTTCGTGTCAACGACAATATCGATAGTTGTTACAAATGGCTTGAAAAAGGCGATGTCGATTTGCTGGCTACCGGCATCAGTAGCACAAAGGCCAACAAGCAACGTTACCTGCTCTCCAATCCCATTTTGTTGCAACGCAGTGTGCTCGTGCAGCGTTTGCCGAGCAAATGGCACGATATGTCAACCGGCGACGAGGTGGAGAATCAACTGCTTCGCTCGACACTCGACCTTGGCGGAAAAACGGTTTATGTGCCCAAGGGCAGCGGTATGGTTATGCAGCTTCAACATCTGTCCGATGAAATCGGCGATACCATTTATGTTGTCGAAGTCGATACCTTGAATACGCTTGAGCTGATACAGATGGTCTCGGATAAAGAGATAGACTACACGGTGGCGGAGGAGCATATTGCCCGGGCTGCCGCCAAGACCGCCGGGGACATTGACATCAAACTTCCTGTGAGCTTTGAGCGACCGATTGTATGGGCGTTGCGCAACCACAACAACGACTCTACCATGCTTTATGCCGTGAATGAATGGCTCGACGGCTTCCAGCAGCAAAAGATGAGGGGTGCATTTTACAAATATTTCAAAGGTGAGAAAAATGCGTTAGCAACATCCAATGGCATACACATTGGACGCATTTCGGACATCGATGCTGAAATTAAGAAGGTGGCGGCTGATATCGGCTGGGATTGGCGGCTGCTTGCCTCTTTGATATATCAGGAGTCGAAGTTTGTTCCGGATTTGGAAAGCGGCCGCGGGGCATACGGGCTGATGCAGCTCATGCCCGTAGTGATGGAACGCTATGGGGTCAGCTATGTGTCTTCCGCCGAAGAACAAATTGCTGCCGGAGGAAAGCTGCTCCAGTTTTTGGAAAGTGCGTTGCCCGAAAGTATCACCGACAGCATTCAAAAGAAACTCTTCGTGCTGGCATCGTACAACTCTGGCTTGGGCCATGTGCTGGATGCACGCCGCCTTGCCGAAAAATACGGCCGTGATCCCGATGTCTGGACCGACAATGTGGATTATTTCATGCTGAACAAGTCGAAACCGCAGTATTACAAGGATTCGGTGTGTAGGAACGGCTATGCGCGTGGTGTAGAGACTTGCAACTTTGTCGAAGATGTTGTGGAGCGTTACAAGCATTATCAGGTCTTGATTCAATAAATAAAAAAAGTCTTATGAAAACATTTTATAAAAACTTGTTATTCGGAATGTTGCTGCTTGTTGTGCCGACAACAGTATGGTCTCAGTCTTTTGGCGGCGGTTTGTTAGTCGGCCCGACTATCTCGCAGGTGGATGGCAACGGGTACCGTGGCTATCACCAGTTGGGATGGACGGCAGGAGCCTTTGCCAACTTGCCCATACAGGAAAACCTGTTATTGCAGATGGAACTGAAATACGCTTTGTTTGGATCGCATTCCGACATCAAGGAAGAGGATTTGGGCATGTCACATTATAATTTGCGCTTGCATTATGCCGAGGTGCCCCTCATGTTGCGTTACAATCTGAAACGCTTTACGATTGCAGGCAAAAGTTTGGATTTCATTTCGTTGGAGGCGGGTGTCAGCATGGATTTCTTGCTCAAATATTTGGACGAGTCTGCCTATTCGCATAATGACAATGCACCGTGGCGTTTCTTCTCGGCCACGGCGAATGCGGGTATCCATTTCAACATCACAGATCGGTTCGGCTTTGACTTTCGCACCATGAACTCTTTCATCCCGATTCGCATGAAGGGGAACACCTCAGGCTTTTTTGTCGGACACTATTACAACATTGCGCTACAAGCCGTTCTTACC
Source organism: Bacteroidales bacterium (assembly GCA_029983675.1). GTDB lineage: Bacteria > Bacteroidota > Bacteroidia > Bacteroidales > F082 > Limimorpha. The sequence goes on along the minus strand of JASBYY010000046.1, from coordinate 14,207 downwards.
TACAATATTGGGGCATCGCACCGGTATTGATGGAAAACAAAACCTGCTTGGCTGCTGTAGCTTACAGATCGCTGAGGAAGTCAATGTTCCTTTTCAGGCCTTTGTAGCCCGCACGTTGTACGGCTGACTTGGCAAAGAGTTGGTCGAACAGGGCTTTATCAAGGTTTTGCCAGTCGGATTTGTGCATCGACATTAGTTTCTCCGAAGGCTGAAAGGCGGGTTCAATATTGCCTACCGAGAAATGGTTGTAGGGGCATACGTCCTGACAAATGTCGCAGCCGTATATCCACCCCATGAACTTCTCTTTGTCGCATTGCTCAAAATCACCTTTGTATTCTATGGTGAGGTAAGAGATACATTTTCGAGCATCGATGATGAAAGGAGCTTTCAAAGCACCGGTAGGGCAGGCGTCTAAGCATCTTGTGCAACGTCCGCAGCGGTTGGTGATTTCGGTACCGGATGGAGGTAATGCAATGGGCAGAAACAAATGTGCGACAAAGAAAAACGAGCCTTTTTGGGGGTGAATCAAGGTGGTGTTTTTTCCGATGAACCCCAGCCCGCACTTTACCGCCCAAGCCTTGTCGAGTACGGGAGCTGAATCGACAAACACACGTGCGCCGACAAGTTTTCCCGTTTTTTCCTCAATGCGTTCGAGCAACTGCCATAGTTTCTGTTTTACGACGTTGTGGTAGTCCTCTCCGTAAGTGTATTTTGCAATCTTGAAGTTGTCGTCAGCCGGCAGCAGGCGTTGCGGATAATAGTTGATGGTGAGCGTGACGATGCTTCGTGTGCCTTCGACGAGTTTCCGGGGATCGTAGCGTTTTTCTTTGTTGCGCTCCAAATAGGTCATTTCGCCGCTATTGCCTTCGGCGAGCCATTGTTCCACACGCTCCGAGTCTGCCTGAAGACAGTCGGCAGCAGCAATGCCGCAATCGGAAAAGCCTAAGTCGCGGGCGGTTTGAATAATGTATTCGGAACCGATGTCTGTCATCATTTAAAAAAAGGCCTGCATTGAAGGCAGGCCTACCAAAAAATGATTATGAAAAACAAATATTTCAAAAAGGAGCAAAGGAAAGGCCTACCGTGAACGGCATGATTTCAGGTCCATTGGTGCCTGCTGTAAACACACGTGAGAGTTGCAGCGAGGCGTAGGCACTCACCCATTTGTATCCTACACGCAAGGTGGCAGCGTAGGAGTATCTTTCTATATTTTTAATGTTACAGTATTTCTCGGTAACTTTCACCTTGTTATCGGCATTTTCGCCCAACATGGTGTTATGGATGTACTTGGTCTTGGCGCTAAGCAAGATGCCGAACTTGAACCCCACACCGATTTTCCATGCATCGTTGAAACGGAAACGCAGTTCCATGGGAATTTCGGCGTATGTCGGATTCACCTTGTAGCGTTTGAAATGCTCATCGCCGGCATGTTGTGTGAAAGTCAGCGTGCTGGCATACGGATTTTCAATGACACTGCTGGAGTAGTAGTTGTGCGTGCTGATGCCGAGACCCATAGCCACCTTGTGGCTCTTGCTATTGCCCAAAGGCAGGTTGTAGGTCAAAGCGGTCGCGAAGCCCGGGTTGAATTTGCCGGCTTTCCAATTGTCGTTTGGTTTCAGCTGGAAGTCGTGAAAAACGTCAAGGTTCACCGTCAGTTTGCTGTCGGTTTTTTCGGAAATCAGTTGAGCGTGTGCGCTTGCTGCGACTACAAGCATCAACATCATGATGCATATTTTCTTTCTCATGGGTATATGTCTTTTCATGATTGAACGGCAAAAGTAGGAAAATATTTCAAAACAGCTTCTAAATAACCGTTTTCACGGGAAAACGGTCAGGTGTTATTCGTTGAATTGGCTTTCGAGAGAAGCCCTTTTGTCAAGCAGCGCATCGATTTCCTCGTCGGATAGATCGGGATTTTTCAGAGCCTTGTCGATGGTTTCGAGCAAAGCAAGGTGACGCTCGTTGGCATCGGGGATGCTTTTCACTTCCTCTTCTTTGCGGGCAACGGTTTCTTCGACGGTAAGTTCAAGTCCGGCATCGGTTTCTTCCCCCAATTGTTGCCGTAACTGCTTCACCATGGCAGAAATGATTTGACGTGTAAAAGGATCCACTTGGTTCATCTCGAACTTCAGGTCATCCTTCATCTCATCGAATTGGGTCATGAATAGCTTTAACTGTTCCAGTTGCTCGTTGTCGATGCCTTTGATATCGTCGAGCGATTCTTTCTCGAGCAGCAGTTTGAACATCCTGAACAGGTCTTCCAATTCCTTCTTGAAGTTTTCGTCTTCCATTTTCGTCTTTTTTTTCGGGAAGGATACGGCCTTCTCATCGGAAAATACGAACTGCAAAATCCGTTCCCAATTGCAAAAGAAGGCTTTTTTCCCGAATGGAGGTGACATTTTGTCAAAAAATCGGAGGTGATGTTGAAAGATTCGCGATTTTTGCCGATTATTGCATCAGAATTGTTGAAGCCATACTCATGCTGGGCATGGTGTGGCATTGCAAATGACATTACTCCTATGGAATTCAGTACATTGCAAATACAGCTTGGCGAAAGTGTCGCTTGGATCAATCTCGATAGGTCTGAAGTTCGTAATGCTTTGAATGCAAGGATGATAAGCGAGCTTACCGAGGCGTTTGAATGGTTGGACAGCCGCGATGATGTGCGTGTGGTCGTATTGCGGGGCAATGGTCCTGTTTTCTGTGCCGGTGCCGACTTGGCCGACATGAAAGCCATGATTGCCTACAGCCATGATGAAAATCTCGCCGACGCCAACCGGCTTTCCCGCTTGTTCCAAACCATCTATTTCTGTAACAAAGCCGTCATTGTAAAAGTCCACGGGGCTTGCATGGGCGGTGCCAATGGCATTGTGGCGGCGGCAGACATCGTGCTGGCAACCAAGGAGACGAAGTTCGCTTTCTCGGAAGTGCGTCTGGGGCTTATTCCAGCTACCATTGCCCCGTTTGTGTGGCAACGCTGTGGCATGAAAGCCGCTAAAGAACTGATGCTCACCGGACGCTCTTTTACCGCGGAAGAAGCCTTGAGTTTTGACTTGGTGAATCGGGTGGTTGACGAATCGGAGTTGTTAGATGCCGAGCGGCATTATATCACCTGTTTCATGCAAGCCTCTCCAGCGGCATTCGCTCAATGTAAACGTCTGTTGCGTACGGTGAGCGGAAGGGACAATCCTTATGATCCTGTTTTTCAGACAACATCGGAATGGATAGCCGCACAGCGCGTTTCGCAGGAAGGACAGGAAGGGCTGGCTGCTTTCTTCGAGAAAAGAAAACCCGAATGGATCCGTTGAACAAATAACAATTGGCTGGATCCTACGTTGTATAGACATTGAATATGAATAGCAGAAAGATAAATAAGATATTGATTGCCAACCGTGGCGAAATAGCCGTGCGTATCATCCGTACGCTTCAGCGGCTGCACATCGCTTCGGTGGCGGTGTTTGCCGATGATGACGCCAAGGCCTTGCATCGCCGTCTGGCCGACGAGGCCTGTCCCTTGGGCGGCGGAACGATGCAAGACACCTACCTCAACGTGCAGAAGATCATCGATGCGGCATTAGACACAGGAGCAGAGGCCGTGCATCCCGGTTACGGTTTCCTGTCGGAAAGCCCTGAGCTGGCCGCGGCGTGTGAGGCCAACAATTTGATTTTCATTGGTCCCGATGCGCGTTCCATCCGGCTGATGGGCAATAAGATTGCCGCCCGGCAAGAGGCAATCGAAAATGGCATCCCTGTTGCTTTCGGTTGCACGGGAAGCATGGAAGAAATCATGGGACAGGCGGCCTCGTTGCCCTATCCCGTGCTGATCAAGGCGGCGGCAGGTGGCGGCGGGAAAGGCATGCACATCGTTTCAAATCCCGATGAGCTGGAACCTGCCTTGCGCACCGCTTCGCGCGAAGCCGAACGCTATTTCAACAACGGAACCGTTTTTGTGGAACAGTATCTCGAAAACCCCCGACACATCGAGGTGCAAGTGCTTGCCGACCATTTTGGCAACATCATCCATTTGCACGAGAGAGAATGTACCATACAGCGTCGTTACCAGAAAATCATCGAGGAATCGCCATCGCCAACGTTGAATGACGAGAAACGAGGACAATTGTATGACGCCGCCATCAGACTTTGTAAAGCGATAGGTTATAAAAACGCCGGAACCGTTGAGTTTCTGGTGGACAAGACACTGAATTTCTATTTTTTAGAAATGAATACGCGCATTCAGGTAGAGCATCCGGTGACGGAGCAATGTACGGGCATCGATATTGTGGAGGAACAGATCCGTATTGCGCGTGGCAAGGAGATGGGGTATTGTCAGGAAGACATCAAGTCCGTGGGACATGCCATCGAACTGCGTATCTATGCCGAAAATCCCGAAAACGGATTTTTACCGGCTCCCGGACAGGTTACGGCTTACCATGAACCACAGATAAGGGGAGCCCGTGTCGATAGCAGTATTGACGGAAAATGCTTTGTGTCATCGGCTTATGACCCGATGGTGGCCAAACTGACCTGCCATGCCAAAGACCGCCAACATGCCATTGATAGTGCGGAACGGGCGTTGAACGATTTCATTTTGCAGGGTTTGACCACCAACAAGGCCTATTTGTGGGAGATTCTAAGAAATAGAGATTATATTGAAAATCAAATTGATACGTCTTATTGCAAGACCCATCACGAGGATTTGTTGAAAGCCGTGTCACAAAGCCGTGAAAAAGTGAACCTGAATGATGTGGTGGCGGCTTTTTTGCTGTACGATTGCTGCAAGACCCAAATCATTGGCAATGCGCGAAATGTATGGGAAACCATAGGATATTGGCGTTACCGAATGGAATTGTCGGTATGGGTGGAGAACAGACCCATTGCCGTGCGTATCAGCAAGACCCATGCGGGAAAATTAGAAGGCACTGTCGATCAAAAGCCTTTTTCTGTCGAGTGGATCCGATACGATAGCAACCAACTGAAAATCATGCTGAATGGTCGCACCGAAAATGTGTATTGCTCGGTTAACGATGTCGGGGAAACCATAGTGAACCTCCGTGGTTTGAACTTCACATGCAAACGCAGCGACCACCTGAATGATATTTTCGACTATTCCAAAACCAATGCGCTTGACGACAGCATGAATCTGTTGTCGCCCATGCCGGGAAAAGTCGTCAAGATTAATGTTGTAGAAGGACAAACCGTGCAGGCAGGAAAGGTGCTGGTCGTTGTGGAGGCCATGAAAATGGAGAACAATATTATGGCGACAGCCGAAGCCCGTGTAAAGCGGGTTTGCGTGTCTGAAGGCGAAAAAGTGGATAATAAAACCCAGCTCGTTGAGTTGGAGAAAGTGCGGGAATAGAAAAACGCAACACAAAGTCATAGAATAGAAAGCAAAGCAGATATGAATTTTGATCTGAATAAGGAACAATGCGCTTGGCGTGAGAAAGTCAGAGACTTCGCCGAAAAAGAGGTGAAGCCTCTGGCGCGATATAACGATGAAAACCAGCATTTTGATACCGAACTGACCTTGAAAATGGGTCGTGTCGGGCTGTTGGGGATGACGGTTCCAAAGGATTATGGAGGCTTGGGATTGGACAACCTTTCTTACATCATTGCCGTTGAAGAATTGGCTCGGGTTGACGGCTCCACTGCTGCCACCATTGCCGCCGACAACTCGTTGGGCATCGGCCCGATTAAAGATTACGGCACGGAAGAACAGAAGCGGAAATATTTGCCGCAGCTATGTAAAGACAGACTTTGGGGGTTTGGTCTTACCGAATCCGATGCGGGTTCCGATTCGCGTGGCACAAAGACTACGGCAACACCTATCGGTGACCAGTGGGTACTTGAAGGTGAAAAGATATTTATCACCAATAGCGCTACTCCGATTACACTCGGCACCACGGTTCAAGCGGTTTCGGGTATGAAGGATGGAAAGCTGGAGTTTACCGCCCTGTTGGTTGAAAACGGCATGGAGGGTTTCGAGCAAACGCCCATGGACGATAAAATGATGTGGCGGGCCTCCAATACGGGTAAGCTGGTCTTCAACAAGGTCAGGCTGTCGCATGAGCATATTCTTGGCGCTGTTGGCGAAGGCTCGCACCTTATGCTGGCCACCTTGGATGCGGGGCGGCTTTCCATCGCCGCCATGGGTTTGGGTTGTGCGCAAGGAGCCTACGAAATGGCTTTGGACTATTCCAAACAGCGTGTGCAATTTGGCAAACCGGTGAGTAAGTTTCAGGCCGTTGCTTTCAAACTGGCCGACATGGCAGTGCAAATCGATGCTGCCCGCGGATTGCTTTACAAAGCCTGCTGGCTTAAGGATCAGGGTCGCAGCTATGGCAAGGAAGCCGCCATGGCAAAACTGTATTGCTCGGAAGTTGCCGCAACGGTTTGTGATAATGCCGTTCAGGTGATGGGCGGACACGGTTTGTTAAAAGCCTACGACATGGAACGGTTTTACCGTGACCAGCGCATCTTGCAGATAGGAGAAGGCACCTCCGAGATATTAAGGCTCGTCATTTCAAGAGCCATAGGATGCTGATAAGAAATCTTCAATAACTAATTTATAACACAATGAAATTCAAACATTTACAAATTATTGCCGTCGTAGCCCTGATGGTTACGGCTTGCGAAACCAAACCGACACAGTCCGAACAGGAAGCTCCTGTCGCCAAATTGTCGGACAAGTATGCCAAGGTCACGCTGACATCGGATGTTAGCCACCTGAGCGACAATGAAAAACAGATGCTCCCGTTGCTGTTTCGGGCTGCCGATATCATGAATGATATTTTCTGGCTGGAAAACTATGGAGAGAAAGACAGTCTGATGGCCCGCATTAGCGATCCCGACTTGCAGCTTTACGCCAATATCAACTATGGTCCTTGGGACGGCATCAACAACGAGGCTTCCTTTGTCGAAGGCATAGGTGCAAAACCTGCCGGAGCGCGGTTTTATCCTGAAGACATGACCAAGGAAGAGTGGGAAGGCTTTGCCGACCCCGACAAAAACAGCCAATACACCATGATTGTGCGTGGCGATGATGGACAGCTGAAGAGTGTTTGGTACCACGAGTATTTTGCCGATCAAATCGAAAAGGCGGCTTCTTTGTTAGAGGAGGCTTCTGCTTTGGCCGGCGATCCTGAATTTGCCAATTATCTGAAAGTCAGAGCCACTGCTTTGCGTACAGATGACTACCTTGAAAGTGATATGTCCTGGATGGACGTGCGCAACAACAATGTCGATATGGTGATCGGACCTATTGAGAACTATACTGATGCATTGATGGGCACCAAAGCCTCTCATGAAGCTTTTATCCTTATCAAAGACCAGGAGTGGACCAAGCAGTTGGCACGTTATGCTGCTTTTGTCCCCGAACTGCAAAAACAACTCCCTGTTCCGGCAGAATACAAGGCTGAGACTCCCGGAGCCGATGCCGACCTTGCCGCATACGACGTGGTGTATTATGCCGGTGACTGCAATGCCGGTAGCAAAACCATCGCCATCAACCTGCCCAACGACGAGCGCGTGCAGCTGCAACGCGGCACCCGTAAGCTACAGTTGAAAAACGCCATGAAAGCCAAGTTCGATGCCATTTTGTTGCCGATTTCCGATATCCTGATGACCCCTGAATCTGCCGAGCATATCAAGTTCGACGCTTTCTTCGCTAATGTGATGTTCCACGAAACAGCACACGGCATGGGCATCAAGAACACCCTCGACGGCAAAGGAACCGTGCGTGCCGCCCTTAAGGAGCAGTATTCCGCCTTGGAAGAAGCCAAAGCCGACGTGCTGGGACTTTATCTTGTGACCAAGCTTTCGGAAATGGGCGAGTACACCAATACCGACATGATCGACAACTATACCACTTTTATGGCGGGCATCTTCCGCTCGGTGCGTTTTGGTGCTTCAAGTGCACACGGTAAGGCCAACATGCTTACTTTCAACTATTTCCAAAGAGAAGGTGCTTTCACCCGTAATGACGAAGGCCGCTATGCCATCGACTTTGAGAAGATGAAAGTGGCTGTTGAGAAATTGGCCGGCGACATCCTTGTGCATCAGGGCAATGGCAGCTATGACGAGGTGAAGAAATGGATTGATGCGGATAGCATCACCAAGGGTGATTTGCAAAGCGATCTCGACCGCGTCAATGCAGCAGGCATCCCTGTGGACATCTACTTTGAAATGGGTCCCGATGTGTTGCTGAAATAGTACCGATACTTCTGGAAGTACCAAAAAAACGGCTGTGATTTTTCCTCACAGCCGTTTTTTTGGTACAATGACATTGGCTTTTTCTATGAAACATAAAATGTTAATTACGAGTGTGTTATGATTATTCGGATGGGTAGAATCCTTGTTTTCTACTGCATACTTGAAAACAGCCGTTGGCTTCAGTTGTGTGTTTTTGTTGCAGCAAATTTTCGGATTTACCCATTAAGCATCTATAATTCAGTTATATTTGCAGTCGCTTAGCAATTTCCGTATGCAACATTAATACTAATTAAATTATTGATAATGAAAAGATTATTTGGAATTTTTGCACTTGCCCTGCTGATTGTTACGGGCAAAGCGTATGCCGATGAGGGCATGTGGCTCCCGATGTTTGTCGAGCGCCTGAATTATGTCGATATGCAGAAAATGGGTCTGCAGTTGACACCGGAAGAATTGTACAGCATCAACCACAGCAGTTTGAAAGATGCCATCGTGGGATTGGGCAGTGATGCCATGCCGCGCGGTTTCTTCTGCACGGGTGAGATTGTTTCGGAGCATGGCTTGCTGTTTACCAACCACCATTGCGGTTATGGTGCCGTTCAGAAACTCAGTTCGGTAGAACACGATTACCTGAAAGACGGCTTCTGGGCAAAGGATTATTCCGAGGAGTTGCCTGCTCCCGAAATGACGGCTTCGTTCCTTATCCGCATGGAAGATGTGACCAAGGATATTCTCGGCGTAGTCAACGATACCATGGATTTTGTCGATCGTACCCAGGCTGTCAATGCCAAAATCAAAGAGATGGAAAAAGCTGCTTCGGAAGACGGAAAGTACAATCCGGTCATCAAGGGTTTCTTTGCAGGCAACGAGTACTACATGTTTGTTTATCAGGTGTTCACCGACGTTCGTCTTGTAGGTGTAGCCAACTCTTCCATTGGCAAGTTCGGTGGTGACACCGACAACTGGATGTGGCCCCGTCACACGGGCGACTTCTCCATTTTCCGTGTTTATGCCGACAAGAACGGCAATCCTGCCGCTTATTCCAAGGACAATGTGCCGTTGACTCCCAAACATTATCTGCCCATCAGCCTCGACGGTGTTCAGAAAGACGATTTCACCATGATTTGGGGCTTCCCCGGATCGACGGAACGCTACATGTCGTCCTTCGGCATTGACTACAATGTAGGAACATTCTTTCCGATTATTATCGACATCTTCGGCAAACAGCTTGAGGTGATGGATGAGTTCATGCAGAAGGATGATGCCATCAACCTGATGTATGCCGACAACCACGCAGGTCTCGCCAACACTTGGAAGAACTTTATCGGACAATGCACCATGCTGCGTAAGAACAAGGTCTCTGAAGGCAAAGTGGCATTGGAAAAGGACTTTATGAAATGGGTGAAGGCCGATCCGAAGCGCAACGCCGAATACGGCAACGCCTTGACAAACTTAAAAGATGCTTATGACGATCTTGGCAAGGTGACGAAACACGTTTTTTATCCCAACTTCATTGCCCATTCCGGTGCTGCCGGTATCGCCGCTCAGTTTGCTTCCTATTATGAAGCCGTGAAGAACAAGGACAAGGAGGCGGAAGCCGTCGCCCTCGAAGCATTGCAACAAATGGATGTGTCTGCCCTTTTCAAAGACACCGATCCTCAAGTTGAGAAAAAGAACTTTGCCGAAATGCTGAAGTTGTACAAGAACGCTTTTGATGCTAATGAACTGCCTGAGATTTATTCGATTATCAATAGAAAATTCAGAGGCGATATCGATGCTTTCACAGAATATGTTTATACCAACTCAGTTTTTGCCACACCCGAAAGCGTGAAGGCCTTTATTGCTAAACCCAAAGCCAAGACCATTGGCAAGGATTACGCCTATATCATGAATACCTCCATGATGGAAAAGATCACGACCGTTATTCCTTCCTACCACAAGGCAATAAGTGCTACACGTGAAAACGACCATGTGTTTGTCAAAGGACTGCGCGAATATTATGCCGCTACACAGCCCGAGAAGAGCCTCTATCCTGATGCCAACTCCACCTTGCGCATGAGCTACGGTTCGGTACAGGATTACAATCCTGCCGATGCTGTACAATATGACTATGTGTGCACCGCCAAGGGCATTCTTGAGAAATATGTTCCCGGCGACTATGAATTCGATGCGCCTAAACGTCTGATCAACCTCATTGAACGCAAGGACTACGGTGCTTATGCCGACGAAAACGGCGAACTGATTGTTTGCTTCCTTTCGACAAACGACATCACAGGCGGCAACTCAGGAAGCCCCATCATGAATGGCAAGGGCGAATTGATCGGTCTTGCTTTCGACGGCAACTGGGAAGCCATGAGCGGCGACGTGAACTTTGAACCGAAACTGCAACGCACCATTAATGTCGATATCCGTTACGTGCTGTTTGTCATCGACAAGTATGCCGGTGCCACAAACATCATCGATGAACTCGACATCCGCAAGTCTGATCCGAAACCGGTTCGTGTGGAAGAAGAGGTAAAGGGGTAACACGGAGCTTTTACCGTCATTTTAGGAGGTTGTCCCCATTTTCCTCCTTTCAGAAGATGTGTCAAATTTTTTTTGACACAGCTTCTTTTTTGGGGCGTATGTAAGAATCTGTTTCGAATGGTATAGGGTTGAGATCATTCCGTGCTATGTCCTGATGAAGCAGGACAGTACAGCTCAATCAGACCCATAACGTTTCTCCTCTTACGTCATCCCGCACCTGATGCGGGATCTCCTTTACGAGGACATGCTTCTATTGGGTTATTACCGTTAATGAAGGGATGCTGAATAGATGCCGGATCAGTTCTGGATCAGGTCCAGAATGACATTGTTCAGTATGACTGGATCCTGATAAGACGGGACCATGGGCAAAATAAGCCAATGCAGCGCATCAAATCAACTGAAAACAAAGGAAAATTGAATAGAAGTTGTTGTAAGGATTAGCTACGCGGAATACACAGCATTTCGAAACAGTTTCTTATTTTTGCAGGCATGAAAACAGGCAGGGTTTTATGGGGTGTGATGCTTTCGGCGGCGTTCTTGTCGTGTGGCAGGGCGAAGCCCGGCTTTTGTCCGCCCGCAACGCCTGCCGCCGTGCCGTTGGCGGCCATCGACACCCTGATGGGACAACAGCCCGACAGCGCCCTCTCGCTCCTGCTTGCTTTTTCGCAAGCCCATGATACGGAGCGGCTTGCACCCTACGACCGCCACCGTTTCCATCTGTTTTTGTCGGAAGCCCTTTACAAGAACGACTGCGGGCAGAGCAACCGCGATGCGGTATTGAAGGCCCGGCCTTACTTCGACAGCCTGTCGGAGGCTTTCCCCAAGGACCCCGCCCTGGCCCTGCTCTCTGCCCGTGCCCATTACATGCAAGGAGTGGGCGGCTACGAAAAAGACAGCGTGGTGGAGGCCTGCCGGGAGTACCTGCAAGCCCTGGAGGTGATGGAGGGGCGTTTCGAGGAAAAGGAATTGACAGGGGAAAAGGCAAGGTTCATGGCGCTGACTTATACAAGGCTGACGGAAATGTTTTCCGATTTCTATCTTCATAATCAAGCCATTTATTATGGCCGGCAGTCTATGGCATATTTGAGCAAGTATGAGGCATGCCCAAACCATTTGGCGAGTATGTTGGAGTATATTGGCATGCATTACCAGATGTCCGGACAATTGGACAGTGCCGATACTTACTACAGACAAGCTTTAGGAATGGTAAGAGATACCTCATCCTTGACTTTCAGAGACATTGTGGGACACTATACCTACTTGTCCTATTATCAAAAAAGAGAAAATACTGATGATGTTTTGGAGCAGATAACCTCCCTTCTCTCACAGGCTGAAAGTGACGAGGAAATTCTGGCACGCAGTCTGACAGTCGGCGGTATTTATTTCCGAGAAAAGCGATTTGATGTAGTGGCAGAATATTTGCGACAAGTCTATCATGAGACTTCCGACCTGGAAATCAAGCGGCAGGCCGCCGAATGGCTGGTGGAAATCTGCAAGTCTCAGAATAAGCAGAAGGAAGCTGCTGCGTATGCTGTGTTTTTAGCGCAATTCGCCACTCTTGGCGAAACGCAAAGCACCGTGAAATCGAAGGTGACGGAGCTTTGCTGGCAATATGAATTGGAAAAACAGGAAAGAGTTTACCATGATGGGAAACTCAAGGCTGGCAATAGGGTACTGGTGATGCTCCTTTCCCTTGTTGTGTTGTCTGTTGTTCTGTTTCTGTGGCTGTGGCGCAGGCACAGGAGCCGGCTTCGGTGTGCAGAACGACAGCATGAGCAGGTCATGCAGGGAAGAGACAGGGAACTGGAAGCAAAGGAGGAGGAGCTTTCGTTGTTGAAAGAAAGAATGGAAGCGGCAAGTTTTACCGAAGAAACCGTTTGCCGGCATATTTTTCGGGTGATGCAGCGTGAACATTTCAAGGCGCACATGGACTGCGCCATTTATAAGGAGTTTGCTTTGGATAAAATCCAGCTAATGGCTTTGCATGATGCTGTTGACCGGCATTTTCCGAATTTCACGACCGACTTGCGTAAAGCCTATCCGACACTTACCAAAGATGATTTGAACTACTGCCGCCTGTATCTGCTCGACTTGAATGAAGCGGAGGTCTCCGCCCTAATGCAAAGGGCATATACGACGGTTTGCGACCGAAGCCGGAAATTAAAAAGGGTATTCGGTACCGCAGATCACCCTTCTGTATTCTTGCGTGACAAAGTGATGAGGTGATATAACTATTTTGTTTTCAAATGGATAATGAAAATCCGTACATTTTCGTACAATGTTTTTCTTGACAAAATCCATGGCATTTGTAATTTTGTATAACATCAAAATAAAAAATCATGCGAGCAAGGAAACTCAAACGAATCATTGTCCTTTTCACTTTGTTGTTGTCGGTGTCAAGAATTGGAGCTTTTCCCGCAAACCATACTGATGGTGGTAGCGGTATTGAAATAAAAAAAGGGAAAGTAGGTAATTTGCCCAAAGGCTCCACCATCCACGGGCATGTCCTCACAGTGGTCTTTTCCGAGAACCTTGGCGAGGTGGCTGTGGAGGTCACATCGGCTTCGGGTAGCCCTGTGCAAGGCCTGTCGGTGCTGACACCGAACGGCATGCAGGTTTACGTGCCGCTTGCGGGAGACTACATCGTCAACTTTACGCTGCCCAACGGAGACGGGTATTACGGCGAGTTCACAGTGAACGATTAATTCAATACGGTTTAACCATAAATTATTATCAAATGAAAAGAAGTAGATTTTTTATCACTGGCGCATTATTATTGGTAGTAGCGGCAGCTGCTGTCGCCATCGTGTCCTGCAGGAAGGAAGCGGAAGGCCCATTGGCTGATAAGGGACAAATCGTTCGAAACGATTCGGAAGCCAAGGCTGCTATTGCCCGTATCACCGGCTTCAAGAGGCAGGTGGATCTGCGGAAATCAGAGCCTGGGTTGAGGAGCATGGAGACAATGAGCCTCAGCGATGCAGTTGCCGATATCGTTGAACTTTTCAATGCCGTGTACGCCCGGCCGGAAAACTTCTATGTGCGGACTGTGCGCAACAGTTTCACCATCGACCTTCCGCTGACTGTTGACGGGAAAGTCCTCGTGGACAATGTGGCGGCGGCCTACGACCGGGCCATTGTGCTGGCACGGCAGGCATACGCAAACGACGGCATCAGCAACGGCAAGGGCTATGTGGGCCTGACCGTCCGGCTTGGCGACATCACCGACGACACGGCCGAGTTGGTCTTTTTCAGCACTTCCGGACAAAGCGGAAACCATTCCGCGCCCGACATGGGGCCTGACGGTCCCTTTGGCGAGGATGACGACTGGCTGTACAAGGCGCCCATGGGCAAATGCGACGGAACCCCGGGGTCCGGAGCTGACGAACAAATCGAGCGGAAAATAACATCCCTCTGCTACGACTGGGGCCGTGACCCTGTCACCGGGCAAAAGTACTACTACTATGACGACACCA
>JASBYY010000045.1 GCA_029983675.1 Bacteroidales bacterium | reverse complement strand
CGCACAGAAAACAGCAAGCAAATAGGATATAGGATAGCCGATTTTGTCTTTTTTTTGTCATCATGGCAATTGCAGTAAAGGTAAGAGGCGTAAAAGCGTAGGGCTATTATATCTGTATGACTTTGGCGGAATCAGATACGGGTGGTGAAGCCCATGTAAAAAAACATTTGCAGAGGTTGAAGAAGAGGCGATAACGTCTATCTCAGGCAATTCGAAAGTCCCTATTGTCTCAATCGGGGTTTCGTATGTGTTTAGTTGGTTAATTGCATTATCAGCTGAGACAGAAACAGATTCTATCGTTGTGCTATTCAAATTGGGTTGCCTGCCATATTTCAGTTGAGCCTGATAACCAAGGGTTGTAAGGCTTGAGTAAGCTAAGCTCCCTCCCAAACCATAAGCACAGCCTCGCCATGTATAGTTCCATATATCCCAATTTCCAGAAAAAGAACCTTGTACAATTCCTGTAGCAGCACCAGAAGCCCCACCTGCCATTGTCCCATTAATCGCATACCCAAGGAAAGTTCTAGCATTTAGGTTTTTTACACCGCAAGCATTAAGTATTTTTTCTGCAATAGGAATTCCCCCAAGTTTAATATTACCGACAAATTGACCTGCACCATAAGAAAAAGCACCCGTTCCTGCCCCAATTACAGTATTAACTACAACATTTCCCCAATCCACTTCTGAAAATCCTTTGCCAAGTCCTGTCGATTTCAATATTTCATTTGTTCCACTTGATATTGCAGATCCAACTACGGATCCAAGAAAAGGATTGACGGCGGTTAAGGCGCCAGATCCAGCTCCAACAGAAAAAGAAGCCAAGCCCTCCCAAAAGTTATCAATGTTGTCCCATTGTGATATTAAATTAGCAGTACCTCCGATAAGAGCACAAACAGCAATATGCACCCATTCTCCGTCTGGGTCGGTGAACATCACGGGGTTGTTCATGCAATAGCTGTATCTGTTGTAGTTCTGTGTGAAATCGGGTGTTTGTACGAAAGGGTCAGGCGAGAAGAAGCGTCCAATCACGGGGTCGTAGAGGCGTGCGTTGGCGTTGATGATCTTGAAGCGGTCGTAGTGCTCGTGCCCCGTGAAGCCTCGGTTGAAGCAGAAGGAGGTTTGGGTCTGGGGCGTGTTCCAGCTGGTGTGGCTCATGCGGTTGCCCCAGGGGTCGAAGTGGGTCTGCTGCACGATGTCCTTGCCGGCATCGGTCACCATGTTCCAGCTGCCGAGGTGGTCGGTGAGCACATAGTAGAGGCTGTCGGAGGAGCCGCGTTTCACGTGCACGGCGACAATCTTGCCGTCGGCATAGATGTAGTCGAGCCTGCGTGTGCCTCGGTTGCTGATTTCTATTCCGTGCACCTCCGAAATCCGCGCCGCGCCCTTCTGCATCATGTTGCCTTTGAAGTAGCGGGTGTGCAGCCTCGTGCCTTCCGCGTTGTAGTCGAAGGTGATGCGGTAGCCGCCTTCGGCGATGCTTGAGGGCTTGTTGCGGAAATTGTAGCATACATCGCACTGCGAGGCGGGGATGGGGCAGGCCGTGTTGCCGGCGATGCCGGTCACAGCGTTGGGTCTGCTGCCGCCATAGCTGTAGCTGCCCACTCTGGAGTTCGAGGTGATGTTGCCGATGCTGTTATAGGCGAAGGTTGCCGCCGTCGCACCATTCACGGTGTATGCGGTTAGACGATCCAGATTGTCGTATGTATAGGCTTCCGACTGTCCTGTCTTGCCGTCGGTGCGCGTGGCGATGAAGCCGCGGCTGTCGTAGGCGTATGAAAGATCGCGGTACCTTGTGTTGATATGATAACTTACCCAGGGATCTTCAAAGGGATTCCCCAAGCCGTAGGTGTTGACGGGCGGTACGCTGTTGGTGATGTCGCCGTTGCGGATGCCGGTCATCCGGCCGTAGGCGTTGTAGCGGTACTCCGTGCCGGTGCCGTTGCCGAAGCGGCACCTTGTGGGCTGGCGGAACATGTTGCGCGTATCGGTGGCGTAAATCAATGTGTTGTCGGCAGCGTTGCGAATCTCGGTCAGCTCGCCGTAGCGGTTATAGGTGTTTTCGATCTTGAACCCGTCGGGATAGGTGAAATACCGCAACTGTCCCAAGGCATTGTAGGCATACCGGTGGTTGTAGGCGGTGCCGCCGTCAAACACCTTCCGGCTGATCGTCCTCCCGAGGTTGTCGTAGGTGTAGAGGCATTCATTACGCCCGTTGCGTTTCACGGCGGCAATCCGCCCGATGCCCTTGCCCGCAGCAATGTCGTAAACATAGCTTACGGTTTCCGACTCCTGTCCCTTCGAGTAGGCGACTTGCAAGGTGCGCCCGGCAAGGTCGTAAGTGTATTCGGCAAGGTTGCCGTTGGCATCGGTGTGGGCCGTCAACTGGTTCATGGCGTTGTAGGTGCTGGTCACTGTGCCTGCATTAGGGTCTTGTATCGACACACGGTTGCCCCTGATGTCGGACAAAACGGTGGTAACCTGTCCGCCTACGGTGATGGTCGTCTTGTCGCGGACCTTGCCCGACAGGGTCTGGTAGCCGTAGCTGTAGCTGATGGTGCCGCCCGCATCGGTGGCTTCAACAAGCCTTCCGGCAGCGTCAAAAGTCTTGGAAGTTTGTACGTTGCGAATGTTATCGGTGGTGGTTACGGTGTAAGGACGAGGTATGCCCGTGCTGAAGTCGGGATAGCTGAAGCTCAGGTTTTGATAGGGGGCTGTTTGCCATATAATCCGCCGGTATCCGTCGTACAAATTCAAGCTCCATGTTTTCGAGTTAGGGTTCATGGACGGAGAAGGATAAGGGGTCGTCGTTTTACGTGAGACCTGCCCCGTATTGTTGAAAATGATGTCGTTGTAGCCGCGCCCTTTTTCGTAGGTGTGCACCAAGCGTCCCAGCACGTCGTAGTATTTTTTTCTTTCCGGTTGTCCGGTTTCGGTCATTCGGGAGTAGTAAACAGCGTTGGAGAAATTTGGGGTATCGTTCCAGTGGTAGCTGATTTTGCATTGCGTCTGGTCCGGTCGGGTTGTCCCGGTCAAGTGTCCCAAGGCGTCGTGTTCGTAGGAGGTGGTCAGTCCGTTGGCGTCGGTTTCGGAAACAAGCAGGCCCGTCTTCGGATCATATTGTGCCGAGGTGTTATGTCCAAGCACATCGGTTTGCGCCGTCATAAAACGTCCCGTGGCATCGTAGCCGTATGATCTTGTCCGTGCAGGTAAGCCGTTCGGCGTATAGGTCTCAGACGATAAAAGTCCTTTGTCGTTGTATTCGTAAACAGTCTCTCCTATGAGGCCATCCGTGTCGGATACAGTGACAGAATGAAGCCGCCCTGAAGAATAGGTGTGACTTGTCTTGGAGAAAGGAACCTGAGAAAACCCTTTTCTTCGTTTTCGTGTCGTCACGGTGCCGGGCCTTCTTGCCTGCCTGCCGTTTGGCAGAGTGACAGTTGTATAGGTGTAATTCGTACTGTCACGTGTCAGCCAATCCATGGTCGCTCCCATGGCTTTGGTGCTGACTACGGATTTTTTTGAAATCCTTCCTTCGGCATCAAGCCAGCAATGTGTCATGAGTTTGGTGTTCTCAAGGCGATTGACGGTGCTGCTGATGGAGAAATAAGGAAGGAAAGTGCCGTACGGCAGATCTTTGTAGGCAATGGTGTTGAACACTTCATGGTGATGGAAAGACACCCGGTTCGTGTCCCAGTACGAAGGGTCAACGATATAGCCGGAACGCAGATCCCGCGGATTGGCATTGAGAAAAGCGATGGTCTGCTCCAGGTTCAAATGGCGGTGGACAGCATTGTACTTGAACAGCATCTGGCTGTTGATGCCGTTATAGAGGGTCCTGTAATTGAGAAATCCGAGGAACTGGCGGCGTTCAAAGTCGAAAACAGCCTTCCCGTAAGTGAACAGTGTTTGGTTGAAACCTCCCAATCCATCCGGTTCTTTGAGTTTGCTGACAAGCGGCAGTTGTAGTTTTCTGGCCTCATAGCCGAGATACCCGATGGAGGGGGTGGATACAAAGGCGTATTCTAGCGAACTGGTCCTTCCCAATCCGTTGGTGAACGAGGTGACAAGGTCATGCGCTCTTTTTTCGGAAAAGTTGACAAGCACGGGGGTGGTGTAGATATCACCGGTGTAGAACATCTCGTTTTTTCCGTCGCCATTAAGATCGGCAAATCTGTAATGGCTTGTGAAAATGCCTTTGATATCGGCGCGTATGAAGCTTGTATGGCTGTAGTTGAAAGAGCCGCCCGAATACCCTCTGGAGAAATAGACATGCATGGTCAGTTTTTGCTGTTCAAAGTCAAAGTATGGCTGTGCCACGTCATCTTTTCCATCACCGTTCAGGTCGCAGCACATAATGTCGAATTTAGGCCCGCCGGAACTGTTCATGTCTGCGTAGAAAGGCAGTTCTGCACCGTTAGTATATCCGGTTCCTGTTGACATCATCTGATACCACTTGTAGTCTGAATAGAAAATGAAATCCGACTTGCCGTCGCCGTTCAGGTCGCAGAAAAACTCTTTTTTGCTGGCTTTCGGGGTGCTTGCCGCATCCAGAATCTTTTTGAAGATTCCGCCATTGTTGTCGTATTCGTAAATGTCAATGGTCGATCCGTGCACCACGTGAATGTCCGATTTGCCGTTGCCGTTGAAATCGCATACCGAAACGTGGCTGTTCTTCGGAACGCTAAAAGAGGCGCTGTTGGAGGAATTGGTGACGCTCCAGTTATTGCCCGACTTGTGAATGAAAATGAGCTGCGTGCCGCCCTTGCCGATGAAGTCGCCTGCGAGGAAATGGGATGAACTGGAGGTGGCGATGCCGATTGTGCTCGCCGAATTGCCGGTAAATCTCAGGCATTTGAAAGCGAAGTTTCCATCGGGAAGGTTGGAAACAAAGCCGATTTCATCCTGTCCGTCGCCGTCTTTGTCGATGACAAAAATCGTGTAGGCATTGATCGTGCCCGAATATTGGTCGACAATGGAGAAATGGCCGTTGCCGTCACCTTTTCGCACATGCCATGTGCTTACGCCATCCTCATAGGTGTACATGAACAAATCGGTGTAACTGTCACCATTGTAATTGAAAGGAAGTATCACGTAGTTTTTCAGACTGCTCATGGGCAGGTATCCATTGCCGGAGGCGTCGTTTCCCCAGCCGATGGCTGTTCGGGTAAGTTCCGCTCCTGAAGCATTTTTCAGAATGACATTGCTTAGACGTGTACTGCGGTCGCAGGTGTATTCAAAAGCATATTGTCTGACCAATTCGGTGCCGAAATAGATATTGACACCGGAAAGGAGCTTTGCCTCTCTCAAGCTTTGCCCTCCTGAAAACAGGAAGTTCACATGCAGGTCGGTCATGTACTGGAATGTGACCTTGGCATAAGTGTTCATTCCGGTAGAGGCATTGCCTGTGTAATTGATTGTTTCCGGCCAGATTTCTCCTTCGTTTTGACCATAGCTTATGGTCATGTAGTTGCCGTCGGCATCGGTGATTTTATTGGCGAACCAAGAAACCACCTTGCCTCCCGCCATCTGTTTGGAATCTGCCGTATTGCCATATTCGATGACATGCCCCTCGTCAGTAACTGCAATAAAACATTGTGAAATAGTTCCCGGATTCTCTTTCAGGGTGACTCTTGTAAAGCTTTCTACTTCAGTGCCGTAAACTGCGTTGCTTGCAGCATAGTTTCCGCTTGACAATTTCATCAGCCTGCTACCGTCAAGGGCAAACCTGTCGTTATTGTCAAGATTAACACCGCCGGTATTGCCGTCAGGGTAATGGGTCTGCGGTATGCGTGTAATGGAAGAAAGGCCTGAAAGATGCCATTTTTCTCCAAGGAGGCCCCTGCCCGTTGCACTGCCATAGGTGACAGATAAGTTGGGCTGCATGCCTTGCATTCCGGGAACCACCTCGATGGGAATGCTGTAAGATGCCGTTCCGGTTGATGAGACATTGATATCGCCTCCTAAGCTGCCTACCGGTCCCGGCTGGGCGGATAGCCGGATAGAAGTCATGCATTGTAAGATGAGTAAGCCGACAAAAGCGACTTTACGTATCGTATGATTAGAGTTTCCCATAGCCGTCACTGTTTGATGATTTTGTATGAACGTTGCATATCTTCAAGCCAAACCTCCAGTATATAGGTGCCATTGGGTTCACCGGAAAGGTCTATGCGTAGCGAAGATTCCTTTTGCGTACCTTCATTAATCAGTCTTCCGCTTAAGTCGAAGAGCCTGAACCGTTTGAATTGAACAGAGCTGTTTTCAACTTCAAGACGGACGATCCCTTTTGTCGGATTTGGGAAAATGCGAATGGCGTTACCGTCGAAAAGGCTATCGGTTAGCTGTGCAAGATGTGTCTCTTGACGGTCTTCGTCGTTTTTTCTGTTCTCTAGTCTGACAATGCCTCTTTTAATCCGATTGCCCGCATTGTCGTAGTCGTATTCGTAATTCAGTTGTTGTGCAGTTACAGCCGATACGGTTGTCAGAACCAAAATGAATGTCAATGCTACCCCCCAAAAGGTTTTTCTTTTCGTCATAGGAATATCAAATGCTGTTTTCATAGCGCAAAAATAGCGTTTTTTCCAAAGATGCAGGTCTTATTTCCATTCAAAGGTATTGATCAGATGGTCCACGTCTTTTCGGATGCGGCTGATGACGGGCTGCATGGAGTCGTTGTTGGGCAGGAAGTTGAAATACAATGCGCCGCGCACAAAATTACGGGTGCTGTCGGTGAGGTAAAACTGAAATGGTGTCGCCACGCCCTTGCCGTCCATCTCGATAAACATGCCGTAGCGATGGTGCTCGTCGTTGACGATGAGGCTGTCGCGCATGCCGTTTGCCTTTTGCAGGTGCTTGGTGACCATGGTGTGCACATCGTCGAGGTATTGTCCGAGATTTCCGTCCACTTTCTTATGGGTGATGTGTATGGAGGCCTTGAAAACGGGCATTTCCACATTGATCCAGTTTTTTTCCTGCGGTGAATAAGGGTCGTTGGTGATGACGGCGTATTGCGGATACTCGAAGCGGTAACGCTCCATGCTGTCGAGCACGACAAAGCCGGTGTCGGGCAAGTCGATGCGGAAATAGCCGCGCGGCTTGGGAAGCACATGGTTGCGCTGGCACGAGGCCAGCAAAAGGGCCGCTGCAAGTAGTGACAGAAAGGTTGTCGTTTTGTTTTTCATCCTGCTTTTCCTTATCGGTGTATGGAAGAACAACGCTTATTCTTCGGGATTATGATGCACGACCTTGATTTCCTTTATGCGTCGCGTGTCGGCATCGGTGATTTCGAAACGGAAGCACTCAAAGTCGAACTCGAAGCCGGTTTCGGGAATGCGTCCTTCGATTTCTAAGATCAACCCTGCCAGCGTGTCGGCTTCGCCCTGCATAGGCTCGAAGTAGTTTTCGCTGACGTTGAACACCTTGCAGAAATCGACAATGCTGGTTTGCGCCTTGAAGAGATAGGAGCCGTCGTCAAGGCGCGTATAGTGCCGTTCCCGTATTTCCTTGTCGAACTCATCGCTGATTTCGCCGATGATTTCTTCAATCACGTCTTCCATGGTGATGAGGCCTGAGGTGCCGCCGTATTCATCGACCACAATGGCGATATGGATTTTCCTCTCCCTGAAATCCTGAAACAAGTCGTTGATTTTCCGGTTTTCGGGAACAAAGAATGCCGGCCGGATGAGTTTTTGCCATTCGTAGGACTCAGCGTCGAGATAGGGCAGAAGGTCTTTCACATAGAGGATCCCGAGTACTTTGTCGAGCGATTCCTCATAGACGGGGATGCGCGAAAAGCCACTTCTTATCACGATGGAGAGCATGTCGTGGAAGTTCATGCCAAGGTCCACTCCAATGATATCGACACGGGGCTTCATCACGCCGCTGACTTCTTTCTCGCTGAAGGTGGCAATGCCCTTGAGCATGTTTTTCTCGTCGATGGGTGTCGATTCGTCTGTGGCGATGTCAACCGCAGTAGAGAGGTCGTCAACCGAAAGGTCCACTTTTTTCCGCTCCAAGTATTTGTCCACAAAAGAAGTGGTGTTGACCAGCAATTTGCTGAGCGGTTTGAAAAAGCCGATGAGCACTTGCAGGGGACGTGACATGAAACGGGCAATGCGGATGCGTTTCTTGGTGGCGTAGATCTTGGGCGTGATTTCACCGACAATCAGAATCAGCGAGGTCACCACGATGACATCCATGATGAAAGCGGCGACAAGGTGGTCGTTCATGTTGAACATCTCGCTGATGACGTAAGTGGCCAGCAGCGTGATGGTGACATTGACGAAGTTGTTGGCGATGAGAATGGTGGCTAATAGCGTCTTGGGCTTTTCACGGAGAATGAGCGCCAGCTTGCTCTTGCCGTCGGTGCGTGTGCCAAGGTCGTCGAGGTCGGCAGGCTGCAGCGAAAAATACGCCGTCTCGCTGCCCGATATCATGGCCGATGCAAGCAATAACAAGCAAAGGACGACAAGTCCGATGATGGCGTTAAGGGTGATTCCGGTGAAAAAACTGTTGGTAACAACGGATAGAAGTTCCGTATAAGGTTCAGGGTCAGGGTCTGGTGTTTCCACGAACTGTATGCTTTATTATTTGCCTGCAAAAGTAGTAAATTATTGGATAATACAAGATGAAAACACCTGAGAAACTTTTTTCAGGGCGCCAAGGCTTCATAAAAGCAGCGGGAGGCATGGTAAGAACTTAGACCTCGAAGATGTCTCCCGCTGAAAGGTTTGGTTTTTTCAAGATGCCGTTAGAACGGCAGGTCGTCTTCCTCCAGCTGGCTGTTGATGGGGTCGGCAACAGGGTTGCTGGTGGGGAAGCTCTGCGGGTAAGAAACCGGGTCTTGGACCGGCTGGTCTAACGACGACTGCTGGCTTGGTTTTGAAGGAGTCAATTGCATCATTTTGTCGGCGATGACTTCGGTGACGTAGCGTACGATTCCTTGTGTATCGGTGTATTGTCTTGTTTTTAGTCTTCCTTCAATATACATCAGGTCGCCTTTGGCGTAATTGCGCCGTTTGTCGGCGATGTCGTTGGCGAGGTTGCCCCAAACGACGATATTGTGCCAGTCGGTCTGCTCCACCCAGTTGCTCTCGCGGTCGCGGTAGCGTTCCGAGGTTGCCAAGGTGGCAGATACTTTGCGGTTGCCATTTTCAAAAGTGGTGACTTCAGGATCTTTCCCAAAACGACCGATAAGAATCACTTTGTTTAAACTTGCCATTGCTTTGGTTTTAATTGTTTAAGTATAAATCGATTAAACGGGGGACAGGGTATGATGCCATGTCCTTTTCTGGGGTCAAAAATAAGTTATTTCCTTCAATGCAAGGCATGCCGTCCGAAAGTTTTATTTGCAGGAAACGGGCGATGATAGTCTGGTGCGTGAGTTTGTGTGTGAATGTTCTTGAAACGTGTTCGACGATAAAGCTCTTGCCTCGGGTGAATTTCAGGAAGGCATCTTGTTTCAGTATCTCGTCAACGGATAAATGGGTTTCGCTTTCGATGAGCGGAAAGTCGTACAGGTTTTTCCAGATGTCGTTGTTGTTGCGTTTGTGCAAAACCGTTTGGCTGTTATCAGTTTTGAAGACTAAATAATTGAAATAACGCACCCTGATCTGGAGTTTTTTGGTGTTCACGGGACGTTCATTCACTGTTTCATGGGCAAAAGCGAGGCATTGTGTTTTCAGTGGGCATACGGCGCAATCGGGATTTTTCGGGACACACTGCAAGGCGCCAAGTTCCATCATGGCTTGGTTGTGCAGTCCGGGATGGTCGCGGTCGAGGAGCATGTCGGCAAGCTGGGCGAATTGTTTTTTCCCCGCCGTGCTACTAATAGAGGTGTCGATGTCGAAGAGGCGGGCGATGACACGATAGACGTTGCCATCGACGACGGCATGAGGCAGGTCGAAGGCAATGGAAGCGATAGCGGCAGCCGTGTAAGGACCTACGCCTTTCAAACCCGTCAGTTTTTTATAGTCGGCAGGAAAAAGCCCGCCATACTGTTGCTGCACCTGCTGCGCACATTGCAGCAGATTGCGTGCGCGCGAATAATAGCCTAACCCTTGCCACATCTTCAGCACCTCCTTCTCGGATGCCTGTGCCAGCCGTTGAAGCTCAGGCCAGCGTTCGATAAAACGATTGTAGTATTCAAGCCCTTGGCTGACACGTGTTTGCTGAAGGATGATTTCTGAAAGCCATACGTGATAGGGAGTGGGGGAGGTGCGCCACGGCAGTTCCCTTTTGTTCTCCCCGAACCAGTTTGCAAGAGTTTCCTGTAAGCCCGTCATGATGTCCGAAATGGTTTATTTATAGTTTGTTAGAAAGAAAAAAATGGCAATAAATATTCGTGGTATGAAAAATGTTCGTACCTTTGCCGGCAAATTTACAATAAACAGAGTAATCACCATTAAAAGTAAAAGAAATGACCAAAGCAGAAATCGTAGCAATCATTGCTAACAAGACAGGTATCGAAAAAGGTGCGGTATCTTCTGTCATCGAAAATTTCATGGAAACAGTGAAAGAAGTCATGGCGACGGGCGAAAATGTATATTTAAGAGGTTTCGGTAGCTTCATCATCAAGACGAGAGCTGAAAAAACGGGCAGAAATATTTCCAAGAATATTGCCATCACCATTCCGGCTCACAAGATTCCAGCCTTCAAGCCTGCGAAGACTTTCATGAACGCGGTCAAATGATTTTGTAATTAATTCGTCAAAACAATATTTATTATGCCAAACGGTAAAAAACACAAGAGACACAAGATGTCCACGCACAAGCGTAAAAAACGCCTGAGAAAGGACAGACATAAGAAGAAATAGGATTCTTCGAGTGTTCGATAACAATAACACAACATTGATCCGGCAAAGGGCGATGCTGTGTTATTGTTTTATGCAATTCGTTTAGAGTAGTTAACCCCAAGTAAACCGTAAATGTCTGAAGAACAGAAAAAAGAACAGAAAACGGTGGAGCGCGAGCTGGTCATCAGTTCGCGTACTTCGGAGGTTGACATCGCTCTGTTGGAGGACAAGGTTCTTGTCGAACTTCACAAAGAAAAAACCAACAATCAGTTTGCGGTAGGAGACGTGTATTTGGGTCGGGTGAAGAAGATTCTCCCCGGCTTGAATGCTGCTTTTGTCGATGTAGGCTATCCCAAGGAGGCTTTTTTGCATTATCTTGACCTTGGCCCGCAAATCTGCTCGCTTATCAAGTTCAAGAAAATGGTGTCGGAGAGCAAGGACGACACCGTTACGATGGAAAAGTTCAAATGCGAGCCAGACATTGAGAAAAGCGGCAAGATCGCTTCCATTCTTACGGCGGGTGACTTTATTCCGGTTCAAATCGCCAAGGAGCCTATCTCGACCAAAGGTCCGAGGATATCGGCGGAGATTTCCTTTGCCGGACGCTACCTCGTATTAGTGCCATTTTCCAATCGCATTTCGGTATCGCAAAAAATCCGCAGAAGCGAGGAGCGGACCCGACTGCGACGACTCATTCAAAGCATCAAGCCGACCAACTACGGCGTCATCATACGTACCGTGGCCGAAAACAAGAAGGTCGCCGACCTTGATGCCGACCTCAGGTCGTTAGTCGAGAAATGGGAGCGTTGTATCGGACAGCTGAAAAAGGCCAACACGGTCAGCCGCATGGTCAACGAAATGGACCAGACTTCCGTCATGCTGCGCGATTTGTTGAATGCGTCGTTTAACAGCATCCATGTTGACGACGATACGCTTTATGAAGATATCAGGAGTTACATCCGGACTTTCGCTCCCCAAAAGGCCGATATTGTCAGCGTCTATAAAGGCAAAGAACCGATCTTTGAAGCCTTCGGCGTTGATAAGCAGATCAAAGGTCTATTTGGGAAGGTGGTCACCATCAGAAACGGTGTTTACCTCATTATCGAACACACCGAGGCCATGCACGTCATCGACGTGAACAGCGGCCACCGCGTGAACAAAGAAAACACGCAAGAAGAAAACGCCCTTGCGGTCAACATAGAGGCCGCCAAGGAGATTGCACGTCAACTGCGTTTGCGCGATATGGGCGGCATCATCGTGGTCGATTTCATCGACATGCGCGAATCAGCCCACCGTAAGCAGCTCTTTGACAAACTGACAGAGGAAATGTCGAGAGACCGTGCCAAACACACCATCCTCCCGGCAACGAAATTTGGCTTGATACAAATCACGCGACAGCGTGTGCGCCCAGCCACCGAAGTGCAAGTGCAGGAAAAATGTCCGGTATGCGATGGCGAAGGCAAGATACGTCCCTCCATCCTCTATATCGATGAAATCGAAAGCAACCTCAAGTATCTCTTACTTGACCAGAATGAAAACCACCTCACTTTGCAGGTGCACCCTTTCATCTACGCATATTTGACGAAAGGATGGTTTTCGATACGTCGCAAATGGATGCGCAAATACAGGAAATCATTCAAGGTGCAGTCGGTGTCCAGCTTTCACATGCTGCAATACAATTTCCAAAACGCCAATGGCGACGACATCAAGTTCTGAACTGTCTGTCCAACGAAAAAACCATGAAAACCTGCCGCAACATCGCCGGCAGGTTTTTTTGTGCCGTCGAACAGCAAAAAAGAGTTGCGTTGGCTGCCGCCGGATACGGCATCAAGGCGGTAATTGAATCGATAGCGCAAAACAACCCGATGAATCGCAAAAAAAACTACTTTTGCACTTTAATACCAAACGCATACCATGGAAAATGAAATCGTATTGAGCGGCATCAGGCCCACGGGAAACCTGCACCTTGGCAACTATTTTGGTGCCGTGCGCAGCTTTGTGAAAATGCAAGAAGAATACAACTGCTATTTTTTCATTGCCGACTGGCACTCGCTCACTACCCATCCGAAGCCTGAAAACATACAGCGCTCGGCACGCACTATCTTGGCTGAGTATCTCGCCTGTGGCATCGACCCTGAAAAAGCCACCATATATATACAGAGCGACGTGCATGAGACGATAGAGCTGTATCTCTATCTGAACATGAACACCTATATCGGCGAACTGGGCCGCGTGACGACCTTTAAGGAAAAAGCCCGCCGGCAGCCCGACAACGTGAATGCCGGTTTATTCACTTATCCCACACTCATGGCAGCCGACATCCTGCAACACCGTGCCAAATGGGTGCCGGTGGGCAAGGACCAGGAACAGAACATGGAGATGGCCCGCAAGTGCGCCCGGAGGTTCAACAACATTTATCAGACGGAGTTTTTCCCCGAGCCGCAGAACTACTACTTTTCCGGCGACGCCTTGAAAGTGCCAGGCTTAGACGGAAGCGGCAAGATGGGAAAAAGCGACGGCAACTGCATCTTCCTGATTGACGATGAAAAAGTGGTGCGAAAGAAAGTGATGCGTGCCGTCACCGACAGCGGTCCGCAGACCCCCAACAGCCCCAAGCCTGAAGTCATACAGAACCTCTTCACCATGATGGGCATCGTTTCGACACCTGATACCGTTAAGTATTTTGACGAGAAATGGAACGACTGCTCCATCCGTTACGGCGACATGAAGAAACAATTGGCCGAAGACATGGTGCGTGTCATGCAGCCCATCCATGAGCGGATTGTGGAGTTTTCATCCAATGAGGAGAGGCTGGACCGTATTGCCCGCGTGGGTGCCGAAAAAGCCCGCGAGAGTGCTGCACGTACCTTGAACGAAGTGCGTAGGATCATCGGCTTCAGACCATATTAGCCGATTAATGCGGATGAAGGGTTCTGATGGAAGGTTTAATTGTGAGTTTTGAGGAGAAAGAGCAGGCAAAAAGCTAACCGAATAACTAACTGACGATCATGGGTGATTTTATTACTTACGAAAAGATACCGGAAAGAGCTGTGTTGATAGCAGTGGCCACGCGGCAGCAAAGCCGTGAGCATACCGAGGAATATCTTGACGAGCTGGCTTTCCTGCTGGAGACAGCAGGCGGTGTGCCGGTGGCCCGTTTCGTGCAAGCCATGGAACGTCCCAGCAGCGTCACCTACCTCGGTTCCGGCAAGTTGGAGGAAATCCATCAGTACATCAAGGCTGAAAACATAGAGCTGGCCGTCATCGACGATGAACTGAGCGCCACGCAGATTCGAAATCTTGAGAAAAGCCTCGAATGCCGCATCTTAGACCGTACCAGTCTCATCCTCGACATTTTTGCTTCCAACGCCCACACCGCCCATGCCAAGGCGCAGGTGGAGCTGGCTCAATACCAGTACCTTCTGCCCCGGTTGACACGTATGTGGACCCACTTGGAGCGTCAGCGTGGCGGTATCGGAATGCGCGGCCCCGGTGAGACCCAGATCGAAACCGACCGCCGTCTGATTTTAGACCGTATTTCCGCCTTGAAGGAAAAACTAAAGGAAATTGACACCCAAAAAACGGTTCAGCGCAAAAACAGAGGCAAATTGGTGCGAATCGCCTTGGTGGGCTATACCAATGTGGGCAAATCCACTATCATGAACCTGCTGAGCAAATCGGAGGTGTTCACCGAAAACAAGCTTTTCGCCACACTCGACACTACGGTGCGCAAGGTGGTGGTGGAAAACCTGCCTTTCCTGTTGTCTGATACCGTAGGATTCATCCGTAAACTGCCGCACAACCTCGTGGAGTCCTTCAAATCCACCCTCGACGAGGTGCGCGAGTCGGACATACTACTCCATGTGGTCGATATTTCCCATCCCGACTTCGAGTCACAGATTGAAGTTGTGAACCAGACATTGGCGGATATTGGTGCTGCCGATAAGAAAATCATATTGGTTTTCAATAAGATAGATGCGTATTCATGGGAAGAGAAAGATCCTGATGATCTGACACCTCCCACCAAACGCAACGTCTCATACGAGGAACTCAAGCAAACATGGATGGCCAAGATGAACGACAATTGTATTTTCATATCCGCCAAAAAACGCGACAACTATCAGGAGTTCCGCAGCCTGCTTTATCGTGAAATCCGCGATATGCACGCCATACGCTATCCATACGACAACTTCTTGTATTGACGGCGATGCATTTTATCGATACCCATACCCATATTTATGTCGAGGACTTTGATGCCGACCGTGATGCCGTCGTTGCCCGTGCCCGTGATGCCGGTGTCGCGCTGATGCTGTTTCCCAATATCGATGTCGCCTCCATCGCTGCAATGCGTCGCACCTGCGAGCAGTACACCGGTTGTTGCCGTGCTATGATGGGTTTGCATCCTACCGAGGTAAAAGAAACCTTTCATGCAGATTTGAGATGCATTGAGAAGGAGCTGGAAGACCCTTGTTATATCGGTGTCGGCGAAATTGGCCTTGATTTTTATTGGGACCAGACCTACAAACGGCAGCAGATCGAGGCTTTTGAACTGCAACTCGACTGGACGAAACAGTTGCATCTGCCGGTTTCCATCCATACACGCGAAGCGTTTGAAACCCTTTTGCCCATATTGGAACGAAAACAAGACGGCACATTGAGCGGCGTGTTGCATTGTTTCACAGGCACTGAAGAGCAGGCGCTTCGGGCCATCGATCTGGGCTTTTACCTTGGAATCGGCGGTACCGTCACCTATAAAAGTTGTCATGTCAGGGATTTTTTGTCCCGGTTGCCCTCCGAACGCTTGTTGCTCGAAACCGATGCGCCGTATCTTCCCCCCGTTCCACATCGCGGACAGCGCAACGAGCCTGCTTTTGTAGTCCACACGGCGCATTTTCTGGCACAAGTGCTGCAAACCGATGCGGAAACCATTGGCGAAATCACCACGCGCAACGCCAAGGCATTGTTTCGTCTTTGACACTACCGGTGGCTGTTCCATAAAGGCTGCAGTGCCTTTTCAAAAAAACACTACCTTTGCAGGCGCAAAACCATGTTGACATGCAAAACGAAGAAATATCCATCTTGGTTCTATATACTGGCGGTACAATCGGCATGATGCAGGACCGTGCAACGGGCGCATTGGTGCCTTTCGATTTCGGGAATATCTACAAGCACTTGCCGGTATTGAAGAATTTCGGTTTCCGTATTGATTTTTATTCCTTCGATCCGCTGATTGATTCGTCGAACATGCACCCTGATTTCTGGGTGCGGCTGGCGCAGAAAATCGAGGAGGCTTATGATAGCTACGACGGTTTTGTCGTACTTCACGGTTCCGACACAATGGCTTATACGGCTTCCGCCATGAGTTTCATGCTCGAAAATCTGAGCAAGCCCGTTGTCTTCACGGGTTCACAGCTCCCGCTGGGCATGGTGCGCACCGATGGACGCGAGAACTTTCTGGCAGCCATCGAGATTGCCGCCGCCAAGGAAGATAACGCTGTCGTCGTTCCTGAGGTGAGCATATTCTTTCAGAACCAATTGCTTCGTGGCAACCGCACCACCAAGTTCAACGCCGAAAACTTCGACGCGTTCGCATCGGGCAATTTCCCGAGCCTGGCCGAAATCGGTGTTCACATTAAATATAATAAGGAGAAAATACTGAAACCGAACGGCAAGAACCTCAAGGTGCATACCCGGCTTGACCGTAACGTCGGTATCCTGAAGCTCTTTCCGGGCATTTCCGAGACCTTTGTGCGCAATATTCTGAACATGCAAGACCTTAAAGGGCTTGTGTTGGAGACCTTTGGCTCTGGAAACGCTACCACAGCCCCGTGGTTTATCGATGCCTTGGAGGTCGCCGTCAAGCGTGGCCTTATCGTTTTGAACATCACCCAGTGCAAATCGGGTGCGGTGGAAATGGGGCGTTACGAGACCAGCCTGGATATGGCACGCATCGGAGTGGTCAGCGGACACGATATGACCACGGAATCGGCAGTGGCCAAACTGATGTATCTCATCGGAGAAGGACTTCCGCACGACAGCATTGTCGATTTGTTGCAGACTTCCATCAGAGGCGAGATGACGATTTGAGGTCTTTCATGTTGGCACGAAGCCGGTGATGAAAAAAATATCGCATAAAATAAACCCATGTAATTTTTAATATATTTTTTCGTTCCAATGTTGATTTTCAATGTATTGAATGTCGGTGTTTTGATATGAAGGTTGTGAAAGGAATGAAAATTAATCTAAAGTTTGAATGAGAAATGGTTTATCGAACAAAAAAATATGTACTTTTGGCAACCCAAACTTGAGGGGTTAGGAAAGAAAGGAGAGATGTCCGAGTGGTTTAAGGAGCACGCCTGGAAAGTGTGTATACTCCAAAAGGGTATCGTGGGTTCGAATCCCACTCTCTCCGCAAAACAATTACAATCAATCAATTAACAAGAAAAGTAGTAATCAAAATCATCAAATTCAACTATGAAAAAATTAATTGCTTTCCTCACGATTGCTGGCTTTATGACATTTGGCGTCAGCAATTTCGTTGTTGCTCAAACCGAGCAAGCTGCACCGGCAGTTGAACAAACTGTTGCTCCCGATTCAGCACAGGCTACTGCTCCTGCTGTAGTCGCCGAGCCGGAAGAAACCGAAACCACGGATATGACTCCGGAAGAAGGCCCTGTCACTTTCCGCGAGAATATCAAGAAACAGTTTATCGATGGTGGCCCAGGTTTCATGGGTATCGTTTTGATCATCTTGTTGCTCGGTATGGCCATCTCTATCGAAAGAATTATCTATCTGACGATGGCTGCTGCCAATAGCGAAAAGCTTCTTGCTGGAGTTGAAAACAAAATCAAGAATGGCGATGTTGAAGGCGCTAAGAAGCTCTGCAAAGACACACGCGGCCCTGTTGCTAGCATCTTCACACAGGCTTTGATTCGTTATCAGGACGGTCAGTCACTCGACGAAGTGGAAAAATCATTGGTGTCCTACGGTTCCGTAGCAGGCGGCAAACTCGAAAGCGGCATCAGCTGGATTGGCTTGTGCATCAGCTTGGCTCCTATGTTCGGATTTATGGGTACCGTTGTGGGTATGATTCAGGCTTTTGACGATATTGCTGCCGCTGGTGATATGAGTCCTACAGTTGTTGCGTCAGGTATGAAAGTCGCTCTGTTGACCACCGTGTTTGGTCTGATTGCAGCTATCATCCTTCAGATTTTCTTCAATTTAATCGTATCAAAAATCGAAGCCATCACCAACGATATGGAAAACGCTTCCATTTCTCTGATGGACATTCTCGTCAAATACAACAACAAAAAGTAATTAATCATGAACGGTAAGCTTTCAAATATTGGAAAATGGATTTTTGCCGTGTTGGCTGTCATCACTGTAGGTCTGGCTATTTATTTCTACCTTGACCTTAAGAGTGAAGCCCGCACGTCGGTGATCCTGAATTGGGGCTACATCATGATTGTTCTTGGCATCGTTTTCGCATTGGCTATGCCTATTGTCAGTTCTTTCGTCAAAAAACCGAACGTAAAGAAACTGCTCATCGCCGCTGCGGCTATTGTTGTCATTGCCGTCGTAGCCTACGTTATCTCAAGCGGGGCCTTCAAGGTTCCTTATGAACAAGGCACGACAGTGTATTCCGCCAAGACAAACGGCTGGGTGGAATTCGGCTTGAATTTCTTCTATGTAACCCTTGTAGCTAGCATCATTGCTATTCTCTATTCAGTAATCAGATCAGGAAAATAAAACACTTCATCATGGCCAAGAAAGTTCCAGAAATTAACTCGAGTTCGCAGGCTGACATAGCATTCTTGCTATTGTGTTTCTTCCTCATGACCACTTCGATGGACGTTGACTATGGTATCACACGTCGTCTTCCTCCTCCGGTGGAACAAAACGTCGAAGACATCAAAGTCAAGGAAAGAAATGTGATGAATGTTTTGGTAAATAAAAGCGACAGGCTTTTGGTTAATGGCCGCCCCACAGACATTACGTTCTTGATGGAAGAGGCCAAACGTTTCATGACACCTAATCCGAATGATCCTACCTCTCCTGAGGTCGAGATGAAGACCATCGAAGGAATCAACGGTCAGGTGATGATGTCGAAAGGCGTCATCTCGTTACAGAACGACCGAGGCACGTCGTATGCTATGTATATCAGTGTGCAAAATGAGCTGGCACGCGCTTTCAATTTGTTGAAAGAAGAACAGGCTTGGAAACATTTCCACAAGCATTATGACCAGCTCACTGAAGATCAAACTAAGGCGATAAACGATGCTGTGCCGGTACGTGTCAGCGAAGCGGAGCCTGTAGAAATCGTAAAATAAGGAGGATAAAGTAATATGGCAAAATTTAGAAAAGGCGGAAAAAAAGAAGTGCCACAAGTGAGCACGTCTTCGCTCCCCGACATTGTTTACATGTTGATATTCTTCTTCATGATCACGACTTCGATGCGCGACGTTGAACTGAAAGTTAAGACCGCATTGCCTAAGGCTTCCGAAATCCAGAAATTGGAGAAGAAAGCATTGGTTAGCAGCATCTATATCGGTCCTCCGCGCGACACCAGGCTGGGTTCGGAATCACGTATCCAGTTGAACGACCAGTTTGCCAAGGTTGGCGATGTGCCCGATTGGGTCATGCAGGAACGTGAAGCCCGTGCTGAGGCCGACCGTCCGCTGCTCACAACGGCACTGAAAGTCCATAAGGAAACCCGTATGGGCGTGGTCACCGATGTCAAGCAGGAACTGCGTAAAGCAGGCGCTTTCCGTCTCAACTACACTACACTCAAAGGCAGTGTGACCGAGAACAGATAAGTCCCCTGTTACTCAAAACGAGAAAAAGGATGTCCATACGGGCATCCTTTTTTCATGATATAGATGTAGAATGCTTTCCCGGAACCTGTGATTATTCCGTTTTCACCCTGTTTTTCCAGACGAGATATAGTATCGCAACAGTGGCGATGAGGCTCGCAAGCAGTACAAGGGGATGGGCCGAATACCCCATTTTCTCAATATCGATATCCAAGCCATTTTTTGCAGCAAAATAGTACATGAACACTGCCGAACCGTTGTTGATGAAGTGCATGAGCATGGATGTGCGAATGGAGCCTGTGGCATAAAAAAAATAGCCGAGAAACAGTCCCAGCAACAAGCGAGGCAAGAAGCCGTAGAATTGTAAGTGTATGGCTGAAAAAACAATGGCCGTAATGAGGATTCCGAGATGTGCGTTACGGGTTTTCTTGACCAGAAACTGCTGCAAGACGGAGCGGAAGGTGAGTTCTTCGCCGATGGCCGGAATGAGTGCAATGGCGATTAAATTGAACACCAAGCCGCCCAATGTGTCGGTGGCCAGCATTTTCTGTATCATAGCATCATTTTGTTGCTGCATGTTTCGCATCCAGGCCTCGATTTTTGCAAAGGATGCTCCCAGCTTGATGCTTTCGTTCCATGCCGTTAAGGTGCCGATGAGGGGCAAGGCGAAGAATAAAAGGATTATTCCTGCAAGCACACACCAGATTTTGTTCGGCTTTTTGAAACCTAAGGCTTGAAAAGGCTGGTTGCGTGTGATGACGTACAATGCAACAGGAGGTAAGATGAAAAGAAATGTCGAGTTGATGGATTGCACCAAACGCAAACTGGCAATGCTGTCGTGCTTGACAAAGAGAAACGATAAGAGTACGCTGACAAGTGCGCTGAGCAGCAGAAACATGCAGTAGGTGAAAATCCGGAATCCTGTGGATTGTCGCATTTCTGACGGGAAAGTTTTCATTTTTGTATGATTTTGTCGCAAAGTTAGACTTTTTTCATTGGACGGAATTGGTGGATTTCGGATTTGTGAAGCGATGACGAGGCTTTTGATGCCCTGACGGGCAGGCTAATGGATAGAGACCGACTGTTTAGCTGCAAAAAAAATCACTACTTTTGCTTACAAATTCAACCCATGTACAAGATAGCCCATCTCGAATTTCCGCATTACCCTTTGTTGCTGGCGCCCATGGAAGATGTCAGCGATCCGCCTTTCCGCTATGTCTGCAAATGTTTTGGTGCCGATGTGGTGTATTCTGAGTTTATCTCTTCCGATGGGCTGATCCGCGATGCCGTAAAGAGTGTCAAGAAACTGGATTTCAGTGAATTTGAAAGGCCTTTTGGCATTCAGATCTTTGGTAATGCGGTTGCGCCTATGGTTGAGGCCGCTCGTTACGCTGAATCGGCTTGTCCCGATTTGATTGACATTAATTTTGGCTGTCCGGTGAAAAAAGTGGCTTCAAAAGGAGCGGGTTCGGGCATCATGAACGATATTCCAAAGATGGTGGCCATTACCGAAGCGGTTGTCAAGGCGGTGCGGGTTCCTGTGACCGTGAAAACCCGTCTGGGTTACGATGATGCACACCGCGACATTGTTGAAATCGCCGAACGTTTGCAGGATGTTGGCATCGCCGCCCTTACCATACATGGGCGTTTGCGCACGACCAAGTACAGCACGCCCGCCGATTGGATGCTTATTGGTGCCGTCAAAGCCAATCCGCGCATGACAATACCTATTATCGGCAATGGCGATGTGGTGGACGGACCTACTGCAAAATATTTCAAGGATACTTTTGGGGTGGATGGTTTGATGATAGGCCGTTCCGCTTATGGCAATCCGTGGATATTCAGCCAGATACGCCATTACCTTGAAACCGGCGAAGAGGCAGCTTCGCCTCTCGTTTCGGAGCGTGTCGCCGTCGCCAAGATGCAGTTGCGCCGATCGGTGGAATGGAAAGGCGAACGCTGTGCGGTGTTTGAAATCCGCAAGCACTGGTCGAGCTATTTCAAAGGATACGATAACTTCAAACCATTCAAGATGCGCCTGATGGATGCGGTTAGTGAAGCGGAAGTCGTGACGATATTAGACGATATCGAAAGCAACTACACCCAGTGATGGGCCTAACTGATGACGATATCGTCGCGCAAAATGCCGTTGCTGAATAAGTTTCTGACCAATTCGTCGCGACTGATGTTGTAGATGTGTAACCCCAGCTTTTGTGCTGCTTCGATATTGGTTTTCGAATCATCGATGAACAACGTCTCCTCGGGTTTCATATCATGCTGGTCGAGAACAAATTCAAAGAAATTCGGGTCGGGCTTGGTCATGTGAACGGCAAACGAAAAGTACGATTTGTCAAACAGGGCGTCAAACTCGCGGTAGCCGAAACGCAATTGCAAGTCGCGCACAAACATGTCGTAATGGATTTCGTTCGTATTGCTCATCAAAAAGATGTTGTAGTGCTGTTTGATATTTTCTATGGCTTGGATGCGCTCTTTGGGAATGTCAAGCAATACGGCATTCCAAACAAAGTCGAAATTGGCATCGGTTACCTGCGGAAGGTCCAGACAGGCACGCATCTTGTCGCGGAAGGTCGGTGCCGAATAAATGCCCTTTTCAAACTTGTCGAGCAACTCTTGGACTTCAGGGCTTTCGAGCCGTTCGTTATTGGTGAATCCAATGTTTTTCAGCTCGTTATAAATCAATTTCTTGTCGATGTCAAGAATGACACCGCCCAAATCGAAGATGATATTTTTTATTTTAGCAGCCATTTGATAGAAATTAGCGTGTTATTTCGTTGCAAAATTGTACATTTGCAGCGCAAAAAGCAAATTTTAGAGCATTTTTTTGTTTTGAGGCTTGTTATTTTGCGGTCCTATAGCGCAGTTGGTTAGAGCAACTGACTCATAATCAGTAGGTCCTAGGTTCAAGTCCTAGTGGGACCACACAAGGCGGAGAACGGTCTCCGCCTTTTCTTTTTGAGGCTGTTTTGAATGGTGTAGGGTTAAGGCCATTCCGTGCCACGTCCCAAACATAGTCATCCCAAACACGTCATTCCGAGCCACATCCCAAACTCTGTCATTCCATGCTTGACACAGAATCTCATTACAAGGAGAAGAAGCTATCCTATTAAGGTATTACTGCATATTAGGAGATACCGCGTCGGGGCGCGGCATGACTGGTACTGATAAAGTGGAATGGTACGGCTCAATCTGATACAAACGCATCATCCTCTTGGGTCATTCCGCACCATATCCCAAACATGTCATTCTGGACAACGATCCAGAATCTGTTTGGAATCTCCATACGAGGATATGCTTCTATTGGGCTATTACTGCATATTAGGAGATACCGCGTCGGGGCGCGGCATGACTGGATCCTGATAAAGCGGGACGATACAACTCAATCAGACATACAAGGC
>JASBYY010000044.1 GCA_029983675.1 Bacteroidales bacterium | reverse complement strand
CTGCTTATTTTTCCGGCAAAGATACATAAAAAAAGGTAAATATGCGGACATTCATATTTAAAAAATTCATTTTAGTTTGCAAAATTACAGACAAGTAAAAAGTTGGCCCATCCCCATTTTTGATGAAAAAAGCACAATTTTTCACCAAAAATGGTGAGTTCCAATATTGACATCAAAACATATCGCAAATACTGACAATCATGATCAACATTCTATCTTTTTGATTGAAAACAAACAAGATACGAAACACCTAATCCTTTGAATTACAACATCACTCTGTTGTCACACTGTTTCATATCTTTTCTCTATTTTCACCTTTATATATTTACACGCGTTGCAAAATCACCTGAAAAAAATGGGAACAAACTACACGGATGAACACTGGGAACAATTCCTATGGCAAAACAACACGTCTTCACGACATCATTTTGTCAAACCCTATCGCTTGGGACTTCAAAATCAATTCGTTTATAAACAATTGATTTTTAATATTTTATATATCATCCTAATTTCTATTGCATCCATCTTGGAGGATTTTACTACTTTTACCGCCAAATTTGCCAACAAGGTGAAGAGACTAACCTACATTGTCATCCTGCTGATACTCAGCCTTCCATGTCTTTCGCAGAAGCCAACGACGGACTCTGTCATGCTGCTTCCAGCAAAGTCCATAGCGCCATTACGTATCGATTCTGCCGCCGTGACTTATTTTCGCTCCTCGTTTGACAGTCTCTTTCTCGGCACTTTGCACAGCATAGACACATCTATTTTCAATGCAACAAGCCACGATGCGCTAAGTAATAGCCGCACCGTTTACAGCACCCTGAGTAACACAGGGCAGGCACACAAGTCCATGCGCTACAGATGCAACACCCCTATCGGATTCGACATGAGTCTTCCCGCTTATTCTGAATACATCAAGACGGAAAATGACATGGCGTGTTACATTCCGC
The DNA here is from genome assembly GCA_029983675.1 of Bacteroidales bacterium. Taxonomy (GTDB): domain Bacteria; phylum Bacteroidota; class Bacteroidia; order Bacteroidales; family F082; genus Limimorpha. The sequence continues at coordinate 23,310 of JASBYY010000044.1, read as the reverse complement.
TCATTCCCTATTCAGAGGTGCGCTACCTGATGACCTCTGGCGACAAAGAGCAGCACATCGTTCTGAACTTCGGACGAGAGTTTCTGCCACGTTTTCATGTTTCATTTGCCTTTAAGCTCGACCATTCGCCGGGTGTTTTCATCAATAACCGAACCGACAACAACAACTACTTTTGGATTAACGGTCGCTATCTTACTGAAAAAGGGCGATATGGAATTATCACCTATTACTATCGCAACAAACTCAACATGCAGGAAAACGGTGGCATCGCCAATGACGAAACGTTTACAAGTCACTCTGAAAGCGACAACGGTGTTATCCCGACGAATCTAAACAACGCCAGCAACCTTGTGAAATCAAGCGGCTTCGGACTGGAACAATACTTCAATTTGCTGCCCAAATACATCAAGGTGAAACCCGTTGCCGACACGGCCACACATCTTTCCGACAGTCTCAACGCAACTGCCAATACCGATAGCATCCCCGTTGATTCATTATCCGTCACTGCACTTCAAGACGGCCTTCCTATGGAGAAAGAGCGGCACTTCAACTTGGGTCGAATCAGCCACCGCTTCAGCTATCGGAAAAACCAATTGTTCTACTACGACAAATCGCCTGCCGCGGCTTATTATCGTCCTTTCGACGGTATCCTTGATTCGCTTGCATCGACCGACACCACCATCATCCGATCCATACACAATAATCTGAAATGGAGCAGTTTGGGATATAACAAATACCATGACGACATTCCTTTTTATATCTATGCAGGCATAGATTACGGCGTGTACCGCATCAACCATTTCGATTATGTTGAAAAAAAAATGCAAACAGACCACACCTACTCACAAGTAGGCTTGTCGGGAGGCATTATCATCAACTTGTTCAAAGCCACCCGCATTACCGGCCATGCCAAATTCATCACTTTGGGTTATCAGCTCGGCGACTTCAGCATCAACGGGCAGTGGAATCAGTTTTTGGGCACATCAAACCACAACATTGGCAATGTGGTTTTCGATTTCCAGATGAAAAGGCAATCGCCATCATGGTTTGAACAAAAATACTACTCCAACCACTTCAGATGGGAAAACAACTTCGGTGTCTCCACCTATCTGACATTGGCTGCGAGCTACCGGTATCGTTTCCTCGTTGTAGGTGTCAAACAAAACACCATTAGCAACCTGATCTATTTCGACACTTCGGCACATCCGGCTCAATTGCAAGGTTTTTGCAACATCAGGGAAGCCTTTGCCGATGCGCACTTCAAACTGAAAAGGCTGGAACTCGACGGCGTTTTATGTCTGCAACAAACCGACAAGAGCGACTTCGTACACTTGCCGCTGTTTCTTGCCAAGCTGAAAGTGGCTTATTCCCAGCCTATATTCAACAAGGCCGCCACCCTTCAGCCCAGTATTGCCGTACAATACTTCACGAAATACCATGCCGATGCCTACATGCCCGCCCTTCGCACATTTTATCTGCAAAACGAAGTCACGATAGGCAACTTCCCTTTCATCGATCTCGCCTTAGCCATCAAAGTGAAACGGGCCAACATCTTTGTGGAATACAGCAACATGTTTTTGCTTACGCAAAACTTTAATTCTTTCATTGCCCCGCATTATCCCATGCGCAACAGTAGAATCTTTTTCGGCATCAACTGGAGGCTTTACAAATAATACATCTCGGTAATTTACAAAGATTTAATAATCAACGTGATAGAAACGCGTGATTCAGGTGTATGGGTACTGCCACAAATCAATTCATGCCCCGCTGTTTCTTAATTTGTTCATAAGCAGCATTGATTTCCTGGAATTTCTTTTCGGCTGCCTTCCGAACCTCCTCGCCCAAACTGCTAACTCGGTCGGGATGGTTTTTCTTCGCCATCTCACGAAAGGCTTTCTTTACTTCTTCATCGCTGGCATTTTCATCAATACCCAAAATCTTATAGGCGCTATCAGCCTTTTTGACAAACATCGCCTTAATTGATTGGAAGTCGGCATTTGAGATGCCCATATAATCGGAAATGGTATTGATGACACCGACCTCCGCATCGGAGACAACGCCTTTGGCTTGTGCAATACCAAACAGATAGTGAAGCAGTTGCAATTTTGATGAATAGTCCATATAATGCCCCACCTGTCGGCTGACATCATAGATATTGAAATCCTGTTGCAAAATCTCGCGTAACATGCGGATATAGTTTTCGGCACGCTGCTGTCCGAAGTTTCTCAGGAAAAACTGTTTTACGTAATCCAACTCCGATTTCAACACTTGGCCATCGGCTTTCATCACTGCAGCTGAAAGCACCAGAAGACTGACATTGAAATCACGTTGCGGTTCGGTATCACCGACGGTTCGATAGGTTTCTTTTATGTCCGCTTTTTCGAATAACTGGCCCAAAACAAAACCGATGATTCCTCCTATGGGTCCAAAAAACACCCATCCTAAGCCTCCGGCTATCCATTTTCCAAATCCGGCATTCTTGATTTTGTGCTTTGAGCAGCACCGTGTATCGGAATACACGCGCCGCTTTCTCCCCGACATCATGGCTATCCCTATGATGAACAGGGCACTTGCCACCGAAAAAACACCGATAATTGTATTCTCCATCCCTAAAAATTTAAGCAAAAGTAAAACAATTATCATTCCAATCATTGAAACTGACAGAATAACCGGCATCATACACTTTGAGCATGGTGTCCCCCATTGCTAATCGTCTTTTATACAATCGTTTAGACCTATTTTTTGACAAAGTGACATTTTTTGAAGAGCGTCCCTGAAAAATCCGTATATTTGCCGCTCAAAAATCGAAAGTTCAAATCAATAATAATAAACAAATTAAACCATGACAAAGTACGTTTATACTTTCGGTGGCAAGACAGCCGAAGGTAATGCCAAAATGAAGAACGAGTTGGGCGGCAAAGGCGCCAACTTAGCAGAAATGTGTCTGTTAGGGCTGCCTGTTCCCGCCGGTCTGACCATTACGACAGAATGTTGCACCGACTATTACGGCAACAACTGCCAGCTTCCCGCCGACCTGATGAATCAGGTTTGGGAAGGCTTGGCCAACATGGAGAAACTGATGGGCATGAAGTACGGCGACGCCGAGAATCCCTTGTTGGTGAGCTGCCGTTCCGGTGCTCGCAAGTCGATGCCCGGTATGATGGACACCGTCTTGAACATCGGTTTGTGCTCCAAGACCCTGCCCGGTTTGATCAAGAAAACCAACAACCCCCGCTTTGTTTACGACTCCTACCGTCGTTTGATCATGATGTATGCCGACGTGGTGATGGAAAAAGCAGAAGGCATTGAACCCGCCGACGGAAAAAGCATCCGCAAACAGCTGGACGACATGCTCGACACATTCAAAGAAGCCAAAGGTTACAAATCAGATACCGAACTCAAAGCCGAGGAACTCCAACAACTGGCCGAGGACTTCAAGGTGAGAATCAAGGAAGTGTTGGGCACCGAGTTCCCTGACGATGCCAACGCACAGCTCGAAGGCGGTATTAAAGCCGTGTTCAAGAGCTGGAATGGCAAGAAAGCCATTTCCTACCGGCGCATCGAAGGCATTCCGGACGACTGGGGCACTGCCGTCAACGTGCAGACCATGGTGTTCGGCAACATGGGCGAAGGTTCTGCCACAGGCGTAGCATTCACCCGCAACCCCGCCACCGGCGACAACCAGTTCTATGGAGAATGGCTGATCAACGCCCAAGGTGAAGACGTGGTGGCCGGCATCCGCACGCCCAACCCGTTGAACGACGACACCAAGAACGAGCAAAACAAGCACATGCACTCCATGCAAGAGCTGATGCCCGAAACCTATAAGGAACTCTGCGAAGTGCGTCGCATTTTGGAAGAGAACTACCACGACATGCTCGACATTGAATTCACCATTCAGGATGGCAAGCTCTACATGTTGCAGTGCCGCGTGGGCAAACGCACCGGTGTTGCCGCTTTGACCATGGCTCTCGACATGCTGAAAGAAGGCCTCATCGATGAAAAAGAAGTCGTCATGCGCCTTACGCCTGAACAACTTGACGAACTGCTCCACCCCATCCTCGACGCTGCCGATGAAAAGAAACGCACCGTCATTGCCAAGGGTCTGCCCGCAGGTCCCGGCGGTGCTGTCGGCAAGATTGCCTTGACCAGCGAAAAGGCCAAGGAATACCATGCCGCGAAAGTCAACAGCATACTCGTCCGCGAAGAAACCAACCCTGAAGACGTGGAAGGCATGAGGGCTGCCGAAGGCATCCTCACCGCCCGTGGCGGTATGACCTCACACGCCGCCCTCGTGGCACGTGGCTGGGGTAAATGCTGCATCGTTGGCTGTGATGCCGTGAAGATCGACCTTGAAAACGGTATCGTGAGAATCGGCGACAAGCAGTTCAAAGAAGGCGACACCATCAGCCTGAACGGCTCGAAAGGCTGGGTCTATGACGAACCTATCGCCATGATCAACGCTACAGAAAACCCGCTCTTCCAACAGTTTATGACTTTAGTTGACAAGTATCGCAAAATGGGTGTCCGCACCAATGCCGATAATCCGGAAGATGCACAGAACGCCATCAACTTTGGTGCCGAAGGTATCGGTCTGTTCCGTATCGAGCACATGTTCTACGGCAAGAACAGCGAAGAACCGCTGGCCAAGCTCCGCAACATGATTTTGGCCAACACCACGGAAGAACGTGTGGCTGCTTTGAACGAGCTGGAGCCTTACATCAAGAATGTCGCTAAAGGCACGCTGAAGGTTTTGAACGGCAAGCCGCTCACCTTCCGCCTGATGGACCCGCCCTTGCATGAGTTTGTCCCCCACACCGAAGAAAAGCAACGCGCTTTGGCCAAGGAACGCGGCATGAGCTTCGAGGAAACCAAGAAACGCATCGACGCCCTCAACGAAGTGAATCCCATGATGGGTCTCCGTGGTGTCCGTCTCGGTATCGTTTATCCTGAAATCACCGAAACACAGTTCCGCGCCTTGTTCCAAGCCACTGCCGAACTGATGAAGGAAGGTTTCGATCCACATTTGGAAATCATGGTGCCGCTGACCATTAACGTCAAGGAATTAGAGCATCAGAAGGCCATCGCCGACCGTGTGCAGAAAGAAATCGAAGCCAAGTTTGGCGTACAAATCAGTTACCTCTATGGTACGATGATTGAAATACCACGCGCCACCTTGGTAGCCGACAAGATTGCCAAAACAGCACAGTTCTTCTCGTTTGGCACAAACGACCTGACCCAAATGACTTTCGGTTTCAGCCGCGACGACGTGAACGCCATCGTCCACAACTATATTGACAACAAGATCATCCCCGCCGACCCGTTCAACACCCTCGACCAGGAAGGTGTCGGCCAACTCGTGAAGTTAGGCGTTGATCGTGGCCGCAGCCAGCGCGCAAACCTCAAGTGCGGCGTTTGCGGTGAACATGGCGGTGATCCCGAATCCGTGAAGTTCTTCTACAAAGCCGGCATGACCTATGTCAGCTGTTCGCCATTCCGCGTGCCTGTTGCACGTTTGGCAGCCGCTCAAGCCGCTATCGAAGAAGAAAGAGCCAAATAAAACGGTTCTTCATTCCATAACGACGACAGCCCTCGAAAACGGGGGCTGTCTTTTTTTGTTATCCGCAATCATGGTTCTAGGTCAAGAGTGAATTGGAAAAAAATCGCATGATGACTTTTACGGTTACATGACAATCTTTAATAAAAACCCGAATATCGTTTATGGTGATGGAAGGAAAATGACACAAGAAGAAGTTAATAAAAGGTTCAACAAGCCATACAATCCCATCGAATTGGAGTAAGCCATGCGTACTTATCTTACCGCTGGACAAATCAAATCGGCATTGGCCAACACCCCTCAAATCACCTTTGAGGTGACGGATGCCTGCAACCTGCGTTGCAAGTATGGCACTTGCGGACAGCTGTATGCCGGCTATGATGTTCATGCTGCACAAGTTCCATTCCTTTGCAACATGCAGACTATAAACAAATTGCAACTTTATGATAAAAAAACAGCAAAAACACTTGACAAAAGGAAAAATAATGCGTATTATTGCATCGTAAAACCTCTTTTTGAAAGGATGCGGTCATGAAGCCCAATCTGTCGATAGGAAAACTGCTGACGTCGCTCATCGACAAAGCGACAGGGCGGTGCTTGTTGTCCGTTTCGAAGAGAATGCCCCCCCGTCGTCGACATATTGATTATCAAATGTTTACAAACAACATCTTCTAATGAGGTTAAGGCGTATGCTTTGCCATTTGCCGGGAGGGGATGCCATGGCGGAAAACAGCCTTTCATCTGGGTTATGGGCAAGAACAGGTTCATCCGAGTTGCAGCCTACGTTGCCTCGCATGGATGAGGCGGCGGCTTCGGCAAGGGTGGCGCTTCGTCTGACTTGCGGGAGGTCCTATATGGGCAGGCAAACAGGATGGCTGTTTTTGGCTTCGCCATAAAGTCGTCAAAAAAAGGCTAACGGATATTCTAAAATGAAGTATGAACAATTAAAATCAAATGAAATGAAAAAATATATCATATTCGCCACGATGGTTGGCATATTGGCTGTCGCTACAGCGGTGTTGGTAGGATGTAGGAAAGAGCAAAACTCTTTATCGACCAATGGCAATACTAATCAAGAAGCACTTGATAGGTCATCAACGTTTTTTGAAAATGCAAACAATCCTTACGACTCCATTGGTAAATTACATAATGCAATTTGCAAATATGTAGATGACCAATTCCAAGAACAAGGATTTGTACTTACAGACGGAGTGAATAACCTCTCCATGTCATATTCTGCTTTTTATCAAAACCAAATTCCACAAAACTATCATGTTCCAATTGAGACAATCCTTGATTACATTGATGAATACCTTTTTAATTATGGCTACATTGACCAAATTCATGAATTAAAAAGGTTCTGTGAACAAAATGATTTGATAAATGAAGAGATGACAATCGATGTGGTTCGTGATATAAACGATTTTCAATCATCATTGCAAAATTATGCCAATATCACATCAACCTCTTTTCATAGTCAATTAATCAATCTGGTTTTTGGATCGACTGCCTTGGATGAAAAAATCCTTGCGGCAAAAAACATTGAAAGTAATCTATTGTCAGAACAAAACGCAGTTTTGTACAAGAATGAACTTATGCTTTTGTCTGTTTACAGACATAGTTCTGGTTTATGGGTGTCACATGTCGAAAACGATTTAGTTCTGCTTCCACTATGGGTTGGCTCTGATCTAATGGGGCTTTACAGCATCTTTTGGTATGGGGCTTCTATCCCTAACCCAATTGGGGCAGGTATCATCGTAGGGTATACGGCTTTGTGTTCTGCGGTTGCCGCCTATGAATTCTCAAGATAACAAAGCCATGATTACCATCACAATAACCCGCCCTTTTGATTCGCACCGAGTTCCCCGAGGCATATTAGTTATGCTTGATGGAGCAGAAGTAGCAAGATTAGAGAGAGGAGAATCTGTCACCATAGAAACGAATGAGGGCGATCATCTGCTTTCTGCTTCAGGTTTGTTTCTTAAGGCTGCAAGAAAAACAATCTCTATTTCGCAGAATTGTTCCATTTATGTTTGTGTCGATTTGTACCATCAAAAGCAATTTCATATTGCTACCAACGGCTTGTTCCTTTGGAAGCTGCCAATAGGAATCTATGATACAGAGGAGGATATGTTTGGAATTCAAATGAAAGAAGAAACTCCTCTGTTTTTCTCATCCAAATCATACCAAGTTGGGATATTCGTGCTAAGTCTCGTGCCTGGAATTTTCTTGTTCTTAACGAAATGCAATATCTTGGTTTCATTCCTTATGCTTCTAGTTGTCTTGCTCCCTTTTTTTACAATACCAACAGCAAAGGGGCTCGTCAAAGAGGGGGTTCTTGCAGGGGGATTGATTATAGGTGTGGTTTTGTTTTTTTTGTATTTGAATCCTTGGCAACGGGCTGTTATATACGCAGTTGCCTTTATCTTAATAGGATTACAAATAACAAAGATAGTGGTTTCTAAAAGAACACGATCATAGGCACAATGTTATTTGACCAATAAGGAGGATGGCTAAAATGTAAAAAGAACGCTCTGGAGAATCACATATTTGACTTTGCTTTCCTTTATACCTCGGAGAGTTATAGGGAGAAGTGTCATATTAGTTGCAAGGGGTTGATCCAGTTGGCATTATGAAAAAAATGCGCGTAATACAATACATATTGAGATTAAACCATAATATTAGACGGTCGAATGGCTCTTTAAAAGGAAGCCAATTAGGAAGTTATTCATTGCTTATGATGGTTATGAATGAGTTGCGATATCTGTTGCCGGATAAGGGAGTATGCGCCCGAGACCATGGTGGTGGAGCCCTCTATGAACCAAGAGGGATTTGGTGGCTCGGAAGGAATAGGTTCACTTGATTTCGGCCTCCGTTGCCTCGTATAGGTGAGGTGGCGGCTCAGGCAGAGACGGCGTTTCATCCGCCTTGCGGGAGGCCCAATAGGGCAGGCCAACAGCAGAACGCCGGCACGGTGCGCCGCAACGGCATCATATTTAAGATGTTGAAGAAAAACAACAAAAAACAAAATCTCTAAATTTGAATTGTCATGAAAAACTTGAAACTGAACAAGCTGAACCGCATCAGCGACGAACTTAAGAACGCCGTAAGAGGCGGAGATAGCGAACAACCCACTTGTACTTGCGGGTGTTGCTACGCAAACCAAGAGGGGTCTTCTATGGTTGATAACATGATTGCCAATCATGAACATCGCCTTTACGTCGAATGCGACCAGGTTCAAGCTGCGGTCTATTAATCAACACCGGCGTTTTGAAGGGTGTATGATCATACACCCTTTGATTCATACATAGACAACATAAGAACAAAGCAAATCAATAATTATATGAAAACAAAATTGGTTGTTTGGATTTTTGTCATTGTCGCATTCATTCCTCGAATGTATTCACAAGTTCATTATCTCAACCTTGACGATGTGGATATTGTTGGAAATAGTAATTATGTGATAAGTTATGATTTAACCATGGCTGAAGACTCTCTTCGACCGCAAGAAAAGTCGCACGATGTCATCATTCATGAAATAGGCGATTCGTTTTCAAAATCCTATAGCCATAACATGTACAGATGGGATTCAGCCGTCACTCTTTCAAGAAGGAAGGGGTCTGTCAGCGAGAATGCCTCCAGATTGGAAGCATTGCTTCCAATAGATGTGCTAAAGGATTATCCTAAAGGCAAGATGAAAGTGTATCACCGAGCGCCGATGACCGGCCCTGTGTTTTGTTACGAAGAGCATATGCCGATGATGAAGTGGCGGATCGAAAAGGAAAGGAAGGAAATCTTAGGTTATTCCTGCCAGAAAGCAATTGCTGTTTTTCGAGGCAGGACTTGGGTCGCATGGTTTGCCACTGAAATAGCCGTTCCGGACGGTCCATGGAAGTTTTGTGGCTTGCCCGGTCTTATCGTTCAAGTTCAAGACAGCAAAGAACACTATGTGTTTTGCTGCAAAAGTGTAAAAGTGCTGCATAAAGAAGTGGTGTTGCCACGATACTTTTATGAAAACAGCACACGGGAAGATGTGCGTGATTTCATGAATCAATGCTATTCGGATATTTACCGTTACAATAGAATGAACAGGGTGCAGTCCTATGTGGCCAAAAAGGATGCTTCAGGCAAGACTGTGTTCGAGAAAGTGAATGAGAAAGAAAAACGCGCAGTCCCTTACAACCCCATCGAATTGGAGTAAGCCGCCTAAGGTGCTGAAAAAAAACAACAAAAAGTAAAACCTCTAAATTTGAATTGTCATGAAAAACTTGAAACTGAACAAGCTGAACCGAATCAGCGACGAACTGAAGAACGCCGTCAAAGGCGGGGAGAATGTTGTTTGTTCTTGTGGTTGCTGCGGACCGTCATCGGTCGAAGATAATCGCGATGCAAATACCGCCAATGGCCTTCAAACGAAATGCGAAAAAGCTGTAGCTTGGGGAGTCCTAATCCGTTGACAACTTTCATTTGCAAGAGCGTATCGTTATTAACGACACGCTCTTGCTTAAAAACACATGGTTATGTTAACTAACAGTAATAGATTTGCACCTTTCTTGTTGGGTGTTGTATTGTTTCTTTCCCAACTCGGTTTCTCCCAAAAGGATGTTCATATTGAGGATTTTCATAAGATAGGAGAAAGCCATGCGACTTTCAAATATCGGTTTGAAATCGTCAATGACACTACAAAAATGAATGAAAAAGATATCGACTATCTTATTCTGCAAATCGGCGAGGGTTTGTCCCGCTCCTATAGCGTTCACCTTTTCCAACACGATTCGCTTTGCTCCACATGGGTGAATAAAGGGAAAAATGCCGTTCCAAGCCAGCCTAAAGAATTTTCTTTGCCCATTGATGTTTATAAAAACCATGCTGAGCAGAAAATAACCGTGTTGCATCGCACTCCAAGCATCGGACCAATTTTCCAATATGGTGAAGCCCTTCCGCTGATGCAATGGGAAATTCTCTCTGATAACAAAGAGGTGCTTGGCTATTCTTGCAGGAAAGCCACCTGTGCTTATAAAGGACGCATTTGGAATGCATGGTTCACAACTGACATTCCTTATTCAGAAGGCCCATGGAAGTTTTGCGGCTTGCCGGGGTTGATTCTGCAAGTGGAAGATGTAAAAGGATGGTTTTCCTTCACTTGTAATGCCATCATTAACTCAAAAGAGGATATAGTGATGATGGAGGAAAGATATTATCAGCAATCAACATGTAAAGAAACGAACGATTTTGTAAAACTTTTCTATGAAGACCTGTTTCTCTATTTGGATAGGGTATTGCCAGAGGTCAAACAAGGAGCAGGAGGTGTGGTTTACAAAAAAGATGCCAGCGGCAAATTGGTAAAGCAGAAGAACACTGATAATATGATAATTAAAACGCCTTATAATCCCATAGAACAGGAATGAGCAATTTTGTATTAACAGCGGATAAGGTTAAAGAAGTTCTTACGAACACGCTTCAAATCACCTTTGAGGTGACGGATGCTTGCAACCTCAAATGTGAGTATTGCGCTTATGGCAAGCTGTATATCGACTATGATAGGCGTGAAAACAAAATGTTATCAATTAAAAGTGCCAAACGCTTTATTGATTATATGGAACATTTATGGAAAAAATCAAAATCATGTTTGATGAATAATCGAGTGTTTGTGAGTTTCTACGGAGGTGAACCACTACTTAATGTTCCATTTATAAAAAAGGTAATAAACTATCTGAATGATGGTGATTTTAACAAGCAATTCCGTTTCAGCATGACTACAAACGGAATGTTGTTGGATAAGTATATGGACTTTTTAGTCCAAAACAGTTTTAAGTTGCTTGTCAGCTTGGATGGTGATGAAGAAAACAATGCTTATCGAAAAAAGCTAGACGGGACGTCGTCATTCCAACAAGTAACCAGAAATGTTGATTTGTTGAGGCAGACTTATCCTGATTATTTTGAGAAACATGTGTCTTTCAATGCGGTATTGCATAATCGTAATTCAGTAAATACAGTACTTAGATTTATTAAGGATAGATATAATAAAGTGCCACAAATCGGTGATTTGAATGCATCAGGAATTAGGGAAGATATGAAGGAAGAATTTGTCCGAATGTACAGAAACTCATACGATAGCCTGTTTCAAAACGAAAATTACGGAGAAATTGAAAAGGAAATGTTTTTGTCTTGCCCAACATACCGTTCCGCCATGCTATTCCTTTTGCATAATTCCGAGTTTAAATATGAGAATTACAATGAGCTCTTATTAGGCAAGGCCGAAAATGTCAAAAGTGTTCCCACTGGAACCTGTCTTCCTTTTTCAAGAAAAGTGTTTATCACGGTAAATGGGAAAATTTTACCATGTGAAAGAATTGGCCATCAATATGAAATGGGCACGGTAGATGAGAATGGCGTAAATATTGATTTTGAGAAAATCGCATCAAAGTATAATGAGTATTACCAACGGATGAAATCCCAGTGCAAAGTGTGTGAAAATCGTAAAGATTGCATACAATGTGTGTTTCAGATAGATGGATTTGACAAGGGAAAATCCAAGTGCTTCGGTTTCATGAATAAAGAACAACGCAAACAGTATGTTGAGACCCAAATGGCTTTTTTTGCCCGTCACCCCAATGCGTATGCTGAAATAATGAAAAACGTAATTTTGAAATAATACGGTTTATGGCACAATCATGGTTTACTATAAAGAATAAAGTTTATGTGAATTGGGAAGAAGAAGACACGTTGCTCCTTTATGATACAGAAAATGGAAAACATTTATCGAGCCATCTGTCAAAAGCAATTGACTTGGCTAAAGCGGTTTATTCCCCAGAGAATTTAGGTGTGGTTGATTGGGGTGCCGTAGAACTGGATGATGAAATACGAGGTTTTATCAAAAATGTATGTGAGAACAAAATGGGTGTATTAATTGATAAGGAACAATACCAACAGAAACCTATCAATTTCCTTCCCATATTAAATCTTCAGAATGATGTTGAAAGAATGTCTGATATTGGAGATTTAGTAATGACTGGCGAAAACATCAGCACCTATCTTACCCATGCCGTGATACACCTCAGCACCGAATGCGACAAACATTGCCCGCACTGCGGCCTATTTCACAAGCAGACACTTTGCTGTAGCGCTATGGAGCAACCTTCTGCCATGCCTTTTGAACAGTTGCGCGAACTGATAGTGCAATTGGCTGCCACCTCGGTGCAGGTGATAGATTTGGTGGGCGGCGATTTGCGTACCTATCCGCATCTGAGCCAGCTCAACACATTGATAGACCAATACCAACAATTCAATTGGCACCTGTGGCAGCACATCATCAATGAAAAAGGCTTGTCGTTGGATCATGTTAAAACCGAGGTCATATTGACGGCTCCATTTGAAAAAACGATGCTGCCGGAGGCTTTGCAGCACGATTCGGATGTCCGGTTTCATCTGTTGGTTGAAAATGAAAGTCAGGTTGAGCAAGCAGAGCGCATGGTTGCCGGAATTGAGGCGGAGCGTTGTGAGTGGGTTCCGATTTTCAATGGTGAGAACCTGAAATTCTTCGAGGACAATGTGTTGCTAAGTGAGGAAGATATTCTGTCCGCCCCGATTTCGATGCGTGAGATATTCTGCCGTCAAAAGTTGAATACGAACTATTTCGGGAAGCTGCATTTCTTTGCCGATGGAACGGTGAAAGCCGATGTGAACAAAGAAGCCATTGGCCGTTTCCCAGAGAAGCGTGTTCTTGGATTGGTTTACGATGAACTGACCCGCAACACGGCATGGAGAAGAATAAGGGGTGGCGAGAGGTGTTCGGTGTGCCGATACCGTTTTCTCTGTCCATCGCCGGGCAATTATGAAACGGTGATAGGCAAGGAGAATTTGTGCAAGGTAGATTTGAAATCCACCAATACAGAGGCGGATGATACTTGATTGCAATTCATAACTGAGTGATGGCCAAGCGTTTTCCACATATCCGTCAGCATGATGCCATGGACTGCGGTCCGGCCTGCCTCTGCATGATTGCCCGTTATTTCGGCAAGTCCTACCCCTTGGAGTGGTTGCGGAGCAAGAGCCATATCACCAACCAAGGCGTTAGTTTGTCGGGTATCTCCCATGCGGCAGAAAACATAGGTTTGGAAACCGAATCGGGCACCATCACCTTTGCCGATTTGATGGATAAGGAGAACCTGCCCTGCATAGCACATTGGAATCAGAACCATTTTGTGGTGGTGTACGGCTTTGAGCAGGGGAAGAAAGGCACTATTGTAAAAGTGGCGGATCCGGGCGTGGGATTGGTCAGCTACTCGGAAAGCGACTTCTGTGCGCATTGGCTCAGCGTGTTCGACGATGCCAAGACTTCTCAAGGCATTGTGATGTTTTTGGAACCCACCCCGGCATTCCATGAGCATGAAGACGGCAGAACGGCCAAGCGGAGGCGTTTCGCCTTGCTCAGCCGACATGTCATGCGCTATAAAGGAGCCTTCTTCCAGCTTGTGTTCGGGTTGCTTGCAGGAAGTCTGCTGCAACTGCTGTTTCCGTTTCTCACTCAGGCCATCGTTGACAAAGGCATACGCTTCAAGGACTTGAACCTGATATGGCTTATTCTTGCCGGTCAAATGATGCTGATATTCAGCCGCACGGCCATTGACTTTGTCAGGCGCAAGGTGCTGCTTCATCTGAGTACTCGAATCAATATCTCGCTGATTTCCGATTTCATCTGCAAACTGATGAACCTCTCGATGCGCTTCTACGACACCCGCACCACGGGCGATTTGCTGCAACGCATTGACGACCACCGCCGTGTGGAGAGTTTCCTGACCGTGCAGTCGCTCAATGTCTTGTTTTCGGTGTTCTCCATCATCGTCTTCGGTATTGTTCTTGCGGTTTACAGCATTCCAGTGTTTCTGGTGTTCATGTCGGGCAGCCTTCTGTATGCGGTTTGGACCAGCGTGTTTCTCAAAAAGCGCCGTATTCTTGATTACAAGCTGTTTGACCGCTATGGCGTGAATCAGGATGTGATATACCAGCTGTTGATGGGCTTGCCCGAAATCAAGCTGCAAGGCTGTGAGCAGCGTAAGCGTTGGGAATGGGAAGATGTTCAGGCGGATTTGTTCAAAGTAAATTTGGAATCGCTTAATTTGCAGCAGAACCAAGAGGCGGGCAGCATATTCATCAACGAATTGAAAAATGTTTTGATTACCATTTTGGCGGCAGCCAATGTGGTGAACGGCAATTTGAGCCTTGGCATGATGCTTTCCATTCAATACATTATCGGACAACTGAATAGCCCTATCAACCAGATTGTGGGTTTTATCTACCGTTGGCAGGATGTGAGCATCAGCCTTGAACGTATCAACGAAATTCACGAAGTGGAAGAAGAGAATACCCACAGGAAGATTTGTACGATGCCCCAACAACGCGACATTACGATTGATCATCTGTGCTTCAAGTATGACGGTAACGCAAAAAGAAATACGCTTGACGACATCTGCCTGACTTTGCGTCAAGGAAAGACGACTGCTATCGTGGGGACAAGCGGAAGCGGAAAAACCACTTTGGTGAAAGTGTTGTTGGGGTATTATCCAGCCACATCGGGACAAATCAGATTAGGTGACAAAGACTTGAATGACATCGACTTGCGGTGGTGGAGGTCGAAATGCGGTGCAGTGATGCAGGACGGTTATATCTTTGCCGACAGTATGGCAAACAACATCGCGATTTCAAGCGATACACCCGAACAAGACAGGCTTCACTATGCAGTTGAGACCGCCAACTTGAATGATTACATTCAATCGCTTCCCTTGGGGCTTTCAACAAAGATCGGACATAATGGACAAGGATTGAGCCAAGGGCAGAAACAGAGAATCCTCTTGGCAAGAGCCATTTATAAAAATCCCGATTTTGTCTTTCTTGACGAAGCCACGAATGCTTTGGATACAGAGAACGAGCGCATGATTGTCAATAATTTGCGTAAATTCTATCAGGATAAGACTGTGGTCGTAGTGGCGCATAGGCTGAGTACGGTGCGCCATGCTGATTGTATTGTTGTGCTGCATGAAGGCAGAATTGTGGAAAGCGGCACGCACGAAGAACTGACAGCCTTGCGTGGGCGTTATTTTGCTTTGGTAAAGGATCAACTGGAATTGGGAATGTAAGTCATGGACTGGAAAGAATCTGACGCACGGAAAAGCCCCAAGGTGAGGGAAATCGTAGGCCGAATGCCGCCTATGTTGGCTCGTTATGGCATGGCAGTAGTATTGGTAAGCCTGCTGATGGCCGTCTTCGTCTTTGCCGTGATGCCCTATCGCCCCAAGATTTCCGTCATGACCAAACAGGCGATAAATGCCGATACCTCAATAAGTGTCCATGCCGTTGTTCCCTATGAACTATTCAACAATTTTCCAGCTGCTTTCTCCAAAATCCAAATCAACAACCATCAAACAGAATACGGACTCCTCCATGTTGCTCAAATAGGAAGCGATGAAAACCATAATCCTCAGTTGGTCTTTGAATGGAAAGGACAATATGCGACCAACATTCAAGCCGACTCTGCTACAATGGTATTGCGTTTAGGAAAGGTTCCTCTTCTTTTTTGGATGATGGGAAGGGATATCTTTGCGACGAATCATATAAAACAAGAAACGACAATTCACCTTCAAAATAGTATGCCATGAAAAGGCTCCTCATCTTATGTTGCATCGGCTTCGCTTTCCCCCTCCTTGCCATGGCGCAGGTACGCATCATCGGAACGGTGAAGACCGAAGCTGGCGAGCCGGTCTTCAACGCTTCGGTGGTCCTGATGCGCCCCAGCGACAGCATGACCGTGGCCTATACCTTCACCAACGACAAAGGCTTTTACGAAGTGTTCAACAAAAGTGAAGAAAAGCAGCTCATGCTCACCATTTACGGCTTCAATGTCAGGCGCGCTTCCAAAATCATCGGCAACAAGGAGCAGACCATCGACTTTGTCGTGGTTGAAGAAGCCATCCAACTGCGTGAGGTATCGGTCAAATCCGGAAAGATGTGGGGAAACAACGACACGGTCAACTACATTGTGGACACATTCCGCGACACAACCGACCTCGTCATTGCCGATGTGCTGAAAAAGATGCCCGGCATTGAGGTAAAAGACGACGGCAAGGTGGAATACAAGGGCAAGGCCATCTCTAAGTTCTACATTGAGAACATGGACATGCTGCAAGGCCGTTACAATCTTGCCACCACCAGCATTCCAGCCTCCGATGTGGCTTCGGTACAGGTGATGGAAAACCACCAGCATGTGAAAGCCCTGAAAGACATACAGTTTTCCGACGATGTGTCACTGAACCTGAAATTGAAAGCCGGCGCCAAGGGTACCTTTGCCCTCATGGCCGATTTGGGGGCAGGTTGGGCCGACAGGGTACAATATGAAGGTGGGCTGACGGGCATGTATTTCGAGAAACGCCGTCAGTTCCTGAGTACGCTGAAAGCCAATAACTCAGGAAATGAACTTGTTGATAATGAAAATGTTAATATATATCCGATGGCCTCAATGGTGAAGCCTTCGGCTCCGGGGCTTTCTTCCGTTCGCCACACATTCAACGGATCGCAAGGAGCCACCTTCAACAGCCTTTTCAAACTGAAAAACGAAGCGGAACTATCGTTCAGCCTGGTTGGCGGCAGCGACCGCAACCGTAAGTCAAGCGAATCGCGCACCCTCTTTCTTCTCCCTGACGACACGATCAGCCTTATCGAGAGGATGCATTCCATAGAAACCGCCAAGATGCTCGAAGCCAGCGTGAACTACGACCTGAATAAGGATTTGGACTATCTGAAGATTGGCCTCACCGCCTCAGGACATCGCAACTGGGGCGAAGGGCTTGTGGACAAGGGCAGCAGGGTCAGACAAGAGGAGAACTGTCATTCGCTGTGCGCCAAGCTCAAAATCCATTGGATTCGCAGAAACCGCCGCGACAAAGACCGTGGCATAGAGTTTAATTCCACAACAGATTACGGCAATCTTCCCTACACGCTGCAAATCGCCCCGGGCTGTTTCCCCGAAACCCTCAACCATGGCGAGGATTACGCCTTGACCAGCCAGAATATTGGTTACCATTCGTTTACAAGCCAGAGCTTCGTGCGTATGCTCACCAATGTGGTATGGAAACGCATCCGCATCATGCCGTATTTCAATTTCACCGTTGAGGAGCAAGGACTTCATTCTCAACTCACAGGAAAGACCGCCGACAGCCTGACCCTCCTTTTTGAAGGCAAGCCTTTCAACAACGACATCCGTTGGCGCAAATACCAGCCTTCAGCTGGCGCTCACATCACCTACAACCGCCGCCGTGTGAATGTGTCGCTTAATTTGCCCGTGCAATTGCGCTATATGGAACTGAATGACCGTTGGGGAGAGGCACCTGTCAAGCAATTCAAAATCCTCTCCCAGCCATCGCTTTCGTTCCATTACGACTTCAGCCACCGATGGAAAGTGAACGCCAAAACGGCCCTCTACAACAGCACGCCTTCGTTGAGGACCTTGTATTCAGGCTATCTCTTGCAAAATTACAGGACCTTGTCGCGTTACGAATGCCCTTTGGCCGACACCTACGGCGGCAGCGGATCGCTCACTTTGTCCTACAAGAACATTATGAAATACTTTTTCAGCGATTTGTCAGTGAACTACAACCGCTACTGCAACAAGGTGATGTATGCCTATCATTTTGAGGACGACATGATGGTTGTCAATGCAGTTGAACAGCCTAACCAAGGTGATTATCTTTCCGTTTCGATGTATATGGGCAAAGGTTTCAGCTGGAAGCGACTGAACATGAATGCAAAATGCTCATACGGATTAGGGCGTTCTCCGCAATTGGTTCAAAACCAAGTGCTCACCTATTTCAACCAAGGTTGGAACGCCAACTTGACCACTTCTATCGCCCTGACGGACAACATTTTCTTCTCCAACAAGGGAAGTTGGAGCCGCATGACTTCGGCCTTGGGGGGCTTCAACACCGGCACACAGCCCATGGTGAGCCTTATCGACAACGCCCAGCTGAGCGTGGTGCTGCCTTTTGGCCTGTCGGTCACCCCTTCGGTGGAGTTCTATCACACCCATGCCGAAGAACGCATGGATGATTTTGTGCTCTTGGATTGCAGCTTCGGCTACACCTTCCGAAAAATCAAGTTCAGTTTGGACATCAATAATATTCTCGACACCAAGAATTTTGCATATTCCTATTATTCAGGAATTTACAGTTACTATTCGGCATACCTCATCCGTCCGAGAAGCTTCATGCTAAAGGCATATTTTAAGGTAAAATGATGGCAGTATGAGATGTTGTTCTGAAATGCTGTACATTCTTTTTGTTCCAAACAACCATTATCTCAAAAGAATAGCTATTTTTACCCGTCAAGAATGGGTTTGCTTGGCATTGGAAAAAGCTCTTAGCATGAAGTGAAAAGGAGCCACCCATAGGATGACTCCCTTCATGCTCGTCGCATCTTCTTCACCTTATTCCTCATGGGGTTGCTCCCCAGCAGAACTCCACTATGTTTCAGGCGACAGCGCAAAGATAAAGCTCGTAACGCAATTGTGGCTCTAAATCCATCCTGCAATTTGACCTATACGCCTTTTTCAAGGAAAAACGCCAAAACCCCTTGCGGAATAAAAAAACAATGTTTATCTTTGTCTCCGATAACTAACCATAAAAACAACACAAACATGAAAAGACATTACACATCAAGAAGCAAAGTCCTTTTCCTGCTGCTATTGGTAATAGTAGCTCAGGCGAAGGCTCAGACACGTGATTTCACATTCTCAAACGGTGCGTCAAAAGAAGGTTTCACTACCTTTACCCAAACGGGTGCCGCTTTACAAGTAAGACATGCTTTAAAACAGATGCGTCTTTGTACGTTTACAGATAACGGCTACTCGGGTGAGCAGATAGAAATATCTGGGGTATTTCTTCCCGCTGAAGAGGGGAAACCAAACCTGCCAACCAGTAGTCGTTTTGTCGCAATCCCCAATGGATCGACAGTAAATTACAGTATCAACAGCAGCCAGTTCCAGACCATCAATAATGTAGATTTGATAGCTGCCGCACCAATTAAGGCTGGGAATGATGACACACCATCCACTTATGAAAAGGACAGTAGCATTTATGGTGTGAATGCGTTCTATCCGGAAAGCCCCGTTATCATTTCTGAAGTAATGAATTTAAGAGGTGTTCAAACTGTGATTTTATCTGTTACTCCTTATCAATACAATCCGGTGACAAAAGTATTGAAGGTGTATCATGATTTGGATATCAGCCTTTCATTTGTAGGAGGCGACGGCCATTTTGGAGAGGACCGCCTTCGTTCTCCTTATTATGACCCTATTCTTCAGCAGTCTCTAATGAATTATAACCAGTTGCCAGCCATAGATTATGAGACTCGCATGAGAGGATGGGTGTCAAACCGTCCAACGGGATGCGAATACCTTATTGTTATCCCTAACAATGAAACTTTTCGCCCTTATGCACAACAATTAGCCAACTACCGCATTCGTCAAGGCATCAAAACGGAGGTAAAAAGTCTTAGCGAGATGGGATGTTCGAATACCGGCGAGCTGAAAAACTATTTCCATAACGCATACAGCACTTGGGCCATTCCTCCCGTAGCGGTGCTTCTATTCGGCGACCACAACACCAATATGGCAAACGGCATCCCCGCCGAAACCATTTCCCACCCTACAGAAGGAACATGCATCACCGACAACCAGTATGCCGACTGCACGGGTGATTATCTCCCCGATATTTGCTTTGCACGGTTGGTTGCCGCCAGTGCCACGGAAGCAAAAATGATGGTGGACAAGACTTTAGACTACGAGTACAACCACCCCAACATGAACGCCAGCACGTATCAAAACCCCATCACGGCATTAGGATGGCAGACCGAGCGCTGGTTCCAAATCTGCTCCGAAGTAGTGGGCGGTTACTGGAGAAACCATGGCAAAGAGCCGGTACGTATCAATGCTATTTATGACGGCACACCGGGATCCATTTGGTCGTCCAACCAAAACACATACATGGTTACCAGTTACTTCGGACCTAACGGCAGAGGATACATACCTGCCACACCCGCCGAGTTAGGCGGATGGACCGGAGGAACCGCCCAGCAAGTCGTCACCGCCGTCAACAATGGTGCTTTCATCCTTCAGCACAGGGATCACGGCTATAACCAAGGATGGGGTGAGCCTTCCTTCAGCACCAGTCACGTGTCGCAAATGAACAACACCGACAAGCTCACTTTTGTGATGACCATTAACTGCCAGACCGGCAATTTCAACTATGGCGGAAATTGCCTCGTGGAAGCATTCATGCGCAGGACTTATAATAATAAAGGTGCCGGAGCAGTGGGATGTGTCGGCCCTACTCAAACATCATTTTCATTTGTCAACGACGCCTTTGTATGGGGCATGTACGACCTGTTCGATCCGAACTTCATGCCCGACTACGGCCCTTATGCCAATAATAGTGGCAATTGGATGCCTGCCTTTGGCAATATTGCGGGAAAGTACTTCCTCGCCCAATCAAGCTGGCCGTATAATTCCGGAAGCAAATACATCACCTATCAGATGTTTACCGCACATTGCGATGCGTTTTTGCGTCTATACACCACCGTTCCACAGACAATGGTCGTAGAACATCCCTCAAGAATTTGCATGGGAGGAGGTAAAATGGTTGTGAAAGCACCTGTCGGTGCCAGGATTGCTCTTACTGTTGGCAATGAGATACTTGCTGTTGCGTATGCAAACGGTAACTATCAAGAAATTCAATTCCAACCTCAAACACCTAATGATGTGATTGATTTGGTTGTAACAAAACAAGATTGCTTGTGTTATGAGACACAAATCACACATTTGAATGTTCCTTTGAGTGGACCTACTGTTATTGAGGGACAAGCATTTTGTAAAGATTATCTCTATTCCTTGGAAGTTACCCCTGCAGAAGCTGAAATGTTCACATTTGATTGGGCTTGCTCTTCAAACCTGACCATCGTTTCAACCGATGGCAATAAGGCTTATGTCAGACCTAACGGGACAGGGTCCGCTTATGTGCAAGTCGCCGTTGGTTACCATGGTTCCTCTTTATGTTATTATAACAAGGATATCACAATTTCCCATCAATACAATACCATTCCGACTACACATATTACCTCTAACACCACATGGGCTGCTGACAACTATTATCTTGTTGGTGATGTTTTTGTGGAACCGGGTGTAACACTGACCGTCACCGGAACGGTGTATTGTTCCGACCAAGCCTGCGTCAAGGTCAAACCGGACGGCAAGTTGCTTGTCAACGGTGGGCATTTGCTTAGTTTGTGCGATGGAGAGCAATGGCAGGGTGTCCAAGTGTGGGGCAACAGAAACAAGCACCAGTTGAAAGAAAACGGCCATTATTGGCAAGGTGTCGTCGAGTTGAAAAACAGTGCCGTGATTGAGAACGCCGCGATAGCCATCGATCTGTGGAATCCGTCGGCAGCCGGTCCCGAACTCACCACGGGCGGCATTGTCCGGGCATCAAACTCCAGCTTCATCAACAATGCATGTGCCGTTTATTTCCATCCCTATGAGAACCGGTTCCAGCACCCTCAGAATCCCGGACAGACCGTGTTGCGAGACAATGTCTCCTATTTCCACAACTGCACCTTTGCGGTAAACAGCGACTATCCAGGTCCGGGCATTTTCATCTCGCATGTGAACCTTTTCAGGGTGCGCGGCGTCAGGTTCACGGCCTGTGACTTCAGGCTTGAGGACAACCCGTTCAACCACCAGTGGCCGATCGGCATCCACGGATATGATGCGGGGTTTATCGTGGATGGCAGTTACAACATGCTTTCCAATGGCGCCGTCACTGTCAATAAGAAATCGACTTTCGACAATTTCCTTAAAGCAGTGGTTTCGACAAAACCAAATTCTGTTGGATTGAGAACATTCACCGTGAAGGCAACGGACTTTACCAATAACCAATACGGTGTGTTCGCCCTTAATTCTGGTTTTGCAACCGTGTTGAACTCGAACTTTGAGGTGGGCCAACGGAGATACGGGTGTCCCGCCGGTATCTATGCGGAATCGACACCGCATTTTATCATCGAGCAGGACACTTTCACAATGGCTCAGGTCCATCCGGAAGAGTACTACGGCGTCATCACCAAGGACTCGAAATCTGTCAATCAGGTTTATGGGAATGTGTTCAAAAATCTGTATTGCGGCAATGTTGCAGTGGACGTCAACCATAAACTGCAAGACATAAAATCGGGTCTTATTTACCGCTGCAATGAGAACTACGACAACAAATGTGATTTTTATGTTTCTAGTGAAAATCCAAATCCATTTGGCGATAATGGCATCCAACAAAACCAAGGCATGGTTGGAGAAACGGCAAACAACACATTCAGCCAGTCAAGTCCGGGAAACAATCCGAAACACATCCTTAACCATGGCGACTATGGCATCAACTATTACTATGACGGTTCACAAAACAACGCCACCCCCATGTACACCTATAATGTGACGAGGATTGACACTGCCGATACAAGGGGATGCCCCGTGCATTATGCTTTCAGCGGCGTCTCCTTTGACACCGTATCTCCGGTTGTTCCGCAGTATAAAAGGCAACAGCTTGAAAATGACTACTACGACGCCTACAGCATCTACAACACCCTCAAGGCGGCCTACGACAGCAAGATTGACGGAGGCAACACACAGGGCACCGTCAGCGACATTGAAAACGCCCAGCCGGACA
>JASBYY010000043.1 GCA_029983675.1 Bacteroidales bacterium | reverse complement strand
CTTCGTTTAGAAATCAGGAGTTTACGTCGTTTTGCTTTTCTTCAAAGTGGTGCCATTCTGATTGCCCCAAAAATAGTAAAAAAAATCAATTAGACAAGAAAAAATGTAGTTTTTTTATTGAACATCAAATTATGATTGTTTCTCTGTTCCTTTCCCCGATTATCGTATTTTTGTCCTGTCAAAAAACGCCATGGAAACGCCGTTTATCAACCTACACACGCATGTCAAGGCCTCCCAGCCGGGCATTGTCAACATCGTCAATATAGAATGGGACCAAACCGTTCCCGAAACCGGATTTTACAGTGTCGGCATCCACCCATGGGCGTTGGACCCACACGATCTCGACCCCAAAACGGCTTTGGCGGTGCTGCGCGAAAAAGCACAAAACTCCGCTGTTGTCGCTATCGGCGAAACGGGGATCGACAAATGCCACCCAACAAGTTTACTGCAACAAACGGCCCTTTTTGAGCAACATGTCTCCTTGTCGGAGCAGGTCGGCAAGCCGCTCATCATCCACGCCGTGCGAAGCTATGGCGAGGTGTTATCGGTCCACAAAAAACATCGTCCCGACCAAGCGTGGATCATCCACGGCTTTAACGGTAATACCGAAACCGCAGACCAACTGACTCGCGACGGCATCTTGCTATCCATAGGAAAAGACTTGCTTCATGCCGAAACAAAAATACACAAGTCGTTGAAATACATTTCATTAGAAAACATCTTTTTTGAAACGGATGTGTCCGACAGCACCATCGTTGAAATTTACGAAACGGCAGCCTCCTTGCTCGGTTTTTCCATCGATGGTCTCAAGGAAAGAATCTTTGCTAACTTTGCACGCTGTTTCAAGAACTGAAGAAAATGGAACATTGGCAAGACCGCACCCGTTTGCTCATCGGCGACGCAGGCATCGAAAAACTGGCATCAAGCCATGTGCTTGTTGTCGGTCTGGGTGGCGTGGGGGCACACGCTACCGAGCAGTTGGCACGCGCCGGCATCGGCAAGATGACCCTCATCGATGGCGATGTGGTGAACCTCACCAACCGCAACCGACAGCTCATCGCCCTCAACAGCACGATGGGTCGCCCGAAAGCGGAAGTCATGGCGGAACGCATCCGCGACATCAATCCCGATATCGAGCTGAACGCCGTCAATTTGTACTTGAAAGACCAAGCGATCATCGACCTCATGGCACAGTCTTTCGACTTTGTGGTGGATGCCATCGACACAGTGGCGCCCAAGGTGTTTCTGCTTTATTATGCCAAACAAAACAACCAGCGTATCGTGAGCTGCATGGGGGCCGGTGGCAAATTCCACCCTGAACGGATTGAAATTGCCGACATCGCCGACTCCAACCATTGCCGTCTGGCGTTTTACATCCGCAAGAGACTGCACCGCCTTGGGGTTTTCAACGGCATCACGGTGGTGTTCTCGCCCGAACCCGTCGATGAATCGGCCATCACCACCGAAAGCGTAAACGAACAGAATAAAGTGTCGAATGTAGGTACGATTTCCTACATGCCTGCCGTGTTCGGCTGCTTTTGCGCTTCCGTGGTCATCAATACCTTATTAAGGAAATAATAGCGCTTATCTTCTATAAGGCGAAAAGATTTCTTACCCCGACACTGTAAACACACGGGCGTTCTTCTTTTTTGCATGGCGCATCATTTCGCTCACAAAATGGGTCTGCCGGCCCAATCCGTCCAATAGCTCCAGCGTTTTGTCAAATTGTCGCAACTCGCGGTAGATCTCGGGCAACTCTAAATCGGAGCGTTCTTCGGGGTGTTTTTTGAGCAATGCCAAGAGCCGTTTCAGGTTTTCCGTATAATCCTGCCGGTTCTTTTGAAACAGTTTTTCCCCTTCAATCAGCATGTTACGGTTGCATCGCCACACGCCGAAACTCATCGAGCCATTCAGAAAATACTTAAGCCGAATTTGTCCGTAGTTACGGTTTAGGTCGTTGTAGGCCCACCAAAGCAAACGACGCAGATAAATCTCTTTCTTCGGCTCATAATGACTTTTGCGCAAGAAACTCTGGTAATGCCGGATGAGTGCGAGTTTTCCCTTGTTGTCGGTGAAGCGGATGCCGTAAAAGCGCCATGTCGCCCACGAATAGATGTAGGCATCGGGTTTCTGGGTAGTGATGACAGGCTCCACCGTGTCCTCAACCCAAAACGTATGGGCACATGAAGGACAAAGCACCATTTTTTGCCGCGTAGTGATGTAGTTGTCGTACAACACCTTGCCATCGGAGTACAGTTTGGCTTCGTTCACCAACTCCGATTTCAAGACACGACCTTCAAGCCAAGCGTGGCAATTGGGACATTGAAAATAAAAAGGATCGAATTTCAGCATCGTCCTGCGTCATATTTCAAGCCGTAAAAATAAGACTTATTTTCATCACGGCGGTAGATTATCCGAATTATCACCCGAAACCGTTCATGAACAGACCTCACTCCACCAACAGCACCAAGCCTTTCAGATAGGCACCTTCGGCATGAAAAATGTTGACGGGGTGGTCGGCGGGCTGCGAAAGATGGTGCAGAATGCGGATCGTGCGTCCGACATCAATGGCTGCCGCCGTGACAACACTCTGAAACGCCGCCCTGTCAACGGCTTGCGAACAGCTAAATGTGAACAACAGTCCGCCCGATGCGATGCGGCGCATGGCTTCGGCATTGATGTAACGGTAGCCTTGCAGTCCTTTGTGCCGAGACTGATGGTTTTTGGCAAAAGCCGGAGGATCGAGGACAATCAGGTCGAACTTATCGGGTTCCATGGTCTTGAGATACGCTTTCATATCGGCCACAAGGCAGGGGTTCTCGGTAGCCGAAAATCCATTCAAAACGAGATTGGCCTCGGCCGCTTCGACGGCTTTTTTCGACGCATCGACCGTAACCACACTCCGGGCACCGCCTTTCAACGCGGCAACGGAGAATCCGCCCGTATAGCCAAAGGCATTGAGCACGGTTCTGCCTTGCGACAGTTGCCGCACCAACTCGCGGTTGTCGCGCTGGTCGAGAAAAAAGCCTGTTTTTTGACCACCTGCCCAGTTCACATGGAACAGGCTATCGTTCTCTTTTACAGTATCTTGATTTGCTTCACCAAAGAGATAGCCGTCGTCGATGACATCGTTTTTCCCCATACGCGACATGGCTTCGGCGCTTTTATTATAGATGGCCCCGATGGACAAATCGGTAAGCATTTTCAAAGCCCTGACAATCTCTTTCAGATGTAACGCCATGCCTTCGGTTTGCGCCTGCACCACCGCCGTGTGCCCGTAAATGTCAATGATCAATCCTGCCAGACCGTCGCCTTCGGAATGCACCAAACGGTAACAGTCAGTATGGGCATTTCCGGCAAGTCCAATGGCTTTTCGCAGTGCAAAGGCTTTTTGCAACCTTTCAAGAAAAAACCATTCATCGATTTTCCGGTTTTCAAAGCACAGCATTTTTACGGCGATGTTGTCCGGCTCGCAAAATCCTGTCCCCAGAATATTATCTTCGTCATCGGTCACCGTGACGGTGTCGCCGGCTTGCAGGCCTTCGGCCGCCGAAGCAACGGCTCCCGAAAACACCCAAGGATGGAAACGGCGCACGGCTTCTGCTTTGCCATGTTTCAGCCGAATGACAGGATATAAGGATTTTGTATCGTGCATGGTGTTGTGATTTTTGATGCAAAATTACAAAAAACAAGCAGGTGACAAAAAATCCAAAAACAAGCTCCTTCCACCACAACCAAGTTCCGATGGTTTTTTATTACCTTTGCACCTCATTTTTATTATTATTTAGTTTATTCACATGAAAAGATTGTTACCCCTGCTTACCTTAATGGCTCTGCTGGCTACGGTAGGCGCAAACGCACAAGAAAAGAAGCCCGACTGGCGCAAGCTGCACTACCTGTCGGAAGAGGAAATGAACACCCCTGTCAAAGGCATCAACTTCACGGAAACCGACCCGCCCACGGGCGAACTCCGTTTCGTGGCGGAATTTGAGCCTATGCAGGCTGTTATGATCGTTTATCCGCTGGGTATCCCGGTGTCATTGGTGGCCGAAATGTCCAAAGACTGCAAGGTCATCACTATCGTTGAAAGTTATCAACAAAGCCAAGCCCAAAACACCTTTCAAAATGCAGGTGTCAACATGAGCAACTGTCTGTTTTTGAATGCCCCGACAAACTCCTACTGGGTGCGCGACTTTGGTCCCTGGTACATCTTCAACGATTTGAATCCCGCCATTGTCGATAATGTTTACAACCGTCCCAGACCGCATGATGACGAGATTCCAGGCTATTTCTCCACCTATTGGAACATCCCCATGTACGGCATGAAACTCATCCATACGGGAGGCAACATGATGCAAGACGGCCGCGGACACGGCGTTTCCGACGACTTGGTGCTTCGAGAAAATGCCGAAGAACTTGGTTTTGACGAGACCGTTGTCCGCAACAAAATGCGCGACTATCTCGGCATTGATCCCTATCATATCACCATCGACCCTCAAGGCGACTATATTGCCCACGTGGACTGCTGGGGAAAATACTTGGCTCCCGACAAGATTCTGATTGCCCGTTTGCCGGAAAGTAACCCTCAGTATTCAAAATACGAGGAAGTGGCCAACTACTTCGCCACCACCAACTGCTGCTGGGGCTATCCTTACAAGGTGTATCGCGTTGAAGAACCGGGAGGTAACACATTGGCTCCTTACACCAACAGCCTGATTCTGAACAAGACCGTTTACGTTCCTTTGGGCAGCAACAACACCTACAATCAGCAAGCCATCGCCATTTATCAGGAAGCCATGCCGGGTTATGAAATCGTGGGCGTAAACAGTGGCAACCCGGGTTGGCATAACACCGACGCCTTGCACTGCCGCACCCGCGGTGTCATGGACTTCGAAATGCTCTTTGTGGATCACCGCAACGTGATTCACGGCGAACAGGAATGGCAAGACTCCATCGCCGTCACCAGCAAGTTTATCGCTTACAGCAAACAAGCCCTCAAGCAGGATTCCCTGTTGGTGTATTACAGCATCGACGGCGGTGCCTACCAGACCACCCGCATGACGGCTACCGCTAACCCAAATGAATATGTGGGCTATATCAAAGGCTATCAAGGCAACTCGGAGATCAACTACTATGTGTTTGGCGCCGACCAGTCGGGACACCGCTACACCCAGCCTGTCTTCGCCGACCTCGACCCGCACCATTTTACCATGAAAGCCCACACCCCTTCGGGAGAACTCGTCATCACCCCCGACACCTTGTGGTTCACGCAAATGGGACAAGAAAAAGAGCTTGTCATCAAGAATGAGACTATGACATCCGTTAGCATCAACGATATTCAATTGGAATCACAGTATTTCCTGCAACTGTCAGGCGAAATACCAAGTTTTCCTGTCATGCTGCCTTCAGGAACCAATCTGAAACTCAAAGTATGGTTCCAAAATGCACCCGGAAAGGGTGATTATGTAAGCTCGGAAATCTTGATCGCCACCTCGTTGGGACAGAAAAAAGCCATTGCCATGCTGAAAAAATCGGCCATGGACTTCGGCTTGCAGATTGTTGGTGCCCCTGTTCTTCAATTTGATGAACCTGGAGAACAACAGACAGCGATCCAGAACCGCAACTTTGGCACAGGAACACCCATAGAGATTACTTCCATTACAGTGGAAAACCCTGCTATCTTAGTTGTAGAGCCAGAACACCCACTGCCCTATACCTTGGCTGGCAGCGCATATTTCCGCCTCACCATGTCTCCCAATGTCGATGGCAAGGCTTATGTCCATACGCAAGTTACCATACATTCCGATGCCGGTGATTTGACTTACGAAGTTTCGATCAATGAAGATTTGCTGAGTATCAATGAAACAGAAGTTGATACGAGGATTTATCCCAACCCGACAAGCGGTATTTTCAAGGTGAAAGGCCGTAATATGGCAACCCTGTCGGTGTATAACCTCGTCGGTCAGAAAGTGTGCGAAAAGCATGGCGACACCGACCTCATTATCGATGCAAGCAACTGGGATAAAGGCGTATATCTGGTTGACCTGTACTACACCGATGGTCATAGACAGACCCGGAAATTAGTCGTGCAGTAACACGCCATTCCTATCTGATAAAAAATCCGCAGCGGTTTTCCCGTTGCGGATTTTTTATTGGAGGTCAAAGCGGAAACGGCTTTATTTGAGCAACGCCTCCATGGCTTGCCTTTGCGCCATGGCTTCTTCAAAAAGACGCCATTGGGCGCGGGTGCGCACCAAGTTATGTTCGGCATAACGTATCTTATAATAGGTGTCCCCGTTGATATAGTCGGTAAAGAACCGAACGGTCTGCATGTAGGGAAACAAAGTAGCGGCGTAAGGCAACAAGCTCTTTTCTATCGGTGTCAAGAAAGAACGCGTCCCTTCAAGATAACCCTCCAAAAATGAGGAAAACACCTCCATATTGAAATGGATATTGTCGAGGTCGGGATCATCTTCGGCTCCGGTATTGGCGGCAGAACGCAAAAAATCGCCGAAATCGGAAAAGACAAAACTCGGCATGACCGTATCTAAATCAATGACACATAGCACACTGCCGTCTTTATCAAACAACATGTTATTCACCTTGGTATCGCAATGACAAATGCGTTTTGGTAGTTTGCCTTCGCGAAAATAGCGCTCTCCAAGACACATCTCGGCAGCAACATCTTTTATCTTGCCGACATAGCATTGAACTTCGGCATCCTTCATCCTTCCCGCCGGATCGGCAGATATCGCCTCGTCCAACTGCTTCAAACGGTATTCAATGTTATGAAAATCAGGGATAATCTCACCTATCGGCTCCTCCAAATCAGAGAGCAAAGCCTCAAAATCGCCGAAAGAACGTCCGGCATGATAGGCGTATTGCGGTGTGACCGCCTCATAGGTGTAGGCATCCGGAATGAAATCCATCACACGCCAATAGGTACCATCCGCTTCAATATAGGTCTTTCCGGTATCGGCTTTCAAAAAAAGCAACACCCTGCGATGCATATCCTTGACATGGCGGGCTTCATATTTTTTCCGGATATGGTGGGTGACCCGCTCAATATTCGTTTGCAGCATCTCGACATCGGTAAAAACAGCCGTGTTGATGTGCTGAAGGACATAGTCGGGCTGCACACTGCCCTGCATCCTGACCTGATAGGTGTCGTTGATAAGCCCATTGCCCAAAGGAAGGATTTCGGCAATCTTGCTTTCATCCACAAAACGAGCTGCAATAGCATGTAATTGGTTCATCGCAAAGAATATTTTTTACAAAATTATTCTTTTCACGAAAAAGAAAAGACAAGATGAGGAATAATTCATAGTTTTGCTGTAAAATGATAGAAAAAACATGAGCGACTTTGAGGAAACCTTGCAAACGCGGGAAAACTGTTTGTGCAGAACGGCAATAGGCTTGCAGGACAAGAATGGATTAACAACCGATACGCAATGTGCAAACCTTGCACATTAATACTGCACAATGGACAAAAGCACTACTATTGCTCAAAAACGAAACGATGACCGTTAAAACCCATTTATCATTCAAAAATAATACTATGAAAACAAACATCTTGACCTTATTATTATTGAGCACTTGTTTTTTCATGGGTTGTGCCCCGAAGGCAGATCGCCATGGAAATTATGTCATCAAAGACAATGTCATTGTATTTGATGAGCCGCAACGAAGCGCGGGGCAACAAAGCGTATTGCAGTTGGCGGTTGCACCCATCCCCAATGTCCGTATCGCTTTCGTCGGATTGGGAATGCGCGGCTATGATGCGGTGGATCGCGTTAGCCATATCGATGGCGTGAGCATTGTAGCCTTGTGCGACATTGAGCAGGATCGCGTCGAAGCTGTTCAAAGTAAGATATTAGAAGCCAAAGGATTGCAACGTTCAGCCGAATATGTAGGCCGTGAAGCCTATCAACAGCTTTGCGAGCGCGACGATGTTGACTTAGTGTATATCTGCACCGACTGGAAGACACATGTCCCGATTGCCGTTTATGCCATGCAACACGGGAAACACGTGGCTGTGGAAGTGCCTGCCGCCACCTCAATCGAAGAATGCTGGCAGTTGGTGGATGTAGCCGAGCAAACGCAACGCCATTGCATGATGTTAGAAAACTGCTGTTACGATTTCTTTGAACTGACTGCGCTCAACATGGCCCAGCAAGGTTTGTTCGGAGAACTGATCCACGGAGAAGGCGCCTATATCCATAATCTTGAACCCTATTGGAACGAATACCATGAAAATTGGCGCCTCGAATTCAACCAGAAACATGCTGGCGACGTGTATCCCACCCATGGCTTGGGTCCACTTTGTCAAGCCTTTAACATCCACCGCGGCGACCGCATGAAGACCTTGGTGGCCATGAGCACGCCTTCCATCAACGGACTGAAGCTAGCCAAAAAGCACATGAACGTAGATACTTTTGCACAAGGAGACATGACTACCACAATGATTGAGACCGAAAAAGGAAAGACCTTCCTGATCGAGCACAATGTGTTCACTCCGAGACCCTACAACCGCCTGTATCAACTTACCGGTACCTACGGGTTTGCCAACAAATATCCTGTGGAAGGGTTCACCTTACTTGAAGAGCGTTTACCCGAAGGACTGCTCCCGATAGACCATACGCCCATCAACCCGCACGGCTTTGTCCCCGATACGGTGCGAGCTTTGCTGATGGAGAAATACCTGCACCCCATCGCTAAGGATATCGCCGCCAAAGCCAAGGAAGTAGGCGGTCACGGCGGCATGGATTTCATCATGGACTACCGCCTGATTTATTGCCTGCACAACGGTCTGCCTTTGGATCAAGATGTGTATGATGCTGCGGAATGGTCTTGTTTGGGCGAATGTTCAGCCGCCTCTATCGCGCAAGGCGGAATGCCGGTGGCGATGCCCGATTTCACACGTGGCGACTGGAACAAGGTGCAGGGATACTGTCACGCACAATGAGCTGCCGGAAAATCCGTTTCCCTCACAACCGATGAACAAAAAATCCGCTGCGGGAAACCACAGCGGATTTTTTAACTGTCATATTTTCTACAGATTAGCGTTTCGGCTTCAATTCGTCGAAAATCATGCCGCGGAGATTGTCGATGGGCACACGCACTTGGGTCATGCTGTCGCGGTCGCGCACCGTGACAGTATTGTCTTCCAAGGTCTGGTTGTCAACGGTGACACATAAAGGTGTTCCGATGGCGTCCTGACGGCGATACCGTTTGCCAATGGAGTCTTTTTCCTCGTACTGGCACATAAAGTCGCCTTTCAGCATATCCATGATTTCACGGGCCTTTTCGGGCAGTTCGTCCTTCTTCACCAAAGGCAGAATGGCTACCTTATACGGAGCGAGGACAGCCGGCAAACGCAACACCACACGCTCGGTGCCGTCGTCGAGTTTTTCCTCGTTGTAGGCATGGCTGAACATGGCCAAGAACATGCGGTCAAGACCGATGGATGTCTCAATGACGTATGGCGTATAGCTTTCGTTGGTATCGGGATCGAAATATTGCAGTTTCTTGCCGGAATGCTTGGCATGAGCACTCAGGTCGAAGTCGGTGCGGCTGTGTATGCCTTCCAGTTCTTTGAAACCGAATGGGAAGTCGAACTCGATGTCGGTGGCAGCGTTGGCATAGTGCGCTAATTTCTCGTGGTCGTGGTAGCGGTACTTCTCTGCCGGCAGTCCCAACGATAGGTGCCAGTCCATGCGTTCCTTTTTCCAGTGCTCGAACCATTCCAGCTCGGATCCGGGACGCACAAAAAACTGCATCTCCATCTGTTCAAACTCACGCATACGGAAAATGAACTGACGTGCGACGATTTCATTGCGGAACGCCTTGCCGGTTTGTGCAATGCCGAACGGGATTTTCATGCGACCTGTTTTCTGCACATTGAGATAGTTGACAAAAATGCCCTGAGCGGTTTCGGGACGCAAGTAGATGGTGTCGGCGCCATCGGCCACCGAACCCATCCGTGTGGAAAACATCAGGTTAAACTGCCTGACTTCCGTCCAATTGCGTGTTCCCGAGATGGGACATACAATTTCAAGGTCTTCGATAAGTTTCTTGATGCCGGCGAGGTCATTGGCCTCCATGGCGCCATAAAGGCGGTGACTGATGTCGGTGATACGCTGCTTGTATTCCACCACACGCGGATTGGTGGTTACAAACTGTTCTTCGTTGAAGGCATCGCCGAAGCGTTTCCGAGCCTTCTCGACCTCCTTGCTGATTTTCTCTTCAATCTTGGCGACATGGTCTTCCACAAGCACATCGGCACGGTAGCGTTTCTTGCTGTCCTTGTTGTCAATCAGCGGGTCGTTGAACGCATCAAGGTGTCCCGAGGCCTTCCATGTGGTCGGGTGCATGAAGATGGCCGTGTCGATACCCACCACGTTCTCGTGCAACTGCACCATGGCTTTCCACCAATACTCGCGGATGTTTTTCTTCAGCTCAACGCCATTCTGGCCGTAGTCGTAAACAGCCGACAGACCGTCGTAAATCTCGCTCGACTGGAAGATGAAGCCATATTCCTTGGCGTGAGCGGTTATTTTCTTGAAATATTCTTCTGTATTCATGAATGATGATGATAAATGTTGAATGTAAAATTGAAAATTGCAGCAATCTTTCTACGTTCTACGGATTGCTCGCTGCAAAAGATTTTCCCGATTTCCTTAAATGATCAGCATGGCATCGCCATAGGTGAAGAAATGGTATTTTTCGGCCACCGCCACCTTGTAGGCTTCCATCAGCAGATCGTAACCTGCAAAGGCGGCTGTTTCCATCATCATGGGCGACTTGGGCAGGTGGAAATTCGTAATCATGCAGTTGGCGACGGAGAAGGTGTAGGGGGGAAATATGAACTTGTTGGTCCATCCCTTGAAAGGCTTCACCTTACCGTAAATGGTCATCGCTGTTTCGAGGGCCTTGAGCGATGTGGTGCCGACGGCAAACACATTGTTGTGGCGTTGATTGGCCTCGTTAATCATGGTGCAGGCATCTTCACCGATTTCCATTTCTTCGGAATCGGGTTTGTGCTTGGTGAGGTCTTCCACTTCGATGTCGCGGAAATTACCCATGCCCGGGTGCAGCGTGAGTTCCGCGAAACTGGCACCGATCAACTCCAATCGTTTCATGAGTATCTTGCTGAAATGCAATCCTGCCGTAGGGGCTGACACTGCGCCTTCCACCTTGGCATAGATGGTTTGGAAATTCTCGGCATCCTCAGGTTCGGGACCGTTGGGACGGTTGATTTCATGCGGCAGAGGCGTATGTCCTAAAGCTGTAATGGTTTTCTTGAACTCTTCATACGAACCGTCATACAGGAAACGTATCGTGCGGCCACGCGAAGTGGTATTGTCGATGACCTCGGCCACCAATTCATCACCGCCCTCGCCAAAATATAACTTATTGCCAATGCGGATTTTTCGTGCCGGATCGACGAGAACGTCCCAAAGACGGCTCTCGTGATTCAACTCGCGCAACAGCAGTACTTCAATGTCGGCTTCGGTCTTTTCCTTCTTGCCGGATAAACGGGCAGGGAATACCTTAGTGTTATTAAGCACAAACACATCGCCGTCTTTCACATAATCCACCAAATCCTTGAACACACGGTGTTCTATGGTTTCTGTTCTGCGGTCAATCACCATCAAACGCGCCTCATCGCGATTTTTCGGGGGATAGTTGGCAATCAACTCTGTTGGAAGGTTGAACTTGAATTGAGATAGTTTCATTGTATATATCGTTTATTATCAATAACTTAATAACAGAAAAGACGGCACGTCTTCACCGACGATGAGGGGACTGAAAGGCTACGCTGCGCTGGTTTGTCCTTTTGTTCATGCGAAAACGCTCCTACTCTTTACGGAATTCTTTATTAATCAATTGCGAACTTGCAAAGATACAACAAAATGAACCGTTTGTCAAGTTTTTTATTTATTTCGCTAATAATCAGCTATATGTACAAATAATTTATATTTATTCAACCGTTATCCTACCCCTGATAGCCTATTCTTTATTGCGAAAAAGTCAACATGAACCTTACTATTCTTGAAGATTCTCCGATGACTCTTTTTTCTCTGACGGCAAGGATTCCGAAACACTTGTTTCGATGATGATTTTTTTTAAGGCTTCGAGTTCCCAAGCGTCGTCCACCGAGAAATCGCCGATGCGTGTGCGCCGCAAGCTTTTGAGGCAGGCTCCGTTTCCGAGTGCCTTGCCAAAATCGTTGGCCAGACTCCGAATGTACGTCCCTTTGCTGCATTGCACCGAAAAATCAATTTCCGGAAAGCGTGCGGTGCTGATATTGAAAGCTTCGATGTTCACATCGCGGGCTTTCAGCTCCACCTCTTCATCGGATCGGGCATAGTCGAAGGCTCGTTTGCCTTTGATTTTTACGGCGGAGTATTTCGGCGGATATTGCTTGATGTCGCCTACAAATTGCAGACGCGCCGCTTCTAACTGTTCGGGTGTGATGGTATCAGTAGGAAAGAATCCGTCTGGCTCGCTCTCAAGGTCGAAGGTCGGCGTGGTTTGTCCCAGCAGGATGGTGCCGGTGTAGGTCTTGACTTGCGCCTGAAACGTATCGATTTGCTTGGTCATCTTGCCGGTGCAAATGATGAGCAGACCGGTGGCCAAAGGGTCGAGGGTGCCGGCATGACCCACCTTGAGCTTGGGGATGCGATGGAAACGTTTGATCAGCGAGCGGATGAAATTCACCACATCAAACGAAGTCCAGTCCGTGGGCTTGTCGATGAGGAGCACCTCGCCTTCCTTGAAATCGAACATCAGGCAACGATAATAGCGGTTAATCCAGCAACGACGCAATACACGGCAAACCAAATGAGCTTACCCTTTTTCACGATGTTGATCATCCATTTGCAGGCAAGACATCCGGTGATGAAAGCGGCTAAAAAGCCCACAATTACCGCCACAGGTGAAATGCCGTTCATGGCTGTGGAAAAACCTTGTTCCAGAACTTCTTTTGTGTCGAGCAAGGCCTCGCCAAGCACGGGAACGATGACCATGAGAAACGAAAACTGAGCCATCTTCTCTTTACGGTTTCCCAAGAGCAAGCCCGTGGCGATGGTCGTTCCAGAGCGCGACAAGCCGGGCAGCACTGCCAAGGCCTGGCCGATGCCGATGATGAAAGCGTGAAAGCCGGAAATGTTGTCACGCAGACGCGGTTTGGCATAGTAAGAGAATGCGAGCAGCAAGGCCGTTACAACCAACATGATGCCGACAATGCGCAGCCCCGACCCAAACACTTCCTCCACCTTGTCCTTGAAGAAAATGCCGACAATGGCGACGGGTATCATGGAGATAATCAGCTTGATGGCATAGCGTGTGCCTTCGTTCAAACCATTGTAGCTGCGCCACGACTGACGCGCGAACACATCGCGGAAAATCCAGACGATTTCTTTCCACAAAACAAGGAGCGTGCTACATACCGTGGCCACATGCAACACCACGGTGAAAGTCAGGCTTTCCTCGCCTGATAGTCCGAAGAAATGCGACAAGAAAGCCAAATGACCGCTGCTGCTGACCGGTAAAAACTCCGTCAGCCCCTGCAATATGCCTAATAATAGGGCATGTAACCAATTCATAATGTGCTGGTTGTTTTAATTACACATAAATTTTCGAGATATGAAATCATTCGAGATGGGCAAAAGAGACACCGCAAGAGCAGCAGGTTGCATTCCTCGGAGGAAAAACTTCCCTTGCCGCACCACCCTTCCGTTTCCGACTTACTTTTTCGATGGCCGCTTCATGATGGCTACGATCTCCACCACAAAGCCTATCAGGACAAGGATGGGAGCCAAGGTGATGTGCCGGAAATCAAACATCTTTTCGTTGAACACATCGGGGTCTTTGCTGCCGCCACCCACCATCAGGATGAAACCCAAGGCGATGATGGCAATGCCCACTATGACAAGGATATAGTTGATTTTTCCAAAAGGCATCACCGATGGTTCGTTCTCGTTGTCAGCTTCGTTACTGGTTTCCTTTTCTTTCACATTCTGATTTGCCATGATTCAAATTTTTCGACAAAAATACAAATATCTTGGGTTTCCGAAGTGTGTCGCTTGAAAAACCTTCCGATAGGTCGGGATTTTACCCAAGGTGTTACACATACAACCTATCGAGCCTGAGGTTGAGGTATTTTCCCAAGGCCAGTCTTGTGGAGAATGCCGCCAGCAACATGCCGAGCACGATGACACCGGCATAGATGCAAAGTGTCAGGGGAAGATCATGCACGGTGGTCAGTTCAGGAATGCGTCTTGTCAACATGTAAAGCAACAAGGTCAGCAGCAGGTCGGCTAAAACCGCACCGAAAAAGCCTTGCGCCACTCCCGATTTCATAAAGGGCCGCCGGATAAAACCCTCGGTGGCTCCTACCAATTGCATGCTGCGCACCAAAAAGCGCTTCGAATAGACGGTAAGACGTATTGTATTGTTTATCAACGCTATGGCAATCAATATCAACACCAAACTAATCCCAATCAGCACAAAACCGATACGGTGGATGTTCCGGTTGATCAAATCGACAAGCGATTTCTGGTAACAGATTTCCTTTACGCCTGGATTTTGAAGCAGTCTCGATTCAATGGCGGTAATGCTGTCGTTGTTGGAATAGGCGGCATTGAAACGCACATCCAGTGAAGGCAGCAAGGGGTTCTCCTCATCGCCGAGCCATTGTAGAAAATCCTCGCCAAGGTCTTCGCTCAGCCGTTGGATGGCCTCGTCCTTGGTGATATATTTTGTGGACTTCACGGCAGGCATGGCATCCAGTTCTTTCTGCAAACGTAAGATATTGGCTTCCTTGACGTTGCTATTCATCACAACCTCAAATCCGATGTTTTCCTTGATATGGTCGGAGAGTTTACGTGCATGCAACATCAGCAGGGCAAAAAGACCCAG
The DNA here is from genome assembly GCA_029983675.1 of Bacteroidales bacterium. Lineage (GTDB taxonomy): Bacteria > Bacteroidota > Bacteroidia > Bacteroidales > F082 > Limimorpha. Next base: position 9,675 of record JASBYY010000043.1, on the reverse strand, counting down.
CAGCAGCAACACTGCAGTGATGCTCATCAGCGACATGAAATAAGATCCCGCCAAGCGGCGACGATTGGTGCTTTTCTCTGACATCTTTACGGCTTTGAAGCGACAAAGATAGGAGAAATCTTCCAATGAGGGTTAAGAAACTGTTTTGAAAAGCTGTGCTTTCAGCGTAGCTAACTCTTACAACAAAGTTACAATTCAATATTTATTTCTTTGTTTTCAGTTGATTTGATACGCTGCATTGGCTCGAAGCAGGCAATAATGTGCCCTTTCTTTTTCGGAAAGCGCCGTAAGATTCAGGTTGTCAAGAACAAGCAATGCACTATCGGGTTTCATCTGATAAAGACACTCCACCCGATAAAGCATATCTTCTTCGGGTGACGGCGGCAGCTTGTGCTTCACGCAAGAACACAAGGTCACAAGCATAAGGATTCCTATGATGCGGAGGAATTCCATAGGTGCAAAGATGATTTTTTGTCGCAATAATCGATAAATCCCTATATTTGTGCCTATCAAATTCCAATTTGAATCACTGTGCAAGTACTCAAATCCAACATAAGGACGGACTCTTCGGAGTTCAGGCAAAACGAAAAGAGCTTTCTGGCCCTGATGGAACGGTATCGTGAGGCGATGGCGGCTTCCATGAAGGGTGGCGATGCGGTCGCCATTGCGAAACACAAGAAGCGCGACAAGCTGCTGGCACGTGAGCGCATCAACCTGCTCATCGACAAGAACACGCCTTTTTTGGAGTTGTCGCCTATGGCTGCTCACGGCACCTATAACGACACGTTTCCTTCGGCAGGCATCGTCACGGGCATTGGCACCATACAGGGACATGAAGCCGTCATCGTGGCCAACGATGCCACGGTAAAAGGGGGCACCTACATGCAATATACGGTGAAGAAGCATTTACGGGCGCAGGAAATCGCCATGGAAAACCGCTTGCCCTGTGTCTATATGGTCGATAGCGGCGGCGCTTTTCTGCCCGAGCAGGACACCGTCTTTGCCGACCGCGACCATTTCGGGCGTTTCTTCTACAACCAAGCCCGCATGTCGGCGTTGGGTATTCCGCAAATTGCCATCGTCATGGGCATGTGCACCGCCGGCGGTGCCTACGTGCCCGCCATGAGCGACGAGACCATCATCGTGCGCAACCAAGGCACCATCTATCTGGGCGGACCTCCTTTGGTGAAGGCGGCCACAGGCGAAGTCGTCACCGCCGAGGAACTGGGCGGAGCCGAAATGCACACTTCCCTATCGGGTGTCGCCGACCATTTGGCCGAAAACGACGCCCACGCCCTGCAAATCTGCCGCAATATCTTCAACTCGCTGCAAAAACCAAAACGCCAGCAACTCGACATGCTCAGCCCCGAGCCGCCACTCTACGACCCCGAAGAGCTGTATGGCATCGCCCCCATCGATTTCCATAAAATCGTCGATCCGCGCGAAGTCATCATGCGCATCGTAGATGGCAGCCGTTTTCAGGAGTTCAAGGCACGCTATGCCACTACCATTGTCTGTGGTTTTGCACATATTTTGGGATTTCCTGTGGGTATCATCGCCAACTTCGGAGTGTTGTTTTCCGAGTCAGCGCTCAAAGCGACACACTTCATCGAGTTGTGCTGCCAGCGCAACGTGCCTTTGGTGTTCTTACAAAACATCACAGGTTTCATGGTAGGCAAACAGTACGAGCAAGGAGGCATAGCGAAAGACGGTGCCAAGATGGTACATGCTGTCGCCAATGCCAATGTGCCCAAGTTTACCATCATCTTTGGCGGTTCATTCGGCGCCGGCAACTACGGCATGGCGGGCCGCGCCTACAGTCCGCGCCTTCTTTTTATGTGGCCGAATGCCAAAATATCGGTAATGGGAGGAGAACAAGCCGCCAATGTGCTCGCCACAGTAAAAGAAGACCAGTATAGATACCAAGGAAAGGAGATTCCAACCGAAGAAATCGCCAAGTTGAAACATGACATTCTTGCCAAGTTCGACTACGAAGGTTCGGCATTTTACAGCACAGCACGACTTTGGGACGACGGCATCATCGATCCTGTCAATACCCGCAATATCCTCGCCATGGGTATCGCCGCCTCGTTGAACCATCCTTTCCCGACACAACAATTCGGAGTATTCAGAATGTGATGAAGAAACCAGAGAACAGAAAATGGGAGGTGCTGTCGTCGCGATACGTCGTCAAAGAACCTTGGTGCACGGTCAGGGGCGACCATGTCAGACTGCCAAACGGCATGGAGTTTCCCTCGTTTTATGTGTATGAGTTTTATAACTGGGTGAATGTCATCGCCATCACTAAGGACGGTGATTTTGTCATGATCAGCCAGTACCGGCACGGATTACGGGAAACACGCTACGAATTGGTGGCAGGCTCATGCGACAAAGCCGATGAATCGCCATTGGAAGCCGCACAGCGGGAATTATTAGAAGAAACAGGCTACGGAAACGGTCATTGGACACCTTTTCTGACTATGGCACCCAATTCGGCCTGTCAAAACAACTTGGCCTTCACCTTCTTGGCAGAAGGCGTAGAACGTATTGACACACAACACCTTGAATCATCCGAAGATATTCAAGTACATTTGCTCTCCGAAGATGAGGTGTATGAGCTTTTGGTGACGGAAGAAATCATCCAAGCCCTCATGTCGGCACCACTGTGGAAATACTTCGCCACACGCCGACCACGCCATTAAACCTGATAATCAGGCTTGCTCAAACTGTTGCAGGAAACGGAGGTCATTCTCGAAGAACAGCCTCAGGTCGTTGATTTGGTATTTCAGCATGGCGATACGCTCCACTCCCATTCCGAAGGCATAGCCTGTATATTTTTCAGGGTCGATGCCACTCGAAATCAAAATGTTGGGGTCGCAAATACCGCAGCCCAAAATCTCCACCCAGCCTGTATGCTTACAGATATTGCAGCCTTTGCCGCCGCAAATATTGCACGAGATGTCCATTTCGGCAGAGGGTTCGGTGAATGGGAAATACGAGGGGCGGAAACGGATCTTAGTGTCCGGTCCGAAATACTCCTGAACAAAGTGATACAGCACCTGTTTCAAATCGGCAAACGAGACGTTTTCATCGATATAAAGACCTTCGATCTGATGGAAGATGCAATGGGCGCGTGCCGAGATGGCTTCGTTGCGGAAAACACGACCGGGGGCAATGATGCGAATGGGCAGCTTGCCTTGTTCCATGACGCGCACCTGAATGCTTGAGGTATGTGTACGCAAGAGCACATCAGGATTTTTGGTCACGAAAAACGTGTCCTGCATGTCGCGTGCCGGGTGGTCAGGCGGGAAATTAAGCGCCGAAAAAACATGAAAATCGTCTTCCACCTCCGTTCCTTCGGCGATGGTGAAGCCCAGCTGCTCGAAAATCGCGTTGATGTCGCGACGTACAATGGAAAGCGGATGACGTCCGCCGTGCATCGCCGTGGCCGGCATACTCATGTCGATGGCAGAGTTGTCGCCCTGCTGCCCCTCGAATTTCTGAAGCTGCTCTTCCACCTTCTGCTGGATGATGTTCTTCAATTCATTAAGCTGCATACCGATTTCCTTGCGCAGTTCGGGGGCAACCGTCTTGAAGTCGGCAAATAAAGCCGGAACAAGACCTTTTTTGCTCAAATAGGTAATGCGGAAGTTATCAAGCTCTTCCTTGGTGCTGGCGTTGAAGTCTCTGACTTCATTCAGTATTTTTTCGATTTTCTCTCTCATAGCCTGCTTTCCTTACGGGGAAGGTCATTTTTCGATTTTAACCGAGGTAATGGTCACGGGTTCTACGGGAACATCCATGTAGCCTGTCTTCACAGCCGCAATCTTGTCAACCACGTCAAGACCCTCGATGACTTCGCCGAAAACGGTGTACTCGCCGTCAAGGAAAGGCGTGCCGCCAATAGTCTTGTAGGTTTGACGCTGTTTGACCGAATAAGAGTGTCCGGTACGTTCCTCCATCATATCGAGGGTGGCATCGTCATACACCTTGCCCTGCACGATATAGAACTGCGAACCGCTTGAGGCTTTCTTGGGGTTCACATTGTCACCTTGACGGGCAGCACACAAAGCGCCCTTTTTGTGGAAAAGCTTGCTGTTGAACTCGGCATCCACTTTGTATCCGGGATCCATGCGTCCGTCGGCATTCTGTCCGCCTTGTATCATGAATTCCTTGATGACGCGGTGAAACGGCGAACCATTGTACCAGCCTTCGTTGGCAATCTTGATGAAATTGTCGCGGTGTTTCGGCGTTTCATTATACAGTTTGGCCTTGATGGTGCCACGATTTGTCGTGATGACCACGGTGACTTCCTTTTCTTGTGCCTGACAAGCAAGTCCGGCGAAAACGAGGACGGATGCTAAGATTATTTTCTTCATGATTTTTCTATTTTATTGTTCAAAAACGGTTGCAAAAGTACTATTTTTTGAAATGCCTGCCTTCAACAGCAAATCGTGTTACCGGCCTGCCTTCAAATTGGTTTCGATATAGTTTTTTTCTATCACTCTCCTACAATTGAATAAATGATTTCCAAACGCATCTTGCGTTCTTCTTGCGATTGGGGACCGGCAATGATCCAACGCTGGGCATTAAAAGACGCACCATTGATGCTCAGATAAACACCGTTGTTGTTGCGTTTTCTCGAAACAATGCTCTGGATGTATTTCGTAATGTGGAAGGTGACTTCTTTTTTTGTTGAAGAATATTTGCCGCCGAAATAGTTGGCTCCTTCAAAATAGTCAGGTAAAAGATAGGTGGAGCCATTGTCGTTAATTCCCAGAAGCACCAGTGATTTCGGGGCCTTGAATGCGGTCGTGTCATCCACCTGCGAAGAGGCTGGCAGTATGAGCTTGGCCTGATTGACCACCACATGCTGGTAAGGCTTCAGGCTGTCGGCTCCCAAACTGGCAATACCGGGGAATTTCAGGAAGGCTTTCACACCGCCCATCGATTGCAAATAGAGCGTTTGACGTCCCAAAGCGGAGTCTCCGTTTACAAACTGCTGCACAAAGGCATCAGAACCTAGTGTGTAGTCGTGCTCGTAATGGTTGAAATAGGTATCGGCAGTGGTGACATAAAAGTCATAACGCTTGAGATTGGTCGATTCGGGCGATTCACGATAGTATAACAGCAGCTTGGTGAAAGCGTTGTTCGTCATGTTGATGTAACTGATCGCACCTCCGTCGTTCACCGATTCGCAGGTCACATACAGGCCTTTGAAAAAAGCCTTAAAGTTGTCGGGAGAGGCGTAAACACTGCTGTCGGCAAAGATAAGTTTCTCACCCAAACTGTGGGATAGCGGTATGCGGATCACCGGACGCTTGGCCGTGTCGTTGGCCAAAATGATACCCGAGGTCTTGGGACGAGGATAAAACTGGTAGCCGGCGGCATAATCTTCGCCGTATGTGGTGACGGTAGAAGTCGAGTAATAGGAACCCTTAGCCGACAAGGTGTCGCTCAGCTCATAGACATGTACGGTTTGCGCGGCCGTGGTGTCGCCATAATAACCGCTGTAGCAAAGCTGCAACACAACAGAGTCGATCACCGGATTGGAGCCGAAATGCTGTGTGGTAGAGGACAGATGCCACTGGGTGTAGAAACCGGCATTTGTGACACCAAAAACCGGATCTTTGATACTGCCAAGCAAGGCATTGAGCAGAGACTTCGTTCCCAAGGAATCCGCCAAAACCGAATAACTGATGATATCAACGCTGTCGGCACGGTGCAACGAGATGAAGTTGTCAGCAGGCTGAAGCTCGTTGCCTATGGTTTCAGGTGTTTTTTTACAAGAGTGGAAAAAAGGAAGCAAAAGGCCGACCATTATGACCATTAGCATTCTTGTGGATGAATGATGTGATTTCAAATTCATATAATTAGACGTTAATCAGCTTTGTAAATCTGAGTATGTGTATGATATTGCGCTTGTAAAACCTTAATTCCTATTGTATATTGTATTACTTGTTCAAAAAACCGTCGTAGAACTTCTCGTATGCATCCACATAGTCGTCCGGCGAGTGGTATTCGAGAAAAGGCTTCCCGCTGGCACGCAGATGTTCTTCCACTTCGGCATTGATTTTTTCGCTGCCAATGACGACACCGTCGGAATAATCGATGGCGGCCTTGGTGAGGTTGACATAATCGCCTTCCTTGAAGCTCTTCATGTCTTTTGCGGTAATGCCTTGCACCTTCATTTTCTTATCGAGACCGGCACGCAGGGTTTCGCTAAATTCGTCGTCGTAAATGGAATAAATGACTTTTGACTCGTTAAAGAGCGGGTTGTCCTTATAGGCGCGTTTGATATAAGTCGGCATCAGGCACGACATCCAGCCGTGGCAATGGATGATATCGGGCGACCAGTTAAGCTTACGCACCGTTTCGGCAACGCCACGGGCGAAAAAGATGATGCGGTCGTCGTTTTCCTTGCAAAACTTGCCGTCAGCGTCAAAGGCCATGTACTTCTTGTTCGAAAAATAATCTTCGTTATCAATGAAATAGGTCTGTATTCTGGCTTTTTGAATGGAAGCGACCTTGATGATGAGTGGGTGGTCGGTGTTGTTGATGATGAGGTTCATGCCCGACAGGCGAATCACCTCATGCAACTGGTTGCGGCGCTCGTTGATAACACCGAATTTGGGCATGAAAATTCTGATTTCATTTCCTTTTTCTTGAATGGCTTGGGGCAGGTATCTCCCTACGAGACTCATTTGCGTCTCAGGTAAATAAGGGGTGATTTCCTGATGTACGAATAATACTCTTCTGTTTTCCATGCTTACTTTGCTATTGTGGGTTATAAAACGCAAAGGTACGGATTTTTTGCCAATTATCGGACAAAAGGCCTGATTTTTTGCATTGTAATTCCATTGTAAAAAGAAAGAAAAAACAGGAAGCCATCAAGAAAATAAAATTACAATTCGATGAATATTAAACGATTACAAATAGAATACACAAATAGCTTTCTAAAAAAATCATGCAGAAACCAGGGTCACGGCTTCTGTTTTTGTTTTGGAAGAGAGGGTTTTGCGCCTGTTGTTTTTGTTGAAAAAATACCTACTTTTGCAAACACCAATTTTGCGATGCAATGTCATACGAACACTTTGAAAATCAGGAGCACGAGTGGGAGTCGAATCTGAAGGTGAACGAGGGCGTGAACCAGCCCATCCAAGTCAATCCTGATGCTTTGAAACGCCTGAAAGCAAGCCGGATGCACGTCATGCCCGTGGAGTGGTATGTCGATGGCATCCGTAAGGGCGACCGCATGGTGTTGAGCAAAGCCATCACCTTGGTGGAAAGCGCCCTGCCGCAGCACCAGCAGTTGGCGCAGCAAATCATCGCCGTCTGCCTGCCCTACGCCGGAAAAGCGCTGCGTCTGGGCATCACAGGAGTTCCCGGTGCCGGCAAGAGCACGTTTATCGAGGCCTTGGGCATGTACCTATGCTCCCAAGGGCATAAACTCGCCGTCCTTGCCATCGACCCGAGCAGCCAGCGTTCCAAAGGCAGCATATTGGGCGATAAAACGCGCATGGAAGAGCTGTCGGTGCACCCCAATGCCTTTATCCGTCCTTCGGCCTCGGCTGGCACCTTGGGTGGTGTGGCACGCAAGACCCGTGAGACCATCATTCTCTGCGAGGCTGCCGGCTACGACACCATCTTCGTTGAGACCGTCGGCGTGGGACAGTCGGAAACCGCCGTCCACTCCATGGTCGATTTCTTCCTGCTCATCCTCATCAGCGGCGCCGGCGACGAGTTGCAAGGCATCAAGCGCGGCATCATGGAAATGGCCGACGGCATCGCCGTTAACAAAGCCGATGGCGACAATGTGATGCGCGCCGAACGTGCCGCCGCCGAATGTCGCAACGCACTACACCTTTTCCCGCTCTCCGAGTCAGGACAACCCACTGAGGTGCTTACCTGCTCCGCCCTCACCAAATTCAACATCGACACGGTGTGGAACATGGTGAAGGGACATGTGCAAGCCATACGTCAAAACGGATTTCTCGAGCGCAAACGCGCACGGCAAGACGTGCAGATGATGATTGACAGCATCGAAGAAGCCCTGAAAAACGACTTCTACCGCAACACGCTCATCGCCGACATGCTGCATCTGGTGGAAGAGGATGTGCGACAGCAACGCATCAGCGCCTACATCGGCGCACAGAAACTATTGGATGTGTATTTCGATTTGCTGAAAAAAAGCAAAGAGTAATACCTATCCGGAAAAACAATGCCAGATAATAGAATCCAAAACGTATCAAGATGGTGTTGAAAAGCGCGGTCTCGCTATTACAGGCCTACCTGCATCCCGACACTTCAGGAAAAGCTCTGCGCTATCTACCCTAAATTCCCTATTGTGAATCACGACCTGTTATTGCTTAACAACTTTTGTGTGATAAGTCTGATTACCAGTCGTTACAACAATAAAATACACCCCTGCTTTTATATTTTCGATATTAATACGATTTTCTTTCGTTGACAATACTTTTTCGCCTTGCAGATCATACATGCTTATTTCGTAATCTCTTATTGCCGGGGATATGCTAATATTTATAAAATCCTTTGTTGGATTGGGATGAACAACAACGTTGTTATCAGTAATACTGGTTTCAATTAAATTGACATTACTGCCATATAAGTTGCCTTTGATATCATTAACGTAAACGCTACCGTCGTCAAAAGCCCTTACATAAATCAGATCTGTCGAATGACCAAAATCCACAGGCTCCCATATTAATCCAATATTATTTTGTTTTCAACATTTCTCCACCATTCCCGACTATGTATCCGATACTGTCATTCGAAAAGTCAATAGAGTTCAAACAACTGGAGGTGTTGCTTACCACATTCTGCCAATTTTCTCCAGAATCATCCGTTCTCAAAATAGTTCCATTCGTTCCAACAACAAAACCAATATTCTCTGTTACGAAAAACACATCCTTAAACTGGTTGTTGCTGAGAATCATTTTTTCTGACCAATTCGTTCCAAAATCGGTTGTTTTTAATATCACCCCATTACCAAGCACATCTTTACAAATAATAAAGCCTATGCTATCATTAATAAAGCTTATCTTGGTCGTGGAAACATCGTTTGCAAAAACATATTTTTTTGTGGTATAGACAACTGTTCCATTTTTCAAAAAATATGATTCCCTTCCTCCAGGATGGGAAAACGCATAATATCTGTTGTTTCCTTGACGGAAACACATGGACATTCCATAAAATCCTCCATATCCTGTTGGAGTCCATGTCTGACCGCCATCGGTGGTTTTATATATACTTGCTATACCCTGACACACTTCTGCTATGAAACCAGTATCAGCAGCTACATAGTACATCTCATCAAGCCAATAGCAACCATATGATCCTGATTTTGTTCTTATGGTCGTAAAGGATTGAAAGCCATCTGTTGACTTTTTGAGCTTATATCTCATTCCATGAGAGCCAGTCGTTTCATTTACGTATGAATAACCTGTTGTTTGATCGACAATAACCAGATTTATACCTGGTTGGGAAACTATCGACCAGTTTGTTTGTCCCTGTACTTCTGTCATAAGAAACAAGGTGATTAACAAAAACAAAAAGCGTTTCATTTTCATCATTTTTTTCATTTTATCGGTTACAACTTCTAAGAAGCTGTTTAAAAATGAACGGAAAAAAATTCTATAGGATGAAGAAAAATGC
>JASBYY010000042.1 GCA_029983675.1 Bacteroidales bacterium | reverse complement strand
ACCACTTTGTTGATGGTTTCTTTCCTTAAATCATCGATCACTTTCATTTTCAAATGGCCCGCCCGGCGAGGCTTCTTGCCCGCCTTGGGGTGTCTGCCGACGCCTTTGAGTATGTTGTCAAAGAGGGAGATCGTGGTGGAGTCCATCATATAGAGCAGCTTCTCCCAGTCTTTGGGCTCATGCGTCTGCCCCTTATAGCTCTTGGGAGGGCGGCTGTCCGCTAAAAACCTGGCATACTTCTCCAAGAGATAGGAATACACGCCTGCAAAGAACGCTTGCGGACGGCGGATATTAGCCTCTGCAAGCGTACTTCGCCTGACCAGGTAGTCTAACCCGAGATGGCGGAGCTTGTGTGCTTCTGCCTTCATGCCTATCTCTAGTTCACGAAGAGAATCAAAGTGTTTCAAGACACCATACAGCATCACGACAAGATGCGTATAGCCGTCAAAACGCTTCACATAAGCCTCACTTCCTTGCGTATCACGGCTGATTTGAAGAATATTATCTTTATCAAGCAACTTTAAGACCTGACTATAGACCGGCTGTCCGGTAAAATGACTATCTTTGCCCATGGTTATAATTTTTTCTACAAAAACAAAGATAACCAAAAGGGCTGATACCTCGTCAGAAGTGTCAGCCCTGATTTTTTACAGTCCAAAAGTTTTACCGGACAGCAATAATATAAAATTAAAAGCCAATCAGAAGTATGTTTATGGCGGTTGGATTAATTCTGATGGTAGTATAAATCTTAAACTTCAGCCTATTGATAAACTTAAAAAACTTTATGGTGACTATTTGGGAGAAGAATAATAGCAAGAAGGATAAAAATTGAACATTGACCTCAAATGTAAAACACTTGAGATCACATGTATTACACATCTATTCCGCATAAATCAAAAAAACAATATCACTGCTAATCGCTTCGAAATGCCGAACGTTTCATACACGTCGTCTGTTGCGCCTCACCTTGCAAACAAAAACATTCTCCAAGTCAGTTTTTCAAGGACAATAAAAAAAATCCACACTTCAGACCTTGTCCAAAGTGTGGATTTTTTTGTGGAATCCTCCACAGTCGACTACAACGGGAATCAGTTTTCAAAAACGACCGTACCGTCTTTTTTCAGTTGATAGTGCTCACCTTTTCCCAATAGTTCATAGTTGTCGTTGGTGTACCAGATGCCCGATGCGGCATTCATGGCCTTCAAATCGATTTGGCCGCCACCGTTCAAATAAACCTTGGCTTCACCTGTGGTATTGTTAAACTCCATGTCGAGGACATCACCTTTTCCGTTCTTTGCCTGCAAGGTAACCTTCTCATCTTCATGTTCATAAATCACTTGTCCAGCCTTGGAAATAACAATATCATTGCCTTTCCCTCGCACTTCATAGTCTTCATCAGAATACCAAAAACCCGATGCGGATCTCTGGGATGCCAAAACAGCCTCCTCACCCAAGTAATTCAGGATGGCAACGTCTTTGTTGTTATCGAAGATCACATCAATATTGTTGCCTCTCGCGTCCACAAACGAAAGGTTCACAATGTTGGAAGTGTCAACGGCAACAGCCTCGGTTGTTTCTTCTGCTTCGTTCTGGTCTTTGACTTTGCAGTTTCCACATGACGTTGCAATGCTTGCAACAAAAATTGCGATTACGATAAGTGCTTTGTTCATTTTAATTTGATTTTAATTTACTATTGATATTAAAAGTTGTCTGACTTTGTTGCTCACACGTTAAGCAAAAAGCATACCAAGAAAAACAGTCCTGAAAGACAGTGAGGCTTGCATGATGCTTTTTGAACGACTATCCTCTTCTCCCATCGTGCCCAAAGCGTCATATACCCCATAGAAAGCCAATCGCTTGCTCCATGGCCGCCTTGGTTGTGGAATCGCATTCGTTTTCACACGCCGCCACAAGATCGGGCAGATAGTAGGTAAACTCCATGTTTGCAATGTATTGCGCCGCCCTATCGTTAAGATGCAAATACACATCTGATAATGATTTGAACAGCAAAGGCTTGAAAATGGTCAAAAAGTAGTATTTTTGCCCATTCATCTTGTTAATAAACACACATCAATATGAACCTAAATTCCCTCACCGCCATATCGCCCATCGACGGGCGTTACCGCTCGAAAACCGCTGAGTTAGACGACTTTTTCTCCGAATATGCCCTGATCCGCTACCGTGTCATGGTGGAGGTGGAATACTTCATCACCCTTTGCGAACTTCCATTGCCGCAACTCAAAGATTTCAATGGCGAATATGATGATTTACGTGCGCTTTACGAGGAATTTCAGGTTGAAGATGCCGATGAAATCAAGGAGATCGAAAAAGAGACCAATCACGACGTGAAGGCTGTGGAGTATTTTCTGAAACGCCGCTTCGACGAACTCGGTCTGACCGCATTCAAGGAGTTCCTGCATTTCGGCCTGACCTCGCAAGACATCAACAACACGGCTGTTCCGCTTTCGATGATGGAAGCCCACAAGCTCGTCATCAAGCCTGCCCTGGAGGAACTCACCGACAAGCTGAAAGCCATGGCGGACGAATGGAAAGAGATTCCCATGCTGGCACGCACGCACGGCCAGCCGGCAAGTCCCACCCATCTCGGCAAGGAAATATACGTCTTCGTAGAACGCCTGAACGACCAGATGAACATGCTGAACCATGTGCCTTTCTCTGCCAAGTTCGGCGGCGCAACCGGCAACATGAACGCCCATAAGGTCGCCTATCCCGACATAGAATGGCCTGCTTTTGCCAAACGCTTTGTCGAGAAGAGCCTGAAACTCAAGCGCCAGCCTACCACGACACAAATCGATCATTACGACAACATGGCCGCCTATTTCGACGCCCTGCGACGCATCAACACCATTCTCATCGACCTGTCGCGCGACGTGTGGATGTACGTGTCGATGGAATACTTCAAGCAGAAAATCAAGGCGGGCGAAGTCGGTTCTTCCGCCATGCCGCACAAGGTGAATCCCATCGACTTTGAGAATGCCGAAGGCAACCTTGGCATGGCCAATGCCATCCTGACTTTCCTGAGCACGAAGCTGCCTATCAGCCGCTTGCAACGTGACCTGACCGACTCCACCGTAACCCGCAACATCGGCGTTCCGATAGCCCACACCCTCATCGCCATCAAATCGCTGATGAAAGGCTTGGACAAACTGCTGCTCAACGAAGATAAAATACGCTACGACCTCCAGCAAAACTACGCTGTGGTGGCCGAGGCCATCCAGACCGTCTTACGCCGCGAGCAAATCGCAGGGGCTTACGAACTGCTTAAAGGCCTCACCCGCACCAACAAGCACATCGACAAAGAGGCCATCGACGCCTTTATCGACCAGCTTCCCGTTGCCGACACCATCAAAGAAGAGCTGCATGCCATCACGCCGGAGAATTATACGGGGTATAACTATTAACTGCAATTATTATTGTAATAATGTCAATAATCCCAACTTTCTGATCCCCCCATCGCATGACTGTTCCCAAGCCCTTTCTCTCTCCCAAAGGTGATTACAAGAATCTTATTGCATTCCAAAAAGCAGAGTGCATATACGACATTACTTTCTTTTTTGTTGACACCTACTTGGCAAGAATTGGCGACCGTACCGTTGACCAGATGAGGCAAGCAGCTCGTTCCGGGAAACAAAACATTGCGGAAGGTAATGAAACAGGCACGACCTCAACTGAAGCCAACATTAAGCTAATAAATGTTGCCAAGGCAAGTTTGAAGGAATTGCAAGAAGATTATGAAGACTATCTGCGTAACCGAGGGAAAGAGCAATGGGATGTCAATAGCGAAAGATGCCGCAATGCAAGAGAGTGGTGTAAAAACCACAGTAAGCCCTCTGATTACATGAAAGTTTGCCACTTGAGAGATGATGAAACAGTAGCAAACATTGCTCTGATTTTAATTCACCAAGCCGATTTTTTGCTAAAGCAGTTGTTGGAAAAACTTCAAACTGACTTTCTGCAACAAGGCGGAATAAAAGAACAAATGTTTCAAGCAAGACGAAATTGGAGAGGTGAGCATGGGAACTATGATCATGAGAGATATGAGAATTATGGGAACAATGAGAAAGATACAGATGATAACAATATAAACAAAAAAGCATGATCACCCAAATCCCCTACTGGACAATAGAAGAATTGAAGATGGTAATCAATAATTATTGCAAAATCCCATTCAAATGCATGTTTTAATAAGTGACATCCTTTATAGATATACAGACAATGAGTTTGTTTCTCAAGACGACCTATGTTGGATTAACAAAGATTTCAAAGGAGACCGCAGTCTTATCATTAAAGAAATCATCAGATTAGAGACCCAATTTGTCAAAGAAGCATTAAAGTCATATTACTCTCAACTATTACTAAAACAAATTCCATGAGCAACCGAAACTTCTCCCGCATATTATCTTACGTAAAGCCGTATTGGGCTTCCGTTGCACTTAACGTACTTTTCAACCTGCTCACGATTTTTTTCTCACTGTTTTCGTTTGCATTGATAGTGCCGTTTCTGAACTTGCTTTTCAAGACAGAAGCCATCGAGGCAGTTGCCCGGCCTGAGTTTAAGGTCAGCTCCGACTACCTATTGTCATATCTGAACTATTTCATGAGTTCGATAATCATTGAACACGGCAAGGCCTCTGCTTTGATATTCATCTGTTTGGTGCTTTTTATTGCATTTTTCTTCCGCAATCTGGGCCGTTTCATGGCGTGTTATTTCATGGCGAAAGTCAGGGTAGGTGCCGTGCACGACATCCGCAACGATGTGTTTAGACAGATTCTCATCCTGCCGCTTTCCTTTTACAGCAGCAAACAAAAAGGCGACATCATAGCGCGCATCTCTACCGATGTACAGGAAGTGGAAGTTTCGATTCTGAATTGGCTGGAGATGCTTATCAAAGACCCCTTGACCATCATCGTTTTTTTCATTTTCATGCTTAGCCTCAGTCCAAAGCTGACACTATTCGTCATCATTGTGCTACCCATTGCCGGTCTGCTGATCGGTAAAGTCGGCAAAATGCTGAAAAAAGAATCAAAAGAGACCCAAGCCCGCTTATCAGGCATGATTTCAACCATTGAGGAAGCCATATCTGGATTACGCATCATCAAGGGATTCAATGCCATACGTTACACACAGGGACGTTTTCAAGCGCAAAACGAAGCCTATTCCAAGGTGCTGACCGGCGTGCACCGCAAACGCGACATGAGTTCGCCCATGAGCGAGTTTCTTTCCGCTATCGTCGTCATCATCGTGCTGTGGTTTGGTGGCCGCCTGATTCTTGGCGGTGGCAGCAATATCGGTGCTGCCGATTTCATCAGCTATATCGTTGTGTTTTCGCAAATCATCTCCCCTGCCAAATCGTTCTCGCAAGGCTACTATAACATTCAGAAAGGCATCGCCTCTGCCGAACGCATTTTTGAAATTCTCGATGCCGATGAAATCATCACGGAAAAGGAAAATCCATTGGCCATCAAGTCTTTCAAAGACAGCATCGAATACAAAGACGTACATTTCGCATACGGCCGTGAGGATGTGCTGAAGGGTGTCAGTCTAAAAATCGAAAAGGGGAAACTCATCGCCTTGGTGGGTGAAAGCGGTGGCGGAAAAACCACATTGGCCGACCTGCTTCCACGCTTCTACGATGCCACGAAAGGCAGCATAGAGGTGGATGGAGTCAATATTAAAGACTATAAGATCAGCGACTTGCGCGGATTAATGGGTATTGTCACACAGGAAAGCATCCTGTTTAACGACACGGTGTTCGGCAACATTGCTTTCGGCATGGAAAACGCTTCGCGCGAGGCCGTCATCGAAGCTGCGAAAATCGCCAATGCGCACGACTTCATCATGGAACTCGAACATGGCTACGATACTTTCATCGGCGATCGCGGCATGAATCTATCAGGGGGTCAGCGCCAACGCCTCAGCATCGCACGTGCCGTGCTCAAGAACCCGCCCATCCTCATCCTCGACGAGGCCACCTCCTCACTCGACACCGAGTCGGAACGTCTTGTGCAGGACGCATTGTCCAAAGTGATGACGCAACGTACCTCCATCGTCATCGCGCACCGCCTTTCGACGATACAACATGCCGATGAGATTCTTGTCCTACAAAAAGGTCAGATCATCGAGCGTGGCAAGCATGAAGAACTTATCGCACTTGGCGGCATCTATAAAAAACTCACTGATTTGCAGTCGTTTGACTAAAAGGGATTTGCCACAACAGACTCATAGGAAAACAGACATAAAAAGCGGCTTTCCAAGGGCAACTCGTCATCGTTTTCGGGAGAAAAGCCATCCTTGCCGCGAAAAACTCCCTTGAAAAAGTGTCTTTCCATTGCTTCATTTTCAAAACTCTGCATTTTTGCTGATTATTAGAAATGAAAATACCGTCAGGTGATTTTTCGCCCAAGAACTTGCCGATAACGGCAAATATGAGTGATTTTTGTATCATTTTCTATGAAAAACCTTGCCGATACCTTCTTAGACTATTTTGGGACTCATTCATAAAGCCAGCTTCCCATCAGATTGCTTCAACATCAACAAAACACTGCAACAGGATCCTGATTTCGACCGAAAAGACCTGACCAGCTGACAGTTTTTCAAAATGCCAATATCGGTCAGGCTCTTGCTGTTACAGAGCTTTGTATCAGCCTGTCATACATCTGCCATCATACCATACGCCACATTTTTCCTTTGCGAAAAGCCTCGGATAAGGAAATATTGCTTACTTTTATGCCCTCATTCTACATGGTAGAACATTAAGACATTAAATAATAACTAATATGAGTACAATTCTTGAATTAGAACCTAAGGGCATTTGGAAGAACTTCCACAGCCTGACACAAATTCCCCGTCCATCGAAAAAAGAGGCCAAGGTTATTGCCTTCATGAAGAAATTCGGCGAAGACCTCGGTCTGGAAACCATCGTTGACGAATGCGGGAACGTCATCATCCGCAAACCCGCCACTCCCGGCATGGAAAACCGCAAAGGCGTTGTCCTACAAGCCCATTTGGACATGGTGCCACAAAAAAATGCCGACACCAAGCACGATTTTGAGAACGATCCCATCGACACGTTCATCGAAAACGGCTGGGTGAAGGCCAAAGGCACCACATTAGGTGCAGACAATGGCATTGGCGCCGCTGCCGCCATGACCGTACTTGAGGCTACCGACATCGCACATGGTCCTGTCGAGGCTTTGTTCACCATTGACGAAGAAACCGGCATGACCGGCGCTAATAAATTGCAGCCCGGACTATTGAAAGGCGACATCCTGATGAACATGGATTCTGAGACGGAAGGAGAATTGTATGTGGGTTGCGCCGGCGGCATCGATACGATCGGAACCTTCTCGCCGAAGTTTGAGAATGTTGCTGCGAACATGGCGGCTTTCCGACTGTTTGTGAAAGGTCTGAAAGGCGGACATTCCGGAATGGACATCAACTTGGGACGCGCCAATGCCAACAAGTTACTGAACACCATGCTGCTGATGGCTGCCGAAAAATACGGACTGCGTCTCGCCAGCATCGATGGCGGAAGCCTGCGCAATGCCATCCCAAGAGAAGCGGAAGCCATAGTGGTTGTTCCCGTCGACAAACAGGATGAGTTTATGCGCTATGCTGCTGAATACGAAGAAATTGTAAAAGAAGAATTTGCCAATACCGAACCCGACGCCGCTGTGCTTTGCGAAAAGGCCGACATGCCCAAGCAAGTGATCGATATTGAAACGCAAGACCGTCTGTTCAGTGCTATTGCCCGCTATCCCAATGGTGTCATTGCCATGTCGAGCGACTTTGAAGGCACCACCGAAACATCGAGCAACTTAGCCACCATCAAGATGGAAAACGGCAAAATCGTCACGGCTGCCCTTACCCGCAGCCTTGTAGATGCCAGCAAAGACAAACTCGCCGAACAGATTCGCAAGAACCTCACTGACAACGGCGCCGAGGCCTACTCCACCGGCGATTACCCGGGATGGAAACCCAACGTCGATTCTCCCATCCTGCACACGATGAAACAGGTCTATAAAGCCAAATTCGGGGCAGAAGCCAAAATCATGGTTGTCCACGCCGGACTTGAATGCGGCATCCTCGGATCGAAATACCCGAACTGGGACATGGTTTCATTTGGGCCTACCCTTGTCCATCCACACTCTCCCGACGAGGCACTTGAAATAGCTACCGTAGGGAAATTCTGGGATTTCGTTGTCGAAACACTGAAAAACATCCCTGAAAAAGAGGCGATTGCCTGATGACATCCAAGGCGGATTTTCTTGGAATCCGCCTTTTTTCTTTTTTTTCGAGAAAAAAGTTGCTCGCATTGAAATCTTTTGTACTTTTGCAGTCCCAAAAGGGACAAACCAGTAAGAGTAACAAATAGGATATACGAAAATGAAACGCACCTTTCAACCATCGAACAGAAAACGTAGAAACAAACACGGTTTCAGAGAGAGAATGTCAACCGCAAACGGCCGTAGAGTGCTGAAAGCCCGTAGAGCCAAAGGACGCAAAAAGCTTACAGTTTCTGACGAATATTAATTATTAGAAGCCGTTTCTATTTCTTATTTAAGGTATTACAGAAGACAACCTTTACGATTGCCTTCTGTTTTTTATTGTGCATTCGCACCACTGTAAAAATCAGTTATCAAACTGATTGACAATGCAATAATTATCACTTTACCTTATTCACCCTATACACCAGCTCCTCGCCTCGACGTGCCAGTCGATTACGTTGACACATTTCGTCACCAAGTTCAAAATACAAACGGTCGGCATCCACAATAAAACCGGCGCGTTCGAGCACCTCGGCATAGTCGCGCCCAAACTGACGCACATGGTCGTATTGTCCGAAAAGCCTTTCCCTTTCTTTCGGGTCGGTAATGGTCGGATCCTCAAAAGTATCCACATCGGGATTGATAGGCACCAAGAGTATAGCCCAGCCACCGGGTTTCAAGATGCGCTTGATTTCGGAAAACGCCAAATTGGCATCGGAAACATGTTCCAGCACATGGTTGCATATCACCACATCGTAAGTATCGGACGGCTGATTAATAGCGGTGACATCCAAATGCAAATCAGCGATAGGAGAATCAAGATCAGCCGTAGTGTAGTCCAAGTTTTTCAATATCCGAAAACGTTTCAGAAATGGCTGCTCCGGCGCAAAATGCAACACCTTGAGGGGTGCTGTAAAGAAATCCGTCTTTTCTTTCAGGTAAAGCCACAGCAAACGATGCCGTTCGAGAGACAAGCACTTGGGGCACAGCCTATTGTCGCCCGCCTTGCCATAGCCGTATGGTATAAACTTCCGGAAATGACCGCCACAGATGGGACATTCCACCTCGTTGCCTGCATAAAAGGGCCTGACCGTCCAACTAAACAGATAGCTGAACTTGATCAGCCACTGACGGGGAAATATTTTCGTAAAAAATGCGATTATTTTTTTCATCATTTCTTTTTTTCAGTAGTGAACAACGATTGTATAGCCGCCGACATCCTCGACCATGAATACTTTTCCTTTTCCGACAGAATCCCTTGCTTGAAGTCGTCCTGCCTGTGGTTGGCAAAGAAATCCACCAAGGCATCGGCAATGCTTTTCGCATCGGGATGCACGGCATAGCCCACCTTGCCATCCGGCACAATTTCGCCCAAGCCGCCAACATTAGTCACAAGCATGGGCTTTTCAAAATGATAGGCAATCTGAGTGATGCCGCTCTGGGTGGCTGTTTTGTAAGGCTGAACCACCAAATCACAAGCATTGAAGAAATCCCTGACCTTGGCATCGGGAATGAACTCGTCATACACTATTACCTTATCCGTGAGTTGATGCGCGGCAATACGGTCCAAATAAGGTTTCTTGTCATCGTAAAACTCTCCTGCAACAATCAGCTTCACCGGATAAGAACGCAATCGCTTGTCGGCAAAGGCTTCAATCAGCCAATCCAGCCCCTTGTAGGCACGCACCAATCCAAAGAACAGCAAATAGCGGCAGTCCTTATCAAGATTAAGGTTTTGTAAGGCTTGATCGCGACTTATTTTCTCACCAAAATTGTCAAACAGCGGATGAGGACAAAATGCGACAGGTTTCTGTTTGTCGAACAAGCGCAAATCATTCAGGACAGACTGAGACATGGCCACAAAGCCATCTGCTGAACGAACGAAATAGCGTGTCAGCATTCTATCACCAAAATGATGTTCGTGAGGTATGACATTATCGAGAATACTTATGGCTGTGGTTTTCTTGTTTTTTCGAGCAATGCGAAGCACTTTTCCAAGGCATGGCGCCATGAAAGGCAACCAATATTTTGTCAATACCAGATCATAATCCCCTCTTCTGATTTTTCGTCCTGTTTTTATCCAACTGAACGGATTGATGGAATTTAACATCCGGGTGATTTTCAGGTTCTCAGGTTTCGGTGCTGTAGAAAACTGGGTCTTCCCCGGGAACAAAAAAGCGGGATATTGCACCGTAAAAGTGATTATTTCAACCTCCCAGCCTTCGTCCTGAAACTGCTTGACAATACGCTCATCATACACGGCGAGACCTCCACGATATGGATGTGCCGGGCCTACTAACACCATTTTTTTCATCATTACTACACTAAAGTTTCAAAATTCTCAAATTCACGATTCGCCCTCTCATAATCAACCGGTATGCCGATATCAATAAAATAAGCATCGTTCACAAAGCCGTTCACCTTCCCCATCGTTGCCTGCGGCTGTAAGAAATCAGTCTCAAACGAAAACTTTTCCGGCATGGAATCAAGCAACCCCTTTCGGTTTAATAGATAAACACCGCCGTTGACAAGACCCTGTTTGCAATACTTCTTTTCGCAAAACCCGATAACAAGCCCATCGGCATTCATCTCCACGTTCCCATAGCGGTCAAAGTCCTGCATCGGCTTCAACGATAGCGAGATTGGTTTTCCTCCTGCCTCATGCGCATCACAGAATGCATCCATATTAATATTATAATAGGTATCGCCATTCAGCACGGCCACCGTTTCGGAATCACACTTGCCCAATGCTTTTTTCACACCTCCTCCTGTCCCCAAAGGCGTTTCCTCCACTGCATATTCAATGGTAAACGGAAATGCACCTGCATTTTTGTCGATCCAATCAAAAATGGTTTCAGGCAGATAGCCAACCGATAACACGACCTTAGAGAAAGGGAACCGTGAAACATAACTCAGCAAATAATGCAGGAACGGTTTTCCACAAACCGGCGCCATGCATTTGGGAAGATCGGTGAGCACCGACCGAAGTCTGGTACCCAATCCCCCCGCAAGAATAACGGCATTCAGCGGTTCACTTGTCGAAAATCTTCCATCCATGGGTTCCTCCTTCGCTAAACTGAAAATTCATCACTTTACCATCAAGTTTTTCCAAGGCTTTAATCAAACCGTATTTATTGCGCGGCTCCGTCAGAAAAATAATGAAGCCCCCACCGCCAGCGCCACTCACCTTGCCCGCCAATGCACCTGAAGACATGGCCACATCAAAAACATGCTGGATGACATTGTTGGTGATGGCGGAAGCCATTTTTTTCTTGTTTTCCCATGCCTCGCCAAAGATGCGAGCAAAACGCGGCATATCGCCCAACAACAATGCCGTTTTCAAATCCACTGCGCTCTGCTTGATTTTATGCATGGCTTCAATGGCATCAACGTTGCCAGAAGAAGTGTTTTTCTTCTGTTCATCGATAATTTGCGCCGAAGAACGCGAAATGCCCGTATAATACAACAACATGGAAGCCTCAAACTCGTCAACGATCCATCGTTTCACGCGAAGCGGATTGACAATCACCTGATTGTCCTTCATGAACTCCATAAAGTTGAATCCTCCGAAAGCAGCCGCAAACTGATCCTGTTTTCCGCCGTTCAATCCAAGGTCGATGCGTTCGATGACGTAGGCCATCTGTGCTATCTCGTAGTCTCCCATTGGCAAACCATACCATTCCACAAAAGCCTTCAGAATACACACCACCATGGTCGATGACGAGCCTAACCCACTCCCTACGGGCGCATCGGAATAAGTGGTCATGCTAAACGCCCGCGGCTGTATTAATCCGTTTCGTACCAAATGATTATAAACACCCTTGTGAAGGTTCAGTTTGCCATTGACAGGCAGATTATCGGCAACTTCAAACGTTTCCTGCATATTCATATCAGAAGCACACAAGATGATTTTTCCATTATCGGCTTCCTCAATCGTACAATGCGCGTACATATTAATAGTGGCATTGAGCACATATCCTCCATACATGTCGTTGTAGGGCGACACATCGCTGCCCCCGCCTGCCAAGCCCAAACGCAAAGGCGCTTTACTTCTAATAATCATTTTCCTCTTGTTTTTGAAAGTACAAAAATAGTGAAATATCATGAACATCGCGACATAATTTGCTCCGACACCATGCATCATAAAAAATCGTATTTTTGCAACACAAAATAATCATCTTCAATGCTCGGACTATTGTTTTTCATCCTCATTATTTTCATCGCCCTGCCTGTCATTGCGTTGTTTTCCTTGTTTCTTTTCGGGAAACGAGTGCGCAACGGCTTTCGGAAAAGCGATGACAAAAAACCTGAGGAAGGCGACGTCAGCATTACACATAGCAAACAGCGACAGCGTGTGAACCCCAACATTGGGGAATACACCGACTACGAAGAAATAGAATAACGTCAACAGCAAAGCTTTATGAAAAAACCGCTAAAAAACAGACCTGCCCTTCAAATTGCCATCGCCATACTCGGCTTTGCGCTCATCACCTTGGTTTATTTCTCGCCCATCTTGCAAGGCAAACGCATCAAGCAGCACGACATTGAAATGTACAAGGGTATGGCGAAGGAAACCGTCGATTTCAGGGAAAGCACGGGAGAGCAAACCCTTTGGACCAATTCCATGTTTGGCGGTATGCCGACTTGGAACATCTCCGTGTCGCAAAATAGCAACCTGATGACTTACGTCAACCGCATTTTGAGTCTTGGATTCCCTCACCCCATTGGAGCTGTGTTCATTAGCATATTAGGTTTTTTCATACTGCTTTTGGTGCTCGACGTGGGCATCTGGGTCAGTGTCATCGGGGCGCTTGCCTACGGCCTGACCTCCTACCTGTATATCATCATCGGAGCCGGACACAACTCCAAAGCCATGGCTATGGCTTTCATGGCGCCCGTCATCGCCGGCATCCTGCTCACCTACAAAGGGAAATACCTGTGGGGCGCACTGCTCACCGCCATCGCCCTTGCCTTGCAAATCAGGGCAGGACACCTTCAAATCACTTATTATCTGCTGCTCATCGTTGCAATTCTCGTTATTGCAGAGTTTATTGGCGACATCAAAGAAAAAAAGCTGCCCCATTTCTTCAAGGCAAGCGGTATGCTCGCCATAGCTGCCATCATCGGCATCCTGACCTGTTCGACAAGCCTTTATGCCAACTATGAGTTTGGCAAGGAAACCATGCGTGGCAAACCGATTTTGACAGGCAGATCCGGCAGCAGTTCCACCACGGGACTCGAACGCGATTACATCACCCAATGGAGCTACGGCATCGGGGAGACATGGAGCCTGATGATTCCAAATGCCAAAGGCGGAGCGACCGCTCAAATCGGCAACACCAACAAAGCCCTCGACAAAGCCGATGCGCGTTTCCGCAGCGCCATAGCCCAACAAAACGCTTATTGGGGCGACCAGCCCATGACCAGCGGCCCCGTTTATGCCGGTGCCATCATCGTTTTTCTGTTCATCCTCGGCGCTTTTGTAGTCAAAGGCAAGCTAAAATGGGCACTGCTGGCTGCAACGCTTTTGTCCATTCTGTTGAGTTGGGGTAAGAATTTCATGGGATTCACCGATTTCTTCCTCGATTTTGTTCCCGGCTACAGCAAGTTTCGCGCCGTTTCCATGACCTTGGTCATCACCGAGGTCACCATACCCCTGCTCGCCCTTTTGGGACTTTCGGAAATCATCAAGCATCCAGAACACATGAAAGCCAATATGAAATACTTCTACCTCTCGTTCGGATTAACCGGCGGGTTGTGTCTGCTGTTTTTCATCATGCCCAATGTGTTTTTCAATTTCCTCAGCCAAGCTGAAGCTGCGCAATTTAACGAACTGATGTCGGGAAAAGACGGGACCATGTACCAGTCGTTTGCCGAGCAGTTGGAGAAAGTCCGCATGGGTATTTTCCGCCAGGACGCCATCCGAAGCTTTATCTTCATCACCTTGGCCGCCGCCACCCTGTTGCTTTATGCGAAAGGCAAAGTCAATACGACCATTGCCACCGCCACGCTGATCGTTTTGGTTCTCATTGACATGTTCCCCATCGACAAGCGTTACCTGAACAAAGACAACTTCATCTCGAAACGGCAACATGATACACCTTTTGTTGCGAGCAAGGCCGACGAAAGCATTTTGCAGGACAAAACCCTTGACTACCGCGTGCTCAACCTCACAAAAGACGTGTTCAACGATGCCAGCACCTCCTATTTCCATAAGTCGGTTGGCGGTTACCACGGCGCAAAGCTTCAACGTTATCAAGATGTCATATCTCAATATCTCTCACCCGAAGTAAGAAGATTTGGAACCATATTCCAGAACATTGCCACACCCGCAGATCTTGAGCAAGGCATGAAACAGCAGACCGTTTTGAACATGCTCAACACGAAATACATCATCTTCGATCCCAACCAGCCCGCCCTTCAAAACACGCAAGCCTTTGGAAATGCGTGGATTGCAAACAATATCAAGTGGGTAGACACTCCGAATGAAGAAATCGACGCCATCGGAACGACCGACGTACAGACAACGGCCATCCTGAACAAGTCGTTTTCGGCTGCTGTCGGCACCTACTCGCCGAACGACAGCCTAAGGGGACAAATCGAGATGACAGACTACAAGCCCAACCAAGTGAGCTACCGCTTTAGCGCTCCTGAAGACAAACTCGTCGTTTTTTCGGAAGTCTGGACCAGCAAAGGATGGACGATGACCATTGACGGCACCGAGCATCCCTTGCTTCGCGCCAACTATTTCCTTCGCAGCACGATTGTCCCTGCCGGTCAACACGACATCGTCATGCGTTACGAACCTAAGGCATGGAAAGTAGGCAATACCATTTCCTTCGCCAGCTCGCTGATACTCATTCTTGGAGCTATTGCAGCCCTGTTTCTATCGTTGAAGTCGAAAGTCGGGAAAGCAGAAGCATGAAAAGGGTTCTGATCATCACCTATTACTGGCCGCCCTCCGGCGGATCCGGCGTGCAACGCTGGCTGAAAATGTCGAAATACCTGCCTGAAAACGGCTGGCAGCCGGTAATCTACACGGCAAAAGACGCCGAATATCCTGTGGAAGATTTGTCATTGGAAAAAGACGTGCCGCCTGAAGCAGAAGTTATCCGTCGCCACATTTTTGAACCCTATTCTTTTTACAAAAAGTTTCTCGGCATCAAAAAAAGCGAGAAAGTCAAAGCCGGGTTCATCAACGAAGGCAAGCAGAAAAAAGGCTGGAAAGAGAACCTCAGCATCTGGATTCGAGGCAATCTGTTCATCCCCGATGCCCGATGCCTATGGATTCGTCCTTCCGTCAGGTTTTTGAAAAAATACTTGAAAACCCATCCTGTGGATGCCATTATCAGCACCGGCCCGCCCCACTCCATGCACCTGATCGCCTTGCAGTTGAAGAAATATTTCAATATTCCGTGGGTGGCAGACTTCAGAGACCCTTGGACGGAAATCTATTATTACGACGACTTGAAACTGACCCGTCGGGCGCATCAAAAACAATGTCGGTTAGAAAAAACAGTGCTACAAAAGGCAGACAAGGTGGTTACCGTCAGTCCCCATTGCGCCTTAGGGTTGAAAAAGATTGGAGCCAAAGACATGGCCGTAGTCACCAATGGCTTTGACGGAGATTGTAATCACACCGGATATGAATCCGATTGTTTTACGCTTTCTCATATTGGAATCATCCCACCCAAAACGTCGCCGACAATATGGGAAGCCATTGGAGAGCTGATCCATGAAAACCAAGAGTTTGCGAAACACTTCAAATTAAAGCTGATCGGTCAAATTGACAACCGTATCAGAGACTTGCTCTCCACATACGGTGTATTGGGTCACACCGAGTTTGTTTCCTATCTCCCCCACGATAGGATGTCAGAAGCACAAAGCCAATCGCACACATTGCTGCTTCTCATTCCTTTTTTCGACAAGGCCGAAGGCATTGTCACCGGAAAATTCTACGAATACCTACAAGCCAGAAGACCTATCATGGGAATTGGCCCCGAAGACGGTGATGCCGCGACCATCCTCAAGGAAACCCAATCGGGCACCATGATTGATTATCGGGACAAAGACAAGATGAAAACATACCTGATGACCCTGTTCTCGAAGTACCTCCATTCATGCGCCTTACCCGCCAATGGCATAGAGAAATATTCCAGAAAGGCTTTGACGAAAGAGTTTACCGCCATATTGGAGAGCCTCTTTCAGATGGGATAATTCGGTAGGATATCGACAGAAAGGAGACCAAAGAGAGTATTAACGAAAAACAGATATGGAGATCATAAGAACTAAAATATGCCACTTAGCTGCCAAGCACAAATTGAACGACATGAGAGTGTTTGAAAAAGAGTGCAAGGGATTGGCTTCAAACGGTTTTGATGTCACATTAATTGGTTTCGGAGATCATGAGCATTCCGATGTTGAGTGTGGCGTAAAAAGAATATGGCTGCATTCTCCCATCAAAAACAATCTTGAGATTCTAACCAAAAGAAACCGCCTATTGCTAAAAAAAGCACTGGAAGAAAACGCCGAGGTCTATCATCTCCATGAACCCGAATTGCTCCCAATAGGTCTGAAACTAAAAAAGGCGGGGAAGAAAGTTATTTTTGACAGCCACGAGTTTTATGGATGGCAATTGAAAGACAACATTCATAAGATTAAAATCATCCACGTTCCGGGATGGATGATGAAAATCATCGGCGGCATATACATGCAATATGAGAAGTACGTTTGCAAACGGTTAGATGCTGTGGTTCAAGTCTGCACCTTACACGGAAAAGACTATTTCAAAAACAGATGCAAAAGGACAGTTTTCATCAAAAATATGCCCGAGGTGCAAGACTATACATCATCGGCTACTGCGCGTGACAAAAAAGCCGACACTATTGCTATGATTGGCGGATTGACAGCATCGAGGGGCATCACACAATTGGTTCAAGCGTCAGCCAAAGCCAAGGCAAGACTCGTGCTGGCCGGTAATTTCTTTCCGGTGACTTATGAAAAGACATTGAAAAGCCTACCTGAATTTCACGCAGTTGATTACAGAGGCTTTTTAGATAAAAAAGGCATGATTGATGTCCTTAATGAATGCTTCATCGGGGCATCTACCATTCTTCATGTAGGCCAATACGACCAGATTGACACTTTACCGACAAAGGTTTATGATTACATGGCCATGGAAATGCCTGTCATTCTTTCTGACACAGACCACGCTAAAGAGATGAACGACAAATATCATTTTGGAATATGCGTCAATCCTTCTGACGTGGACGATATTGCCAACGCCATCCAATATTTATGCGGCCATCCAGAAGAAGCTATCGAAATGGGCAAGAACGGAAGAAAGGCTATTCTCGAAGCATTTAACTGGAAAAACGAAGAAAGCAAACTTGTTAATCTATATCGTCAGCTCACACAAAACCAAGACTGACATTTAAGAAGCTGTTTTGAATTCTTACAACAAAGTTATTATTGAATTATTTTGGTTTTTTCCTTTGTTTTCGGTTGATTTGATGGTCTTTTTGGCTCATTTCGCCCATTGTCTCGTTCACATAGCCCGCTATGTCACACTCCACAATGAACAAAATGTACTCAAAATTCCCTATCAACTCAATCCGAAACTATTCAAAACAGCTTCTAAGTATCACATCTGCTATTTCCTTTCCGCGTACACCATGTAATATCTTGGCGTGATTCTCCGCAACATGGGGCGAATGCCGATCTCTTTCGTGATGGACTTCCACTTCATGCTGTCCTTAATCTCCCAACCTGCCTTTTCGAGCAGCCAATCGAACTGCCAGTCTTCGAACTCATGGAAATGGCGGTCCCACTTGTCTGTTTTGCTTCTGTATGCCTTAGCGAACCAAAGCGACAGAGGGACACTGGCTACCAATCTGTCAGCAGGGAGGTTTTGCAACACTTGGAGCGGATTCAACAAATGCTCGCATATTTCAAGTGCGGTAACCAACTCTATGTTTTGATAACTCTTCAATGTCTCAAACTGAAAATCAAGGTCCTCTCCTTGTGTATTATCAACTTGATAACCATTATCCTGCATAATCTTAGAAAACGCATTGGGCGTTCCCAAATCCATGACATGTTTTGCTTCAGGAGCATTCTTCCTGATGAAATTCAACGTGTTGCTATAACGATATTGCAATGCGTCCATAAATACTGGGATTAAAATAAATAACTACTTGTCACCTTGACAATTGATTGTTTCAAACCGCTCTTGAATAAAAAACTATTCAACACCATCTTCCAGTATCTGATCGGCGTGGGTCTTGGTATTCACCTTGTCGATGATGCGTTCGATGATGCCATCTTCGGAGATCAGAAATGTGGTGCGGATGGTGCCGACGACCGTCTTGCCCATGAACTTCTTTTCGCCCCATACGCCATAGTCGTTCATGATTTTCAAATCAGTGTCGGCAATCAGCGGAAAAGGCAAAGAGAACTTCTCGGAGAACTTCTTGTGCGATGCGATGCTGTCCTTGCTCACGCCTACAATCTTAAATCCCCGTTGAAGCAACTGCACATTACCGTCTCTCAGGCTACAAGCCTCGGCCGTACATCCCGGCGTGTTATCCTTCGGATAAAAATACAACACCAGTTTCGATCCTCTGAAATCTTTCAGAGCGATCTGATTTCCATTTTGATCCTCTCCCCAAAAATCAGGAGCGGGATCTCCAGCTTTCAGTTTCATCATTTTTCGTGTTAGTGACGCGCAAAAATAACATTTTTTCATGCAACTATTTGCAAAAATATCCGATAGTATCGTGATTTTCAATATCGAGAATTACAAATCGATATTTTTTTCATGATTTACCTTAATTAATGGACATGCAATCAAAAAAAGTACTACCTTTGCCGCTGAAAAAGTTCTTTGATTTCGACCTTCAAGGTGTTTCTCTTACATGAGAAGTGAAAAGGGAACCGTGTGCAAATCACGGACTGTCGCGCAGCTGTTAGCTCTAAAAAGCATACACTATAACGCCACTGAGAAATTGGGAAGGCTTGTATGCTTGAGTAAGCCAGAAGACCTGCCTCGAATGGTTTGGCAATGCTTTCGCGGAATGAAGCGGAGTCAGATAGCATGGGTCATTATATTGGATCCATGAGTATTCCCTATTCCTTTTTTGACCGAATTCCGACCCGACTTCCTGTTTCATCCGTATTAGCCCTTGTCATCGCAATCATGAATTTTGCAAAGCGAACACCATGACTATTTGTATTATAATTGTCTAACTAATAAATATTCTGTAAACTATGATGACAAAAGATCAGTACATCGAAAGTCTCCGCAAACTAAACCTCAAGGTTTATTTCATGGGAGAGAAAATTGAAAACCCGGTCGATCACCCGATGATTCGTCCTTCGATGAATTCCGTGGCGATGACTTACGAACTTGCTGAGAAAGAGGAGTACAAAGACCTCATGACGGCAACGTCGAATCTGACAGGAAAAACCATCAACCGTTTCTGCCACCTGCACCAGGGCACTGATGACTTGGTGAAGAAAGTGAAAATGCAGCGTTTGATGGGTCAGAAGACCGCCGCTTGCTTCCAGCGTTGTGTAGGTATGGATGCTTTCAATGCCATCTTCTCCACCACTTTTGAAATGGACCAGAAATTGGGAACCGAATATCACAAACGCTTTACGGAATACATGAAGTATGTTCAGGACAACGACCTCACCGTTGACGGTGCCATGACCGACCCCAAAGGTGACCGTTCGCTCGCTCCTTCACAGCAGCCTGACCCGGACTTGTACCTCCACATCGTGGAAGTCAGAGAAGACGGTATCGTGGTGCGTGGTGCCAAGGCCCACCAAACCGGTGCTGTCAACTCGCACGAACACCTCATCATGCCCACCGTGGCCATGAGAGAGGAAGACAAGGACTACGCCGTTTCGTTCGCCGTTCCTTCTGATGCCGAAGGCGTTCTGATGATCTACGGCCGTCAATCCTGCGACACCCGCAAACTCGAACCCAATGCTGACATCGACCTCGGCAACTCACAGTTCGGCGGTCACGAAGCTTTGGTGATCTTCGACAACGTGTTTGTCCCGAAAGAAAGAGTGTTCATGTGCAAGGAATACGAATTTGCCGGCATGATGGTGGAACGCTTCGCCGGTTACCACCGCCAGTCCTACGGCGGTTGCAAAGTCGGTGTGGGCGACGTGCTGATTGGTGCCGCTGCCATGGCTGCCGAATACAACGGTGTCCCGAAAGCAAGCCATATTAAGGACAAACTTATCGAAATGATACACCTCAACGAAACGCTGTATGCTTGCGGTATCGCTTGCTCGGCAGAAGGTGTGAAGATGCCCGCCGGCAACTACCAGATCAACCTGCTGTTGGCCAATGTCTGCAAACAGAACGTGACGAGAATGCCTTACGAAATCGCCCGTCTGGCCGAAGACATCGCCGGTGGCTTGATGGTGACCATGCCTTCGCAGCAAGACCTGAAAGATCCGGAAATCGGAAAATACGTGAAGAAGTACTTCAAGGGTGCCGTGAATGTCTCCACCGAAAACAGAATGCGCATCTTGCGTTTGATCGAAAACCTGACCCTCGGCACAGCCGCTGTCGGATACAGAACCGAATCCATGCACGGTGCCGGTTCACCTCAAGCTCAGCGCATCATGATTTCCAGACAAGGCAATCTCGAACAGAAAAAGGCTTTGGCCAAGGTAATCGCTCATATTGATGAATCAAGTAACAAATAATAACGACGACAAGCTGAAACAAATTGAGCTTGTTGTTGAAAACAAGATTCGTCCATATCTTCAAAAACACGAAGGTGACATTATTATCAGAGGATACGATAATAACTGTCTGACTATTGGGTTGACAGGGGCATGTAAAAACTGCCCCTCAGCCCAAATCACCATGGAGGAAATTGTCAAATCCGCGCTCAATGGGTTGGTTGATGAGGTCAAAGTCGTTAATACAATAGATGAAGATTTGCTGAATCTTGCAAAATCCATATTAAACAAGAGTAAGAAATGAATTGGAAAGAGATTTACAAAAGTAAAGTTGTCAATGCTGCCACAGCAATCAAGTCCATCAAGGATGGTGACTACGTCGTTTTCTCTGAAACGGCCGGTGTTCCTCAGCATATCGCAAAAGCGTTAGTAGAACATAAGGAGGACTACCATAACGTACATATTTATCACATGCTGACCCTCGGCGAAGGCGGCTACATGGCTCCCGAATGCTACGGTCACTTCCATCACATCACCAATTTTGTGGGTGCCAACTCACGAAAGGCACTGATGGATCAAGAGGGCGACTTTTTGCCCTGCTATTTCAAAGACGTTCCCGACATGTTAGGCGAGGCTTTTCCCGTGAACGTTGCAGTCGTCCAGGTCACCCCTCCCAACGAAGAAGGCTATTGCAGCTTCGGCGTGTCGTGCGACTATGCCAAGGCCGCTGCCCAAAAGGCTAAAGTGGTGATTGCCGAAACCAACGAGACGGTGCCTTTCACTATGGGACCTGAAAACAAGATTCATGTTTCGGAAATCGACTACATTGTCCCTTGCGCCTACTTGCTGCCCGAAATTCCCAATCCGGTCATCACCGATGTGGAACGCAATATCGGTAAAAACTGCGCTTCGCTGATTCAGGACGGAGCCACCTTGCAACTTGGCATTGGTGCTATTCCCGATGCCGTGCTGCTATTCCTGAAAGAAAAGAAAGACCTCGGCATCCATACGGAGATGTTCTCCGACGGCGTTATCGAACTCGTCAAAGCCGGTGTCATCAACGGAAAGAAAAAAACATTGCATCCCGGTAAACTGATTTCGACGTTTATCATGGGAACAAGAAAAATATATGACTTTGTCGATAACAACCCCGACGTGGAGCTTTATCCCGTGGACTACGTCAACGATCCTTGGGTCATCGGCAAAAATGACAACATGGTGTCCATCAACTCCTGCATCGAAGTCGATTTAATGGGACAGGTGGCATCGGAAACCATCGGATATAAACAGTTCAGCGGAACAGGCGGACAAGTCGATTACGTGCGCGGTGCCGCCCTTTCAAAAGGAGGCATCTCCATCATGGCCATGCCTTCGACAGCCGCCAAGGGCAAGGTTTCGAGAATCGTGCCCCTGCTTGCAGAAGGCGCTGCCGTGACCACCTCAAGAAACGATGTGGATTACGTGGTGACCGAATACGGCATTGCCAAACTGAAAGGAAAGACTTTGCGCCAGCGCGCCCAAAGCTTGATCGACATTGCCCATCCCGATTTCAGGGAACAGCTTCAGAATGAATTTACTAAAAGATTTGGAAAATGATAATGTTTAATTTGAAAACCAGAGTCAGCAAGTTCAACGCATTCGCTGACTTTGCAAAAGAGTTTAATTTAAACGAAAGAGACTTGGTCATCACACAGTCTTTCTTGTATGATCCTTTCATGAAGTCTCTTGAACTTCCTTGTCACTTTGTGATGCAGGAGAAATACGGTAACGGAGAGCCTTCCGACGAGATGATGAACAACATCTTGGCTGACATTGCCAACTTGGAATACGACAGAGTGATTGGCGTTGGCGGCGGTACCGTCATCGACATCTCCAAGATATTCGCTCTGAAAGGCGTAAAAGATGTGACGGATGCTTTTGAGCACAAAATCCCGATTGTCAAGGAAAAATCCTTGGTCATCATTCCCACCACCTGTGGTACCGGCAGCGAAGTCACCAACATTTCGATTGCCGAAATCAAGTCGAAGCACACCAAGATGGGTCTCGCCGATCCGGCTATTTTGGCCGACGACGCCGTCCTCATCCCCGAAATGCTCAAGGGACTGCCTTTCAAGTTCTATGTGTTCAGTGCCATCGATGCCTTGATTCACGCCATGGAATCCTACCTCTCGCCCAAGGCCAATCCTTATACCAAGATATTCTCCACCGAAGCCATCTATATGATTACCAAGGTATTCATGGGTATTGCAGAAAAAGGTCCCGACCATCGTTTCGAGAATTTCGAGGACATGATCATCGCCAGCAACTTTGCCGGTGTAGCTTTCGGTAATGCCGGTGTGGGTGCAGTCCATGCTTGCTCCTATCCTTTGGGTGGCAACTACCACGTGCCGCACGGCGAGTCCAACTACCAGTTCCTGACAGAAGTGTTCAAACTGTACTTCAGCAAGAACCCGAACGGCGCTATCAAAGACCTCAACATGATACTGATTGATGCCTTGAAGTTAGGCAAAGAATGTGTGGAAAACCAAGCCCTCATCTACGACAAGATTGACGAGCTGCTGAACAAGCTCACCCAAAAGAACAAACTGAGTTTCTATGGCATGAAGCCCGAAGAAATCGACGGTTTCACCGACAGCGTTATCGCCACCCAGCAGCGTTTGCTGGCCAACAACTACGTGGCACTGTCAAGGGATGAGATAAGAAGTATTTATCAGAATCTTTATTAATTCAATACAATACATAACAATTCATTAATATAACAAATATGAACGCAATTGATGAAGTAAAATCAATGATTGAAAAGGCCAGAAAGGCCCAAGCTATTTACTGTAGCCATTTTGACCAAGACGATGTGGACGCCACGGTCAAGTTAGCAACAAAAGCTATTTTTGACCACGCCGAAGAATTGGCAAAGCTTGCCATTGAAGAAACACAGATGGGTGTTTACACCGACAAAGTGGCAAAGAACAGAAATAAGTCGAAAGGCGTATGGTATGACCTGAAAGGCAAAAAGTCGATGGGCATCCTGAATATTGACGAAAGAACCGGGTTGATCGAGATTGCAAAGCCCATTGGTGTTGTGGCAGGTGTCACCCCCATGACCAATCCCATCGTTACCCCGATGTCGAAGATTGCTTTCGCTTTGAAGACGAAGAATGCCATTATTATCGCTCCTCACCCCAAAGCCAAGAAGTGCTCGACCGCTGCCGTGAAGCTCATCCTTGAAGCGATTGCTCCTATGGAAGTACCGGAAGGCATGGTTCAAGTAGTTGAAGAACCTTCATTGGAAAAGACTCAGGCTTTGATGAGCTTGTGCGATGTGACGGTTGCCACCGGTGGTATGCCTATGGTGAAATCTGCCTATTCGTCGGGCAAGCCTTCCTTTGGTGTTGGTGCCGGCAACGTACAGGTGATTCTTGACAGACATATCGACTTTGAATATGTCGCAGGAAAAGTTGTCACGGGACGTTCCTTCGACAATGGCATCATCTGCTCTGGCGAACAAAGCTTCATCTATCCTAAGGAAGAAAGAGAAGCCGTTCTTGAAGCCTTTAGAAAGTGCGGCGCTTACATTGCCAACAATGAAGAAAGAGAAAAGATCCTCAATGCCATTTTTGAAGATGGCCACACTGCAAGAGACGTTGTTGGACAATCTGTTCAAACCATCGCTAACAAAGCTGGCATCCAAGTGCCCGAAGGCACAAGAGTCATCGTTGTGGAATCAAACGGCAGCTATGGCCACAATGATCCCATCAGCAAGGAAAAGATGTGCCCTGTGATGGGTGCTTTCCCCTATCAGTACTTTGACGAAGCTATTGAGATCGCCCAAACCAACCTTTCATTCGAAGGCAACGGTCACACAGCTGGCTTGCACTCTAACAACCAAGCCAATATCATCAAGGCTGGTACAGAGCTTTCGGTGTCACGTCTGATTGTAAACGCCATTTGTGCCACCACCGCCGGCGGATCCATCCAAAACGGATTGCCCGTGACGAACACATTGGGTTGCGGTTCATGGGGTAACAACTCCATCTCGGAAAACTTCACCTACAAACATCTTTTGAATATTACCCGTGTTGCTCCGCTTTCGGCAAGAATTCACGTGCCTACAGACGAAGAGATCTGGAAATAAAAGGGAAAGTTTATTAGTTAATCAATAGTCCTTGTTGTCATTCCATTCCGCATGACAACGTTTGTAAAACACTGCGAGGTTTCTCGCAGTGTTTTTTATGCGATCACACATTGAGACTTCATAATATGGCGACTCAATGTAGTAGCACTCCTCCCCACCCTGTCATCCTTGGCTAAGCCATTCCAAAACGTGATCATTTCTCTCGCACTATATCATTCCGCGCCATGTCACAAACTCAGTCATCCCGTGCTTGACACAGAATCTCTACACAAACCCTGTCATTCCGCACTTGATGCGGAATCTCCTTCCAAGGATATCCTTCTATTAGGCAATCAATGCTAATGATGAGATGCTGGATCAAGTCCAGCATGACTGGATACTTATAAGAAGGGTTCCCAAATGGCTTGAGGCAATAAAAAAACAGCCCCCGAATC
>JASBYY010000041.1 GCA_029983675.1 Bacteroidales bacterium | reverse complement strand
GGTGTTCCAATGTAATCAAACCGGGCATTGGTGAAGCTGTTTCTGAGGCTACCCCAGTTCTCTCCCACGGCGCCGCCCATGGCGAAACCCGTGAGCCGGGCCATTGACATGGAGGAGTGGATGGTGCCGCCGTCATTCAGCCCCACCAAACCGCCGAAAATCAGATCGGAATTGTCGTATTGCACGGGAGCTGTCCGAACCTCATCGGGCGTGGTGGCGAGACAACCCGCGGCCTCGCAGTTGAAGAGCTGGGCTCCTTGATCCAAAGTGTCAACAAGGATGCCGAAGTGTGTCTTGAGTTGATCATAAGCTTTGGTGCGAAAATCGCTTTCCAGCACAAAGACGTTCTTCACCACACCGCCGTCGCCCACTTTTCCGAACATGCCGGGATAAACCACAACGTTTTCCCCCTGTTTGTAGAACTTGGAGGCATTGTTCTTCAGGCCGGTGACGACATGGCCGTTGCCGTCGAAAGTGCCTGCGTAGGGCGTGTTGCCACCGCCGATCGAAACCCAGTTGTGCGCGCTCATGTCGATGTCGGCCATGAGCTTGCCGTTGGTGGCCGGGGTTGGCGACACGCCGGAGTTCTGACTATAGTTGGCGCGTCCGTTCACCACGCTGATGAACCAGGCCAAGTCTTCGGGAGAATCGATGTTCTGGGGATCGAAGCCTGTAGGTTGCACGGTGACGATTTCCGTCCACACGTCGCCCAGCACGTTGGCAGTAGGAATCTCAAAGGCACCAATAGGGTGTAAAGTGTCGCCATTGGGGAAGATGAGTGTCAAAGGACCATTGGTGGGCAGTCCGTCGCCCCAAACGCCTTCTTCAACTTCCAAAGGAATTTGAATGACCAATTTCCTGCCGTGAGGGGTTCCCGACGGTTGTTCCAAGCCGCACCAATTCTCAGAAAAGTCGAAACCCGTCACCCGAATGATGTCGGGGCGTCTGATGGTAACAGCATTAAACAGTTGGTTTCCCGTTGGCGCAGCGCCATCGGCAATGGGTTCAAAAGTATATTTTCCATACGCAAATCCTGTACATCTGGGTGCATACACCTTGATATTATCAGGGGTGGCACCGGCAGGAAGCATAAAATTGGGGGCAACCTGGTCCTGCACAATGGTCTGCACATTCATTTGCACAGGGACATCGGTACTGTTTGTGG
Organism: Bacteroidales bacterium; assembly: GCA_029983675.1. GTDB lineage: Bacteria > Bacteroidota > Bacteroidia > Bacteroidales > F082 > Limimorpha. Next base: position 24,701 of record JASBYY010000041.1, on the reverse strand, counting down.
CAATGGTGGTAAATACATTGGACAGGTTGGCAGGGTCATCGGCGGTGAAGTAGTAAACATTTGACTCTTGGACTCCACCATTGGTCATGCTTACAGCATAGGGATAATTGGACGACACATAGTTCATAAATGTATTCTCATTTGTGGAAGGACCTGATGGTCCAAAAGTACCTACCGTATAAATATTAACGCCGTCCTGTTTTAAGGGCTTGGCATAGCTTCCTATTGTAGTATTTGCCACTGCTGCTTGAAATCCATTTGAATGCGTGGGCGATCCATCGGTGAACATCACCACCGTCCTGGCCCTTTGTTCACCCTGTTGTAGCGAAGGAAGGAGAACCTGCACCAAGCTCATACCAAAATCCGTGGCCGTAGTTCCTGCTGCCACAAGGCTATTGACTTGTCCCTTGATATATCCAGCATCCGATGAGGCTATGCGACGTTTGATAAGTACTTGCGTGTAATTGTAACCCGATGAATTAAAATCATTTCCCTCTACGATATCCTCCAGAACATTGGTGCCGGAACCGGGAGCATATTCAGCCGATGCAAATTTGATAATGCTGATACGGTGTTCCACACTGTTCGCTACGGCATGGGTAGCAATGTTATCCACAAACGCACCCACCGCATCCTTCAAGGCTCCTATGCGAGAGATAAACAAATGACTATAGGCGTAGCTTGGAAGTGTTACCCATTCTCCACTCTGTCTTTCTTCCCATCTATTCTTGCTAGGATTCCATCTTACCAAATAATATGTACTAGAACTGCCGGTAGATTGCCGCACATAATACCCTTCAATAAGACCCTTTGTTTGGTCAAGGTTAGAATAACTGACTTGTTCCAATCCCCAGCGCATCGAACCAGATACGTCGATCACGAGTGCGATATCGCAGGGCACAGGTGTTTGGGTGGTTACGGATGTGCCTGTAACAAAAGATTCAAGAGTGACATAACCCTTATCGCCGGTTTCGCTGGTAGGCGTCCAGGTTTTATTCATGTGCAATCCTTCGGGGGGAGTCTGGGCCTTCAGCCCGCCGCCCCATATCGCAACGGGGAACAGCATTAATAACAAGGTGAATCGCATCAGAAAGCGTACGCTTCCTTGCGGAGATTCACATCGATGGTTCTTCCACCTCCTTGTTTCATTTGGTTTGTACAAAAACTTCTTCATATTCGTTCTATTATTTGGTTGATATGTTGAATCTATGTGTATTATCCATGCACAAATTAGCTGTCTGTAATGATGAATAGCTCTTATATTTTGGTTTGGATAGTCGGTGCAAAAGTACGCCTTTTCCATGAAAAAGCAATACCTTTTTATACTTTTTTTAGTAAATAGGTAATTTTACTTGCTTTTTAATAATGCATTTGTCATAAAACATTCGCGTCAAAGCTGGGTGGCTACAGCCTAATCAGACTCACAACACTATTCTATTGTAGTCATTCCGCACTTGATGCGGAATCTCTTTATGAGAAGGTCTTTCTATTAAGGTAATACCGTTGGAGAAGAGATGCTGAATCAAGTTCAGCATGACAGAATACTGATTGAGCATGACGGATTTTGATGAGGCGCACGGAGCGATGCCGACTGAAAATCATGCTTTTTTCGCCACCCTAACAACCACATTGTGTTAGAAAATGAGGTTTTTCCTCAAAATTATGCGTTATTTTGAATAAAAAATTTATTTTTGCAAAATAATAACCGTAACGGTTGGAAAAAACAGCCTTATGTTACTTGAATTTACAGTCGGGAACTACCGGTCTTTCCTTCCCAAAAAGACCCTGAGCCTGCAAGCCCAGAAACTCAGCGAAGATGTCAAGGACAATGTTTGCTCGCATTTGTCATACAACATTCTTAAATCCTTGGCCATTTATGGAGCCAATTCCAGCGGCAAATCGAATTTGATAGACGCGTTGCAAACCATGCGTTTCAACGTGCTGCATTCCGTTAAACTTAACGATGGCGAGCTTTTGGGGCATGACCCTTTCTTGCTGGCAAAGAGAGGGCATGATCCGGAGCCGACCGTTTTTGAAGTTGTTTTTTTGAAATCCGATTTCTGTTACCGGTATGGATTCTCCTATTCCATTTCGACTATCGAGGAGGAATGGCTTTTCCGAAAGACAACGCCACGCTCGAAAGAACATGCCTTGTTTATCCGCACTGCCAACGGAATCGCCATGGACGAAAAACACTTTCCCGAAGGAAACATGGCGCTGTCCAACGACAGGAATGTGAACGACAACCGCTTGTTCCTCTCGCTTTGCGCCCAATTGGGTGGCGATGTGTCAAAGGAAGTCATGTCGTGGTTTCAAAAAGACCTGAATGTGGTGTCGGGGCTGAACAATCAAACCTACCACAATTTCTCGAAAATGCTTTTCCATGAGAAAAAAGCGGCCAGCCATGCGGCTTTGCATTTTTTCAAGGTGCTTCAATTGGGCTTTGACGACCTGCTCACCCGCGAGGAAGACTTCTCATTCCCCGACGACCTGCCTCCGGAGCTTCGCGACATGATGGCAAAGGCTATGCAAGGCAAAAAGAACATCGAAATAGATTCCATCCACACCGTCTATGACAAGAAAGGTACGGCTTGTGGCTCCGTCCGCTTTTCTTTTGATGACAAAGAGTCTGCCGGGACCAAGAAACTGTTCGACCTGTCGGGCCCCATTTTCGACACCTTGGAGCGAGGCGCCATTCTCGTCGTTGACGAATTGGACGCGAAAATGCACCCCTTGATTTCGCAGCACATCATCCGCTTGTTTAACAATCCCGCCACGAATCCGCACAACGCGCAGCTGGTTTTCACCACGCACGACACCCATCTGCTATCCTCGAAAATGCTGAGACGCGACCAGATTTGGTTCACCGAGAAAGATGCCGCCGAGCAAACCGACTTGTATTGCCTGACCGACATCGTCTTGCCCGACGGCACCAAGCCCCGCAACGATGCCAACTACGAAAGAAACTATATCGCAGGCCGGTATGGTGCCATTCCTTACATCATCAATGAATAAAGACCCGTTGCCATGCCTGCCAACCGAATCAAGTTAGAACCCGCCTTGGAGCGACGTTATGCCAAGCAGTCGCAAAAACGAAAATCACGTCAAGTGGTGTGCAAAATCCTGATCGTGTGCGAAGGAACAAAAACAGAACCGAATTATTTCAATGCTTTCAAGAGCTTGAATAGGGGCACACAAGTGTATGACATTGAGGTGAAAGGATTAGGTGCGAACACTATCAGCGTGGTTGACAAAGCCATCGAACTCAAAAACAAAGGCGACTACGACCGCGTGTGGGCGGTCTTCGACAAAGATTCTTTCCCCGACAAACAGTTCAACAATGCCATTATCAAAGCTGAAGACAATGGTGTTGGGTGCGCTTGGAGCAACGAAGCCTTTGAACTGTGGTATTTGTATCATTTTGCCAATCGCACTACAGGAATGCACAGGAATGAATACCAAGAAGCAATTTCGAATGCAGTCAACCATTCCCCGAAATACACCTTGAAAAAGAAATATGTATATGCCAAGAATGATGCCGATAACTACCGCATCATGAACGTGTATGGTTCACAGGATAACGCTCTCCGTGATGCCGAAGCCCAAAGTCGGACGTTTCGGGACAGGAAATACGCACAACACAATCCTTGCACAATGGTTTTCAAGTTGGTGCTTCAGTTAATCGGCAAAGACAAAGAGCTTCTTGAGGAACTGAAACAGAAGATCTGACTCTAAGAAGACGGTTCTATTAAGATAATACCGTTGGTAATGAGATGCTGAATCAAGTTCAGCATGACAAATACTGATAAGGCATGACGGGTACTGATTGGGCATGATGGGTACTGCTCAATCAGAATACAACGTTTCATTTTTCTGGTCATTTCGCACCATGTCCCAAACTTGATTTGGGATCCATGCGGAATCTCTTTATGAGAAGGTCTTTCTATTAAGGTAATACCGTTGGAGAAGAGATGCTAAATCAATTCTGGATCAGGTCCAGAATGACGTTGTTCAGCATGACAGAATACTGATGAGGCATGACGAATACCGATAGGAAATCGAAACAATTTCTAAAGATGCATTATCTTTATCCCATGAGAATGACAAAAATCGAACTTCTTTCCCCGGCCAAGGATGCCCGTGTCGGCATGACGGCCATTGACCACGGTGCCGATGCAGTGTATATCGGAGGGCCGAGCTTCAGCGCCCGCGAAAAGGCCGCCAACTCCATCCAGGATATCGAACGGCTGTGCCGCCATGCGGCGCTTTACGATGCCAAAGTCTATGTCACGCTGAACACGATTCTGTTCGACCATGAACTTGAGGTGGTGCGCAAGCTGGCTTTCGACTGCTGGAATGCTGGGGTGGACGCCCTCATCATTCAGGATATGGCCTTGTTAGAGATGGATTTGCCGCCCATCCCGCTTCATGCCAGCACGCAATGCAACAACATGACCGTTGAAAAGGTGCGTTTCCTCGAAGATATAGGGTTTAGCCAAGTGGTGCTTGGGCGTGAACTCGGTTTGCAGCAGGTCAAAGAGATCAGGCAGAAGACCACAGTCCCGCTGGAGTTTTTCGTTCATGGTTCCTTGTGCGTATGCCAAAGCGGGCAGTGTTACATGAGCCAGTATCTCGGCAACCGGAGCGCCAACCGGGGTGCTTGCGCACAGCCCTGCCGCCTGCCCTGGAATCTGCTCGACGCCGATGGAAAGGTCGTGGTGGCAGACCGGCATCTGCTGTCATTGCGCGACTTGAACAATAGCGCCCACCTCGAACAGCTGATCGATGCCGGCATCACGAGTTTCAAAATCGAGGGACGCCTGAAGGAAGCGGATTATGTGAAAAACATCACGGCCTATTATCGGCAGCGCCTTGACGAAATCATGGGGCGCCGCAGCGACCTGCAGCAGGCATCGCGGGGACACAGTGCGGTTCGATTCGAGGTCAATCCGGAAAAATCGTTTTCGCGTGGCTTCACCGACTATTTCATTGAAGGGCGCAAACCGAGCATCGATGCGCCGTTCACGCCCAAGTCGATGGGTGAGTATATCGGCGAGGTGCAGTGGTGCAACTTGTTGCGCATGGAGCTTCGGACGGATAAGACCTTGCATAACGGCGACGGCTTGTGCTACCTCGATGCCGGCAAAGTGCTTCACGGCTTGCGTGCCGATGTGGTAAAAGGCAATGTGGTGTCGTGTAACCGTCCGCACGGCGCAGTGCAGGGCGACAGCATCTTCCGCAATTTCGACATCGAATGGCAAAAGCAGGTCGAAGCCTCGGAGGGTAACCGAAAAATCGATGTCAGCTTGGCACTCACGGAAAACGAAACAGGCTATGTTTTAGCGGTTTCGCTGGACGGAGAAAAACTAACAGCTTCGTTCCCAATGGCTTGCAAACATATCGTCGCGAATAATCCCGAAAAGGCCATGGAAAACATCCGCCGAAAAGCCATGCAGTGGGGCGACACCGTTTTCAATCCGATCAAGCTCGACGTGCAGTTTTCACAGCCCTACCTGATCCCGGCATCCGTCATCGGCGAAATGAAGCGGGGCTTGGTGGCCATACTGACGGAGCAACTGGTAACGCACCACCGGGAGGAACGCAAGCAAACGGCAATAGGCCCCAACACGGTTCCCTATCCTGTGACCGAACTGTCCTATCTCGGCAATGTGGTGAACAAAAAGGCGGCAGCATTTTACCGTCGGCACGGCGTGACGGAAATCGAAGAGGGACTGGAAAAATCATGCTCCAAGGCAGGAGGTCTTAAGGTGATGACCACAAAGCATTGCCTGCGTTTTGCGCAAGGTCTGTGCAGCAAAGAAACCGGCCGAAAAGCCGATCCTTTGTTTTTGAGCAATGAGAAAGGGACTTTCCGATTGGAATTCGACTGCAAAAACTGTCAGATGATGGTGTACACCCTATCCGATTCAGAATCTGACCGATAAGGATAGTCTTCGTCTGAGTGAAGCCTTGAAATCCTTGGGCTGTTTTTTGTTTTGTTTCAAAAAAACAACGCCATCGGCTGATGGCGTTGTAAGTCCTGATCAAAACCAGTGTTTGTATGTTGCACGAACTCAACTCGGTTGGGCCTCGGTCATCAATGCTGAACGAATCCCCAGTTACGTTTGAAAAGTTCATAAATGGCCAATGGTGACATTTTAAGGTCACCGCTGAGGGTGGTCCTTGACGAGAAGATGCCATACGCGCCACCGGAAAGGTTGGTGTATTCGGGAATGCTTTGGACGATACTGCTGGATGGGGCGTTGACTTCCATGTAGTTGTGAAGCTCGTCGCCTCCGGCAGTAATATGAACAGTGATTGGATACGTGTCCAGATACCGCACGCCGACAAGTGAATCGGATCCGAGTTTCAATGCCAGCTCGTTCCAGAAAGCCTTGTTGCTGAGGGTCAGCGTATAGGCGTTATTTTCATATTTGAGTTGGCTGGCCGGGAAAGATCCCAACTTCCATGCCAGGTGTTGTATCGTGCTGTCTTGTCCGGGGAGTTTTTCATGATAATTGAACTCAAGCACCAGACCGTAAATGCCGGCATGATTCGACTCGCGCCATCTTAACTTTCCTTTTTGTGTGCTCATGGAAACATCGACGTTCTTACTGACAATTTCAAACGGAGTGCCGCCAACGATGGTCGTCGTGGCCTTGATGGTGTCATTCCCCTTAAAAATCAACAGTTCGTAGGTCTTTCCAGTTTTAATGTCCGCCGTGGTATAATACAATTTCTGATGCGGAGCATAAAACACGCCGCTAACTTTATTGTGAATGGTGATGGTATCGAGAATGTAGGTGTGGTCGGGTGTGTTTTTTCCGGCAGAATATTCAAGGATGCGAACGTCTAATTTCCCGGGATAGTTGGAAGAATCGGGGTTTTTGGCGGTGATCAACGAATTGCCGGGTCCCAAGAAAGCCCTGTTGATTTTGATATAATTGGTGTCGATGGCAGGGTCTAAAAGGCCATAGACAATGCTAATATCCTTGTATTCGGCATACAGATCGACATTGGTGCTACACGCGTGAAACAAAGTGGCTAGCGCAAGTGCTACAGTAATGATAAAAGCGCTTTTCTTCATATTAATGATTGAATTTGAAGCCACAAAAGTACACTATTTTTCCAAAAGTCAGGTGAAAATCCGCTTTTCTTCCCCCAATGCCGGTGTCGCCGGACAGCCGTCTGCTTTTTTGCTTCGTATCGGCAATGCGGTTATCATGGACAAGAATGCGCATACAACAAACGAAAAGCCGACATCGTCGGACAGGGTATCTCATCAAATATTCCTACCTTTGCCGACCTAAATACAAGTCAATGGGGCTTCTTGAACTTCTGCTTCTCGGCATAGGGCTGTCTATGGATGCCTTTTCAGTCTCTGTCTGCAAAGGGCTGTCCTCGAAAAATCATCCCTGGCGGACGGCGTTGACTTGTGGGCTGTGGTTTGGCGGCTTTCAGGCTTTAATGCCGCTGATAGGCTTTTTTTTAGGGGTTCATTTTCAGTCACTTATTGAATCGTTTGACCATTGGATTGCTTTTGCCTTGCTCGTGCTGATAGGAGCCAATATGATTCGGGAGTCTTTCGCAGCCGACGAGGACAATCCCTCTTATGATAGAATTGACTTTAAGACCATGCTGGTGCTTGCCATAGCCACCAGCATCGATGCCTTGGCGGTTGGCATTTCGTTTGCCTGCCTGCAAGTCAAAATAGGACGTGCCGTGTTCATCATCGGACTGACCACGTTTGTGTTTTCTGCCATCGGCGTGCGCATCGGGATGGCGTTTGGAACGAAATGGGGGAACAAGGCGGAGTTGTTTGGTGGTATCATATTGATTTTCATAGGGATGAAGATATTGCTTGAACATCTTGGCTTTATCTGGCTCTGACAAAAGCATGGTTTCCATGGATATTTCTCTCTTTCATATTGAACAAGGTTTGGGTTTTCCACTGATATTGCTTCATGGCAACGGTGAAGACCACACTTATTTTGAACATCAGATAGAGCATTTCTCGAAAATGTTTCGCGTGTTGGCCGTTGACACAAGGGGTCATGGACAGTCGCCTCGTGGGACGGCGCCTTTCACCATCGGTCAATTTGCCGACGACTTGCTGCATTTCATGGATGCACACGGCATTGCGAAGGCACATCTGCTGGGGTTTTCCGATGGCGGCAACATCGCCCTCGATTTTGTGATGAAATATCCCGACAGGGTGGAAAAGCTGGTGTTGAACGGTGCCAATTTGTTTCCATTGGGTATGAAGGCATCCGTTTACTGCTGGGTGTGGCGTCATTATCGGAGGGCGCGACGAAAACACAACCTGAAGAAACAGGAGATGTTGCTGCTTATGTTGCGTCAGCCTCATTTCACACGCCGCATGTTGGCCGCCATCGACAAGCCAGCCTTGGTTGTGGTCGGTGACCGCGACATGATTCGCGAGCGGCATTCGCTATATATCGGCAAGTGCATTAAAAACAGCCGGTTGTGCATCATCAAGGGAACGCATTTTTGCGCCAACAAGAACTTCGGGCCTTTCAATGAAGCGGTGGAACGCTTTCTGTCGGAGGACTGAAAAGCAATCATACAACCATTTGTTTATCAAAAAGATAGAACATTTTCTGCAAACGAAATCCAGGGCTATGGATTTGAAGAAAAGCGACAGCGTTGAAAGACGTTTTTGCAAAAAGCGAAAAAAAACAATGGACATATCAAAAAAAGAAGTACTTTTGCAGCGCAATTTTGGCGGGATGTAGCGCAGCCCGGTAGCGCGCTTCGTTCGGGACGAAGAGGCCGCAAGTTCGAATCTTGTCATCCCGACTATTGAAAGTCAGTCAGACACAACGTCCGGCTGACTTTTTTTCGCTTCATTTTTCATTCTTGTCCGATAAAAATGTATTTTTGTGGAAACTATAATTGGGAAGTAGGCTTGTTCGGCTTCCCCTCACTTAATTGTTATAGGATCAACCATGAAAACGAAAACCAGCATTGCCCTTTTGCTGCTGCTACCCTTGTTGGGTCGCGCACAGTATGACACACATTTTGAGGAAGCCTCGCTGCGCATTGATTATTATCTGTTTGGCAACGCCACGACCACACGTTATGCCTTCAAGGAGATGATTCGGGAGCCTTATTGGGGCGGATCGAAGCACAATTTGATTGATACGTTGCAATATGGCGATTATCTTATCGAGGTGTATGAACAGGGAACCGACCATTTGTTGTTCTCGAAAGGCTATAACAACCTGTATGGGGAGTGGCAGACCACGCCCGAAGCCGAGCGCATCTGGAAGGGTTTCGAGGAATCCGCCGTCATTCCCTTCCCGAAGCAGAAAATAGATGCGGTGCTGTCATACCGTAATCGTGACGGTGAAAAAATCGAAGGGCTTCGGCTTCCCGTTGCCCCCGATGATTACTTCATCCGTAGTTACGACGACTTGCATCTGTCGGTGTATGAGGCTTGGACGGGTAATGCCGATCCCGCAAAAGCAGTCGATATCGTCATCCTCCCCGATGGCTACACACAAGCCGAGATGGGCAAGTTTGTGAGCGACTGCGACTTTTTTGTGGAGAGTCTGTTCAACTATGCGCCCTACGACCGCTACCGCAATAACTTCAACGTGCGGGGTGTCATGGCACCCTCGGCGGATACGGATGTCACCATGCCGGGCGACCGTGTCTATCGCAATACCGCACTGCATTTCGGTTTCTGGACCTTCAACTCGGAACGTTACTGCATGAGTACGGACAATGAATCCATCCGCGATTTGGCGGGACAAGTGCCTTACGATCAGATTTATGTTTTGGTGAACACCAAGAAATACGGGGGAGGCGGCATTTATAACTTCTATTGCGCCAGTGCCAGCGGTAACTCCCTGTCCTCGGATATCATCATCCACGAGTTCGGCCATGGCTTTGCAGGATTGGCGGATGAGTATTACGACGATGCCGGCGGTTATGAGAACATGTACAATTTGAAGTTCGAACCTTGGGAGCCCAACATCACCACATTGGTTGATTTCAACCGGAAATGGGCCGATATGTTGGACCGAAAGACCCCTGTGCCGACACCGCGCGAAGCCAAATATGCCGGCAAGGTGGGCGTGTTTGAAGGCGGCGGCTACGAACCCAAGGGGGTGTATAGCCCGCATATCGACTGCCTGATGAAAACCTTCAATGGCGACGTGTTCTGCCCGGTTTGCCAGCGTGCCATCGAAAGAATGATACGCTACTATTCCGAGTAATGATGCAGAGAAGAATTTTACCAAAAGCCAATTAATATTATGGAAATCAATTATTTGGATGTCGTTCTTGGCATAATCCTATTGCTTTTTGGAATAGGAGGCCTGCGCAAGGGACTCATTATCGAAGTGGCTTCTTTGCTGGGTTTTGTTGTGGGTATATACGGGGCACTGCATTTTTCCGACTTCACAGCGGGAAAGTTGTCGAGCCAGTTCGATATCCCGCCCGCTTATGTGAATGCCGTGGCTTTTTTGCTGACCTTCATCGTCTTGGCGCTTTTAGTCAATCTGATTGGCAAGCTGCTTTCGAAGGTGGCGAAAGAAATCAATCTGGGTGCTTTCGACAAAATCGGAGGCTTCGTGTTGGGCATCTTGAAAGGATTGCTGCTGTGCAGCCTGCTCATCATGCTGTTGAACGCCTTGCATCTGAACGGGATGATTCGCGAAGAGACCAAATGCAAATCGATGATCTATCCGTTTGTCGAACGAACGGTGCCTTATGTTTACAAGGGTTTCGATTTGGTGAAAGCGGCTGTTGAACAGGGCATCGACATCGACAATGATGAAGAATGCGACCCTGATGCAGACAAAGCGCCGGAAGGCGAAGAGCCTGTTTCCGAAGAGAATACTGTTGAGGTGTAGTCTGTCCCCTACTCTGATTTCTCTTGTCTGGCTTTCAGGTAGCAGGCGCGGCAAAGAGGTTCGTAACTGTCGGTTTCGCCAAGCACAACAAGCTGGTCGCTGGCCACGATGCGGTGCGAGTAATTGGCCAGACCGCCACAGCGGATGCAGATGGCGTGAACCTTTGTGACATCTTCGGCAATGGCCATGAGCTTGGGCATGGGGCCGAACGGTTTGCCCGTATAGTCCATGTCGAGACCCGCCACAATCACCCTGACACCTTGATCCGCCAATTGCTGGCATACGCTCGGCAGCTCTTCATCGAGAAACTGCGCCTCGTCGATGCCGATGACATCCACATCGGTAGCATAGAACAAAATCTGCGAGGCACTCTCGACAGGCGTGGAATGAAGGGCGTTGGCATTGTGCGACACCACGTCTTCATCGCTATAACGCGTATCGACACCCGGTTTGAAAATCTCCACTTTTAGCTTGGCAATCCGCGCACGGTTCAGTCGGCGAATCAACTCTTCCGTTTTACCCGAAAACATCGAACCACAAATCACTTCTATCCAGCCTTGGCTTTTGTTGCGATAATCTTTTTCAAGAAACATGACTTTTATAAAAAGAAACTTTGTAATTTTATCGTTTCTTTCAGAGCAAAAATATAGATAATACGGATATGAACGACAATTTCAATAGCCAAAAAGAAAAATTGATGTCTTTACGTCAGGAAATCAATTTGTTACGACAGCAAATCGACTTCCTGTTAAGGAACGAAAAGGCAGTCGGAACCCTTGATTTGGACGTGCTTCTGAATCGCACACGTTCTATTTATGAGCAGCTATGCGGCATCGGTATCGAAGAAGAAGCCGACGAACCTGATCAGACCGAACAGGCGGAACAAATTGTGCCGGCACAAACCGAACCTCTTGAAAATGCCGTAACTGCTGTTCAGGAAGAGGAGAAAAAAGAACACGGTTTTGATGTTGAAAACGCTTCATTGCCGCGCATGGACCTTGGATCGGAAAATGTGCCTGCCGACGAGCCGACGGAAAAGGCTTCGGAGGGGAGCCTGATTGCCGATGAACCGATGGAAAACCTGCCAGACCCCGAGCCTACAATTCAGGAGCCATCTGAGACGCAGGAAACGGAAACCGCCACATCGTCTGTAGCCTCCGATCTCGGTTTTCTTTTCAAGCTGGCTGATGAGCCGGGAACCACCGAAGTGGTTGACAACAAGGTCGTTCATTATATCGAACAAATACCGGAGTCGGAAATCACCGAACAGGATTTGAAGGACATGGAGCCGCGTCACGAGAATCTGTATGAAATGCCGCCCATGGACTCGGAGGAACCCATAGCGGAGACTCTCATGCCGCAGGAAACACCTGAGACGATGGACGAAAGCGGCGAAGAGGCTTTTGCGGGAACCAGCACATTGTTTGATTGGGAAAAGCAGGAGGAACAACTGCCGCTTGAACCGGAAGCAATTTTGGCGGCCCTCGAACCTGACGATGCCGCTGCACCGGCTTTGAACCTCGAAACAACGGAAACGGACGGCTTTTTGTTTGATATTCCCTCACAGCCTATCGAACTCGAAAGACCCTTTGTCGCCGAGAAACAGGAAGAGGATTTGCCCACACCGCTGATCATCAAGCCTTCTACTGAAAATCAACCCGAAGAATCGGAGGCGGCTTTTGAACTGGAAGAACCGGCCGTGCTGGGCGATAAAATGCGGCATGACGACAATTCCTTGGCTGCCAAACTGAACAAAAAACCGGTCGATAGCTTGAAAACCGCTATCGGCATCAATGATAAGTTTTTGTTTGTCAATGAATTGTTTGGCGGGAGCATGGAGAAGTTCAATAAGTCCATTGACAACCTGAACGATTTGAAGACACTCAATGGCGCTTTGATTTACTTGAATGAGCTGAAAATCGAGTTGCAGTGGAACAGCAGCAACGAAGCCTATCGGAAACTGTCGGACCTCGTGTCCCGTAAATTCGAATGAGACAATGGCAAAGTTGTTTTTGGTACCGACCCCTATCGGCAATCTCGAAGACATCACCCTGCGTGCCTTGCGAATCCTGAAAGAAGCGGATGTCGTTCTGGCGGAAGACACGCGCACATCGGGCAACTTGCTGCGCCATTATGACATCAGCAAGCCCATGGCGGCTTTTCATATCCACAACGAACACCAGCAGGTCGAGCGTTTCGCCGATCGCATCGAAGCGGGCGAAACCATGGCGTTGGTGACCGATGCAGGGACACCGGCCATTTCCGACCCGGGTTTTTTATTGGTTCGCGCTTGTGTCAACCGGGGAATCGAAGTGGAGTGTCTGCCGGGAGCGACTGCTTTTGTTCCTGCCTTGGTCGATTCGGGACTTTCCGCCGACCGCTTTGTGTTTGAGGGGTTTCTGCCCCACAAAAAAGGCCGACAGACCAAATTGCAAGCCATAGCTACATATCCTTATACCACCGTGCTGTACGAATCGCCGTTCCGTTTGGTCAAGACTTTGCAGCAATTGGCCGAACTTGTCGGACCGGAACGCCGCGTGTCCGTGGCACGCGAACTGACAAAGATTCACGAGGAGAACGTGAGGGGCACCTTGGCAGAGGTCATCGCCTATTTTAACGCCAAGGAGGTGAAAGGCGAGATAGTGATTGTGTTGGAGGGAAAGAACGCCTCGGACAAAACAGAGGAAGAGGATTGAACCTGCTTTCAAACATGTACTTTTGATAGAAAAAAGCCCCCGAAATTTGTTCCAAATTTCGGGGGCTTTTCAAATAGGCGGCTCAGATTATTTTCGTCATTGCCAAGGGATTATTCGTCTAAAATCTTTCTTTTTTCCAGATTGTATTCTTCTTCTGTAAGGACGCCGTCGTCAAACAATTGTTTCAATTCGCGTAGTCGCATTTCCTTTGACTGGGTATTGGACGGTTCATTTTGAATAAGTGGCTTCGGCGAATATTCCAAGGTGTAAAGGAAGTTGTCATAGTCGAGCTGTGTGACTCCTTTTTCCAGGTCATCAGGCTTCCACCATGCGGCTGTGCAAGCATCAACAATAACCCCGATAGGCAACGGTAAAGCAAACGAGATATGGTCTTTATTGCCGTATTCATCGAGGGAATAGAAAAACAACACATCCGTTAGGAGCAATGATCCGATAAAATTCCCCGTACGGAACCTGCGGCCGTAAAAGCTAAACGTTTCGGGTTCATAGCCTTCTTCTCTTACGACAAAATGAACTTTGTTAGCATCTTTTCGCTTAATCTTGACATAAGCATTGCCCTTGCCCATTTGAACACCTTGATATTCAATGATGGCTTCAGGATGGTTAGGAACTTGGACTCTGGCGTTGTATCTGGCACCGCCAAAAATAGTCGCACAGCTGGTAAGTAATGCCAGCAGAGGGACGCATAAACCCCATTTCAGTAGACTTTTCATATCGATCGTATTTGTTTGTTTTCTGCTTTGGCAAAAATAGTTTATTTCACAATACTATTACAAATTGTCGCAGAAAAAAAACAGAAAAAGAAAGAAAATGAGGTTCCGAGCACTTCCGAAGTTAAATCACCGATAACAGATGATTGTGAAGTTTAATGTTTCCCGAATCTTTTCAAAACGGCATAAGCCTCGCTGATACCGAGTTCGCCGGCACGGCTAAGGTCGAAACGGGCCAATTCGGTTTCACCGATGAATAAGAGTGTCAGTGCCCGGTTATAATACGCTTCGGCAAAGTCGGAACGTTGTGCGACGGCTTCGCTGTAAGCATCGATGGCGTGGTGGTAGGCTTTCGTTTGCAGGTAGGTGTTGCCCAAGTTGTACCAAAGGAAGGCTTGGTGGCTGTTTGCTGACAATTGGTCGGTCAGCAAACGGGTAATATCGGAATAATTTATTGAAACACTGTCTTTTGTATTGTCGAAAGAAGAAAGCAGCAGGGTTGGGTTCCGTAATTCGTCCACACGTTCTGATTCCATTGCGAAGAGAAGGGCGGAGCGGTTTAAGACCGTGTAGCCGTTGAGTTCGGAATGGTCCGATATTTGTTTGTAGCAGTCTTCCGCCTTGCTGAAATTGCCGTTGTGTTGTTCGATGATGCCGCGAAGAAGCTGTCGCAGCATAGCATTACCCACATTGTTGAGAATGGCTTCGTCGATATGAAGGGAGGAAGGCGAGTATGGATTTTCGATTTTGAAAACCAATTTTACGGGAAGCTCGTTGCTGCTATTGAGTAGGCTGAGCGACTTGTCGAGGTACATGCGCGACCCGCTGTAACCGCTATGTTCTTCATAGCTGACCACGGCAAGGATCATGTTGGGGAAAGGCGTAATGTCGCCTTCGGCATACTGCAAGTGGCTGTTTCGGGTTTCACCGTTGACGAAATCGGCGTTGAAAGCCGTGATTTTGTCGAAATAGACGGAATCGGCATAACGCCGGTACAGGTTTTCGAGGTCCTTGCCGGCCCCGTGTCGGGCTTCGATGGTCGCCATTGCTTTTTGGCGGTCCATGCGCGAACCTTGCAGGTCGCCTTTCTCTTGACGGACAATAGCGCGGTTGATCCACGCACCGACAAAGAGGGGGTTGAGTTGCAGCACCTTGCTCAAATCGGTTTCGGCTTTGCTCCAGCGTTTTTGTTCGCAGTACACCAGGGAACGGTTGAAGTAGCCGTAGATGTTGTCAGGATTGATGGTGGTGACGAGGTCATACATTTCCAAGGCCTTTCCGAACGCGTTTTGGACGGAGTAGATGACACCTCTTCTAAAATAAGTCAGCGCATTGCGTGGGTCGAGGCGGTTGACGTCCTCGTATTCGTTCATGGCGTTGAGCGTGTCGCCGGTTTGCAGCAATGCCGTGGCATGGTAGTAAAGGTAAAGCGGGTGTTTCGGGTCGAGGTGGAGTGCTTTTGAAAAATCGGCCAGAGCAGCGGAATCCGCACCACGCTCTAACTGCACCATGCCTTTCCGAAAGGGTATCTCGGCGTTCAAAAAGTCGTAGCGCAGTGCTTTGTCGAGGTCGGCGAGGGCTTCGTCATAATGCTTCAGATGGGCTTTGGCAATGCCGCGATTGACGTAGGCCAAGGCCATGTTCGACCGGGTGGCGGGCGACAGTTCGGGTTTGAAGCCGAGGGCAAAATCATAGTCGGCAATGGCTTTCTCATATTGCCCGATTTGAAGGAACAGGGCGGCACGCGCAATGAAGAGGTCGGTGTCGAAAGGGTCTATCTTCAAACCGTTTTCAAAGTCCTTGAGGGCCTCGCCGTAGTTCTTTATCTGCATATTGCAGAAACCATGATGGAGAAATGCTTTGATATACAATGGGTTAATAGAAAGTGTCTTGTCAAAATCCCGAAGCGCACCCGAAAAATCTTCAAGACAGTACTTGGCGTAGCCACGCAGGTAGTATGGCTCAAAGTTATCGGGTTTGAGGGCGATGGCCTTGTTGAGTTCGTTGATGGCTTCCTTGTAGTTGTCTTTCGACAAAGCCAGATGCGCACCGTTGATGAGATGCGGATAGTTGATTTGAGCCTTGAGGGAGATAACAAGACCCAAAAGCACGAAGAGCATGAGACAACGTCTCGCTGTCGCGCATACCGTCATTTTACCATCCATTGCTTCCATTCGTTTTGTGAGCCTGTGAAGACGTTGAGATCGACATCGCCCTTGATGCCGCCTACGGTGCCGGTGTGACTGTATTGGAGCAAGGTCCATTTGGGGTCGGTCACCCCTTCCGGCTGTCGGAGTGCGCTAAGCCAGAGCGGTTCATGGTCGAAGCGTGTAGCGATGTACTGCCGGTGACCGGTCAGGTTGGTGTAAATCATGACGGGGACGTGGTGGCTTTTCAGCGTTGCCACCATATCGGCGATCACCTGAATGCGTGTCTCTTTCTTGACGAGCAGACTGTTCCCCCAGTCTTCGATATCTATGATAGCAGGCAACTGAAATGTTTTGTCTTTGATACATCCATAAAAGCGTTCAGCCTGTTGGGCGCCGTCCATGTTGAAGTGCAAGTAATGGTAGGCGCCGACATCGAGGCCTTTGGCTTTGGCATCGGCGTAGTACTGCTCGAATTTTTTGTCGTTGCGGTTGCCGTAGCTGGCGCGGAGGATGGCAAACTGGTAGTCTTCGGCGGCAACAGCGGCAAAGTCGATGTCGCCGTTGTTGGCCGACACATCGATGCCGCGGACAGGGTAACGTGAGGCATCGATGGTGACATCCTGATGGTGGAAGAAGTGGTAGCCCAATCCGATGCCGGTAACGAACAGCAGAATGCAGAAACCGAGGATGAAGAGGAAAACACGAAACCTGTTGTGTTTCTTCTTCTTTCGGCGCGTGGTGTGGCGTTTCGCTTTCAAAGGCTTGGCCTTCGACATCCGCGCGGTTTTAGCTGCAAATCTTACCGTTTCCTTTGTCATACCATGTTTTCGAAGCCGTCATCGTCAAAAGGCGCTTCGAGTTTGGGGTTGTTGTGGTGACGCTCACGGTCACGCGAGGTTTTCTTCTCCATGTTTTTCCGAAAGGCATCGGTGAGGTCGATACCGGTTTGGTTGGCGAGGCAGATGAGCACCCACAGGATGTCGGCCATCTCGTCGGCCATGTCGCGGTTACGGTCGCTGTCCTTGAACGACTGCTCGCCGTAGGTGCGGGCGATGATGCGCGCCAGCTCGCCGACTTCTTCGGTGAGCAGCACCATGTTGGTCATTTCATTGAAGTAACGCACCCCGTAGGTGCGTATCCACTGGTCAACGGCGTGTTGGGCTTCTTTGAGGGTCATATCGGGTTGTTCTCGTTTCGGAATTCGACCGCGAAGATAGCTATTTTTTGACAGTCAAGGTCGGTCTGCCACATGGCACTACGAAGAAGAACTTCTTAGCTTCTGCAAAAATCATTTATCTTTGCCACGTTATTTTCAACCATGAAAGCACACTATTTTGGTCTTCTGTTGTTCTGCTTCTTGACCATTGCGGGCTTTGCCCAGGATGGTGAACGAAAAAAAACCCGCATTCACATCGAGAATGCCGATGCCATCACCTATTCGCGCGGATTGGTGGATGCGCAGCGTTGCGTGGGACATGTGGTCATGCGACACGACTCGACCTATTTCTATTGCGACAGCGCCTATTTCTTTGAAAAGAAAAACAGCTTCGATGCCTTCGGACACATTCATATCGTGGTGAACGACAGCGTGGAGATCTTTAGCCGGACAATGAACTACGACGGTGAAAGCCGTTTTGCGGAGTTTCATGATGACGTGCGGCTTGTAGATGACTCTACCGTGTTGGAAACGAATTACTTGACCTACGATCGCGATGCGCATTTGGCCAACTATCCGAATGAGGCCATCACCACGCGCGGCGACAAGACCTTGGTGAGTAAAATCGGATCTTACCGCGACGACATCAAGGAGCTTTCTTTCTTCAAGGATGTCGTTGTCACCAGCCCCAAGTATCAGATGTACACCGATACGCTTTTCTACAATACCAATATTGAAAAAATGTGGTTTCATGGCCCTACGACCATTGTCAATGAGGAAAACACCATGAAAGGGGGCTACGGTCATTATTTAGTCGATAGGGATGTGGCGTATGTGACCCGAAAGCCCTTACTGTTCAATGAAACACAATGGTTCAAATCCGACTCCATCTATTATGACCGCAATATCAGCTTTGCCAAGGCCATGGGATCGGCCGACATGATCGATACGGCCTACAAGGTGATCATGCGCGGCGAATATGTCGAGCTTTGGAAACAACGCGGCTATTCCTTTGTGACGGATAGTGCGCGTGTGGTGTATTACGACGGCGGCGACTCGCTTTATATGCGTGCCGACACGATGTTTTTCAAGTTCAAGTCGGAGTTGAACCAAGAGGAAAAGATCTGGGGCCACTACGGCATTCGTTTCTTCAAATCGGACATGCAGGGCAAATGCGACTCGCTGACTTTTCTTGTGGCCGACTCCACCATCCGTATGCGAGTGGCACCGGTGCTTTGGACGGACAACAGCCAGCTCACCGCAGACTCTATCAATATCGTGATTTCTAATCATCAGATCGACAGCGTGTTGCAGTACAATAACGCATTTATCATCTCCCGCGATACCATAGCGGGATACAATCAGATCAAAGGGAGAGATATTCTTTCGTCTTTCCGTAACGGAAACCTGCGCAATGTGGATGTGACGGAGAATGCGCGAACCATTTATTGGCTTCGCGAAAACGATGCCTCGCTGATTGGCATCAACGTGTCGAAAGCGGCCAATATGCGCATCTTGATGGAGAATGGCGACATTTCACGCATCAAGTATTTCCATGAAATTGACGAGACCATGTTCCCCGAAAAGGAATTGAGCGAACCGGACCGTTACCTCCCCGGTTTTCAGTGGAACGAGGACGTGCGTCCCAAGGATCGTGACGATATTTTTCGTGTGGTAAGGACGGCGGAAAAGGCAGCCCCTGCAACTCCGACGATAGAGCCTACCGAGGAGAATCGTCCTGCGGTCGCCCCACGCCCCCACCGCAGGAAACCCGCTGCGGGCACAGTGGTTGCGCCGCAGTGACCGCCCGGCGTTGTCCCGCTCCATCTAGACCGGTCATGGCTTCATCAGAATTCGTCATGCCGGACAACGTTATTCTGGACCTGATCCAGAACTGTTCCGGCATCTCCTCTTTATCCGGCATAGCACGATAGGATAATCTTCTCATAAGGAGTTTCCGTGTCAGGCACGGGATGACTGAAAAGATGAAATGCTGTATCCCAAATCATTGCTGTCCGGTAAACATATCTAGGATGTTGATAGTCAAAGTGTTTGGTATGATAAGCCCTCTCTTTGGAATGTTGACTTAACAATTTGTTATTCAGCATGTTATAAATGTCTCTGTGATTTTTACCGGACAGCAATAATCCCAAATGAAGCCCGCTATGCTACGCTCAACGCTGGAAAAACGAATTCAAAAACAGGCGTATAGGTCAATCGGCAGGCAGCAAAGCGTCATTGTTCATCACATAGTCATCGATGGACATGTATTCGCTGACAAAATCGACAAACCGGTTGCCCTTTACCGGAGTTATCGTCAACTTGTCGTTTTCGTAACCCAACAGATAGGTTGTCCTTTCATCGAAAAAGTAGTTCCTATACACCATATTGTCCATTTTTCGGGAGGCTTTCAATTGCGGTGTAAACGTGTTCGCCCGAAAAGTCGGAGAGGTATCGAGACCCGTATTGATCCAACTGACCACGGAAGGCGATTCTACGCCATAGACCTTCTTCATCAAGGCCAAAAACGACGGTGTCACATCACGATGCGCCACCATGGCCGGAAAACGATGGGCTTCCTTGAGCATTGGCGACCAAACAATCAGCGGAACGTGGTATTTGTCAAGTTCTTCCGAAAGGCTGTTGTAACAATGGTCGCCCGTGATGACAAAGATGGTATTCTCATAGCCCGGCATAGTCCGATAGTCTGAAAGGAAATTCCTCAAACAATCGTCATAATACAAAAAAGAGGCGTAAGCCGGATGCAACCAATGTTTCATGCTGTTTTCCTGCCCGTTTTGTTTCAACATATCGGCATAGATCTTTGTATAATACTCCTTTCTGGGATAATCGAAGGGGTCGTGCGTGGACAAAGTCAAATAAATATCAAGACGAGGCCTCGAATCGCCGTCAGCGACCCTCTTAAGACCTTCTGAGAACAGAATTTCATCATACAAGCCCCAAGTGGATTTTAACTCATCGGGAAACATGCTGTTATCCGGCAGATAGTCTTCGACGCCCATGTCATTCAAGAAATAACACATATCGTCAAAACAATTCCATCCGCCATAAAAGAACGAAGTCGCATAACCATTGTTTTTCAAGATATTGACCAAGGAATGGAAGCGCGGTTTGGGAGACGCCTGCATGAAACCTTTCTTTCCAAAGGGAAGACTGCCAAAAAGCGATGGCAACACGCCTATTGTCCGTTGCGATGACGACATGCAGTTGAGCCAATTAAGCCCATGATCGGCCAGAGAATCCAAAAAAGGCGTGGCAGAGGGGTAACGGCTGTTGTAGCCGCTGAACTCGCGGCTTAAGCCCTCAGTGATGATAAAGACAAAATTAGGTTTTTGCCACGGATTCAGGTCAAAGTATTGTGAAAGTACATCGGGCGATTTGTCGATATGGGCAAAAGGATAGCGATCGTCAACAAATTCATTCTTAGGGAACATCGACTGAAAGTCTTCTATATGTTCCCGGTATTTTTCAATATCCCTTCCGTTGAAATGCGAAAAACGCACCTTTTTCTTGAACAAGTTCCTCCAAAAAAACTCCTGTTTGTTGCACACCGTATGCTTTTCCTCCCGATTGCCGTATGCCCAAACAGGAACTGTTTTTACAAAGATGCCAGCTACAGCCAATGCCAACCAGACGAACAATACGTATGGAGACATGCCGACTTCTTTACGAGAAACCAAGAAAAACATGGCCGGAATAAGTAAAAGCCCCACATAGCCCCACCATACAAAAGCTCCTGTCGTTTGCGAAATGTAAATCACCTCCTTGATAGAATAATTGAAAAACACCTTGTCCAACGGCACGAACGCCGACACAAAGTACATGATCATCGCATTGGAAATCAACAACAACAATGTGCCGAGAATCCGAAAGGTCAGCTTTGCCGCTTTGGGAGCGCAACGATAAACGACGAAATGCAACGGACATAAAACAAGTGCCATTTTACTAAACAACAGAATATCATAACAGTAGCCCAACAAACACATCGACATCTGTTCCCAAAACGCTCCATGGTAATAGCCCAATAACGCCGCTTCAAAAAATCTAACGGCAAGGCCAAAAACCAGCATCCAAAGCAAAAAGCTCAAGAATCTTTTACTCCATGACTGTGTTTTTCCGTTTTTCATATCGTATCGCATTTCTAATATTAACACATTGCTTAATGGAACATCTTTACCTGCGCATTTTCAATTCTTAATGCCCCGTTATTGCTATTCCAAAAATATACTTTCATCATTTTTCCTTTTGTATTTACTGCAAATGGAACCATATAGTCGTAAGTAAAATCGAAACATTTAGATACCGAGGTATTGTATTCACTTGGAATATCTATTGCTGTCCATAACACATCGGGAATATCTAAAACCAAATGTGGCAGAAGAGACAGGGTGTCCAAGCTGCACATATCAAACGAGCCTTTGACGCGCAAAGCGGCATAGCGCTTGTCAAAAGGAGCCTCGGTCAAAAGCAAGTATTCGCTTTGCGGATCGATGACAGCCGACTCCGCGTATTGTACGATGTCGGGAAGTTCCTTTTCGAGTTTGCCGCTACTTTGTACGATGAAGTATCCCAATATCCCGACAAAAAACAAGCCCAGCACTATTTGAAAAGCTCTACCGATGCGATGGGTCCATCGGCTTTCCCTGATATGAATCCTATCCAGTTGGAGGCACAAAAAATCATAGATTTTCTTCGCGACAATTGAAACCGCCCATGCTATTAGGAGGAAAATGACTCCCGACAATAGGTGTCCCCATGCCCCACCCATGTCTTTGGCAACATTGATGACGGGGCTTCTGAAAAATCCATGAACGGCAAAAAGAACCATAGATATCTCGCCCCAATAAACCAAGAAACGACGCAGGGATCCTTTCCGTATCGGAATCGATTTCACTTTTTGATAGGCAAACACCACTATCACCGTGAGAGACAGGAAGGTGAAAAGATAGAAGGCAGAAAAGAAATTTCCTGCTACAAAAACCGCAACGGCCACCAGCAGCCATACAATACTGATTTTCTTTTCCCGATGAAAAGCCAACATGATACCGAAACAAAACTCTGGAAGATGTCCGATCGCATTCTGCATGAACATACTGGCTATGCTTGCGCTCAAAAACTCTTTGAACAAGAAGAGCACGCCATAACACAGCAGGCAAATCAAAGCAAAGGCTTTCCACCTGCTTTTTTTCATCCATTTGAAAAGCAACGGGAAAAGAAGATACAACTGGAACACCAATCCGAAGAACCACCATGGGCCATTCATACTCAATCCGGAATCAGGCATCAAGGTATGGATAAACAGCAACTTGTATCCGATTTCTTTCCACTCATAACCGCTCAACCAGCTTTCGCTCATGAGGATTGTGCTGAAAAACAGCACGATCACACCTGTCAACAGCAACGGGTACAGCTTTTTCAAGCGATGCATGACAAAAGCCTCCCATGTCTTCTGGTGATTCATCATGGAAAGTGCGAGTCCGAATCCGCTCAGAAACACAAAAATCTGCACACCGTAATGCCCAAAATAGCTTAATAGAATATTGATAAACTCTCCGGGTTCTTGAGCCATCTGGTCAAAAAAAGTCGCCACACGCAACGCGGAAAAGTCAAATTCGTTCTCCCCCGGCGATGGAGACAACCAGTGGAAATAGTTATGCAAGACGATGCAGAGAATGGCAAAGCCCTTCAGTATGTGCGTGTCTTGTTTTGTATAACTCTTAAAAACCATAGAGATGGATATTATGTAACGACCATTGTGCTAAATATACATCATTAGATTGATTATCAATATATTATAACAATCTAACTTTGCAACTTTTGTGTTCACCAACTTTGTCATCCACGTACCAAACATCTATTTTTTTCGGATACCATTCGGGACTGTTTCCATTTGGCTTATCGCACCCTTCCTGAAAGTCGTGCCACATAATGCCTGATTGCCACTTTTCGCTCTTCGGCGACATCGATAGCATCAAGGCAGGCTTCTGCTTCGTGGTAATAGTCTTCCATCCGGCTCTCGACCGCCTCTTGAATATGCAGTCTTTCATAAATCCGTTTCACTTCGGCGATCTTATCAGCAAGTTCCATTTCGACAGAACCCGAGAACATTTGCTCCAATTGTTTCTTGTCTTCGTCAGAAG
The DNA here is from genome assembly GCA_029983675.1 of Bacteroidales bacterium. Lineage (GTDB taxonomy): Bacteria > Bacteroidota > Bacteroidia > Bacteroidales > F082 > Limimorpha. Next base: position 924 of record JASBYY010000041.1, on the reverse strand, counting down.
CCAACTCCAAGGCTTTCAGGAAGAGATAGGTCTTTTTATTTTCGGCGATATCGCCTCCGGTGACCTTTCCAAACACCTGCACATCGCCATAGCAGTCGAGCAGGTCATCCTGCAACTGGAAAGCCATTCCTATGGCGATGCCGAATTTGTATAGCGCCATCGTATCGATGGGACCCGCATTGGCCACCAAAGCCCCCATTTCAAGGCTTGTGGCAAGCAGCACGGCGGTCTTCAGCCGTATCATCTCCAAATAGGCCTCTATGGTGACATGGCTTTGGGTTTCAAAGTTCAAATCAAACTGCTGCCCTTCGCACACCTCGCGCGCCACTTTGCCGAGCAGATTGACGGCTCCGACCGCATTGGGCGTTCTCGTCGCAAACTGAAACGCCATGGCGAGCATGGCATCTCCGGATAAAATGGCCACATTGGGCGACCATTTTTTATAAACCGTCTCCATACCCCGTCGCAAAGGCGCCTGATCCATAATGTCGTCGTGAATCAGCGTGAAGTTGTGGAACACCTCCAAGGCCAAGGCAGGCCAAAGGGCATTATCGATGCTGCCGCCAAACAAATCGCAACCCAGCAAGCACAGCATGGGACGCAGGCGTTTTCCCTTTTGCCTTACTGTGTAGTCGATGGGGGCATACAGCTCGGAAGGTTTTCCTGAAAAATCACACTCGTGCAAGAACGTATCGAAACGGCTTTGCAATGCTTCTATCTTTTCCATAACAGTTCGCTTTGACGGATGCAAAAGTAACACATTTTGAGCAAATAACGCATCGCCATGCCCCTAACAATCCGATAGGACGGTAAAACAATCCTGGCCGTTCATTGTCTCTCCTTCGACAGAAAGAGAACGCCCTATTTCTCCTTAAATCCGCAAATTGTTTGTTCAAAAAAGCCACAAAATGTTGACAAATAATT
>JASBYY010000040.1 GCA_029983675.1 Bacteroidales bacterium | reverse complement strand
ATGAGCGGCTGAAAAGGGCGCCTTCCCCTGTGTGGGGAGCCGTGTTGTAAACACCGATGGTGGATTCCCAGTTGTGCCCGTCACCGTCAGCATCGACAAAGGTCCAGCCAACCGGAAGGGTGCTGGAATCGAAGGATTCGCTGAAGACCACTTCGGCACGGTCGGCAAAAGCCCTGAAAGTGTTATCGGCACTTGGACCAGGCTGACCGCCAAAGTCCTCGCCGTAGATGGCCATCAACGGGGACATGCCGTTGGCAACGGATCCGTTCAGGAGCATGTCCTTTGTAATGACGAGCTTGTAAACGGCATCAGGTCTGATGGTGTCTTCATTGTCGCCGGGAAGCACGTAGTTATCATATAATTCATCAAAGTCAGGGGTATCGGTATAAGGGAACGTGGAAGCTGCGCGAGGCAGTTCGAAAACGTCGGGGCTGACAGCATTGTAAGCATAAACCATCATCGGCGTAATCTTGGCTACGCGCTGGGCATCGTAGGACACCACGAAATTGCTTACAACGATGTCGTTTGAACCAAAGTCACCCGTGGTGATGTTCACATCGATATCCTCGTTACTGCCAAGGTTGAAAGGAAATTCCATTTCTTCGATGACAAAGTAACCGTCGGTGTCGTCTTGCGCATCGATGCTATTGATGACCACAGAACTGCCTTGGTTGGCAACGTTCACTGTGAAGGGACGCATCCAGTGACCGTTCGGGCGATATACGGCCGAAGCAAAAGGACGGACCGGGTCGGGAGTGACAGTGATCGGAGACGATCCAGCTTCACCATAGGTAAAGGTCGTCTTGGGCAGGAAGTTGTCGGCATTGAACGGCACCGCTTCAAGCGAGCCTGGATTGTGGCCACGGCCCGAAACGCCGGAAGTCAGTGCTTTGCCTAAGAAATAGGCGAACTTGTAACCGCCTTTTTGCGTGTTGTAGAGGCCTATCAGCAGGTTTCCACCATTGTAGTGGTAGGGAGTGCTGAAAGAAATCTCCATCTCCCCTGCCGCAGGGCCGGGAAGTGCGCCATCGAACACGACAGTGGCATTAGTAAGACCGCTAAAAGCGGAAAGGGTAGTGCTCGGCACCTCCTTCAGGAACACCTGCTGGTGCGCTCCGCCCCAGCCAGTGCCGCCTGTAGAAAGGTGGTCGATGTAGAACTTAATGCTGGTGATGTCGCTACCATTCATAGCGGCAAGCTCGCCAGCGGGTATGACGAATTCGCTCTTCGCGTACTCGTCAAAGTAGCCGCCGTACGCCGGGATGTAACTAGAAGTCGTCGTCCCATCGTACACGGTCAGAGTTTGTGCGTTCGCTACACCCATAAAGGCCAGCAAACACACCACCATTAAAGAAAAAAATCTTTTCATAATGTGTTGATGTTAGTTAAAAAAATGAATTAATAATTAAGTACTTAATATTGATCCCGTTAAAAACAGAAAGACAATGAGTGTCCTCAGCCCTACCGGTTTTCAATACGTAGCATAAAGAACCGTTGTCGAACGAAACGGTTTTCGCTTCCACCCCTCGGAAAATGAAAGCATGAAGCTCCCACCTTCCGAAAGGTGCATTGCACAAAGATACTGGCTTCGTCGCACACGACACCGCCGTATCTTGCTGGAATATGCTATGGTTCTTACCTGTTCTTACCATATAATATATCTGCATCTATATTGCTTAAGACACATAAATCGGGGGACACCCTTAGTATAACTCAAAAAATATTTTTCTCTGATTATCAAATAGTTACGATATTTCTAATTTTGAAACCAAGCGCAAAGATAGTAAAATCATCACACACACCACTATTTTTACCAATTTATTCCTCGCAATACCAATAGTTGAAGCGATTTCAGGCTGCGAGCAGCACCAAAAACTGTGCGGTGAAGATACGTAAAAACATAGACAAGGGATATACTGTGGCATAGCCGGTATTCGGCATCTTGCTGCCTTCAGGAGCTATGGTATTTGCAAAAGCGAGGACGGGCGGGTCGGTTGTAGCACCACCTATCATGCCCATAATCGTATAGTAGTTAAGGTGGAGTGCGAGGCGTGCAAAAATCGCAACGATCAGTTCTGGCAACATGGTGATGATCACGCCATAGAGTATCCAGATATAGCCGCCACCGGCAATCGTTTTCACGAAGCTACCGCCAGCACTCAGTCCCACTGCTGCCAAGAAAAGCGCAATACCCACCTCACGCAGCATTGCGACACCCTGGCTTTCGGTGAAACTCACATCGAACCAGTGTTTTTTCACGCCCAGCCAACTCACCAACAAGGCCATCACCAAGGGGCCACCTGCCAAACCCAGCTTTACGGGTGCGGCCATGCCAACAGAAATGGGAATGGATCCTATCAGTATGCCCAAGGCGATGATCACAAAGATAGGTATGAGACGGATCTTATTTGACGACTGCGAAACAGCACGGACAGATGACTCTTGCTCCACAGATTCCATATACGGTTCCTTCTTCATATCGATACGGCAGATGGGCCTTAACAGCAAACACGTGGCGATAAGTCCTACAACGGCCAAAGGATAGGCGACTGCGTAACCACTGGCTATGGTATCAGCGGAACCAATACCCAGTTCCACAATGGTTTGTTGCGCTGCCGACATGCCGGGCGTATTGGTGATGGCACCGGTGTAAACACCTGCCATAACCGCCAAGGATTCTCCCGAAAACTTGGCGATGAGGATAGTGGTCAACACTCCCAGCGCAACAATGGCAATGGCCAGAAGGTTCAATTTCAAGCCGCCGCTCTTGAACGACTTGAAGAAACCCGGACCAACCTGAATACCGACAGCAGCCACAAATAGTATCAAGCCGAACTCCTTGACGACATGCAACATGTCGGCATTGAGCGATATGCCCAAAGCACTGAGAAGAATCCCCACAAAAAGCACCCAAGTAATACCGAGCGAAACTCCCTTTATCTTCAACTTACCCAAAAGAAGACCTGCAAAAATAGCGATGGACAGATAAAGCACAGTTGGACCTACTCCCGATCCGGAAAACAAACTGACAATCCAATTCATTGATAATAAAATATTTACTCATCAAACACCTTTACAAACAAGTGTTTTGACGTCATTAAGATGGTACAAAGGTAGTGAAAAGATTTCAAATGCCACTATTGTTTGAAACGATGCCGGAAGTGCTTTTCTTAGGAGGCCGACACCATGAAAAAAAGGAGGGTCGAAATGACCCTCCTTCGTGTTTATCAAGATATATCCTTTATCAATACACCAAGAACTTGACGCTGGTTGCCTTGGCACCTTGCGACAGACGGAGCAGGTAAGCACCCGTTGAAAGGTCGCTGGTGTTGACATTCACCTCGTAGTTGCCTTGGCTGTAGGATCCGAGGTTGACGGACTGTATCATACGTCCGCTCATGTCGAAGATCTGGTAAGCCACATTGGCTTTGTTGACCATCTCGAAGGACAGCTTGGCTTGGTTATGAGCCGGGTTAGGATACAGGTTGAGCTGCGTAGTGGTCATAGCGGGTTCGTCAACGCCTTCACCGGAATGCGTCACATAGTTTTCGCAGCGGAAGAGACCTCTGCCGTAGGTGGCGGCATAGATAATGCCTTGGTTCATGACACCAGCGCGATGCTTGTAAGAAACAGCTTGTGTGCCAGGATCAACAACCATCACCATCTGGTGGGGATGATAGACAATCTGTTGTTTCAGATCCATGACCGGCACATCGCCCATGGGATTTCTTTGTGCCACCCAGTTCGGATTGACAATGTCGGTAGTCATATAAATGCCATGTTCGGTGCCCAGCATGACATAGCCATTAGTCATTTCGATTACGGAAGCATAGACGGGCATCAGCGGCAGATTGGCTTGTTTCGATGCGAAAGTCGGAGCATCACTCAATGCGTCGGTGGAATACAGCACGTAGGTTTCGTTGCCATAGTTGCCCAAAGTCACAATCACATTATTGGCATTGCGTGGATCGATGGCTATTGAAGTCACGCTCTGTCCTTCAACCGGCAGGGTAATGGCGGTGGTGGTCAGCACGGAGGTTGAGTCGACTAGGATGCTGGCGCTATCGATGGCGGCATTGATATGGGAGACCCTATACAGCTTGCCATTGGTCATGCCGGCAAACACATTGTCACCATCAGGTGAAACGGCCATGCAGTAAGGATCGCCTTTGAAGTTTTGGCCCGCACCAGCAAGTTTCCACCATGTGCAGGTCTTGTTAAAGCGGATGGCATCACGCGTCATGTGTAACGCATCTTTTGTTGCGACAAACAGCACGGAAGCCACGGGGTCGTGAACTTGGATGGAATCACCTTCTGCAACGGCAGCGGGAAGCGTGTAGTTGAAGGGGTATTCCTTGTTGTTACTATAACACTGCACTTCTTTACCTGCAGGGTCATTGTGACCGAAATACCACACCGAAGCGGGATTTGTCGTGCTGTTGAAGCTTTCCCAAAGCACCATAGGCATTCTGAACAAGGTCACACTCTCCACGGGGAATTTGAAGTTGGAGATGTCGAAATCTTCTCCCGCCGTCTGTGAACGGTTAATGACACCTTTTTCAGAAGAGACGAAGATGCAAGAGGAATCGATCATGGAAATGGCACAAGGTCCGCCTGGGTTTTTCCCAACGAAAGTGCCTTCAGTGATATGATTGGCCATGGGATCGCCCTTGACAAGGATATCGCCATGAGCTACGGAACCACCAATGACGCGGGTAGTCATACCTGACACTCCCACCGACAAGAACTTGCTAGCCACATAGTTGCGGTTGCAATTCAAGAAAACGTACATGTCGTTGAAAAGTCTGTCGAACTTATAGATACCGCTATTGGTTCCGATAAAGAAATCGCTCTTCTTTCTCGGGTTGAAAGCGATGCTTTGCATGCCTTCAAAGGTGGATTTCTCTGTTGCAATATAAAATCCGGGCTGTGCTGGCTTTCTAAGTTCCCATAAGTTGTAGCCAAGGATGTAAACCAAATGTGCATTGACAGGAGAGACAACCAAGCCATGGTTGCTAAGGCCCATACCGCCATACACATCTTTCGACGAGCTTTCGGGCAGCGCCACTTCCCAAGTAGCACCTTGGTCATTGGACACGTAAATTCCGGTATGGCTGCCGTTAGTTCCAATGCAAGAAGCGTACAATACGTTTGCATCGGTTGGTGCTGCGGCGACATCGAGCATGCCTTTAGCAGCAGGCAAAACGGTGTAAATATCGTTTTCAACGACGGCGGTCTCGTCAGAATGGCATTTCATGGAGGTAAGTTCATTACCTACATAGACTTTGCCATCAACGGCGGCGATGATCAGTCCAGCAGGACCTGCATCGACCTGTGTGGCCTTGCCGTTCAAAGTTTCTCCGGAATCATTGGCAGCGAGGTTCCAAGTGGCACCTTTATCAACGCTGAATCTCAATCCGGACTCTGTGCAGGCGATAATCGTATTGCCGACAATGGCGAGATCGTTGACAAAACTCCATTCCGAAACTCCGTTCATCGTTGTGGGCTTCGTGGATTCCAAAGAAGTGACAACGTCATTTTTAATCATATAGATTCCCGAGCCGATGAAGCTATTGTCGTAAGAGAGCGTGCTCAATCCGTTGTAGTCAACAGCTTTCTCTCCGTCACCCGTTCCGACATAGATGGTACCATCGTTGTCACGCACCATGCAACTAACCATGATCGGACTATTGTCAACCAAATGCCAAGTCGTTCCCATATTGGTGCTTTTGAATACGCCACCACCCTTTGCGCCAATATAAACGGTGTTGCCCTGAAGGGTGTCGTAAATGATACCAGTGGTTTCGCCACCCAGGTTGCCGGGACCCATACTCAACCAGTACAGATCATCCTCTCTCGCTGTTGTGTTGGCAGCCTTGGCAGCCTTGAGCATCAGCGCCGGGTCAATTAATCCCGTGTTCTGATTGGCACGAACCGCACTCATGAATGATGCAGCCGAAGCTGTTCCATTTTCACGCGGCACGTAGTGTCCGCCATTGCCAGCAAACAACATCGACTGGCCTAAGATCATGATTACTAAGAGTAAACTGAAAGGTAAAAATCTCTTTTTCATATCACGTAATTTAGATGAATATCATTTGTTAAACAATCAGTTGTATGATTTTAGCATATCTAATAGCTTGCAAATATAGAATAAACTCTAAAACGAATCCTACTTTTTTCTAAAAAAAACATTTTTTTTTGAAAATTAATTCATTTCCTACTCAAAATGAGGCAAATGTGTTTTGGAAGAGCATGACGGGTACTGATGAAGCGGGACAATTACAGTCTAATCAGACCACAACGCTATTCTATTGTCTATTGTAGTCATTCCGTGCCACGTCCCAAACTTGATTTGGGACCTACACGGAATCTCCCTGCGAGGAGGTTGTCCTATTGAAGTAATGCCTTTGGTGAGGAGATGCCGGATCTGGTCCGGCATGACGGGTTCCTGATGAGACAGGACAGCGTGCTAAAACAGTTCCATGGATTCGGTAGACAGCCAGCCCACACTGCCATTGGCGATTTTCACCTTATGCCAGCCTTCCGACTCGCCCAAGACTTTTAACTTTGTGCCTTCGTGCAGCACAAAGAGATCGACACTCGTGGCATTGGGCGAGCTTTTCACGGTCACGGTGGGTGTGGTCACGATGGCCTCATCGAGATGCAACATGTCGCTCCTTTTTTGCAAAGCCACAAAAAACGACACCGCGAACACCACAAAAGTGACAAGCCCCGTAAAGAAACCGGCCTTTCGCAATGCCAAGCGACGCGACACCAAAAACACAAACAGCGAAAGCAAAAAGAGGGCCAACAACACGATGGTGACTACCGCCCACATATCAGGGGAAAAGCTGTTTTTCAAGCTATTCCAGCCTTTCACATAAAAGGGCAGCGGAATCGGCTCGATGCGGTCGGCAATGGCCAGATTGGCAATTTCGAGGTTGATGCGGACATCGTCGTTACTCGGATCGAGCTTGAGGGCCTTTTCATAGTTCAAAATGGCATGGGCGTAGTCCTTGGTCTTGTAATAGGCGTTTCCCAAATTGAAAAACAAAGGGCCGGACACGTAATCCGCCGACACGACCTTGTTATACAGTTCTATCGCCGAGGCGTAGTTGCCTTCGTTATAGGCGGCATTACCCTGCTCAAACCAGGCCTCGCTTTCGCTTTGTGCCATGACATTGAAGGTCAACAGGCAGGCAAGCGCCATTATAATTATCTGTTTCGGTTTCATATTCAACATTTTATCAAGTCAAAAAACTATCTATCATTCGTTCCGTCAAAGCCTTCCGTCCTCACTTCAGCACCTTTTCGGCTTTGGTAATCACATCGATGCCTTGCTGGTAGAGGTCTTCCATTTTTTTGCCGGCATCACCGGGAGCAAAACGGGCAAACTCGCAGCTATTCAGCGTATCGGTAAACTGCGTGGTGAGATCCTCGGGCACACCCTTCCCTGCCAAGGCTTCGCGCACCGTATCGATGGAAAGCACTGACCGTTCAATACCCAACTTATCGGAGATATAGCCCCACAAAGCCTGGGACATCTCCACATAGAAACGATCCTGATCTTTGGCTTTCAAATAGTTGTAGGCGTTTTTCAGGCGACCTTTCGCCACTTTGGTCGCCTGTCTGTTGCGCACCAAGGTAACGTTCTCCTTGTATTGGGCGCGTTTCTTGGTAACGATAAGCGCCACAAAGAAAAGCGACAGCAAAACGATTATCAGGATGAAATACAACGGCGAAGCAAAGAATGCAGCTTTTGACGGTCTCAACTTGCCGTTTTCAGTGACGATATGGCGGATGTCGCTGCCCAAGTATTTGATGTCTTCCTGGTTGGAAGAGAACACGGCACCTTCGCCGCCTTCCCCTGCCGCTCCTTTGTCAACATGGACTTCGTAGGCATTGGAACGCTGCGTGGAATAGGCATTGCTTGCCGGGTTGAAGAAAGAAAAATCGATAGCAGGAATGGTAAAATCGCCCGCATGACGGGGTATGACCAAAAACTCGGCCTTCTTGGTGCCCGACAATCCTTGCGCATTGGCTTTGACATCCATGGTGATCTTCGGGTCATACACCTCGAAATCAGGAGGGAACACCGGCGTAGGCATTTCGAGCAGTTCAATGTTGCCCGTTCCCGAAACGGTGAGCGTCAACGTAAAAGCCTCGTTGGTCTTCAAGTTGGTTTTGTCAATGGCAGCGTTAAAGTTGTAACTGCCCACAGCACCTAAGAACCCGGAAGGTTGTCCCGTTGTCGGCAAGGGCTTCACCTCTATACTAATGGTGGCTGTCTCCAGTAATTTCTTGACATTGACGACATTGCGATTGAAAAACGGGTCGTTGAAAAAGGCCTCGAAAGGGTCGTTGCTACGACGCTTGTTGTTTTGCGACTGAAGCTGGGCGACACACTCCACCGACATGGTTTCAATCGGCAGCTTGCCGGATTTCTGCGGCACAATGACCACTTTTTGAAGTTCAGCGACAGTATAATCTTTTCCGTTCATACGCTCCGTAGTCTGACGCAACGCGCCACCGTTATCATCGGAAATGTCTTTCGTCCAAAAACCGGCGTAGGAAGGCATCCGCGAAACGGACAAAGAGGAAACCGGCACACGGGTATATATTTTATAGGTCAGCACCAAAGGTTCTCCGAGACAGACGGATTTTTTAGAGGGTTCGACCCGTAAAAACAAATCCTTTCCGCTCACGCGCGGGTCATTATTGTTCTTATTGACAGGCTGTTCCTCTTCGATATTGGTGCCGTCGTCGGCAACGACTTTCACCTCATACGGCTCGCTGTTCACCGTAGTGCCTTTCACCGAAAACGATGCCGAACCGATTTTGAAACTCCCTTCGTTTTCGGCACGCAACACATAAGTGTAGGTGTTACGAACCGAGCGTGTCACCGAGCCGTTCACCATCTGTATGCTCGAACTGGACGAAGAGAAAGGACCGCCCACCAAGGAGAAACCCGCGAAGTCGGGCGCCTTGAAATCCTTGCCCTCGGCGTTCATCTCAAAACCTACCTGAAATTGCTCGCCGACAACGACTTGCGACTTGCACAACACCTTAATGGAAGGCTCCTGCGCCGATACAAAAGCCGGAAACAGAAAAGCCCATATCCATAATAACCGAATGACATTTTTCATGTGAGTTGCCCTTTATTATCAATTGCAAAAATACTCTTTTTTGAGAAAACTATTCCGAAATCAAAAAACCATCCATCCTTGCATCACCAGTCCTTTTCCGAAGGTTTTCTCGGCTGTGTCCTGATTTTCTGTTCATTCACCTTCTCCATGGTCTTTCTTTCCTGGTTCTCGATGGCTTGCAACATACGTTGGGCGTCCTCGCGGGAAATATCCTGAGGCTGCCGCTGCTGTTGGTTTTGTTGCTGCTGCTGATCCTGCTGTTGCTGCTGATTCTGTTGCTGGTCTTGTTGTTGATCCTGATTTTGCTGGTCTTGCTGCTGTTGTTGATCTTGCTGCTGGTCTTGCTGTTGCTGGTCCTGCTGCTGTTGATTCTGTTGCTGCTGATTGTTTTCGTCTTTTTCGAAGACGGCAGCCACCGTCACATCAAAATCGGGCATGGTAAAGAAATTGCCCAGCGGAGTCACCTTGACCGAAGTGTCACCAACCTGCGTGATAACATATTCCTTGAACTTATAGCCTGGTGCCGGGGTGTTACGCAGCATGACACTCTCGCGCCGCGTAGCTTCCTCAACATCTGTCGCCACGCGACCGCCTTCCATGGTGGTGTCGATTTCCGCGCGATAGTAATCCGTCGCTTCGCCGAAGGTGGCGCTGACGGTCACATCGCTGTCGAGCATCTGGAACACGTTGTCGTCGGAAACAGGAGCCGAGGTGTTCGCATCGCGCTGGCTCACCACCCGAACGTCATTCAGTTGATAGCCTTTTTCGGGCTTTACTATCAAAGCGATGTTTTGTCCCGGCAGGGCAAGCGTGTCAGTGGCCTGTATCTTTCCGAATTCAGCCGGCTGAACGCTGACATGCAAGGCCGTACGGAAGGTGGCCGTCACCGTGACATCAAAATCGGGCATTTGGAACACTGTATCGGTCACGGGAACGGTATCGGTCAACTTGCCGGTGCGATACACCTTGTAGCGTTCGACCATATAGCCTTTTTCGGGCTTTGAATGCAAGGTGACACTTTGTCCTTCAATGGCTTTCGCTTTATCCGCCGTCACCTCGCCATGAGGAATGTTCTTCTCCACATCGATACGGTGAGCCTGTTTGAACTGTGCGCTCACCAGCACATCGAACTTGGGCATGACAAAAGCATTGCCTTTCACTTCGACATTCACCTCAGGATTATCGGCTTTGGTCACCACATAACTGGCCAATGCGAAATCGGGATCGGCTTTTGCCGAGAGGGTGACCTGCTGACCGTTGAAAGCCGTTTTTTCGCTTGCCTCCACCTTGCCGTGTGCAATGGCGGGTTGAACGATAACACGGCTCTTGACAAGATGGGCACGACAAAACTCAAGGTTATACAACGCATCGGCATTGTCGGGATTCAAGCGCAACGACACCTTATATATATTAAAGGCATCGTAATACTTTTGCTGCGCCAGCAAACAGTTGCCCATGTTATACACGGCATTCGACTTGAGCTTGACGTCAGGAGTCATGTCGAGCACTTTTTGAAAAGCCTTGAAAGCGCCGTCATAGTTTTCCTGAGCATAATAGGCATCACCCAGATTGAACTGTGCCTTCGCCTGATTGGGCGTTTCCGCGAGAATGCGCTGATAGGTGGCTTCCGCCTTTTCATAGTTGCCCTTACGGTATTGGCGGTTGCCACGACGCAGCAGCTTCGCATTGGACTGTGCCGAAAGCGACAGTGCCGAGAGCAAAAGCGCCACAAGCAATATGTTTCTATTGATTTTCATTGTTTTCGATCAAAAATGTTAAACCGTGTCTCCCATTCCTTTCTTCCCGAAGAGACAAAGACCTCTAACAGGAGGAAAAATATGGCTACGCCGACAAACCACTGAAACTGGTCTTCATAGTCGGTAAACGCCTTGGTCTCGATTTCCGACTTGTCCAACTTGTCGATGTCGGCATAGATGCGCTCGAGGCCGACGTTGGAGTTGCTGGCACGCACATAGAGTCCGTTTCCTGCCGTAGCAATACGTTTCAGCATGTTCTCATCGAGACGTGTAATGATGGTATTGCCTTGACGGTCTTTCCTATAGCCGATTTGTTGTCCGGCAGCGTTAAACTCAGGGATGGGTGCGCCATCAGCCAATCCCATGCCTATGGTATAGATACGGACACCTTTCTTGGCAGCCTCCTCGGCAGCTTTCACCGCCGATTCGTTGTCGTGATCCTCACCGTCGGAAATGATAACGATGGCTTTGCTGCTTTCATTGTCGGCAAACGATTTCATGGCCAAGCGTATCGCCTCGCCAATGGCAGTGCCCTGCGATGCCACCGATTTGGTGCTCACCGTGGAAAGGAACATGCGTGCCGCCGGATAGTCGGTGGTGATGGGCAACTGCACAAAAGCCTTGTCGGCAAAGACGATGACCCCGATGCGGTCGCCTTTCAGGTCGCCGATCAATCGGTTAATGGCCTGCTTCGAGCGGTCGAGGCGGCTCGGAACAATGTCCTGGGCGTTCATCGAGTTGGACACGTCAACGGCAAGGTACAGGTCGATGCCTTCGCGCTTCACCTCTTCCATCTTCGAACCGCTTTGAAGATTGGCCAAGGCCAAAATCAGCGATGCCACCAACAGCAGAAGCACTATGAAACGGAAATTGCGCCGTCCGTTGGAATACATCGGCATGAGATAGGAACGCATGGACAAGTCGGCGAAACGCTTGAAGTTCCGGTTCTGCCGCACACGGATTAAAATATAAATGAGTATCAGCAACGGAATGATCAACAATCCGTAGAGATATTCGGGATGTTCAAATCGCAACACGTTTTCCATGGCATTATGCAGTTATGGTTCTAAACACCGTTTTACGCAGCAGGAACTCTAATAGCAGCAATGCAAGAGCGATGGCCACCAATGGATAATATTCCTCCTGCAAACGTCTGAATTCCGTCACCTCGATTTTCGAGCGTTCCAACTTATCGATCTCCTGATAAATCTCGTCGAGTTTCTTGTTTGAGGTGGCGCGAAAATACTTGCCTCCCGTTTCGTCGGCGATGGTGCGCAACAGTTTTTCATCAATTTCGACTTTCATCTGTTGAAACTGAACCCCGAAAGGTGTCTGCACGGGAAACGGTGCCGTTCCCAAAGAGCCTACGCCGATGGTATAGACACGGATGCCGAACAATTTGGCCATTTCGGATGCCGTGTACGGATCGACGGAACCGGCATTGTTCAAACCGTCGGTCAGGAGAATGACGACCTTCGACACGGCTTCGCTGTCCTTCAACCGGTTGATTGAGGTTGCCAAGCCGTCACCGATGGCGGTACCGTCTTCAATCAAGCCGCTCTTCAGTTCCTTGAGCATGTCGAGCATGACCCCGTGGTCGGTGGTCAGCGGCACCTGCGTGAAACTTTCTCCGGAGAAAATCACCAAGCCCATACGGTCGCCCGGTCTGCCCTTGACGAAATCGGAAGCCACATTCTTGGAGGCCCCCAAACGGTCGGGCTTCAAGTCGCGAGCCAACATACTGCCCGAAACATCCTGCGCCAGCACGATGTCGATACCTTCAACGTTCGACTTCTGGTTGGTGGCGGAACTTTGCGGACGTGCTATGGCGACGATAAGCAACGCCATGGCAAGCATCTGAAGCACAAACAACAAGTGTCGTCCATATATCTTCCAGCTCTTGGGCAATTCGGCGAAATCGGCAAGGTCGGAAAAGCGCACCGAGGCTTCCTGACACTTATGGCGCAACACATACCATAAGATAATCAGGGGGATGACAAGCAAGCCCCACAACCAAGCGGGATGGGCAAATTCAATATTTTCAAACATGGCCGTTATCCTCCTTTCTTTCCTCAGAAGCGGAACAGGTTCCCTTCTTTTCAGCCTCTGCCGCTTCACGGGCTTTCATATCCTGATAATGGGCATAGCTTTCTTTCACGAAATCGGTCATGTTGTTCATTGCCACATCGCATTCCAACGACGAGGTGTTGAACTTGGCAAACTTCACCAAATCGGACAGCTCCATTGTGTCTTTCAGCTTGGAATAAGTCAGAGTGTCGAAACGCAACGGTTTGATTTCCTGCAAAATATCGTCCGTCGTCATCTCAACGGCATTCACTCCAAACTGTCCTTCGATGTATTCGCGGGCGATGTCGGTCAGCAAAGAGAAATATTCCTTCAGCTTGCCAGACTGCCACAGTTTGCGCTGTTTCAGGTCGTCAAGTCCATCCAAGGCTTTTTCATACGGCGGCATGACAGGACCTTCAATCACATTGCCATGCTCATCGTATTTTGTTTTGCGGCGTTTGCGCAAATAAAGGAATAATATGACCAACAGTACCAGCAAGAACAGCCCCAATATCCACGGGAACACCTCCCGCATGGTAATGGGTTCGCCGATAGGCTCCACAATGGGTTTGCTGCCTTGAGTGGTATCGACACTGATCGTAGTGGCATAAAGCATGAGGGGCTGTGTAAACGCCTCCATGCGCATCCGGCTTTCGGCAGATGGGGCATACACCAAACCGATGTCGGGCACCTGCACGGCTCCCGTGTCGAAAGTCATGAGGGTCAGCTGCTGCCTGACAATGATATTGCTGTCGGCATCGGCTGTGCGTTCCATCTCGCCGCGTTTCACAATGTCGATTTGTCCCGAAAGGGCATCGGTAGTGAAAGGATTCCACTCCACATAGTAGCCGTAAGGCACCTTCATCTCCAAATCGAGGGTGAAAGGCTTGCCTACCGCCACGGTATCGCGTTCCACCTTGCCCAGCGCCTCGACTTGCTGTGCCGAAGCCGAAACGGCAAAGACAAAGATGGATAATAAAATCAAAAATGCGTTTCTCATCGTTTGGATTCCCTCATTTTGAAAAGTTGCATCATAGGTCTGACATAGTCTTCCGACGTGTAAATCAACGCATTGTCAATGCCATGCGTGGTAAACTGCCGATCGAGGCCCGCTGCTTTTTTCCGAATCATGGCGGCATAAGCATCATGCCAGGAACGGCTGGAAGTGTCCACCCACCTATCCCTTCCCGTCTCCGAGTCGCGGAATTTCACCAAGCCGATCTTCGGGATTTCCATCTCACGCCTGTCGGTGATACGAAGGGCGACAAGGTCGTGTTTGCGTGCCGCAATGCTCATCTCCTTGGTAAAGTCGTAGTCCGACATGAAGTCGGAAATCAGGAACGCCGTGGTGCGGCGTTTGATGGCGCGGGTCAGGAAACGCAAACCCTCTCCGATGTCGGTGCCACGTTCCTCCGGCTCGAAGTCAACGATCTCGCGTATGATACGCAGGATGTGCGACGTGCCTTTTTTAGGCGGGATGAATTTCTCGATTTTACTGCTGAAAAAGATAACCCCCACCTTGTCGTTGTTTTGAATCGCCGAAAAGGCCAGCACGGCGGCCAGCTCTGCCGACAAGTCGCGCTTCGACTGTCCCTGCGAGCCGAAATCGTTCGACCCCGACACGTCGATGAGCAGCATGACGGTCATTTCGCGTTCTTCTTCGAAAATCTTGACAAAGGGGTGGTTGAAACGCGCCGTGACGTTCCAGTCGATGCTACGCACATCATCGCCATACTGGTATTCGCGCACCTCGCTGAAAGTCATGCCGCGCCCCTTGAAGGCACTGTGGTACTGTCCCGAAAAGATATGGTTCGACAATCCCCGTGTCTTGATCTCGATTTTCTTGACTTTCTTGAAAATGTCTGTTGCTTCCATGGATACTCTTGTCTTGGTTCAACCCTAAAAACGTGTCGGTCGAATCCTTAAGGCACCTCGACAGTGTTCAGGATTTCGTTGACAATTTCCTCCGTTGTCACATTTTCAGCCTCTGCCTCGTAGGTCAACCCGATACGATGACGAAGCACATCGGGGGCCACCGAACGCACGTCCTCCGGAATGACATAGCCACGCCGCTTGATGAATGCGTATGCCTTGGCAGCGAGAGCCAGATTGATGGATGCACGCGGCGAACCACCATAGCTGATCATGTTGGCAAACTGTTTCAGCTTGTAGTCAGAAGGGTACCGCGAAGCAAAGACAATGTCAGTGATGTAATTCTCGATTTTCTCATCTAAATAAATCTCACGGCAAATGCCACGGGCGCGGATGATGTCATCAGGCTTGATGACCGCATTGATGGTCGTGGCGGTGTTGGAGATGTTCTGACGAAGGATGAGCTTCTCTTCTTCTTTCTTGGGATAGTTGATGACGACCTTCAGCATGAAACGGTCCACCTGGGCCTCGGGAAGCGGATAAGTGCCTTCCTGCTCGATGGGGTTTTGAGTGGCCATCACAAGGAAAGGATCGGGCAGCCGGAACGTTTCGTCGCCAATGGTCACCTGATGCTCTTGCATGGCTTCCAGCAAAGCACTCTGCACCTTGGCAGGAGAACGGTTGATTTCGTCGGCAAGGACAAAGTTGGCAAAAATAGGACCACGACGCACCACAAATTCCTCTTTCTTCTGGCTGTAAATCAAAGTGCCAATCAAGTCGGCGGGCAACAAGTCGGGGGTAAATTGAATGCGCGAGAAGTTGGCATCGATAGCATTAGCCATCGACTTGATAGCCAATGTCTTCGCCAATCCAGGAACACCTTCTAACAAGATGTGTCCGTTGGCCAAAAGACCGATCAGCAAGCGTTCCGTCATTTGTTTCTGTCCGACAATGACCTTGTTCATCTCCAAGTTTATCATATCGACAAACTGGCTTTCATTTTGAATTTTTTCGTTCAGTTCGCGAATGTCTGTTTCTAACATATTCCTTATCAATTAGTTCTTATTTCATAACACAGCTTTCACAACACATTGCAAAAGCGTGCAAAATTAGTTATTCATAGATATTATAACTTATTAATTGTCTTTTTATTGTGATAAAACTTGAAAAAAATCCTCTGGCAGATGGATAGCTGTGTGCTGCTGACAGAAAAGCCGTTTTTCCGCCGTACCGAAAAATGAAAAAACATTACCTTTGCGCCATTAATCCTTCCAATATGATCCGTAAGGTCTATAAATTCGGGGGCGCTTCGGTGAAAGACGCCGCTGCTGTCCGCAATCTGAAATCCATTGTCGAGCAACATAAAAACGACGACATTCTGCTTGTGGTTTCTGCCATGGGCAAAACCACCAACAAACTCGAAGCCGTCCTTGCCGAATTCCGCAAACACAACGGACAGCTCGGGTTCGACGCCCTATCGGATGTGGTGTGCTACCACGAGGACATCATCGTCAATCTTTTCGACAAAGCCAACATAGACCAAGTGATTGACAAGGTGTCGCCATTGTTTCTGGAACTTTACGACAAATTGCGGGAAACCGACTTGGATTACGACTACCATTACGACCAAACCGTAGGCTACGGCGAGTTGATTTCGACCACTATCATCGCTGCTTTTCTCAACGAAAGCGGTGTCCCGACCCGTTGGTTGGACGCCCGCAAATATGTGATGACCGACATCAACTTCCGCTCCGCCAACCTCGACTGGGACGAAACGCGCGTGCGCATCCAGAGACTGTTGCCCGAACACATCAACGGCATTGTTTGTCTCACACAAGGCTTCATCGGCAGCACCGCCGACGAAAAGCACAGCACCACCCTCGGGCGCGAAGGCTCCGACTTTACGGCGGCTATCTTCGCCAACTGTTTGGATGCCGAGGAGGTCACTATATGGAAAGATGTGGACGGACTGCTCAACGCCGACCCCAAACGTTTTTCCGACACGGTCAAAATACCGCATATCACCTATTCCGAAGCCATAGAGCTGGCTTTCTACGGCGCTACCGTTATCCACCCAAAGACCATTAAGCCACTGCAAAACAAAGGCATACGGCTGAAAGTGCAGTCATTCATCCACCCTGAACACGAGCCGACACTGATTGACAGTGCCAAGATAAAACAGCAACAAATTCCATCGTATATTGTCAAGGACAACCAGACCTTACTGAGCGTCAGTCCCCGCGACTATTCCTTTATGGACGAACGCCACCTGCAAACTGTTTTCGGTGCTTGCAACGAGCTGAAAATCCATGCCAACATGATTCAAACTTCGGCCCTTACCCTTTCGATTTGCTTCGACAGTGACGAAGCCAAAATCCGGCAGCTTGTCGGTCGGCTCAAAAAAGCATTCAAAGTATTGTATAACACCAATTTGCAGTTATTCACCATACGCCATTATCAAGAGGGTTTCGAGAGCGAATACGTCAAAGGGAAACACATTTTGGTCAAACAAAGCAGCCGTAGCACCATGCAGTTTGTCTTGGGCTGAGGATATTATCCAAGCGATGAGATGAAGTTTTTTTGAATTATTTCAACCGAGCTGCTGCACAAACTTCAGTAGCGCACTATCCCATTGCCTATCGCTACAACCCTAAAGAATACACCCTATCAGGTATAATCTTGAGAATATTAAACCATAATATACCTGAAAAGGTATAGTTTCGGACGTTTTATTGAAAATTATACCCTTTAGGGGACGAAATAAGAAAAAAAACATATATTTGCAAAAAAATTACCGGTAATGACTCAAAAAACAGAACTTGCTCAATATGTAAAATCCATGCGTAAGCAATATGGATTGACCCAAGTGGATCTCTCTGAAAAGTCTGGGGTCGGGCTACGGTTTGTGCGCGAATTGGAACGCGGGAAACCTACCTTAAGAATGGACAAAGTAAATTGCGTCCTCAACCTTTTTGGCACGGAGTTAGGAGTCATCCAAACGAACAGGGAGACGGTGTCATGAGAAAAGGAGCCGTCTTTTTCAACAAAAGCAAAGCCGGTGTATTGACCGAGGATGACAATGGATATACTTTCCAATACGATGTCGAATACCTGTCTGGTAAGGAAGCCACACCCATCAGCCTTACCCTACCCCTCTCCGTCACCCCCTACCAATCCAATATTTTGTTCCCATTCTTTGACGGACTGATTCCGGAAGGATGGCTATTGGATATCACAGCCAAGAATTGGAAGTTGGACCCCAGCGACCGCATGGCACTGCTACTCACCTGTTGCGAGAACTGCATCGGGGCTGTCAGTATCAAGGAAATCAAAGAGACAGAGCCATGAAAAGATGCCTCTACTGCTATCAGGAATTACCTGAAGACACAACGGATTTTCACCCCGCCTGTGCCAAAAAGTTTTTCGGCAGCACAAAGACGTTGGTATTGCCATATACGCGGGACAACATCAATGACTTAGCGAAACTGTTCGTGGGAAACAAGGCCACGGTTACCGGCATACAGCCCAAAATATCCATGGACATCAATCGAGGGGGGAAAGATGAGCCTGACAAACTGACCATTGTGGGATTGTGTGGAAACTATATCCTAAAGCCACAATCGAAAGCCTTTCAGAACCTTCCTGAAAACGAAGACCTTGTCATGCATCTGGCCGCAATAGCGAAAATCAAAACTGTTCCCCACACCCTCATCCGTTTTGCAGACGGGGAGCTTTGTTACCTGACCCGCCGCATCGACCGCGGACCCAACGGGATGAAGTATCATTTGGAAGACCTATGTCAAATCACTGAACGCTTGACTGCCGACAAGTACAAGTCTTCCTACGAAAAAATCGCCAAAGCGATAATCAAGTATTCCTCCATCCCGAAATTAGATCTCGTCAATTTCTGGGAAACGATTGTATTCTCTTGGTTGACAGGGAACTCCGACATGCACTTGAAGAACTTCTCACTCATCAACACAATGAAAGGACACTACCAGCTATCACCTTTCTACGACTTGCTTTCTGTGCGCCTCGCCATGCCGCATGACAAGGAAGAACTGGCCTTGACCATGAACGGCAAGAAAAACCGCATAACAAAATCTGATTTTGAAACTGCCATGCTACAAAGCGGTTTGCAAAACAAGGTCATCCAAAATATTTTCGACAAATTCACTAAGGCGGAAGAAGAATGGCACAATTGCATTGCCATTTCATTTCTTCCAGAGACAGCGAAACAACAATTGTCCGAGATAATTCATGCCATGATCAAACAGATTTAGAAACTGTTTTGAATAGTTTTGGCTTCTTTGGCTACAGAATTGGCCATTCCGCACTCCATCCGTAAAGTCTTCAACGCATCAAGCGTTTCTATGCCCAAAATAATACTGTCCTTTCCCTTTGGTATGGCGGCCAAACTGTATAGCGTTGATCGGACAATGATGGTAGCACGCCATGCAACCCGAACAATGATGCTGCCAATGCGGTCTTCCGCTGCTAAAACGGATATTGCCAACCGGGCAGACTTCCTCACATTTGCCACAGCTCACACAGTCCGATCCCACCCTGAAAGGCCTGTCGCTGATGAGCAGCGCCTGAAACAAAGGTTGAACGACCTTGGATTTCAGCCACGAAGCCTTCCCTGCTTTCATGTCGGAACAAGCCCTTTCGTTGCTTCTAATACGCTCCGCGACCTCCGTCAGGCGTTGCTGCGCCGCCTCCAACTTTCGCTTTTCATTTTCCTCGGTATCGAGACGGAAGCCCGGCAGATTGATATAGGTCTCCGGCATCACGAAACTGAAAGCCGCATCCAAATCCCATCCTTTGTGCTGCAATGCCTTACGGAATATCCTTTCCGACAGTCCCGCCTCATCGCCACAGGTGCACGCCAGATACACATATTCAGGACGATGTTTGACTTGCAGCCGTTGCACAAACTGCATGACGATGTTAGGCGGCGCCCAAGCATAGACCGGAAAAACAAAGCCCAGCCGTTCGCCGGTATGCAGTTCCACAACCGCATCATGAATGATTGCATCGGGAATAAAACACACCCTATCCTGCGTGGCTTCCGCCAAACCTTCGGCCAGCCAACGGCTGTTGCCACAACCTGAAAAATAATATATCATCTTCGATTTGTGATGGTGATTACAGAAAGACGCTGTGTCAAAAACTGAATTTTGACACAGCCTCTCGTAGATAGTTAAATTACTGTTATGGCTAACCCATTAACGCCCATTACGGCATGACATGGCCTTCCTCAACTTGCAGGACGGTTTTATCGCTGTTTCTATAAATATAGGCTACCACAGCGCAATTTTCAGCCACAAATTTGTCGGGCAAGGTATAGGTATAGTTCTTTTCAAAGGTGAGTCCTGCTGCAAACGGGGCTTCACCAACAGGCTGTCCCCATGCCTTACCGTCGAGTGTGCCACGGAACACATGCTTATGAACGTATTCCGCGTTCAGACCGGCAGGTGTCATCTGCGGTCCGACAATATCATTTTCGATCAGGTTGACGACTACAAAAAGCTCTTCGTTTTGCTCGGCAAGGATTTTTCCACTCACCTTGACATTCAAGGTACGAGAGGATGCATCGTAGGTATTTTGAACACCTATTGCCAAAACTGGTTCTTGCTCCAGCTCCGCAGCCACCTTTGCACCCCATTCACTGGAGTTCAGCGGATAATCCGGTGCTCCGATACGGTCAACCATGCCGATGGGCTTGTAGCTGAAACCGAAAAAGTCCCACCATTCTTTTCCTTCAGGGGTGCGGAAGTCAATGTCAGGATTAATGGGATAGGTCATGACATTGCCGCCATGAATGCCCATTGCAATCAGCCTGTCGCCATACAATTCCTTCAGCTGCGCGACCACCTCTGCCGCCGCAGGACAATTCACACAGCGCACACCGGTGAAGTCTTCGAGCAGCACTCGTTTGACGGCAACCACAGGCGCACTAAAAACAGCCGAAACCACATAATCCGTAGTCGTTCCGTTTGCCGCCTTCACCGTGTAAGTGACCTGATTTGTAAAATCTTGATTGACACCTGATTCAGGAGTCACAGTGGCCATTTCCGAGACTTCGATAATGGGTTTCAGATTTGACACATCCGTCCCTTCGTCAAAGGTCAAGGTCACCGTCTTGGTGCTTTCGTTGATCACTCCATTGACAGCTGGTGCTTCGATGGCAAAGCGAAGGATGCGTTTTTCATCCTCCGGATCTTCAGCCACAGCGGTCACCAAATACTGTACCGTAGTGCCATTGAACGCAGTAACTGTATAAACCAACGGCTGGGTGAAATCCTGTTCCACGCCGGAAGCTGGTTGAACGGTGGCATACTTCGACACCTTGATTTGAGGAGTGAGACGGGTTAAATCGGTGCCTCCGGGCAGTGCCAGTCTCACCGTCTTTCCAGCCTCGTCGATGACGCCCTGCACCGAATCGATGGAAAACTCCAATATGGCCTTCTCTTCTTCGGCTCCTTGGATAAAAGGTTCATCTTTAATATCGCAGGCGCTCAAGGCAAACAATGCCAGCGACAAAAATAAAAATATCCGTTTGTTGATTTTCATATCATACTGATTTTTAGAAACTTGTAGTCACTGATAATGTCACGCCACTTGATGCAGGCACCAAACGGCAAACGCCACCCACGCACAACATACCTTCGTTTTGACGACCTGCCGTGAGGGAGATGCGCGTAGCGTCCTTGATGTACCCACCCGAAACGCTGTAGTAGTGCTGACGGTAGTCCTTAACGGGATTGCCGTAGTTGTATTTGTCGGCCAATGCCACAAACCAGTTGGGAGCGAAAGTGTATTCCAACAAGGCGGAGCACCAGTTGCCCGCTTTTTTATAGTTCATGATTTCCGACGCCTCGACATCTTTGTAATCACCGGTATCCCAAAGCCCTTGCAGCTCTAAGCGCAAGCTGTGGCTTCCGCCGAAACGATGCGTCAGGTCAACAATGCCGATGTGGGTGTTGATAGGCTTCATGCCGGCATGGCCCTCGATGGTGGCGATGTCGTAATACAAGTTGACATATTCGGCGTTGAACTTCCATTCCTTATTGATTTTCTTGTCGATGCCGCAGTTGATATCGCGAAAAAACACATGGTCGGAAACCCCGAAAAACGGCGAGGTGTAACCCAGCGTGCCGTTGGCATCGCCAAATCCGGTGGTGCCGGCGACGTAGTGGCGCACGATGTCGTTCACCTGACTGAAATTGAAAGACAGTCCCATGCCATATTTTCCGCCTAACTTGCTGCCTTTCTGCACTTTGTAGTTCACTTGGAACTGCGTCGCCATCTCGCCGTTGGGCTGGGTGGCATACGGGTACAGTGACGACAGGCTATAGGAATGTATCCGGTTGATAGGCGGGATAAAGTTGATGTCGAGCACACTGCCGTCAGCGGCATAGTCCGACTTGAAGCTCATGTTATCGACACGTTTCACTTGCAATACGACCCCAAGACCCTTTTGCGAATACGACAGGTTGGCCAACAGCGACTGTCCTTCCTTGTAAATATAGTTGTTGATGTAGGAGGGATCGTTGATTTTGTAGGCATACTCCGTCGAGAAAGCGAAAGGGCCGTAGCTCATGTTGGCACGTCCGGCAAAAGCGGCGACATTCTCAGGCATATTGTACAACACGTTGAAATCGGGTTGGTACTTGCTCACCGCACTGGCACCGATGCTGGCCTGAAAATCGGCATCGCGCAACTTAGCCATGCTTTGGTTTAAGTTCCACTCGGCATCCACACCACGCACTATGCCTTTCTTATTATCGAACTTCTCCCAAAACAGGCGTTGGGTGCCATACACGCCTTTCAGCGTAACGCCATCGGTAGGACGAAACACCACACGCATACCGCGCAAAGCGTTGTCGTAGCCCAATGTCCATTCTTCGTAGGAGCGCAACACAAGGCCGTTGCCAAACTGCTCATAGAAATCGCCGACCGTGACACCAATGTTGCCATTGTCGTACATGGCCCAGGCATTGGCCAGACCATGCCCATGCATACGCGGGTCGAAACCTGACAGCGGAGTGAGGCAGGCTTCATAGCGTATGCCCGCCGAAAAGTTGCCCAATGCATAGTTTATCTTTCCGAACCCGTTGATACCCATACGCTTACCAGAAAGATACTCGGCATCGATGCCTAAGCCTTTGTCTAAACCATAGTACTGTGCATCAACCTGAAAACTGCCACTGACTTGCGACGAGCCAAGCCCTTGGGCAAACGATGTCAGTCCGAGCATACCAAGCGTCAGGACCAACAGAACAGAGATTTTTTGCATAAGAAATTCATATTACAGGATGTCGGCCTTAGGGGCTTTCTATCCTGATGTTGAAGTCGCAAAAATAACAAAAAGCGTTCAGCTAAAGTTCAAAAGTCTGTATTTTCACTTAAAATAGCAAGCATTTCAACAAAAGCAAGCGCAAAAACACCTACCCTACAATACAAAAAAATCCGGAAAGAGACTTCCCGGATTCTTGATTATGGTTGTTGTCTTTTTTCCTACGAGAAAACGTTACTTGGCAACCTTCTTGATTTCCTGAAACAGTTCGTTTTCAGAGCCATCCACATAGCCGGAATGCTGATAGACGATTTTTCCGCTGCCATCCAGCAGGAAAGTATGGGGCGGATTGCTGACGTTCATGGCACGTTTGAGGTCACCATTGACATCGAGCAGCACGTCAAATTCCCAGCCTTTGCCTTCCACAAACGGTTTGACACGCGCCGTCGAACGCGAATCGTCGATAGAGACCGAATAGATTTTCACTCCCGTCTCATCGCGCCAATCGGAGTAAATATCGTTCAAAGCATCATGCTCCTTGATGCACGGCTTGCACCAAGTGGCCCAAAAAGTGATGACGACGGGCTTGCCATCGTTGGCAAGCGTTGAAATGTTCACGCTTTTTCCACTCAAATCTTTCAGCGTGACATTGGGAAGATCCGATTTCTGCTGAGCTTGCAAGCCGCCCAAACACAAACAGGCAAACAATAGGAAAGCTAATTTCTTCATTTTTAATTAAGTATTTGGTCAATTTATGTTATTCCAATCCATCGTGTGCTTTATTTCTTGAAGCAAGGAACGTTTTTTCGTTCTCCTGTCCCGTCACTCTTCCTCGTTAATATACACCTCCAACAACTTGCAGTAATTATCCGTCTTGATATTTACCTTATTAATTGCATTCGGTATCAACACACACTCCCCGACACCTACAAATATCGAGCCAAAGTCCCATTCCAACGAAAAATTTCCTTTCGCACATAGCAAAATCACAAAAGAATCAAAATCGGAATAGTCCTTAGTTATGGTTCCGTCAAGTTGCAGCATGTTGGTCACAAAGAAAGGCGTGTCGATGACGGGTGCGGTGGCGTTCAACAGGTTTTTGTAGGGCATCTTGAACGAATCGGGCATGGCGAAATCGATGGCATCGAGCGACTGCGCGACGTGCAGCTCACGGCTCATGCCTGCGGCATCGATGCGGTCCCAGTCGTAGATGCGATAGGTGACATCGCTGGTCTGTTGGATTTCAGCCACCATGATGTCTGGTCCCAAAGCGTGCACACGTCCTGCCGGAATGAAAAACACATCGCCTTCATGCACCTTCTCGAAATTCAACACATTTTTCAACTTATTGTCTTTCAATATTCTGTCATAACGTTGTCGGTCTATCTCGCAATTGAACCCCATAATCAGTTCGGCATCCTTATCGGCCTGCATGACGTACCACATCTCGGTCTTTCCGTTTTCCAGCCCACGTTGCTGTGCCAATGCATCGTCAGGGTGCACCTGCACCGACAACCAGTCGTTGGCATCGATGACTTTGACCAATATCGGGAAACGCTCCCCGTATTTGTCGAATACCGATTCTCCGACGAGGTCGCCCATGAAAGTCTCCACCAAATCGTTGATTTCATCACCGGCAAAATCGCCGTTGACCACCACGCTCTGCTCCTCCCAGACTCCCGACAGCAGCCAGGCTTCGCCGCAATTGGGCAGTTGGCCGTAATCGTGTTTGAGCACTTCCTTGATCTTGCGTCCGCCCCAGATTTTATCCTTATAGATGGGCTTGAACTTTAACGGATACAGTATTGTTGACATTATCGATTCAATTTCAGGTCGCAAAAGTAATGAAAATCCGTAAGATTGTGTTTTATCGCCAACGATCTAATTCTCTCCTTTGTCAGGAAGCGGTTTCGAGGCGACATGGAACACCTTGCGTTGCGAAAAAAGCAGCGATGCGGCCAACACCGTTCCAAGAAAATCGGACGCCGTGGCCGAGGCCCACAATCCGGTCAACCCCATACGGCCCATGTTTTCGAAAACCACCGGGATGATGTAAATCATGGGCAGCAGAATAAGCACTTGACGCGACAGACTCGTCGTGATGGCAATCCAAGGCTTGTCAATCGACTGGAAAAAGATGGAATTGGTGATGGTAAAACCCACGAGCGGCATCAGCGCCATGAAATATCGCAGGGCGGGAATGCCTATCCGTATCAGTTCTTCATCGGTGGTAAAAGCACGAAGCATGATTTGGGGGATGGCGAGGGACAGGACCGCTCCCACCAAGCCACAGATCACATTCACGCGCATGGTTTTTGAAAACACCTCTTTCAGCCTTCCATTCAGCTCCGCGCCATAGTTATAGCCGGCAATGGGCTGCATACCCTGACAGACACCGAGCATGAACAGCACGACCACGCTACCAAAGGTATTGACGATGCCGTAGGCGCCCACAGCAAGATCGCCACCAAAGTGGATCAGCTGACGGTTCAATAGCGCCACTACTGCCGAGGCTGCAATATTCATCAGAAAAGGACTCATGCCGATGAGTAAAATATTGCGAAAGATATAAGCCTTGGGGCGCAAGCCATGCCGTTTGAAGCGGATAAACGCCTTGGGGCTGACAAAATGCAGAAAGGCGAACAAGGCCGACATCGCCATGGAAATCGTTGTCGCCCACGCCGCACCCGAGATGCCCCATCCTAATCCATAAATAAAAACAGTGTCGAGCACGATGTTGAGCAACGCACCGCCTGCCATGATGAGCATGGACTTATGGGGGTATCCCGTGGCACGCATCAAACCGGTCAGGTTGAACGAAACGGTCAT
>JASBYY010000039.1 GCA_029983675.1 Bacteroidales bacterium | reverse complement strand
ACATGCTGAAAGTTACACGTCCTCACTCCGCCACTTCTCATAGCCTCATTCCGTTGGGTGGAAATCCCTTCGGGCTTCCCACCCAACGGTCGGGCGATTTGCGGTGTCCAGCCCTCCGGGACTGTCCACCAACAAGCGATTTGCAAAATGCAAATCACTTCGCAAATCACCCGACCGTTAAAGTGATATTTTAGAGATCAAATAAATACAGAGAGATGATTTACGTAGCTCTTTTAAGAGGCATAAATGTTGGAGGCCATAACAAGGTGGAGATGAAAGAGTTAAAAACCTCTTTTGAATCGCTTGGATTTACCGATGTTACTACCTATATCAATTCGGGAAATGTCGTTTTTCAAGCTCCATCAAAAGAGCAAGACACAATTGTCTATGAAATAGAGGAGGCAATGAAACGAGATTTTCAGTTAGAGATAAAAGTCTTGGTTAGAGATTGGGAGAATATGAAAACCATTTGTCAAGACTTGCCTGCTACATGGTTGAAAAATGAGGCGATGAGGACGGAGGTTATGTTTTTGTGGGAGAATTTCGACAACTTGGCTGTTTTGGAAACATTGCCAATCAGTTCGGTTGACAATGTGAAATATACATCGGGAGCAATTTTGTGGAATGTCAAAAGTAAAGACTATCGCAAAAGCGGTATGATCAAACTTGTCGGAACGAAACCATACAAGAATATGACCGTTAGAAATGTTAATACTGTGCGCAAGCTCTATGAGATAATGATAAATATTGCGAGTAAAAAGTAACTCGATGAGTTGCAACCCGTTAACCTTGGTGCAACGAATAGGGAATCGCCGGCAAACGGCAATTTTTCATAGTCCCAGCCGTTATAGGTAAACTCAGAAAAGATAAAAAGTGACGATATGA
This sequence comes from Bacteroidales bacterium, assembly GCA_029983675.1. Taxonomy (GTDB): domain Bacteria; phylum Bacteroidota; class Bacteroidia; order Bacteroidales; family F082; genus Limimorpha. The sequence goes on along the minus strand of JASBYY010000039.1, from coordinate 26,936 downwards.
ATACACAAGAAACAACAGGAAAACAAATTGATAAAAGAACAACAGTCATTGCTATTGTTGTTTTCTACGTAATAGCCATTTCAATGAGATATTTAACCAACAAAACAACGTTGTTTGCAGGAATTAACAGCACCTTTATTGCAATAGTATTGCAAGGCGTTGGACCTGCAATTGGTACGTTGGCAGCCATTAAACTATTCCACATTCGTATCAAAATGAGCCTAAAAGGTAATTTTGCGAATGTATTGATTCCACTGACAATTTATTGGCTGCTACCTGTGATATTAATTGGAGCGGTTGCCTATTTAGCAAAAGGAACATTCCCTCTCATTACAATTTTTATAATCTTGATATATGGGCTATTAGAAGAGATTGGTTGGCGTGGCTTCCTGCAACAATTATTAGCACCCTTGCCCAAATTCGTCGGCATACTGATAATAACCGTTTTGTGGTTTGTTTGGCACTTGAATTTTAACCTGACAAGTTCAAACCTGATTTTCTTCTCTATTTTATTGTTAGGCAGTTGGGGAATTGGCTTGGTAGCAGAAAAAACAAACTCATTATTAGCCGTTGCTGCGTTTCATTCGCTTAATAACTTTTTCACCGAGTTGAATTTACAGAAAGCCGTTTTATTGGCCATTCTTATAGTTATTTGGGTTTTATGCATCATCTACCGACATAAACTAGAGAAAATCCGTTTCAGAGGCAATAAAAACACTTGCCCATAACACGGGCTTTACTCATGTTCGTGCAATAGGATAATTTTTGTACCTTTGCATTAAATCATTTAGAAAAAAGTGAGCATAGAACCATCAAAATATACCGAACTAATCAATAAAATCGGCTTTTTGCTACAAAAAAGGCAGAGAGCAAGTTGCTCATTCGGTAAATACCATTTTAGTGCAAACATATTGGTTGATTGGTAAACATATTGTTGAGTTTGAACAATACGGAAAAGAAAAAGCAGATTATGGCAGTCAACTTTCAGACCAACTTGCCAAAAACCTTTCGGAACAATACGGAAAAGGGTTTAGTCGTTCCAATGTGTTTCAAATCAGACAGTTTTATTTGCGTTTCTCAAAAATCCAGACACTGTCTGGACAATTTGAAAGCACTGGAAATCAGCTTCAATTAAGCTGGAGTCACTACATCGAAATCCTAAAAGCAGATAGTGACCTTGAAGTTTGTTTTTATATCAAACAAAGCGAAAAAGAAAATTGGAGCGTTCGAGAACTCAAACGACAAATGAAAAGTATGTTATTTCATCGTTTGGCTTTGAGCAAAGACAAAAAAGGTGTTTTGGAACTTTCGGAACAAGGACAGGAAATTCAAAAATCAGGAGATATTTTGAAAGACCCTTACGTTTTGGAGTTTCTAAATATTCCTGAAAGACACCAATATCTTGAAGGTGAATTGGAAGAAAAATTAATTTCTAACCTACAAAACTTCTTATTGGAATTAGGAAAAGGTTTTACGTTTGAAAAACGACAATATAGAATTTCAATAGGTGGGAAACATTTTTACGTCGATTTGGTTTTCTATCATCGTATCTTGAAATGCTTTGTGCTGATAGACTTAAAACGTGGCGAAGTAACGCACCAAGACGTTGGACAAATGAATTTGTATCTCAACTATTTCAGAAAAGAGCAAAACACAGAGGGCGACAATCCGCCAATCGGAATTGTTTTGGGTGCTTCAAAACACAACATTTTGGTAGAATACGCAACTGAAAATATCGGCAATCAACTTTTCATAAGTAAATACCAACTATACTTGCCCAACAAAAAGCAACTTGAGAACGAATTAAACAAACTATCAAACGAAAAAGAATAAACTTGCCAGCCACCAACAAGGTATTGCCAAAAGCCGGACAGACCGCCTTCGATTGAACTTTTGTGCTAAAAATCTCAACCTTCACAATGCCGCAAACTATTATTTTTTGCCAACCGCATATTTGCAATGGTTCGATACGTTTTTGAACAACCTACAGATAATCAGTAAAATAAAAACTGATACACTTGGCACAACTTTCATCCTCTTGACACCATCATTCAAATAAGTTTCATTTTATAATCATTTGGTGATCTTGCGTATTTGCACAGCATTGTTTTGCAGCACGCAATGACGAAGTCTGGATCTTATCAAAAGCAAAAGCGGAGCGTTTCCCTTTCTCCGCTTTTCTTTTATCGATAATCCTTGCAAGGCAAAGAAAACTTTTTACCGAAAGCTGGCCGAAACAAACACCGGCCAAGCCTCGTTTTACCACTTCATGCCTTGCACCACCTTGGCGACTTCCTCTTTTGTAAAGCCTATCGGGAACACATGGGCGGGTTTCAGGTCATATAAGGTATGTTCGGCATGGAAACGTTTCTCGCCTCCGCCAGTAATGTTGAGCATCACCACGTCGTCCGCTTTCACCATTCCTTTTCCAACAGCCTGCTGTAGAGAGGCAGTTGCCACGGCAGCAGCATGGTAGATGTCAACGCCCTCGGCCTTCTCAAAAAGGGCTTTGGCAGCATTGGCCTCGTCGTTGCTGACGGCAAAAATGTCGCCATTAGTATCTTTCAAAGCATCGTAAAGTCCTCCTGCCAGGCTATATGGCGGCTTGCGGTTGGAAAGTACGGGAGCGCAGATCTCCGCCGCATCTTTGCGGGCTTGGTCGGCATCGTACGGCAGCATGGGACGCGAACCGGCACACCACGCCTCGTACATCGGGACAAACGGTCTGTTTTGCGACACCATCAGTCGCGCCTTGTGAGTGCCATAACGTCCGTCGCCTATAAAACGCAGGTTGGCTTCCCATGCGGCAATGGCTCCTGTGCCACTGCCCACGGCCTGAAAATAGAAATCGGGAATACGGCCAATGAACGTCGTTGCCGACAGCATGGTAGTACCCATCCCGTCACGACGTGCAATGTTCTTCGCTCCGCCTTCTGCCAAAAAGCCATCCAACTCACACGCGAAATTAGAAAGCTGTATGGCGTCGAAATAATCACTTCCCGGAGCTGTCGTGATGAGTTTCACGCAATCGTTCAACGGTTTGTCGAACCACAATGCCTTGACATTATCCTGCGGCACGCACAACAACAGCTTGATGCCGTTTTCGGAACAGACCTTAGCAAAAGCACGCGCCGTATTGCCGGCAGAAGCCACCACCAGCACCTTATCCCTGTATTCCTCTCCCAAGCGGGCACATACGGCAAAAGCCTCCATCTCCTTGAAAGAGCAGGTGGTCATGCGGGCGTTTCTTTCCGGCCAATATCCGTTGAAAGTGATATACAGCTCATTCAAACCCAGATGCTTGGAAAGACCCTCGCTTTTGTAGGTGATAGGGGCTGACGGATGATTCAAAGCCCGTTTCACAGGCAACCAGTCTGCAAAACGGTACATTCCAAGACAATCATCATCTTTCACTTTCAATTGTTTGTCATCATAAACGGGCCGCACCATACTTGGAGCATCGCCTTGCGGATCGTCTAACGTCCAGCCTTCATCTTCGAAAACACGTCCAGTGGCCACATTTTGCAATTGGTATTGCGTAGGTTTGATCGGCATATTCTTTTTCTTTTGTTTGATAAACTTCGGCAAAAATATAAAAAGTAAGGCAATTGACTGTAAAGACTGTTACTATATTTTCATCAAGAGAAATAATAGAGCCGCAAATGCTCAAACGGCTACTGAAGACAACGCCTCTTTTCCACAAAAACACGCAATCTTCCCTTGTAACAGCAATCCAAAACTTTTGCTGCATTCATATTCAACCTATTGGAAAGAATTAGTACATTTGCCGCCTAATTCAACATCTTACTGCAAAATGAAAAGAGCGTTTTTATTTCTTTCCACCATACTCATCATGAGTGCAGGCATGCTTCAAGCAAATCCGGTTGATTTATCGACAGCCAAAGGCATCGCCCAAAAGTTCACTGAAACCCGCTTTGCCATGCGCAACGCCGAGCTCGAACTTGTTTATTCCGCCAGCAATGAACGTGGCGAGAACTGTTTCTACACCTTCAATGTAGGAGGGACCTGCTTTGTCATCGTTTCTGCCGATGATTGCTACCGTCCCATTGTGGGTTATTCCACAGAAGGAAGGTTCAAAACCGAAAACATGTCGCCGGAACTGTCCTATTATCTCGACAACATTGTCAAAGGGCGCTCCCAGCAACACCTTCGCAAGCAAAGTGCAGATGTTGCCTCCGAGTGGAAACTGCTGCTCAATTCTGGCAATGTCGCCTCGCGCAACAACGGGAAAGCCGCCACCCATTTGGTGCAAACGCTTTGGAACCAAAACGATCCTTACAACCGCTTCTGTCCGGATGATCACGGCGGTCCCGGAGGACGAGCCTATGCTGGCTGCGTGGCTACAGCCATGTCACAATTGATGAAATACTGGGATTATCCGACACAAGGCATCGGAACGCACAGTTACACCCCTAATGGGGGCTGGGGCAGCTATCCTTCATACCCCACGCAAACGGCTAATTTCGGTGAAACGACTTACCGGTGGGACAAGATGCCTCTTCGCATTTCCAACGGCTCCCCCGAAGAAGAAATCAATGCTGTTGCCCAGCTGATGTACCATTGCGGCGTTGCAGTGAACATGATGTACAGTCCAAAAGGCAGCGGAGCCTACTCATTTGATGTTCCGGAAGCCATCATGAATTATTTTTCCTATTCGGAACACGCCGTTTACCGTTCTCGTTACAATCATTCTCTTTCTCAATGGCAAGACATGCTAAAGGAATCTTTCGATTTGGGATGGCCTGTGTATTATTCAGGTCACAATGCCGATGGAGGACACGCCTTTGTGTGCGATGGCTACGACGACAACGATCTATTTCATTTCAACTGGGGTTGGGGCGGAAGCGGTGACGGCTGGTTCGTTATCGACGAGATTGATTTCTCCGGCGATGCAGGAGCCATCTTTAATTTTGTTCCTGAAAACGCGTACAACTACACTTCGCTCGCACCTTCCAATTTCAGGGCCATCCCTAATTTGGACAATGAGTTTTCTGCCACCCTTTCTTGGACCAACCCGACGAAAACCACAAACAACAACACGCTTCCCAACATAGAGAAAATGGTTGTCATGAAGAATGGCATCATCATTCATGAAACCGAAGCGACAACGCCCGGCGCCACCATGAGTTTTGTCGATCACGACGGCATCCCCACCTCGGTCAGTTATGCGGTTTATGCCGTCTGTCAAGGCGTTGTAGGGTGCAAAGCCTTCGCCAACAATATCAACTTGGGTCCCACCTGCACATGGACCGTCAGCACCACTGCCGACGGCAGCAATGGATGGCAGGGAGGCAAGTTGGTTTTCCGCAATTCGACAGGATCCGTGATTGACGAAATAACATCCGCTGAAGCAGGAACACAAAGCAAACAAATTGAAATGCCACAAGGCAGGGTCGCCTTTACCTGGATTGCCCCGCAAACTCCCATCGATATTGCTTTTGCCATCTTAGACAACAGCAACGACACCGTTTTCAACTTCGATGGGAACTCTTCCGATATGCCCATCGGTATTTTTTACGAGACCAACAATGCCTGCGGAAGCACTGAATCTTGCGATGCCCCATACGCTACAAATGTGACCATTAATGGCAACGATGCGGTTGTCACCTGGACTTCGGCCACCACCGGAGAATTAGGATTCAACATTTATCGCGACGGCATCCTTTACGATATGGTTCATAATGCGACAACCTTCACCGATGCCGGTGCCGCACATGAAAACCATTGCTATTTTGTTACAGCTTTTTGCACCAATGGAGAGACCCAGCCTTCCAACGAATGCTGCACACCAGCAACCAACACCTGCGAAGCACCCCACAATTTCTACTATGAAAGACTTGAAAACGGACGCACCAAGCTGCATTGGGAGCGTCCGGCATCGGAAGACTTAACCGGATATTTTATCTACAGAAAAACGAACGGAGAAGCCTATAAGCGCATCAAGCTCGTCAATGCGTCACAGACCGAGATGACCGATCTCTCCAACCTCCCCGATGGAGCACGCTACCAATACCAAATGACGGCGTACTATAATGATTCCGACTGCGAATCAGCACCGGCACTTGCACACAACAACCCAAATCTGAACCACGTTTTAGTCAACAAGACCATAATTCCCAATCACCTCTCCGCTGAAAAAGATGAAAACGGCGTTATCCTATTAAAATGGGATCCCGCCCATGGCGCAACAGCATACAATGTATATCGCAACGGCAAACGCATTGCCACAGTCAGTTCGGAATGCACATATTCTGACGTATCGCCTTCGGAAAACTGGTGCTGCTACACGGTTACCGGTGTCATTGGAAATGTAGAATCCAGCCCTTCAAACACCGCATGTGTCAGCATGACATCCATTGCAGAGAATCAGATACCCGTCGCCATTTATCCCAATCCCTCCACAGGAATGGTTCACGTCATTGCCAAGGGACATAAGGAGATCATCGTGTTCAACGTGTTTGGTCAAGAAGTGCTACGCACCACTTCAGACAGCCACGACGCCATGCTCAACCTCTCTCATCTGACAGAAGGAACCTATTTCATCAGAACGACTTCAGAGGCGGGCAACAACATGAGTAAAATCGTTATTTGCAACTAAAAAACATCAAAACCATGTCAAGTCTGAAAACAGCAGCTTTCCTGACACTTATGCTGACATTCTTCTCAGCATCAACAATTTGTGCTCAGGACAAAGAAAAAGAAACCTCGCGTCTTTATCAGATAACCGAAATCACCAACGTGCCGCACACGCCCATTGGAAACCAAGGCAGCTCTGGCACCTGCTGGTGCTTTGCCGGTATCGGATTTGTGGAAGCCGAGATACTTCGTCTTTACGGCAAGAATTTCGACCTTTCGGAGATGTTCACCGTTCGCAATGCGTGGACCGACAAAGTAAACCGTTACGTAAGAATGCACGGATGCAGCACGCTCAGCCAAGGCGGCGAGGTGTGCGATGTGCTCTACATGATCGACAAGTACGGCATGATGCCGCAGCAAGACTACGAAGGCATGGTCATCGGTGAAAAGCGTCACGCCCACAACGAGATGAACGATGTCATCAGCGCCTATGCCAATGCCGTGCTCAAACGTGGCAATGGCAAACTCACTCCCGTTTGGCAGGATGTGCTCCCGGGCATCCTTGACTCCTATCTCGGCAAAGTGCCGGAGACTTTCACTGCCGATGGAAAGAAACATACCGCCAAGTCTTTCGCCCAGGCCTATCCCATCGACCCTGAAAACTACATTGAAATCGCCTCGTTCACGCATGTCGCCTACGACAAGCCTTTCGTGGTCGAAATACCTGACAACTGGACATGGACTCCCGCATACAACATGCCCCTTGACGACCTGATGGCTGCTTTAGACCATGCTCTCGAAAACGGCTATACTGTTGGCTGGGCACAAGATGTCAGCGACAAAGGGTTTTCGCGCAAGGAGGGTGTCGGCATTGTTCCTGACGATGACATTGACAAGCTGAAGGCAAAGCATCCTGAAAAGTATGCCGAAATGACCGACCGCGAAATCAAAGACAAGCTGTATGCTTTTGAAGAGGTGGTCGCCGAAAAGGCCATCACCCCCGAAGAACACCAGAAAGCTTACGACAACTGGGAGACCACCGACGACCACAGTATGCTCATCGTTGGAATCGCCAAAGATCAAAACGGCACCAAATACTACAAGGTGAAAAACTCTTGGGGTACCGACAACATGGGCTATGACGGCTATTGGTTCTGTTCCGAATCGTATGTCAGACTTCACACCATCTTTTTCACCTTACACAAGGACGCATTGCCGAAAAACATCAGCAAACGTTTGAGTTTATAAATCTGTCACTTAACATCAAAATCATAACAACATCATGAATTTCAAACATGTACTGACCGCAGCTACCATGCTGCTCACCATCACCGCTATTGCTCAACCGCAGCCCAATGCTGCCGAGAAAGAAGAAAGCGAAGGCTTCAAATTCGAAACCGTCAAGGAATTACCCATCACCTCGGTAAAAGACCAAAACCAAGCCGGCACCTGCTGGTGCTATTCCGGTATGGCTTTCTTTGAAGCGGAGTTGCTTCGTATGGGCAAACCCGAGTACGATTTCTCGGAAATGTTCACCGTGTACCACACCTATCTCGACCGTGCCGAAGCCGCCGTCCGCACGCATGGCGACGTGTCATTCTCTCAAGGCGGTTCTTTCGGCGACGTTGTTTACGGCATCAAGCACTACGGCCTTGTTCCCGATTGCGAAATGCCTGCCGGAAAAATGCACGGCGACTCTTTGTCGAACTTCAGCGAACTTTCTGCCGTTTCCGAACCTTTTGTAGCCGGTGTCATCAAAAGCAGAAAAATCCAGATGGATGCCGACGGCAATCCTTTGTGGAAAAAGGCATTGGCAGGCATATATGACGCCTACCTCGGCAAGCTTCCCGAAGAGTTCACCTATAACGGAAAGAAGTACACTCCCATGTCCTTCGCCCAGTCAACCGGTCTGAACATGGACGACTATGTCAACCTTACTTCTTTCACGCACCATCCTTTCTACGAACAGTTTGTCATCGAAGTACAGGACAACTGGCGTTGGGGACAAGCCTACAACCTCCCTATCGACGAGCTGATGCAAGTATTCGATAACGCCATCGAAAACGGCTATCCCATCGCTTGGGGTTCCGATGTCAGCGAAAGCGGTTGGCTCAGAGGCAAGATGGCCGGCGTGGCCGTCCTTCCCGACTTCGAAGCCAAAGACAAAGACCTCACAGGCAGCGACATGGCTCACTGGCTGGGCATGTCTGCTTCCGACAGGAAAAAAGAAGCCCAGAATGGCCCTACACCTCAAAAATGGGTCACGCAAAAGGAACGTCAAATCGGTTACGACAATTACGAGACCGGCGACGACCACGGCATGATCATATACGGCAAAGCCAAAGACCAAATCGGCAACGAATATTACATGGTGAAGAACTCATGGGGCGATGCCGGCAACTACAAAGGCATTTGGTACGTATCGAAAGCTTTCGCCCGCTACAAGACCATGAACATCGTGGTTCACAAGAACGCACTTCCAAAAGATATCGCCAAGAAATTGGGTATCAAATAAATCGGTTCATCTCATACGAAAAATGGCGGGGTGTGTTCATCCCGCCATTTTTTATTGCATAAAGGACCTTAACATTTTCATTTCCTGATTTGCTCGAAACCCTTGCCGTAAGCGCCCATCACGGTGTTCATGGTCATAAAAGCCTTGGGGTCTTCCTCCTTTACAATCTGAAAAATGCGCTGCGACTCGCGTTTGTGCGCCACCACCATCAGAATGTCAGATTCCTGCTTTGTAAACCATCCCTTTCCCCTGATAAACGACACGCCACGCTGCATCTCATTTCCAATCCGATCGGCAATTTTCTGAGGTTCCGATGAAAAGATAAACACCTGCACCGATTGTTTGTTTCCTGTCAGCACAAGATCAATACAATAGCTGCATACGCTCATCACCAAAAAGCCGTAGATAATGGTTTGCACCTTGTCCGTTTCGATAACAAAATAGGAACAACTGATAATCACAATGTCGCAAAACAAAATGACACGCCCTTGAGAAATATTGCGGTACTTGTTGACAATCATGGCAACAATGTCAGTTCCTCCCGTGCTGCCGCCTTGCGTGAATGCTATTCCGATGGACAAACCCGCCAAGCCGCCGCCCAATATGGCTGACAGTAATTTCTCTTCGACAAAAGGCTGCATGATGCCCGCCATCATCGGTTCGGTGATATAGTGCTGCAACAGCGAAAAAAACATCGACAACACAATGATGGAATACACTGTTTTTATGCCGAAACCGAAACCAAGTATCTTGATGGCAATCAAAACGAGGATGGCATTTATCACGAATACGGAAATACCGGTCGATATCCCCGTTGACCAAAATATCAATGTCGCCATACCGCCGACACCTCCGCCAAGAATCTGGCTTGGAATGAGAAAAGCCGTCCATCCGAATGCCATCATAAACAATGCAAACGTGATGATTACATAACGTTTGACCTCTTGCATAATGTTACTACTGTTTGTTTTCATGATGAGAAGAATAAATGATGCACAAAAGTACGGTATTCATTTGAATTGATAAGAAAAAACAGCACATGCGGTATAAAAAACACTTAGGACAGCACTGTTGAAGCCATATGCAAGGCGAATATGCGTGCGGTGCATCGGGAGTAAAGGATTATTCTATTTTTGCACATATTACAGTTGCTGAAACTATTAGAAATAACCATCAAAGTAACGATATGACGAAGATAATTAATGGGAACGCCGAGAAGTAACCCGCCGCAAATTGCGACCCTTTGTCTGATATAGCAACCCAAGCTGTTGCAATGCAAACGGACATTGCTCGGCTGATACTGAATATCAGGGGCGTACAGGTGATGATTGATCGTGATTTGGCTATGTTATATGGAGTGGATACCAGAGTGTTGAATCAAGAAACTCTGATCGTTATTCCGAAGATTTCCTCTTTCGTTTGATGAAAGAAGAATGTATAAAATCACAAGTTGTGACCTTAAACGATGGACGTGGAAAACATCTCAATTACCTTCCTTATGCCTTGACGGAACAAGGAATCGCCATGCTTAGCGGTATGTTGCTGTCACCAACAGCCATTGAGGTGAATATCCGCATCATGCGTGCCTTTACTTACCGCTATGCGCCGCTTTCCAGCCAACAACGCCCAAATCTTTCAACGTTTAACCAACATAGAGTACTATCAAACTGAGACTGACAAATGCATTGATGAGGTCTTCAGAAGGCTGGATGCTAATGCTCGGCCACAACAGGGAATTTTCTATGACGGACAGGTGTTCGATGCGTATTGTTTTGCTTCCGATTTGATTCGAGAAACTCAAAAATCCATCATTCTCTTTGACAGTTATGTGGACGTTGGGTGGAAATCCTTGAAAGCATCAAAGGAGAATAACTAAAAACGCTCTTTTAACCGTGAGTTATCAGAGCGTTTTTAGTACCCGAGGCCGGGATCGAACCGGCACGGCTTTATCAGCCAAGGGATTTTAAGTCCCTCGTGTCTACCTATTCCACCACTCAGGCGCCTTTCAGACAGTTTGTCTGCCCTTACACAAAAAATCCCGATATGAATCGGGACATGGTGTGGAGCGGAAAACGAGACTCGAACTCGCGACCCCGACCTTGGCAAGGTCGTGCTCTACCAACTGAGCTATTTCCGCTTTTAAGAACGGTTTGTGAAGCTACTCAACCACCTCACGTGGAGCGGAAAACGAGACTCGAACTCGCGACCCCGACCTTGGCAAGGTCGTGCTCTACCAACTGAGCTATTTCCGCTTAGGTTTTGCGGTGCAAAAGTACTACTTTTTTGGTTCATGCAAGTATTTTACACCATTTTTTTTGCCATTTCAAAATTGATATTTACAATTTATTCATTATCAACAATATATAAATACAATAAATAGACATCGCTTTTTCTTATAACCTTGATTTGTGTCGATCTGTCATTACATGTTCCACTTACAATAACATCATCTTGTAGTTGAACAACTACCAATGTCTGTATTGAAGAACTAAATAATACCCATGGATCAATGATTCAACAGTTTCTTGATCTCATTCAGTTTCATCAAGGCTTCGACGGGTGTCAGGGTGTCGATGTTGGTATTCAGGATGTCCTCCTTGATTTGCAACAGCAACGGGTCATCCAATTGTATGAAACTCAGCTGCACACCATCATTATGAGAAGCCGCAGCCGCCTTTTCAACATCCCCGCTTGTATGCGACCGTTCCAACATGGTCAACAAAGTTTCAGCCCGTTCAATGACTTTTTTCGGCATACCCGCCATGGCCGCCACATGAATACCGAAACTATGCGCACTGCCGCCTTTCTTGAGTTTACGCAAAAACACCACCTTGTTCCCCACTTCCTTTACCGTCACATGGTAGTTTTTAATGCGTTCAAACATCGCTTCCATCTCGTTCAACTCATGATAATGCGTTGCAAACAGCACCTTGGCACGATTGGTCGGATGGTTGTGAAGGTACTCCGTAATGGCCCATGCAATACTGATGCCGTCGTAGGTGCTGGTGCCGCGTCCGATTTCATCCAACAGCACCAAGCTTCGCGACGACACGTTGTTCAGAATGCTGGCGGTTTCGTTCATCTCCACCATAAACGTCGATTCTCCCGATGAAATATTATCGCTGGCACCTACGCGGGTAAAAACCTTGTCAACCATTCCGATACGTGCAGAAGTGGCAGGCACATAACAGCCCATCTGCGCCATCAGGACGATTAATGCGGTTTGCCGCAGCAAAGCAGATTTTCCCGACATGTTCGGTCCTGTGATGATGATGATTTGCTGACGGTCACGGTCAAGATAGACATCGTTGGCGATATAGCACTCTCCTGCCGGCATCATCTGTTCAATGACAGGATGACGTCCTCCCTTGATGTCCAACTCATAGCCATCATTAATATCGGGACGCACATAATTGTATTTCAATGAATTATCAGAAAAACACACCAAGCAGTCAAGGCGGGCAATCAACGACGCATCGGTTTGAATTGGTTCGACAAACTCCGACACAGCAGCGACCAGTTCCATGTAAAGCCGCTGCTCTATCGTGGCGATTTTTTCTTCGGCTCCTAAGATCTTCTGCTCGTATTCTTTAAGCTCCTCGGTGATGTAACGTTCGGCGTTGGTCAGAGTCTGTTTGCGAATCCATTCGACCGGCACCTTGTCCTTATGAGCATTCGTAACTTCTAAATAATAGCCGAACACATTGTTGTAGCCCACTTTCAACGACGGGATGCCGGTAGCGTTCATCTCGCGGCGCTGAATGCCCAACAGATAATCCTTTCCCGAACGCGACAAATTGCGCAACTCATCAAGTTCGCTGTCAACACCGGCGGCAATGACATTGCCTTTCGACAAGAGAGCAGGTGCTTCCGACATCAGTTCCCGCTTGATTTTATCACGAATGGACGCACAGGGATTGAACTGTTCGGCAAAACTCTTCAAAGAAAGGTCTTCATTTTCCTCACACAGTTTTTTGAGTGTCTCCACTTGTTCCAATGCACGGCTCACCTGCAACAGTTCACGCGGATTGACCTTGGCAAGCGACACTTTTCCCATGAGACGTTCCAAATCGCCCACCATGCGAAAAGCCTCCTGAAACCTGTCGATTTGCTCACGATGCCGGACAAAATAATCGACCACATCGTGTCTGGCTGCAATGAGTTCCTTGTTTTTCAAAGGAAGAACCATCCAACGTCGCATCAAGCGTCCGCCCATAGGTGAAACGGTTCTATCGATGACATCTATCAAGGTACGGGCGTTGGCGTTGGGTGTATGCAACAATTCGAGGTTACGGATAGTAAACCGGTCGAGCCACACATACTGTCCCTGATCAATGCGCGACAACGAAGCGATATGGTCAATCTTGTCGTGATGGGTCTCTATTAGATAATGTATGGCCGCCCCTGCTGCAATAATACCGTCGGGAAAGTCGTCCACGCCAAAACCCTTGAGCGATACGGTATGGAAATGCCGGTTCAAGGTTTCGTTGGCATAATCTGTCGTAAAAACCCAGTCGTCAAACACTGTGAGATAGTATTTGCCGCCGAACAAATCAATAAAACGCTTACGTTTATTGCGTTGCACCAATACTTCGGAAGGATTGAAACTCTGCAACAGCTTGTCGATGTAGTCGTTTGCGCCTTGGGTGAGATAAAATTCGCCCGTTGAAATATCGAGAAAAGCCACTCCGCTCAAGGTCTCACCCAAATGTACGGAAGCCAGAAAATTGTTTTCCTTTTGCTCCAGCACATTGTCATTATAGGTCACACCCGGTGTCACCAATTCAGTGATGCCGCGTTTGACAAGTTTTTTAGCAAGTTTCGGGTCTTCCAGCTGGTCGCAAATCGCGACTTTTTGTCCTGCACGCACTAATTTGGGCAAATAGGTATCCAATGCGTGATGCGGAAATCCTGCCATTTCGACATCGGCAGCCGCACCATTGGAACGGTGGGTCAGCACAATACCCAGAATGGCGGCTGCCGTAACCGCATCTTCGCCGTAGGTCTCATAAAAATCACCCACACGAAACAGCAACATCGCATCGGGATATTTCGCCTTGAACGACAAGTATTGCTTCATCATCGGGGTTTCCGCACCTATCTTATTACCCATATCACCCATATCTTCCTTTTTTGAACCACAAAAATAAGGAAAAATCAACAGAAAAAGTGACAGCGGTATTGCGGGAAAAGCGTTTTCAGTCCCATCATGCCCACAGACACTGCAAACAAGAAAAAATGGCTTTCATCCAGCAAAGACTCTTAGAGAAGCTCTATTCAACTGAATATCAGCAAACCCGCATCACGTCAAAGTCATAGACAGTCTGTCTCCTCATGCAGATTTTTCAGGTTTCAACATCCAAGAGCAGGTACCAAGCCACTTTACATGACATTTGGAACGGAATTTGATAATAACCCCTGCAAGAACACAAACACTATGCGCAAGCTAAGCATGGAAGAACTTGGAAGGCTTTCAAAAGAAGCTTTTGATACTGTTGATAAACTGCCCATTATCATCGTGTTGGACAATATCCGATCGTTGAGTAATGTAGGTTCTGTTTTTCGCACTGCCGATGCTTTTCGCATGGGGGAGGTGTATTTGTGTGGAATCACGGCATGTCCGCCACACCGCGAAATCCACAAAACCGCATTAGGAGCCGATGAAACCGTAAAATGGCGCTATTTCGACTCCACAGAAGAAGCCTGCAAGGAGTTGAAAAAAAACGGATACAAGATTTTCGCCGTCGAACAAGTCAGTGACAGCACCAGTCTTGAAGGATTCTGTTTTGAAGAAAAAACGGCATTCATCATGGGGAACGAAGTGGAAGGGGTCAGCGATGGCGTTCTCGATTTTTGCGATGGAGCCATAGAATTGCCGCAAGAAGGGACTAAGCATTCCCTGAACGTGTCGGTTTGCGCCGGCATTGTGATGTGGTCGATTTTCCAACAACTTTTCATAAACAAGGGTTCATCGAGCACCACTAAAACCAATAAGAAATGAAAATAAAGAGAAAAAAAATGAAAACAATGTTTGGAATTGAATAATTTCCTATTTTTGTTCGACTTTATATGCGATGGAGGCAAGAAAAGGCATGAACAGAAGATGAAGCCGAAGCTTGTAGGGTTCGATTAAAAAACACTGAATAACAAGATATTAAATATGACTAAACATTACATTACAAACTTAACACATTACGTTATGAAGAAAAATTTGACGTTCTCAAAACTGATGATGCTTGTCATCATCGCGCTCCTTCCTGTTGCTATGTTTGCTCAGAAAGGCAATCACAAACAGCCCGTCCAGAGGTATTTCTACCTGTCTGGCGAAGGCGGCTTCTCCATCAACCACGGAGACTTGGCCAACTATGAAGGCTGGATTTTCGAAGATTTCAACAAGGATTATTTCCTGAACAATCTCAACGGAAAATTAGGCCTCGGCTATCAGTTTGGCGGTGTTATCGGCATGAATGCAAAATTCGGCTATGGTACGCTGGCCGGTGAAAAACACGGACAATTCCTCAGACTTGTTGACGGTGCTGCCACCCCTGAATTCCAGGACCTTCAGTTGAACAAGACCACCTACTTTGATGGAAACCTGAACTTGACCTTCAATCTTTGCAACCTCTTCTTCGGCTACAATCCGTACAGAGTGTTCAACCTCATTCCCCACGTTGGTATTGGTGGCATTTACTACAAAGCCGGTCAGGTGAACAAACTCGACGCCAACAACCAAGTTGTAGGTGAAGCTGTTGCCAAAGAAAAAGCCGACTATGCTTTGACCTATACCATTCCTGTTGGTGGTGAACTCAACTTCAACCTCGGCAAGAAAGTCGATCTCTTTGTTGACTACACCTATCATTTTGCCGGCAAAGACAACCTCGACCAGATTGCCAAAGCTCCGACAGATGAAATCGAATATGTCAACGACATGTACAGCCAGCTGAACTTAGGTCTCCGTTACAAGTTCAACAATCCTACCGACATCGATAAGATGGCCCGCGAAGCCAACCAAATCACCATGAAGGTGAACCCCGATCCGTTGGTTGAAAAAGACGGCAAGGTTTGCTTTGACGTTACCGTCACCATTCCTCCCAAGTACTTCGAAAAGCACGCTGTCATGAACCTGACTCCTTATCTTACCTATAAAGGCGGTCAGATCGACCTCGAACCCATCACCTTTGTCGGTGAGAAAGTCAAGGCTGACGGTGACTTCAGAGTCAATTACAAAGAAGGTGGCGAGTTCACAAAGAGCTACTGCACCGACTACGTTCCCGAAATCGAAAACAGCGAGCTGAAGAGCAACCCGATGTTCTATGTTTACGACGGCAACATCTATCCTACCCAGGATGACATTGTAAAGAACACTTACTACACACAAGGCGGTGAAAGAAAACTCGCTGACGGCGTTGTTGTCACCACGAAACCCCAGCCCAAGACCGAAATCGTCACGGTTTACGACACTGTTCTCGTGAAAGAAGCCGCTGCCATCTACTACTTCCCGAAGAACTCGGCCAAGATCAAGAACGCCAAGGAAGTCAACAAAAACGTGAAGACCCTCATTGAAGCCGGCGAGAAGAAAGACCTTCAGATTGAAGGATGGGCGTCACCCGAAGGCACTCTTGACCGCAACACCACGCTGGCTAGCGACCGCGCTAAAGCCGGACAGAAGGAAGTTGAAAAAGTGATGAAGAAGAACAAAGTCAACATGAATGAATACAGCATCAATGTCAATGGCAATGGCCCCGACTGGGTCAAGTTCATCGAATTGGTGAAGGCTTCTAACATCGAAGACAAAGACGCTATCGTCAATGTGATCAACAATGCCGGTTCACAGGCTGCCAAGGAACAGGAAATCAGAAACATGATCAACGTGTATCCTGAACTCGAGAAGGAAATCTTCCCGCTACTCCGTCGTGCCGAAATCCTGATCGACAAGATCCAAGTCAACGAACGCCAAGTTGAACGCGTTATCGGTGAATAATCACAATCGATTCGGATAACAACTAAACTGACAGGGCGCCCAATAAGGCGCCCTGTTTTTTTATTCTCTATCAAATTCAAGAATCAAGCCCGTCACAGTGCAACCCGGTGCACCCCAACCTCGTAAGGCTGATCGATAGCATCCATAATAGTGCGGTAGTCGTTTTCGTTGGCCACGAAATCGAGACGATTCGTGTCGAGCAGCAAGATGCGCATGTCGTTTTGCTGTTGACGTATGAAATCGAAATAGCCCTGCTGAATGCCTTCCAAATAGCTGTTGGAAATCTCCTGCTCATAGCTTCTGCCTCTCTTTTGGATGTTATACTGCAGCCGATCCACATCGAGATACAGGTACACCAGCAAGTCAGGTTTAGGCATAGTGGCAAAGATGATATTGAAAAAACGCGCAAAAAGCTGATATTCGTCCTCTTGAAGATTGTTTTTCGAGAAAATCAGCGATTTTGCCACATAATAATCCGAAATGATGAAGTCATGGAAGAGATCAAGGTTGCTCAACTTGTCTTTCAATTGCTGAAAACGCAGGGCAAGGAATGTCATCTCGACCTGAAAAGCGTATTTGTCAGGCTCCTGATAGAACTTGGGCAAAAACGGATTCTTGTCGGCCTCGAACTCCTCAAGAACAAGTTTACCGTTGAAATCGGATGCGATGCGCGTGGC
The DNA here is from genome assembly GCA_029983675.1 of Bacteroidales bacterium. Lineage (GTDB taxonomy): Bacteria > Bacteroidota > Bacteroidia > Bacteroidales > F082 > Limimorpha. The sequence goes on along the minus strand of JASBYY010000039.1, from coordinate 9,166 downwards.
CAGCGTCGTCTTGCCGGCTCCCAGCGTTCCTTCTATGGCAATATAATTGTAATGCATAAGGTGACAAAGATAATGATTTTGGCTGCGCCATCGGGAAAGCATTTGTTTTCTTTCTTTCCAATCATCAGCAACAACTTAATTTTCAATCAGAAGCTTTTTTTTAGTTTTTCAAACACTTCACCATGCTTTGATCCGGACATTCCGCCAACAGCTCGGTTTGCGTACGATGCAGTACGGGATGCTCGAAATCAGGGGCGACCTCGCACATCGGCAATAAGGCAAAGCGCCGCAAATGAAGGCGCGGATGTGGCAGGGTCAGCGTTTCTTCATGCAATACCGCCTCGCCATAATAGAGAATATCGAGATCGATGGGGCGCGAAACATATCGATTGACATTGTGACCACGCACCCGCCCCAATTGCTTTTCGATAGCGAGAAGCTCATGCATTAAACCATCGGGAAGCAATGAGGTTTCGAGCACCACCAATCGATTGAGGAACCATTTGTCCGAATCGAAGCCCCACGGCTCTGTTTCATACGAAGATGACACGGCAGTTATCATGCCACACCTTTCATTAATATAGCCGCAAGCCCGATCGAAGATCTCCGCTTTATTTCCCTTATTGGAACCAAAAAGCACATAGCTCGTTGTCATTGGAAAAATGATTTTTGCAAAAATACGGAATTTTCACCGCCATGAAAGATTGTATCCCATTGAACTTAGGTTTTTCAAATTCGTTCGTCCCAACCGTATTCCATAAATCCGGTGCCAAGCTATTTTTCACTTGTCATCTTGCAACCCCGATTATCGGCAAATAAAATATTACTACTTTTGTCGCAATTTAGTATCAACATTAACGTATCATGAAATTTTACAAAGTCGTATTAGCCGCCTTTTTAGGCACGTTGATTGCGCTCTTGATCGCTTTCTTTATCAAGATCGGCGTCATCACCTCGTTGATTTCGAGCATGTCAAACACTGAAGCAACCGCCACCAAGGTCAAGCCCCATTCCATCCTTCACATGAAATTGGACTATCCCATTTCCGACCGCACCAGCGAAAACCAGTTTGGTGCCATCGACTTCACCAGCATGGAAAAGAGAGACCTGTCGGGCATGAACGACATTCTGCGCAACATCGAGAATGCCGCCTCCGATCCAAACATCGATGGCATTTACCTGAATCTCAGCAGTGTCCCTACTTCCTCCGCCACTTTGCAGGAAATCCGTGACAAGCTGTTGTTTTTCAAAGAGTCTGGAAAATTCATTGTAAGCTATGGCGAACTCTATAGCCAGAGCGCCTACTACCTTGCCAGCGTATCCGACAAGATTTTCATGAATCCCGACGGCATGGTGGACATCCACGGCATGGCTTCTCAAATCATCTTCTACAAACACCTCATGGAAAAACTCGGGGTCGAAATGCAGATTATCAGAGGTCCGAACAACAAGTTCAAAAGCGCCGTTGAGCCTTATTTCTTAGACAAAATGAGCGATGCCAACCGCGAACAGATGAACCAGCTGATCGGTTCCGTTTGGGGACAGATTCTCGCTTCCATCAGCCAGAGCCGCAACATCAGCGTGGAACAACTCAACCGCATTGCCGACAGCCTTGGCACCTACTTCGATGCCAAGAAAGCCGTTGAATACGGTCTTGTGGATCAACTGTACTATAAGGACCAAGTCATCGATGAGCTGAAACAAATGACGGCTTCCGACGACAAGCTGAACCTCATTGGCAACTCCAACTACAAGAAAAGCTATACAATTGATGAAAGTGGAAGTCAGCAAGTCGCCATCATCTATGCTTCGGGCACCATCATCGATGGGAAAGCTCCTGAAGGCACTATTGGCTCCGAAACGTTGTCGAAGACCATACGCAAGGCCCGTGAGGACGAAAAGGTGAAAGCCATTGTGTTGCGTGTCAACTCCCCCGGTGGCAGCGCCTTGGCATCCTCCGTCATCGGACGCGAAGTGGAACTGGCCAGCGCACAGAAACCCGTCATCGTATCGATGGGCAACTATGCAGCATCCGGCGGCTATTGGATTTCGGCTTGCTCCGACTACATTTTTGCCAATGCCAACACCTTGACCGGATCAATAGGTGTGTTCGGCACCATCCCGAACCTGAAAACGCTGCTCAACGAAAAGATCGGGCTGACTTTCGATGTGGCAAAGACGAACGCAAACGCCGACTTCGGCAGCATCAACAAACCTCTGACGGAGTTCCAGCTTGCCAAACTGCAACAAAGCGTTGTCCGCACCTACAACGACTTCACCTCTATGGTGGCGCGCAACCGCAATCTGCGCCAAAGCTATGTGGACAGTATCGGACAAGGACGCGTTTGGTCGGGAAGCGACGCTTTGCAGCGCGGTCTCGTTGACAAACTCGGCGGCTTGGAAGACGCCATCGCTTATGCCGCTGAAAAGGCCGGCATCACCGACAGCTACACCGTTGTGGAAATGCCCAAGCAAAAAGATTTCATGACCTCTTTGATGGAAGAAATCACCGGCAGAAGAGAGGATGAAGTGCAAAGCACCATTCAAAAAGAATTGGGCATCTATTACCCCTACTATCAAGGACTTAAATCCGTATCGGAAGCCACGGGCATCCAAGCGCGCATGCCTTTCGATATTATAATTGAGTAATTACCCGAGATAAAGTGTAACGATTTCCAACACACAATCGTTCGGACTAAAAACTGCGCCATCCAATAGGGTGACGCAGTTTTTTAATGACGTGCTATACTTTTGCACCTTGCCAAGTCAACGCTGAAGGCGATGAACGCCATTGAACGAGGCTAATTCTTTCGTGTATTATTAGCAATGGAAGCTAGTGCCTTGAATTGTTCGGCCAGAAATCTTGACACCACAATAGTCAAAAAACCGATTATTGGCATCAACACGATATTCAGCACGCCTGTCTTAACAAAAGGAATGCCCATGCTGTATGACAAAGCACTTGCATCATGACCCAAAAAGATAGTCATGAATAGTGCACTTACAAAACCTACTACAGCTATCCATGTGCCCAACCATTCGCCAAAAGTCTGGATGAAATGAGAAAAAACAGGCGTAGCGACAAAGTCATCATTCTCGGAAGACGTTGCCTTCACTTTCGTTTTTCTATCCCACCACAATTGGAAGCTAATCCAAGAAACAAAGACAACTACAATCCATATTAGCAAAAACACAATGATGAATTTTGCAGATGCTTGAAAAACACGGTTCTGAATCGCCTCAACCATAACCCCAATGGGCAGAAGTAAATTCAAAATCGCAATAATGGTGTAAAGCCAAGAAAAAGGCTTTCTAAAAAGATTTCCATTGTCGATATACGACAAATAAGGTTTGATAAATGTAAAGAATTTATTCTCCATATCGATGTTTATTAATATCCCTACTCATTTGGCTTTTCGGATACCGCCCCGTTTTTATAGTGGGTTCTGGACTCCACACTTTTTCAAGAAATCATCTTCATGAGGGTGGTCAGCCCTTTAATACTCAGACCTTGATTTGCTATATTTAATTGGTATTCTATTTGTTACATATTAATAAATCGCTTTATTCCTCTTTTTGTGGTTCTTTGTTTTCCTTATTTCGGTTTTTTCATTGCGTTGCTTGCAAGTAACGATTTCATTTGTGTAATAGCTACTTTGTTGAGATGTAGAAGCCTTTCACTTTGAGGCAGTCCTTGCCGGATTAATAAAGCATTAACACTTTCCATATTACTCAACACAACAAGTTGTTCCAATGTGGCGTAATCCCTTATGTTCCCTGTCTTGTCGGGATTGTTGTCTCGCCATTCTTTTGCGGTAATTCCGAAAAGGGCAACATTCAACAAATCGGCTTCGTTGGCATATACAAAAGTAGCCTGCTGTTTGGTGATTTCTTGAGGTATCAGGTTCTCTTTAATGGCATCGGTGTGGATTTGATAGTTCACTTTAGCAAGGGTGCGTTGTAGATTCCACTCTAATTTCAGTCGGTAGTTTTCTTCCTCTTTAAGGCGTTGAAATTCTTTGATTACATAAAGTTTAAATTCTATGGAAATCCACGAGGCAAATTCCAAAGCAATATCTTTATGGGCAAAAGTTCCTCCATATCTGCCTGATTTAGAGACTATACCCACGGCATTGGTGCTTTCTATCCACTTTTTTGGGGTCATCACAAAACTGTTTAATCCCGCTTGTTTTCTAAACCCCTCGAATTCGAGGGGTTTAAAATTGGGATTATAAATTGTTTCCCAAAAGCCTAAAAGTTCTATGGTGTTGCGATTACGCATCCAATTCTGAATAATACTATCGGTGTGCTGAGCGTCTCTGTGCCGAGCAAGGTCTGTAATCGAAATATAATCGTTTTGATTGTCTTCATACACAACAATCTCGAATCCTTGAACTTCTATTTTTTTATTTTTTGCCATGATATAATTGCTTTGTATGTAAAAACAGCGATTGCAAAATTAGCATTATTTATTGATATAAATACCACTTCTCCATTGGTCAAATTTCAAGGCAAAATAGAATGCAGAGGGAAGACTACATAAAGCGGCGATAAGACCTATCAACGTCCACAACAATATTGTTTCTATGCTAAATTGTACGGTTTTCATAAAAACACACAAAGTGTATAAGCAGTATGGGAAGGTGACGATTGAGGTAAAAATTACCGGAACATATTTTCGCCATATCATCCATTGCCCAATATGCAATAAAAGGTGAATGAAGTATGCTGAGAAGGCGGCAAGCCACCAGAGGAGATTTTCATACCAAAGGGACAAAAAAGTTACGGTGGAAATAAGTAGAAATTCGTGCAATACGGCAACTGCAAAGCCAGACGTAGAGAGGTCATAAATCCGTTTCTTTGTCAAAAAAGCATCAAGTCTAGGGAAACGTCGTTTTATCTCAAACCTATTTTTGACAAGCCACGGCTTGAACATAATAATTTCTTCAAAGTCGTGTATCATAAAGATTATAGGTAATAGAGCTATTAGAATATTTATTTCTGTCATTTGAATTTATGCTGTTTTTTGTCTTACAATGGTCGCTAACGGTTTGAGTCTATGTGCAGTGGCGAAATTTTACACGCCGTTTTGCACGAAGCCATCGCTGCAAATTTACGGAAAAGTTTGATACGAGGTACTTTCCCCGCCATTGCGCTAAGCCGCTGTCAGGTGCAGGTAATTTGCCATTGCTCAATTCATTTTCCTTATATAATCACAGAACATCAAAATCTTATCTTTATTTTCCTTATTAAATAGTAAATGCTCAAAATCATTGGATTTATGTTGTAAATCTATTTTTTCTACAGTTTCTATTAGTTTTGATTTCAGTTCCGTTAGATTGTGAACGCCCTGTTTTTTAGCAAGAAAATCGTAATTGGGACTTGTTTGAGAAAGCAAAAACAAAGCATCGTAAAAATCGCGTCCTTTTGCTCGTGAGAGTAATGCTGACAATTTCATTGCACAAAGTACGTCATCGGGAGGAACAGGAAATGAAATAAAAAAACCACAACCACTAATGGTCGCCATTTTAGGCGTATATTCAAACTCTTGATTCTGACTTTCAATCTTAATCAAAAATCGCTCCTCTTTATAAGCCGACAAACCCAAATCGAACAACAATTCCGGAAAATAAATTCTTGAACGAAAGGCGGTCAATTTTTCACTTTGCTTATCTCTGTTTTCTGCTTGTATGCCCGACCGTTTTAAAAACGTCAAAACCGCTTGCGACATTTCTGCGAAATCTTCGGCATCAAGATTCTTGCAATCAAAATCCAAATCTTCTGAAAATCGGTCAATTCCTTTCACTAAACGCAAGTTTGTTCCGCCTATAAAGGTGATCTTTTGTGCAAATTTTGAAGTTGCCAAAAAATTCAAAATCATCAGTTGAATGTATTCCTTTACAATGTATTTTTTGCGGGCAGGATTTTCTCTGATTTGTGGCGGAAAATAATTTTGTATCTGTTCCAAATTTAGCATAAATCGTGAGTTTTTAAAAGTAAATCAACTCTATTTCTTAACGCTTTTGACTGAAATTTTTCTGTAAATTCATTCAAACGCTCTACGTTCAATTCTTCTTGCATAAAATCTTCATCGAAACGCAATTCTATGATTTCTTGTTCGCTATTGTACTGTGGATAGAGATACAACAAGTCTAAAATCGCTTTTTCGGGGGTGGCAAAAAACAGGCTATGTTTATCTAGAAACGTTTTTTGTTCATTTCCGAACATTAATTCGGGTAAAAGTTGATGATACGAAAATGAGCCGAAAATGTTCTCAAAATTTGCCTTTTTCAACGAACTCACAGCGGTTGTCTGCACGATTGCTTCGGGAATAATACCATAAAATGCCAACGCGGAATGCAGACTGACATACGAAGGACTGTAAATTTTGTTTGACACAAAATGTTGAATGTTGGGCATCTTTATATAATCCGGAAAACTATACCACGAATTACGCAATTTCACAAGCAAGTTTTGCTTTGCCCAACGAGTGAGATTATTCTTATCAAAACCCGGTTGCCACGCATAAACCTGATTGATATTGAAACACACCAAGTCGTAAAATTGATTTCTTAACTGCCAAAAGTTCATTATTTATTCACTTCTAATTTTCCGCAAAATTACATAAAAAAAGAATTAAAATCAAACTCTGCTCAAAAAAATATTACCAAGTGGGCTTCGCTCACTTGATAATAGATTAATGCATATTTCTTCGACTTAACAACTTTATCTTCTGTGCATTGTATTCTTCTTCGGTTAAATGTCCTTTTTCTTTCAGTTCTGCCAGTTTTTTTAAGTTGTTCGTGCATACCAGGCTTGCTATTTTGCAAAGTATAAATCTGATTTGTCAAATTAGTTTTATAGACACTCTTCGGCTTTACTATATAGCCCCCAATGCTCCTATTCCACCGAGTATTTCCCCAAATACGGCAAGCAACAAAATCAAATCAATTAATGACAGAACTAATCCGGCAATAGCAAGTCCTCTCGGCTTTTTAAATACTCCTACAAATGATAAAATAAGCCCTAAAACCCATAAAATCCAACCCAATACAGGTATCCAACCGAGAAAAATAGCAATTATAGCCAATACGAACCCTGCCGTACCAACACCATTTGACTTGTGTTCAACCTGATTGATAATGATTTGTTGTCCTCCTTGAGGAGTGTTTGTGCTGTTTGTCAATTCTTCCGTAGCAAAAAGATTAAAAATGTGTTACCAATGTATTTAATAATTCTTGGATATGCTCCAAAGGAAAGTCATAACTCATAGAAGTTTTTGGGAATCCAAACGGATTACCTTCTTCATTGTCTCTGCCTGCAGGAATTTCTGCTCGTTGTCTCCCTCCGAGACGAATGATAATCTCATCTAATTGTTTGCCAAGTTGCTCATTACGAATCCCGACTGCTCGATTGTTTAATCGCAAGAAGTCAATTAAAATTTGATTTGAAATAATAATCATCGTTTCAAAATATTTCTTTGCCCCCACTTCGCACCATGCACGGCTATCGGCATTACTCCGTCAGAGTGTCGGTGAAAGTTCTGCGTTGTCAAAGGTTGTCAGACTGCTATCTTTGTGTTCTCTGTGTTAGAACTATTGCTCGCATTGGCTGTCAGTCGCTCCCATTGGTGTCGTTACACTTGCACCTAACGGTGCGGGGCTTGGCGAAGGTGGCAATTTATACTACAAGTGTTGATGTGGAGAACTAAACTTTGATTAACTACAAATGTTTCAAGAGAGCACAGAACTGCCACTTTTACCAAACTGCTGTTGGCTGACGTTATTTTTCATCTCTTCCGATCTGTTTCAATGCTTCCTCTATCAACACATCCTTTCCTTTCACAAACATGTCAACATTTTCCTTTACTTCTACATCAGGCTTTATTCCGATTCCTATAAATCTGTTTCCGTCTGTATCCCATTCGTTCTTGGTACAAATCTGGGCATTAATCCCGTAGCCAAGTTCTATATGTATGGGATTGCCTGTGCTCCCTCCTGTGGGCGTACCAATGATTTTCCCTTTTTTAGCACTGCGAAAGGCCACACAGAAATTTTCGGCGGATGAAAATGTCACCGCATTTACCAATAACACGACCGGCTTCGTATATCCATTTCCTTCATTCACAGGAATCAAATCATCCGGGGTTTCCATATGCCACTCTTGCGGATATCCCCATGAACCATGTGCGGCAATGTACATACGGCTGCTCCAGTTGCCCATCTTTACAGGTTTTCCGGACAAATGGCGAATAACATAATCGGCATTTCCGGAGTTTCCGCCCATGTTGTCCCTCAAATCTATGATCAGTGCGTCTGTTTTTTTGATGCTTTGATACAGAACGTCGAAATCCTTTTTAAAGTCATTGCCCATAAAGGTGTTTATTTTCAACAACCCCACATTGCCGTTTAATGTTTTGTAGTCGAATATACTATTCGCATTTATGTCCCAGCCGATGTTTCGGTGACTTTCGATTGTAAAGGTTTTACCATCTCGGTTTTTAAATAGGATTTTTGAGACTTTCGAACCTTTCTCCTTTGTCAGCTCAAAGCCTGCGTAAGGGGAATAATCCAACCATTGTGAGGTTGAAGATGATACGAACGGACGTTTATGGCGATTTACATATTCCATAACATCCAGTCCATCAATTTCTATGATTTCACTTCCTGTTTCAACACCTTGTTTTTGAAAATCGCTACTGAACACGTTGGTTACAAAAACCCGGTCATCTATCCGTTTTGTTTTGATTGGGAAAGGTTTTATCCAATCCAGGCCGTTATCCGAATTGTCCTCATATATGGACGTGTGCCCGTCTTGTAATTTGACAGCTAAACGCTGTAACTCTTGAACACATTCTTCCTTCGAGCCGGTTGCCAAAAGTTTGGGCAGAGTGGCTAAGCATAGACTGTCCCAATCGAATGTCAAATTATTGTAAAACACATAATTGTATTTCACTTCAGAACAAAATTTTGACAGGACATAGGCTTTTTGCCCATCGGTCAGATTCTTCGATGTATCTTGTGCTTTTAAAGCGACAACATCCAATATCGATACACAGAAGAACAATAAGAGAATTCTTTTCATTTTGAATTTGTTTTTATTATGTCAGCTAACGGAATGAGGCTATGAGAAGTGGCGGAGTGAGGACGTGTAACTTTCAGCATGT
>JASBYY010000038.1 GCA_029983675.1 Bacteroidales bacterium | reverse complement strand
TTAAGTCAGGAGGAAACATCAACAAGGCGTTTTTCAACAAGATGTACGGCTCCTCGTGCATCGTCAAACGCGCTTTGGAGTTGGGCATCGATGCGCGGCTGTTCACATTCAGCGGTTACAAGCATTCGCCACATGTGAAAGCCGACGGGAGCCTGAACGAGAACTTCGGCTTCATCCGCGACACGATGAGCACGTTTTTCCGCCATATCCTGCTCCCCCAAGAGCCGATCTTGTTTGGTGACGAAGGGAGTTATTCCGTCAGCTGTTCTTCGCCTATCGACAGCCTCTGCTGGAAAGCTGATGGCGGGCTGATAACCGAAACCGAAGAGGGCGGCGCCAAGGTGGTGTGGATTAGGAACGCGCCGCAACACAGCATCAGTGTTTCAGGCCTGCTGCCGCGTGGCATCGGCTTTACCAAGTGCAAGGAAATCTATTTGTATTGAGGGAAAAATCCCCTTACCTTTGCAGTCCTTTGAAAATACGATAGTCGTCATGGATAAGAAAGAACTTCGCACCCATATCAAAATGCTGAAGAAACAGCATACCAAAGAACAACTACAGGAACAGTCCGATTTGATTCTCAGCAGATTGGAACGACATTCGGATTTTATTCACGCCGGTACCATCATGATGTACAATGCCCTCCCCGACGAGGTGCAAACCCAAGGCTTTTTGGAGCGTTGGCATCTGAAAAAGCGCATCATGCTCCCTACCGTGTTGGGTGATGACATCATCCCCGTGGAATATGCCAAGGATACGGACTTTGCTGTTGGGGATTTCAATATCCTTGAACCGCAAAACGAACCCTACCAAGGCACTTTCGACCTGATCATTGTCCCAGGGGTAGCTTTCGACCGTAATGGGAATCGCATCGGTCGTGGAAAGGGCTATTACGACCGTTTTTTATCGCAACATCTCGGGGTAAAGCGTATCGGCATCTGCTTTGATTTTCAATTGGTTGCAGAGGTGCCGACCGAGCCTTTGGATATCAGGATGGACGAGGTAATCAGTTTGTAAAAGAGCTTGTCAAGCAAGCCCCAGCTGCATAATCAATCCGTACCTGACACTGTCATTCTGCACTTTCAAAAAACAGCTTCTTAGTTTGAACTTGTTTTAGTAATCTTGGCCTTGCCATATTTGCAAACATTACAGTTGCCCATGTTGAAAGGTTCGCCTTCTTTCAACAAAACATGCCCGAATTGTTGCAAGGTGTCGGGAAAATGATCCATCCACATGTCTCGAATGACGTAGATGTTGTCTTTTTCAAAAACCATATCGACGATTTTGGGGTTTCTTACCCCGCATTTGTCACAAGGGGTCGCTTTAATGTGTTCGGGGTCGGGGCATGAGGTAATATAGGAATTCCAGAAATCAGCGATGATTCCGACTTCTCCAAGTTGTGTAAATTCTCCGACAATATCAGCCATGGGGCGTAGTGTTTTGGGTTCCACATATTTCATCGTGTATATGGGGCTTATTGCGCCAAGCACGGCCAGCACCAACACGCTGTAGCGAAGCGTTTTTGGACATCGTTTCTCGGCTTGGTCCAAGGTCAACAGGACGAACATGGAAAAGGAAATATAGGTGGCGACAAAATACCATCTTCCCATTCCATTGGCCAGCACCCACGAGGAAGCAAGCATTGCCGCAAAAACGACCACAGCATCCGTCAGGAAAAAAGCGGACCATTTATTGGAAAACAAATGGACAGGCAGTCGTTTTTTGACGATAAAAAACGCGAAAGCAAAAACGAAAAGTAGTGTCAAATAGAAGTATAGGCTCACCAGTGATTCGTCCGTTCCGAAAGTAAGGTCTTTCCATAAGGCTTCCCATAACAGCAGCATGGCGTTTTTTAGTTCATGGAAGCCGTTGATGGACAGGTAATGCGCTGTCTTGGTAGTGGCAAAAGATTTCGCATACCTTACAAACAAGTAACAAGCGGTTGTCCCGATGAAAAAATAAGGCAGAATGGCTTTGTCAAATCTCAGGTTTTTGTGTTTCAAAATATGAAATAGAGCTAAAGTACCGAGCAAAACGGCAATGGAGACCATGGATAAGTCGGACACCCAGACAGTCGTGGACAACACTATCGTAATGGAGAGCAGCAGGAGATGTTTGACAACCCATTTTGATGCTGCTTTTTTTTCGAGCAAAGTGATTAGAAATAGGGAGAATCCCAACAAACTGTATTGAACGCCGATAGGAAAACGCAAAAGGTCAATGTATCTTTGAACGGGAAGAAACCAAATGACAGCCAGAATGATTTTGTAATATTTCGACTTTATCAGACTTGATAGACCCCAATAGCCAAGGATTAGCAGGAGATAGTTTGACAAAGAGACGGCAACTAATGCGGAACAATGGAACAGCTTGATAAACAATTGGCTGATCAATGGTATGAGCGTTCCTCCCCGGTCTTGTCCCCAGCAGTAGAAGTCGTCCGGCAGTTTGTAATAATGTGCCATCAGGACATTTAACGCATCATCGGAGTTCAACAATGGGTAATATCTTGAAGAATAAAGGAAAAAGGAGAGCAGAACAATGATTGATAGCAATAAATAGTAAGGTGTTTTCTTAGAATACATGATACTAAATACTTAGTATTGAACAATAATTCATTCTGTGCGTACCATTGTTTTAGTGTCAATAACAAGTCCATCAACTATTAAAGAATAGATGTACATTCCTGGTGGCAATAGGGGTTCTATAATGTTGATTTCTACGTAATTACGATTGTTAATAAGAAAACTGTTAATTAGATTACCGTGTATGTCGAATAAACATAGCTGTGCTAACGACACAGAGCTTGATATTTGCATGGCAATAATAGTCGATTTACTGAAAGGATTAGGGTGGTTTTGGCACAAATAGCTCGATGATGAATTATTAGTATTAGCAGATAGATCGGAACGACTACTTAATATTTCAATTTGGGATCTTAGAATTTCAATAGATTCTTTTTGTTTTTTTATTTCTTCGATTAATAATGGAATAAATGAAATATAATCAATACCTACCAGACCTTCATTATCTTCATAAACAAGTTCGGGAAAGAACTCTTTAACTTGTTGTACGGATAAACCGTAATGTGTTGTATTGTCTTTTTCTAAACCACTAATAGCAATATTTTCATTCAATGTTTGGTTATCAGTCAAGTATTCACCAACTTTCGTATTACATACTTGAAACGCCACACCGTTTAGTTTATATAAATTCTTTATTTGATCCGACAAAGGTGTGCAATAAGTTCTTGCGTGTTCATCGATAGGATAAAGAATGGAATTTACTCTTAAAATCCCATTAATGTCTAGCTTGTAATAAGGTTTTCTCCCTATCCCAAAATTGCCATAAGAATCAAAAGTCATTATCTCAGTTGGAGTATTGAGATTTTTAAATATATGACCATTGCCACTACCATCTATTCCAAAGCCATAAGCATAATAAGAATTACCTGTCCATAAACGAGCAATGTTAGGTGTAATGGAGAATAGTTTTGTTTCAAGAGTTTCGTTTTTTCCTGTTATTTCTAATTTTCCTCCACTTGGGTAGGCCGAATAAGAACCAATATTCACGCATCCATTTGTTTTTACGCGGAGTTGGGCATGTGTTTCAAAAGCAAAAACTAAAATACATGCTATTGAAATTAAATAATTATTATACGTATTCATTTCACTATATTATTTTGTTGATTAGTAATACTGCAAGGGGTTGGGATTAAATTCAATTCGCTTCCGATTGGCGCGGTAAAATCTCCTTGTAAAATAATCTCATTAACAGCACGAAAGGTTTTATGGTCACCGTTTTGCAAAAAAACTGAATTTGATCCATTTCCAATAGTGATATTTTGATAGACTCCCCATGAATAATTATTAAGTTGTAAGTTATTTTGGATAACTAAATCTTGTTCACAAAAACCATCTATTAGTTTATAATATCTAAAATAGTCTATTAGCATAAACTGAGGGAACGGCATGTTAATATTTACTGGAATATTTCTTTGCATTTGCTGGTCAATTACGACGAATTGAGGTTGCATTATCATAGAAGGATGATTGTATTCTATGTGGAAAGGCTTGTAGTCGAAATAGAAAATAATTCTATCAGGAAGCCACTCAACTGCATAATTGTGAAATTCTTCAAATAACGGTTGATGATAAGTGAACACAACATCACAAATCTTAATGTGATCCACCTTGCAATCAGGATCCTCATCATGCCACCCAGCAACATTGGTTTTGGCATATTTAAACTGTTCTCCCGATGGCTCTAAAATGTCTATTTCATCATGGATAATTCTACAAGTGTCATTTTCTTCAACATAGTATGTCCAAAAAGCGGGCCAGAACCCCCAACCGTTAGGCTCGCCATTAATAAAAGATCCAGGTAGCTTTGCTCGTATTTCATAATAGCCATATGAATAATCATGGTTGATAGAACGTATTCCACCAGAATAAAAAGGAGAGTATGGGAAGCGGCATTCTGTGTCGTAACCAACTTTTTTGTCAACTCTTAAATGTAGAATACCAGAATCCAAAAACACTTGTTCGTCACAAAAGCAGTACCCTTCACCCCATGGGTAGTCATCTTTGTTGAAAACAACCCACTTGCTGTTGTCTAAATACTGGTCGTTAAACTCATCGCTTTTACTGGTAATTAATTCCCAATTATTGTCTGAATTTGGTGAAATCTGTCCATAAATAAAACTGAAACACATGGACGAAAGAGTAATTGATAGTAATAAAATAATTCTATTCATAAAAAGTTTTCATTCTCATATAGTTTTTCTGTGTTATTGTTACATGCAGAATAAAGTTACAAAGGTAAACAAAATTCTATTGCATTTATTTTGGAATTGGAATATAGGGATATTATTTAAATCAATGGTCTCATTCTTATATTTATAAAGTTATAAATTGGAAAATTTCTTTTGTTTGTCCATGAATTTCTCGCCGTCCACAATGAAGCGTTCATGACGACCTTCTCCAACGAGGATGTCTCCGTCGAAGCATCTCACCTCAAATACCAAGCGTCGCCGATCCACTTCGATGAGTTTCGCTTCGCAAAGGATGGTGGCACCAACCGGACTGGCTTTCAGGTGACTGATATCCACCTTGGTGCCGACGGTAGTGTTGCCTTCGCCGAGTTTTCCGCTGACACACATCAGGCTGGTTTTTTCCATGAGGGCGATCATGGCGGGTGTGGCAAACACTTCCAAAGCCCCTGAACCATACACGGCTGCGGTATCTTGACGGGTCACCTCCATCTTCTCTTCGTGGGATAGCCCGATGCCAATTTCAGTTTCCATAATGTCAAAATTGAAAGTTCATGCTGATGTTCACGATGATGTCGGGATGTAGCGATTTAGCGACAGGACAGGTTTCGGCAGCTTTCCAAAGCATGGTCTGCTGCTTTTGGGTATAGTCGCGAGGCGGAAAATTGAAAACGATGTCGATTTGTCCGATACGTCTGGGGTCGGCGGCCATGGTTTTCTTCACTTCGTAGCCGGTGCCGTCGATGTTGAAATTGTGCGCTTGTGCGGTGACTCCCATAATGGTCATCATGCAGGCGGCCAAAGCACCGCAAACAAGGTCGGTGGGCGAAAAGGATTCTCCCTTCCCGTGGTTGTCGGTAGGCGCATCGGTCAATAGGGTGTTTTTCGACTGAAGGTGGGTCAACTCGTTGCGAAGTTCCCCTTTATAAGTTCCTTTGATGGTTGCTGTCATGGTATACTGATATGATGTTGTTATTTCAGAAGTTCTAAAATCTGTCCCGCCAAACGGCTGGTGCCCACGCGGAACAGGTCTTTGTTGAGCCAGGTATCGCCGAGAATGTCTTTCACCAGATAATAGTAGGTGAGGGCGTCGTCAATGACTTTCATGCCGCCGGCAGGCTTGAACCCTACTTTTTTACCTGTTGCTTCGTAATGTTCCCTGATGGTGTCGATCATGACGATGGCGGCCAGCGGCGTGGCGGCTACCGGCACCTTCCCCGTGGAGGTCTTGATGAAATCGGCTCCGGCCAAGATGGCGATTTCACTGGCTTTACGAATGTTTTCGACGGTTTTCAGCTCGCCGGTCTCCAAAATGACCTTCAGGCGTGCCTGTCCGCAGGTTTCCTTGACGGTCTTGATTTCTTTGAACACCTCTTCGTATCTCCCTGCCAGAAAAGTGCCGCGTGAAATCACCATGTCGATTTCATCGGCACCTTCGTTCACGCAATACTCCACTTCCTTGACTTTCAAGTCAAAAGGCATCTGCCCCGAAGGGAAGGCGCAAGCTACGGTGGCTACTTTTATGCCGCTGCCGGCAAGCAAATGCTTGGCTTGCTTCACAAAGGGACTGTAGATGCAAATGGCGGGAACGGAAAGATGCGGGGCTTGTTGCTGAAAAGCGAGGGCCTGGGCGCAAAACGACTTGATTTTCTCTTCGTTGTCAAAGGCCTCCAAGGTGGTGAAGTCAATGCTTCGAAAGACGGTGGCAAGGTCTTCCTGTGGCTTGGAAGCTTGCTTTTGGCGGCGAAGAATTTCTGCAATGCGTTCGTTCAGCGCTTGCTCGGAATGGGTGTAGGGGTGGAATGACATGGCGGTTGAATTGGACATTGTAACGCGAGACGGCAGGTCTCAGGAATTATGGGACGTTCTCGACGGCTTGACAAAGCCGTTCAAAGATTTCGGGAATGCTTCCGACGCCGTTCACGGCGTGCAATTTTCCTTTTTTTTCGTAGAAGTCGAGCACGGGTTTGGTCTTGGCATCGTATTCCACAAAGCGGTGCTTGATGGATTCGATGTTGTCATCGGCGCGTCCGCTGGTTTTGCCCCGTTCCAACATGCGTTCGATGAGCAGGTTTTCGGGCACTTCCAGACTTAGCACACCGGCAAGTCCAAGATGGTATTTCTGCATCATGTCGTCCAAAATCTCGGCCTGCCTCACCGTGCGCGGGTAACCGTCGAAGAGGAAACCTGCCGCGTTTGGGTTGTCGGACAGCCGTTTTTCGATGATTTGTGCGACAATCTCATCCGAAACAAGGTTGCCTTTACTGATAAGGTCTTTCACCTGCAAGCCGACTTCTGTTTCCGCAGCAATCTCCTCGCGGAGAATCTGTCCGGTGGAGATATAAGTAAGGTGGTACTTTTCACGAAGGAACTCCGATTGTGTTCCTTTGCCGGATCCCGGAGGGCCGAATAATATGATATTGAGCATGATGTGTTATGATAGGGATAGTGAATCGGAAAACCTAAGTCCTCCAATTGCAGAATCGGATTAGTCTTCTGTGATTTTGTAGATGTCGGGGAAATTGCGCCCGTGCTGGTTGTAGTCGAGGCCATAGCCGACGATGAACTCATTGGAAATGTCCATAGCCTTGTAGTCAATGGGATAGTCGTATTGGAACGACTTCGGCTTGAAAAACAAGGTGGCGATGCGCACGTCGGTGGCTTCGAGGGCTTTCAGCTTCTCAATGGTGTACTTCATGGTGTGGCCGGTATCGATAATGTCTTCCACAATCACCACGTTACGTCCGTCCAAGGAGTGGTCGAGACCGATAAGCTCGCGCACGACACTGGTCGTTTCGGTGCCCGAATACGACGAAAGTTTTACAAACGAAATCTCACATTCGATGGTGAGACGCTTGAACAGTTCAGAGGCAAACATAAAAGCCCCGTTTAGCACCACTAAAAATAGCGGATTCTTTCCTTCCATGTCGGTATTGATGCGCTGGGCCACTGTTTCGATGGCTTCTTCGATGCGCTGTTGCGGAATATACAGGCCAAATTCCTTGTCTAATACTTTTACTTTCTTCATTATCAGTTTGATATGATTTCTACAGCGTAGTGGTTATGAAGTCACAAATATACAAAATCAAGTTGATTATTGAAAAATGTTGCGAAAAATACCGTACCAGAGAAACTCGGCGGGCTTTTCCGGTTGTTTTTCTGATGCTTTTCATGCCGCCGCATGGTAGAAAACATTATTTTTGCGAAAAATTCAACCATGAATCCTGTCGTTAGCATCATCATGGGAAGCACTTCCGATCTTCCCGTATTGGAAAAGGCGGCGCAGTTTTTCGACGAGATGGAAATCCCTTTCGAAATGAATGCGTTAAGCGCTCATCGTACTCCGGAACAAGTTGAGGCTTTTGCCCATGGAGCCAAAGGCCGTGGCATAAAAGTCATCATCGCCGCTGCAGGCATGGCGGCGCATTTGCCCGGCGTTATTGCAGCCATGACCCCCTTGCCGGTGATCGGCATTCCGGTGAAATCGTCATTGGAGGGCATGGATGCTTTGTTGGCCATCGTTCAGATGCCCCCTGGCATTCCCGTTGCCACGGTGGGTATCAATGCTGCCCTAAATGCCGGTATTCTTGCCGCACAGATTCTTGCCGTCGGCGATGCCGAGATGGCAAAGAAAGTGGAGGGTTACAAGGAAAGCCTCAAAAAGAAAATCACCAAGGCCAACGAGGAATTGAAAGAGGTGAAATACAAGTTCAAAACGAACTGATTCTTTGTGGTTTTGCCTACTATGATTCAAAAAATTTTCGCATATATAAAACGCTGTTACACATCCGATTACGGATGTGTGGAGAATAGAACTACCCCCCTCCCCTCTCCATCAGCTTATTTAGTTGATTATCAGTTAATTGTATTCTATAATACAACCATATCATCAATTGGATATGGCGGGTTGTATTATGCCTGCACTTTTCGGTATGGCCGGAAAACCACACATTTCTTCGGGAAAGATGGTGCGGGTATTTTCAAATTTAAGCTAAGGGACTTCAAGGAATCCTTTTTTTCTAAGTGTTCTAACTACAGAAGTGTTTCCCTTTTGTCTGGAACTTTACAAGGAATAGTCCGTGCCGGTCTTGTTCTCAAGGTATCGGTGATGGAGTTTTTTTGCCTCTCCAACAATCTTTGTCAATGCGGTTTTGTTAATTATTATATTGAAAATCAGATAAATATAAAATGAATAGCAAGTTAAAATCAGTGTATAGATTTCTATCACCAAAATTTCAAAATCTTTTTCTTGACTACAAGGTCGATTTTAAGCCGAGATACGGACATGGCCTGCCGCCACATCCCGAATTGTTTTCCGTCATTGATTCAAAGCGCGACAATTACAAGACGTTATTAGGGAAGGCCTTGGGTCATAAGACTGCGATATGGGAAATCAGAGGCAGCAACGAAGAAACGGATGCATCAAAACCATCGTGGAACAATGGCTTTTTGCCCGGTCTCGATATGGTTGGCATTTACACCATGCTTGCCGAGTATAAGCCTTCAAAATACATTGAAATTGGTTCCGGCAATTCTACGAAAATCGCTTACAAAGCCAAAACAGAGCATCAAACCCATACCGAAATTATTTCGATCGACCCGATGCCACGCGCCGAAATTGATAACTTGGCGGATAGAATCGTTAGGAAGCCTTTTGAAAGTATTGACTTCGACATCCTTGATGAATTGAATGAGAACGACATTTTGTTTGTCGATAACTCACACCGGATTCTGCCCAATTCCGATTCGATGGTGTTTTATCTTGAAATTCTACCAAGATTGAAAAAAGGCGTAATCGTCCATATCCATGATATTTATTTGCCGTATGACTATCCTCAGTTCATGTGCGACAGGTTTTATTCGGAACAATATGGTCTTGCCATGTATTTACTGGCAAATCCGCGAAAGTTTGAACCACTGCTGCCCAATTATTTCATTTCGCAGGATAAGGAATTGAGTCAATGTATCGAACCGATTTGGAATCACCCCCGTTTGAAAGGGGTTGAGCGTCACGGAGGCTCATTCTGGTTGAGAACAGCAGAATGACACAAAGTTTTCCTAAGCACTTTCCGATTTGAAAATCAGTGTGCTCATCTGATTTTTTTCAAATACTTTATTGGCGGCTTCGAGGATGGCGTCCGCATCAACGGCTTCGATGAGACGGACAATGTCCGAAAGGTATTCGATGTCTTCGTCCATAAGCACGGAACGCACCGTGGAAAGCAGTTCGTTCATGCCCGATTCGTAGCCCAGCACCACTTGCCCAATGAGTTGCTGCTTGGCATGGAACAATTGCAAGGTGCCGAGTTTCTGTTGCATTAGCTTGTCCAATTCTTTGTAAACCAATTTAATGGCTCTTTCTAACGAGTCGGGGTCTATGCCCATGTAAATGCTAATCAGCCCGATGTCGGAATAAGCGTTGTACTGCGACTCAATGGTGTAGGCAAAACCGTATTTTTCGCGAATGTTGAGGCTGAGGCGCGAGTTCATGGCTGGGCCGCCCAGAATGTTGTTGAGTAAAATATAGGGCATTTTCTGCGGATGGTTATATTGGGGCGCAATACCGCCTATCATACAGTGGCTGAGGTGGTTGTTGCGTTCGATGACGACTTGCTGGGGACGGTAGGAGTTGAAGGGACTGCGCTTGTTGTGGATGAGATGCGCCGGTTCGTCACCAAAGTAACGGGTCGCTAACTTCACAAACTCCTCGAAACGGATGTCACCGATGCTGCCGATGACCATCTGGTCGGTGCTGTAATTGTGTTGCCTGAATTTCAGAATGTCGTCACGGGTGAACGACTTCACCAACTCGGTAGTGCCCAATATGTTGCGGCCCAAAGGATGGCTGGCAAACACAATGTCTTCAAAAACATCGTAGATTTCTTCGGCGGGCGAATCAAGGTAGGAGTTGATTTCGTCGAGGATGACATCTTTTTCCTTTTCCAATTCATTGGCGGGAAAGATGGAGTGGAAGGCGAGGTCGGCAAACAGATTGAGGCTGCGTTTGTAATAAGGCTTCAAAAACGAGGCCTGAATACAGGTTTCTTCTTTGGTGGTGTAGGCATTCAGGTCACCCCCTACATTGTCGAGGCAACTGAGAATGTGATAGGCTTTGTGGTTTTCGGTGCCTTTGAAAATCATGTGTTCCACGCAGTGGGCGAGGCCGTTTTCCGTTGACAGTTCGTCGCGGGAACCCGTTCCCATTAATAGCACCAAATGCGCGATTTCTCCTTTTTTCTCTCTGTGTATCAGTCGAATGCCATTAGGCAAGGTGTAGGTCTTGTAAGTGTTTTCAGCCATGATTCATTATCGCCAAAATCGGCTGCAAAAGTAGTCAATTTCAGTCAATTGTGGCTCGCTGGAAAGGAAATGGCTTTTGTCTCTTTTCAAAATGGATGGCTGCCGAAAAAACAGTATCTTTGCAAAGCCATAGCAATAACGGGTTATGGATAGCGTTAGTAGTAAGAAATGAGAAAAACTATGAAAAAAACGATACTTTTTTTGGGCATGTTTTTGCTGATGTTGATAGGGGTTTCGAAGCAGGTTTCGGCGCAAAACGGGGTGCGGGACATCAAAGAAACTCCCATATCTACAGTGATGTTCGAGGCGACCTACGCCTTGCAGTTGCCAGCACTCGACACCAAGACGCAATACGGTTTCAACAGCACTATCGGTGGCTGTGTCGATTACAAGACCGACAGGAATTGGCTGTTCAAGTTCAATAGCAACTTCATATTTGGCAACAAGCTGAAAGGCGACCGTCGGCAAATTCTCGGTGAAGGCATCACTACCGAACACGGCGAGGTGATCGGAAGCGACGGCATGTTTTCCAGATTGGCCATCAGCCAACGCGGTTTCCATTTTCAAGGCGAAGTGGGTAAGATGTTTCCGTTTCGACCCAATCCGAACAGCGGATTTTATGTGCTGGGGGGGCTGGGTTATCTCATCAACCGCACCCGTATCGAAGACCAGTTCACGGCGGCTTATCCCATTCTCGGCGATTATCGTTTCGGTTATGACCGTATGCGCGGCGGATTTGCTTGTCACGGAGAAGCAGGCTACATGCTGATGAGTAATACGCGCATCTTCAATTTCTCGATTGCTTTGGAGGTGACTTATGCAAGAACAAGGGATTTACGCGACTATGATTTTCGCGTGTTCTTCGATGAACATGGTGTTCCACATCAGGTGGGACGGACCGACCCGAACAAGCGTTACGACGACATGTATGTCGGCCTTCGCCTTGGATGGATGATCCCGACCTATCAGCGTCAACCGGCGCAATATTACTACGACTAAACCTTGATTTGTAACGACATGCGTTTCCTTTACACTTTTGCAATCCGTGCTTATTCCTTTGGCGTTCGTGTGGCGTCGTGGTGTGGCAATGCAAAAGCGCGGCAATGGGTGGAGGGCAGGAAACGCCTTCCCGATGCAAAGCCTGACGGGGAGCTTTGGATATGGTTTCATGCCGCTTCGTTAGGCGAGTTTGAACAGGGAAGGCCTGTCATGGAAAAGATCAAGGAGATTTTTCCGCAGTATAAGATACTGCTCTCTTTCTTTTCTCCTTCGGGTTATGAAATCAGGAAAGACTATGACCTGGCCGACGAGGTGCGCTACCTTCCGTCCGATACGCCGCAACATGCCCGGCAATGGCTGAAGCGACATACCATCGTGGCGACATTTTTCATCAAGTACGAGTTTTGGTTCAACTATATGAAAGCGTTGCACGACCGTCATATTCCTTTGTTTTACATTTCGATTCTTCTAAAACCCGAACACTTTTTCTTCAAATGGTATGGCGGCTGGTTTCGCAGACAACTGCATCATGTGACACTTTTTTATGCACAGGACAAAGCTACCGCTAAATTGCTGGCAAGTATTGGATTGAATAACACGACAGTATGTGGCGACACGCGATTCGACAGAGTGGCGGCCATTGCCAAGCAAGCGAAGCGTTTCCCCGATGTAGAGACTTTCCTGAAAGGGCGCAAGTGCATCATCGCAGGAAGCTCGTGGCAACCTGATGAGAAACTTCTTGCCGCCTATCTGCCGAAACTGCCCGATGATTATTGTTTGATTTTGGCACCTCACGATATTGGAACGGCACATCTCGCCCAAATCAAGGCATGGTTTCCCGACAGCAGACTGTATTCTGAAAAAGAAACCAATAGAGATTGTAACGTATTGGTGATAGATACAATAGGGATATTGTCCCAATTGTATCAGTATGCACGCTTTGTTTATATCGGCGGTGGATTTGGCGTGAATATCCACAACATTCAGGAACCGGTGACGTTTGGCTGTCCTGTCGTTTTTGGCCCGAAATACAAGGATTTTAAGGAAGCTGTGGATTTGGTGATTGACGAGGGTGCTTTCGCCATCAGTAATCAGGACGATTTGAACGAAATATTCGACAGACTGATTGGTGACGAACGCTTTTGTTTCAAGGCTTCTTCTGTTTGTGTCGATTATTTGAACTCGCAAGTCGGAGCTACCAAAATCATTCTGCAGGATATGTCAAAGGTGTTGTCGATAGGCGCACATTCTTAGTTCCGGAGATTATAGATTGGAAAAGAGATGCGATGCCTCGGCAGAAATAATCATATGATAACGCCCTCGTAACTTGTGATTTGTAAATGTCAAAATTTTGTCAAAACCCATGAATACGACCATACTTTTCCAAAACAACCCCGATGTCAAGGCAAGGGTATTGCTCATCCGTAGTAAGAGCGATGTGGCCTTTTTATCCTTAACGGAAGCCGAAAAGGATTATGTCTCGCAAAGTCTCGATTCGTCACCCAAGAAGGTTGTGGTGCTCAATAATTATGTTTCCTTGCTTTTTGTTTGCCAGCTCGACACGAAAGAGCCGATGCCTTCTTGTTTGGAAGTGTTTCGTAAAAACGGGGCATTCATCACCAAGACCTTGAATGAGCATAAGAGTGAGTGTGTTGGGGTGGAGGGGCCGATAGAAGCGCTGGATATTGTTTTGGCCTTGCTCGAAGGCATGGTGCTGGCCAACTACCAGTTTTTTAAGTATAAGTCCGGCGGGGAAAGAAATTCCTTGCGAAACATTTACGTTGCCGGCGGAATGGTTACAGAGGAGGCGTTGCATCGTTGCCAAGTTGTTATGGAGGCGGTGTGTTGGGCGCGTGATTTGGTGAATGAGCCTGTCAATCATCTGAATGCTACTAATTTATCAGAGCAGATGAGCGGTGCGGTTTGTGAAGCGGGCGGTAGTGCCGAAGTGCTTGACAAGCGACAGATAGAAGAACTCAAGATGGGAGGCTTGCTGGCAGTGAATGCTGGTAGTATCGATCCGCCCACTTTTTCTGTTCTCGAATGGAAGCCTGAAAATGCACATAATGAAAAACCTGTTGTTCTGGTCGGGAAGGGTATCGTTTACGACAGCGGAGGCTATAATCTGAAGACCGGTAGCTTTATGGCGACCATGAAGCACGACATGGCGGGGGCCGCGACGGTGGCGGCCACAGTGGTGGCGGCAGCAAAAGCCAAACTTCCTGTTCATCTTGTCGCTCTTGTACCCGCTACTGACAACCGGTTGCATGGCAATGCGCATGTGCCTGACGATGTCATCACCATGTTTGATGGTACCACGGTGGAAATTGTCAATACAGATGCGGAAGGCCGTCTTGTGCTTGCCGATGCACTGGCATATGCAAAACGCTACGACCCTATGGTGGTGTTCGATTTTGCCACGCTTACCGGTGCAGCCAAGCGTGCCATCGGGGCGCAAGCCTCAGTGGTGATGGGGAAGGATGCCGATGAGGTGTTTGACGAGGTCGAACGTTGCGGATTTGAAACGCATGAGCGTGTCGTCCGGTTCCCGCTTTGGGACGACTACCTGAAGCAAATCAAATCAGATGTAGCCGATTTGCGCAATTCCGGCGGTGTGGAGGCAGGAGCCATAACAGCAGGTAAGTTTCTTGAGCATTTCACCGACTACCCGTGGCTGCATTTCGATATTGCCGGTACCGCATTTTCCGAAAAAGGCTCCGACTATTCCGCACCGGGAGGTACAGGTGTCGGCATCCGCCTGTTGATGCGTTATCTGTCGCGTTTCTGACTTGTTTTAATGCAGGTATATATTACGTATCTATGTATTAATCAATATTTTTCAACCTTTTTCTTGTTGAGAAGGTCTAATTTTGAAAGTTCATTATTAGCATGACCGTATCACTTTAAAAAACAAGACTATGCAAACATCTAACTCTATTCAACGGCCTGTCAAAATTGGCATTGCGCACGGTGATATTAATGGCATTGGCTACGAAATCGTGTTGAAAGCCTTTCAGGATTCCCGCTTGTTGTCTATGTTCACGCCAATACTTTATGGGCAATCGAAAGTGCTTTCCTATTACAAGAAGAATTTCGTGATCAATGATTTCAATTATTCTTTGACACGGGATGCACGTCAGGCTTGGCCCAATAAGTTCAACATCATCAATATCACTGAAGATGAATTGAAGATAGAGCTGGGTATTCCGAGCGAGTTGTCGGGGAAGATGGCGGTGCTGTCGTTGAAGCGAGCCGCCGATGATTTGCAATACGGCCACATCGATGCCTTGGTTTCGCTGCCGGTTCATCCCGCGTGCTACAAATCCGATACGTTTGAGTTCAATGGTCCTGCGGCATTCTTGTCTTCTTGTTTTGGGGTGAAGTCGCCGTTATGGGTGCTTTTGAGTGACCGGGTGCGCATAGGCATTGCGACGGATAGGGTGGGTCTTAAAACGGCCATAGACTCCCTTAACCGCGAAACGTTGCGTCTTAAAATGAAGCAGCTCGTCAGTTGCATGAAGACGGATTTTGATATGGCTTCGCCCAAGGTAGCCGTTTTGGGATTGAATCCCGAAATGGCTGATGAGGAAAGCAGCCTTATTGTTCCTGTCGTTGAGGAAATGTGTCGCGAAGGGAACACAGTTTTCGGTCCTTTCACGGCGGATGACTTTTTCAATACGGAGGACTGGAGGCGTTACGATGCGGTGCTTGCCATGTACGAAGACCAGGCTTTACTGCCGTTTCGCTTTTTGTCGTTGAATGGAGGTTGTGTGTATTTGGCCGGTTTGCCGGCTGTTTGCGTGGCACCTGACCACGGCGTGTGCTACGAGATTGCCAATAAAAACGAGGCTTCGCCCGAGTCCTTGCGTCAAGCCTTGTATCAAGCCTTGGATATGGTGAACCGGAAGAAGATCTAATGCATTATCTCTCAGGGTGGATGAATGGTAAAAGGAGGCTTGCGGCCTCCTTTTACTATTTAGATATGACAAATAGATTATTTGACAACGAATTTCTGAGTGGCATTACCAGCAGAGACAAAGTAAATGCCGCTGTTCAAGGATGTGACGTCGATGTTGTTGACACCGGCTTGTCCGTTGAAGCGGTTGACCACTTGTCCGGTCAGGTTGTAGATGACCACTTCGCTGTCTTGGTTCAGCGTGATGCTCATGCGGCTTTCAACCGGGTTGGGGCAGATGGTCATGTGGGTGTTGTTCACAGGCTTTTCTTCGATAGCGTTGAACTCCCACAGGTCATCGATGTTGAATGTCAAACCTTGATAGAGGTTGTCGGTGGCATCGGTGTCGTCACCCATTACTGAAGTTCCGGTAGCACCGTCCGATTGTACGGCAACAATCAGGTTACGGCCGACAATGGCTGCCTGGTTATAGACAAATTCGCTGTAAGCATATTCAAATTTGGTGGTGAGCTGTTTCATGCCCAGCCAAGTTCTGCCACCGTCTTGTGTGGCATTGGCGAAGACTTTGAAGAAGTGGTTACCGGCATCGTCTTTGTTGTTTTCGTCCATGGCAGACCAAACCACAACCATTTCTCCGGGAGCACCGGGAACCATGCAAAGTACCGGGAATGCGCAGACACCGCAATTGTATTTTCCATGGAGGCTTCTGTCTTCAATCAGGAACTCTGTTGCTGCATAAGGATCCTCGGGGTTGCCGTTTGCATCAAGAGGAGCAAGATATCCCATGTATTCAGGCCACATGGCGTGGGTGGGGTCACTCCATAACCACCATGAAGCATAGATGTCGCTAAACAGATAAGCGGAGTCCATGACAAAAGGCTGGCCAGGAGTCAGGTTGTTCGGAATGGAGCTGGGCGTATTTCCAGCAGCATTGTAAGGTAGGGTTTCGTCCCAGTAGGCAACGCCACCAAGGCCAGGATAGTAGCCGTTGCTTCCTGCAGCACCCGATGAACCATTGAATTCGTAGGCAATGTGAAGCATGCCTTCGGTGTCATATTGGGCAGAGACCCAACGGGGATAGAGGAAAATGGCTTCTCCGGTATCATTGCCAATTCCATGATGTTGGTAGAACACTTTTCTCTGCCAGGTTTCGCCATTGTCGTCGGAATAGATCACCATGCCATCGCTCCAAGCGTTATTAACGACAAGGGTCAGACGGTTGCTGTTGGTGGTTTCCATCCAGTGGCAAGCATTGGAACCCCAGTCGAGACAGTATTCTTCATTCATGAAAGGAAGAATGACGTTTTCCTTGTCCCAGGTTTGTCCGCCGTCTTGTGAACGGAAGTAAATGATAGGATCTTTAATTGCAGGGTTAATCAGATTGTCGGTGGACGAAGCTGTGGCAACAACGTGGATGATGTTACGGTTTTCGCCAGAGGTCATAACGCTTGGCCATGCAGGTTCGTAAGTGTTATTGAGAACGCTAACTTTTTCATAAGTTCCGGCAGCAATCTCATCTTTGTTGGGAATGATATACACGCGGCAGTCAGCAGCGGTGTGGGCTGCTACGACGAGGCCGTTTTCGCCATATTGGGCAATAGAACCGAAGCCGGTTCTTTCGTTTTCAATGCGTCCGCCACCAGGAATCCATTCATCGTTAGCGGAGTTGTAGGTGCCAATGCAAGTGCCACGGTCGCCATAGCCGTTGTCGGCTGCATGGGTGAATGCGAAGTTGATTTTGCCATCAGGCCATACGTGTGTCCATGTACGGGCACCGGCATTGGACTGCCAGTCATAAACCGTGTGGTCCAATTCTCCATCGGCACGGGTCATGTTGGGAAGACTGCCCACAAAGCTAAAGTCTTCCATGCCAGTGACTTGCTGCATGGTGGCAACGTTCATTTTAGCGTCTTTAATAGACTCTTTTCTTACTTGTGAAAAGCCTGCTGTAGCAACCAGCAGAACCATCAGTAGGGTAAAAACTTTTTTCATGATAATTGAGTTTAGTTTAATAATAGTGTTATGTGGTTAATAATGCGATTCAGTTTGCAAACTTAATAATTATCTTGAGATATGGGGCGGTTTTTTTTCGAGTATATGTTTTTTTTTGCAAAAAAGAAAAAGAGGTCTGTAAACAGGCCTCTTTTTCAGTGGATTGTAACGAAGTGATTATCGTACAATAAATTTCTTTGTTTCTTGGAAGCCGTTGGCGGAGACAGTGACGAAATAAACGCCGCTGTTCAGGCTGCTCACGTTGATGCTACGGGTGTTGACACCTGTGCTCAAAGCTGAAACGTTCTGATCCAAAACTTTCTGTCCCGTGATGTTGTAAACAGCCACATTCATGTTGGAAGCCTGTGAAGCGTTCACATCGATGTAGAGTTCGCTTTGTACAGGATTCGGACGAACGCTGACAGAGTTCATAGGATTGACAATTTCATTGACATCCGAGAATTTCAAAACAACCTTGCTCACAACGATGTTGTTGTCGGTAACATTGCTCTGCGTGGCACCGGAACCCATATTCAAGCCAATGGTTTCGTCTTCTTGGTAGCCAAACCAGAAGGTGCTGTTGTCTTTCACGTTATTTACACCAAAAGTGTAAATACCGTCCATGTATTGGTGCTGGAATTCTTTCATCAGGTTGTCGGTAGCCACTCTCCATGTGTCGGTGTTGACTTCCTTTGAGCTGACGAAAATGTTTCTGAAATAGTGTTTGCCATCTTCACGGGTCATGTTAGGAGCGCTGTAAGCGACAGCGATGTTGCCCTGAGGATCGATGGAAATGGCGGGGCAGGCTGATTGACCGTAGAAGTGACGGAAGTAGTCTTCCTCAACATACAGTTTGTCATTGTCAAAGCCTTCATACGAACCGTCTTCCTTTGGAGGAATCCAGCCGCAGAATCTGCTTTCGTTATTGCCGTGCTGACCGTTTTTCCACAGTCTCAAAGCATCGTGCTTGTTACCGTCGGCATCTTGAATAGGAGTGGTCTCCGTGTCGTTCCAATAGGCGATACCATCGCATATCAGACCTCTGAAAACGGTATAGTTGTCGCCAACTTCGGAATGTATGTACACATAAACATTGAGAGCCACGTGTGCTACGCCGTTATTGTCAACAGCGATGGCAGCATTGGCAGGACCAAACATGGTGTCGGCGTAAACGGATTGAGGATCGTTCCAATCAAAACCATTGTAGGGGTTTTCCCAGACGATTCTCTTCTGCCAGGTCTGGCCGTTGTCGGTCGATTTGTACATAAGCACATGAGCCTGAAGTGATCCTGTGTAGATGATAGCTACGTTGTTGCCGTTGGCAGCAATGGCATAGTCGTCGGCTGAATAAACATCGGTTTCCAAGCTGTCGCTGCGGAGCGGGCTGTAGTCGGTTGTCCAAGTGTGGCCACCGTCCGTTGAACGGCTGTAGAACATGCAACGGGAGTATTGGTTTTCAGCAATCTTGTACTGTGATCCGGAGATGACGTGTACAATGTTGTTGTCAGCGCCAGAGACGGCCATTCTCGCCCATGAAAGTTTATAGGGATATTGTGTGCCTGTCGGGTTCGGAATAGCAATGGGGCCTTCCCAGTTGCCTTCTCCCTTTGTCGATCTGATCCAGCAGTTGAGATTATCATCGGCGTGGGAGACAAGGATTTCACCATTGGCACCTACAGTGGCGATAGTGGGCCAGCCTGTTCTTATGTCGCCTTCAACGCGAGCATTGGGCATTTCTCCCCAATTTTCGAAGTTGCCATCCTTGCAGAAGTTGTAGCCTGTGCCACGGTCATTAAAGTTGGTTTGATGCGACATGGTAGCAACAGCAGCAACGGAACCGTCGGCTGCCTGGTACATGCGGTTCGAAACAAAAGCGTTGGACTGCAAGTCGTAGTTTGTCATCATGACACCAGCTTCGTTCATGCCTTCCCATCTGATAACGGGTGACATGGTTTGGTTTTCAACGTAGTTCAAATTGCCAGCAGCATAATCATTGCCAACAATCTCTTTGTTACTGTTGACAGTAAAGGCTTTCATCTCAGTCTGAGGAAGCATGTGCTGTGCAGTTGCGCTAAGGCCTAAAACAAGACCTAACGAAATAAGTAATGCTTTTTTCATCTTGATAATTAGTTTAATTGATGATGTGAATAATACGATTATAGTTCATTAATTGAATGCAAAAATAGCATTGTTAGCCGATAAGTTGGTTGCTTTTCGATAAAAAAACTCTTTTCCAACATAACTACTTATTTATTCGATGACTATCTTGCTGACTTTATTTAAGTTGCCGAAAATAATTCTCACAAAAAATATGCCAGAATAAAATGATAGAAGATCAAAATGGTTGTTTTTTCGGGCAATGGCGATGCGGAATACTGAAAAATAGTATCTTTATGCCCTTAAAATTAAAGTGTTATGAAGCAACTTGTTCTTCCTTTCATCCTGTTATTGTTGTTTTCGACATGCAAAGCACAAAATGATGCCGACACGTTATTACTTCCTGCTGACTTTGTAGATCCGTTTATCGGTACGGGAGGCCACGGTCATACCTTTCCGGGTGCTACGGTTCCCTTCGGCATGGTGCAACTGAGTCCTGATACGCGCATGAATAGCTGGGATGGCTGTTCGGGTTACCATACTTCCGACAGCACCATCATCGGTTTCAGCCATACCCATCTCAGCGGAACGGGTTGCAGCGACTATGGCGATTTCCGCTTTATGCCGCTGACAGGTGAAGTTAAGTTTGACAAAGGAGAGGAGGCGGATGCCCGGTCTGGCTACAGGTCGGCATTTCGGCATGAGGACGAAACGGCAAAAGCCGGATATTATTCGGTGTTGCTGAAGGATTACGGCATTTTGGCGGAACTGACTTCGGGACGACGTGTCGCCATGCACCGTTACACCTATAATGTTAATGAGCCGGCTCATATCTTGCTCGACTTGGTGGAAGGCGTTGACGATGAGCATGTCTATGAATCGTTTCTGCGTGTGGAAAATGATCATGCCATTAGCGGTTATCGCCGGACAAAGGATTGGGCGAACGACCAGAGACTGTATTTCTATGCCGAGTTCTCGAAACCGTTCAAGGCTCATACTATTATTAATAAAGGTGAAGCCGTACAGGAATCCTATGCCGAAAGTGACCGCATCAAGGCTGTATTTGACTTTGATGCCAATTGGGGAGAGTCTATCGTGATGCGTATTGCGCTTTCGCCTGTCGATGTGGAGGGCGCCAAAAACAACTTGAAAGCCGAATTGGAGGATGGCGACTTTGACTTTGACGCTTTGGTGCAAAAGGCCTTCGAAAGCTGGAATGCCGAATTGAAACGTTATGAAGTGAAAGGAGAGAGTGAGGCCGACAAGACCGTGTTTTACACTGCATTATACCATGCAATGGTTGCCCCCAACCTTTTTTCGGATGCCGATGGTCGTTACCGGGCGCATGATATGCAGATCCATCAATCCGAACGTCCTGTTTATACGGTTTTTTCGTTGTGGGACACTTTCCGCAGCTTGCATCCGCTTTTCAATCTGATGCAACGTGAACGTTCCAATGACTTCATCGCCACCTTTATTGATAATGCAAAGACAGGAGGAGGCTTGCTGCCGGTTTGGGAACTGGCGGCCTGCGAAACCAATTGCATGATAGGCTATCACGCGGTTCCTGTCATTGCCGATGCTTATTTCTGCAGCATACGTGGCTTCGATACCGACCAGGCCTTGCGTTACATGGTGGCCAGTGCCGATGCTGATATTTTTGGTCGCAAAGCCTTTCGCGATTTAGGGTTTATCCCGACCGACAACGAAGGTGAATCGGTGTCGAAAACCTTAGAGTACGCCTACGATGACTGGTGCATCGCGCGGATGGCCGAGGATATGGGGAAAAACGACACCGCCGCCGATTTTTACCGTCGTGCACAAGCTTATAAGAATATCTATAATCCTGAAAATCAGTTTTTACAAGGAAGACGCAATGGAAGTTTCATCCGCCCCTTCGATCCTGCGCAAGTGAATTTTACCTTGACAGAAGCAAACTCGTGGCAATACGGCTTTTTTGTCCCGCACGACATCAACACGCATATCGACATGATGGGCGGCAGGGATGCGTATGAGGCACGCCTTGACGCATTGTTCAATGCCCCTTCTGACCTGACGGGACGTGCTCAGCCGGATATTACGGGTCTTATCGGTCAGTATGCGCATGGCAACGAACCAAGTCATAACACGATTTACATGTACAATTTTGTTGGGAAACCGCATAAGACACAGCAGTATGTGAAGCAGGTCATGGATGTTTTTTATTCCGATGAGCGTGACGGTTACAGCGGCAATGAGGATTGCGGTCAGATGTCGGCATGGGCGGTGTTTTCGGCCATGGGCTTCTATCCCGCTACCCCAGCCTCCGGCTATTATGTGCTGGGACTGCCGCGATTTGAACGGGTGACCCTGCATCTTGAAAACGGAAAACAATTTGTGGTCAAGGCAAGGCATTTCGAGCCGAAAAACGCATATGTCAAGTCGGTGCGCCTCAACGGAAAGAAGCTGGAACGCAGTTTCATTTATTTTGACGAGATTTGGAATGGCGGCGAATTGGAGTTCGACATGACCGACCAGCCGAACTCGACATGGGCCACCCAGCCTGAAAACTGTCCGGTGCAGCGTATCGAAAGGGAAAGCATCGTCGTTGTGCCGACCATTGGTGGGAATTCCGATACGTTTTTCGACAGTTTGCAAATCACCATGTCGCACCCGGCCAAAGACGTGTCGATTCATTATACTGTGGATGGATCTGAACCCAATGAAAACAGCCCCGTTTATTCGGAGCCGTTCTATATCAAGGCCACCACAACCATTCAGGCTGCCGCTTGCAAGGAGGGAAAATGGAGTAAAACGATTTCGACGGCTTTCTATTACATGGATGCCCAGCACGCCGTAACACTCGAAAATCCGTATAATATTCAGTACCAAGCTGGTGGCGACATCGCCTTGATTGATCACCAACGTGGTGGTAGCAATTTCCGGACGGGCACATGGCAGGGTTATTATGGCGTGGATTTGATAGCCACTGTTGATTTGGGTGAGGCGCAGCCCTTACATCGTCTCGCCGGCAGTTTTTTGCAGGAACAGGCTTCTTGGATATTCATGCCTAAGGAAGTGGAGTTTTTTGTCTCTGATGACGGAAAGCATTTTCGCAGTGTCGGCAAAGTGGCGAATAGGATTCCCGAAAATGCCGAAGGTGCGGTGACACAGGAACTGGAAACCCGGTGCAATGCCAAGGCGCGATATGTGAAAATGGTTGCCAAGACCATTGGTGTCTGCCCCGACTGGCATGTGGGTGCCGGCAGCAAGGCGTGGATATTCTGCGACGAGCTGATCATAGAATAGCCATGTTGAAACCCGCCTTGTCAAAACAAGCGTATCCCAATCAGTAAATTCATTATCTTTGCAGTATAAATTCTAAAGTATGAAACCATCTATTGTCATCTTGGCAGGTGGCGGTCCGGCCCCTGGAATAAACACGGTGATCAGCACCGTGGCGAAAACCTTTCTGAAAGACGGTTATCGTGTCATTGGCCTGAATGAAGGCTACAAGTACCTCTTCAAAGAGAATCCGGTAACCATCGACATGGATTTCCTCTATGCCGATTCCATCATGAAACAGGGCGGATCCGCCTTGCGCATGAGCCGCTACAAGCCGAAGGACGAGGAGTTCAATACGAAGTTCTTCATCGAAAACAACGTGAAGCTGCTTGTCACCGTTGGTGGCGACGATACGGCATCAACGGCCAATAGGATTTCCAAGTACCTGTCGAGCAACAACGTGAAGATTCAAAATATTCATGTCCCCAAGACTATCGACAACGACTTGCCGTTACCCGAAGGCAGCCCGACATTCGGCTACTATTCGGCGAAAGATGCGGCGGTGCATTTGGTGCAGACGGTTTACGAAGACGCCCGCACGAGTGGCAATTGGTTCGTGGTGTCGGCAATGGGACGCGAAGCCGGACACTTGGCCTTTGGCATCACATCGGCATGTCACTGCCCAATGGTGGTCATCCCCGAGATGTTCAGCAAGACGGAAGTTACTTTTGAAGCCATTATCAATCTGATTGTCAGTGCCATTGTAAAACGCAAACTGATCGGTATCGGTTATGGGGTGGTCATCATTAGCGAAGGCGTGTTCCATTTCATGTCGGATGAAGAAATCGAAAAGTCGGGTGTGGCGTTCAGCTATGACGACCATGGGCATCCGGAGTTGGGTAACGTGAGCAAGGCGCACATTTTCAACTTGTTGTTGCAGCAACGTTTGAAAGTGCTTGGCATCGATGTGAAGAGCCGTCCCGTCGAAATCGGCTACGGCATCCGTTGTGTGGCGCCAAACGGTTACGACCTGACCTATTGCTCGCTGTTGGGCTATGGCGTGAAGAAGTTGTTTGACCGAGGTGTGACTGGTGCCATGGTGACGGCCAATCCGATGGGCGAAATCAAGCCTTTGTACTTGAAGGATGTTGAAGACGAAAACGGAAAGATACATCCGCGTCTTGTCAATCTGAGCGGTCCGAAAACCGATTTGATTTTCAATGAAGGCTTGCAGTATATCACTCCTGCCGACTACGAAGAGGCCCGCAGTTATCTGCCTAATCCTGAACAATACGATTTCAAGAAGATTTTAAAGTGGTAAGGGCTGAAGTGTAAGGGTGTCCGCACGGACGACTTTATGGCATTACTTGTGGTATTCTTGCAAGTAGTTGTCCACAAACCGTTTGAAGTCCGGCGAATCCACAATTTCTATGTCGTTCATCAGTCCGACATAGAAACGGCAGATGCCGATGTAACTGCACACTTTGGTGTCGAATATCCATTTGTCGTCGCTTTCTTTCACAAGCTCGCGTTCGGCAAGTGGATATTCTTCTGTCAATAGGTTGGCTGCTGTCATTCCCAGCCTTAGCGTTACCGGAAACTGCTGGTCGCTGCTGAAACGGAAGACATCCATGTATCCGCTTTTATGTTGCGCTTCGTGTTGCCAAGGCCCACCCGTCTCGACACCGCCGGTGCGGGCCGTTTTGAACAGTTTGTTGGTCATGCTCTCCATATCGAAACACCATACCTGAATAAAGTTGGTGGTGAACGCAAAGGGTTCCACTTTTCTGTCTGCCACGCTGTTGCTGTGCGATGAATGATAGCTTTGCAAGGTGACTTGCTTGTGGTTTTCGATGGCGTCGGCCAAGGATTGCACGATTTTACCGTTTTTCGATTTCACGGTGATCTCGGCCAGGATGCGATAATCGTAAACCGAATACAGCTTTTTCTTCAGATTGTGTTTCAGCAGATTAATGTCGTCGATACTGTCGATGGCACTTTTCAGGATGTAAGCTTCTTCTTCGGTGAAATGCACGAGTTCGGAAATGTCCTTGAAATAGTGCGAAGCCTTGTCGATCCTGATGTAATCATCCTTTTTCTTGATGACAAAACCCGCATCGCGAAATGTGTCGATGTAGCGATATACAGTTCGTTCCGACATTTCAAGCTTATCGGCGATATCCGAAATCGTGTAGCGGGTGCTTCCTGTGAGAAGCATCATCAGGCGCAACAGCCGCTCCATCTTGGGCTGATCCATGGTCGTGGTTTTTGTGTTGATTTGTCAAAAGTACAAAGAATTAGTTTTCTTTGGCGATCAAAAAAACATTTACTCCGATTTGCGCTTCAGGAATTGCTTCGGACGAAACGCGGTTGATGTAGGTCTCGAAAAGATCCTCATAGCCCATTTCAAGGAAGAGGCTGAGCGTGTGGTTCTCGTTGCGAGGCACGAAACCGAGTTTCGAATCCTCATAGTAAATGGCTACCGCGTATGGGTCGAACTTGTTGTCAGGTTCGCGGACAAGCCGTAGCTTGGTTCCCACTTTTAATTTTTCAAAAACGACAACACCATCATAATAGGTGAAACCGGCAAGGTGAAAGTCGGCAAAGTGTCTTCTTTTATTCATGATGTTTTACTTTTGGTTGATTGAACTGCAAAAGTATCATGAGGTTTTGACAACTTCTGACAATGTGAAAAATAATGTTGTGTTTTTTTGTTTTCTTGTCACAAAACCTGTCCAACACAAAGAACTTTGTTGTCTGATAACAATAAGAGCACACAAATTTGTGCGCTCTTATTGTTGGGATAGAGAAGCCTTACCGGATGTGGCTTGCATGTTTGGTGTATGTTCCGGAGGCTGTTTCAATTCGGATCATATAGAGACCCGAGTCAAGGCCGCTCATGTCGATATGGGTCTTGTTGCCGCTTGTTTCCTGGTCAATCAAGACTTGACCCATGAGGTTCGTCACTACAACGCGTTTTATGGCGTTGGCCTCAATGTAGAGTGTCGATTGTGCCGGAACCGGATAGAGGCGTGCCCGAACGGCAGCTTGTTCGCTGCTTGCAGTGACGGAGACCATCACGTAGAGGTTGGACGGGTTTTCGGCAGCTTGGGCGGGAGCCGATTCGCAGACGTTTCCGTTCTCTTCGTGGACAGCCTTTACCTGATAGTAATAGGTGCCGGCCTGAACCTCGTCAAAGTAAGTATAATGCGCAGTGCCATTGACATAATCGGTCTGTCCGATGACCTCGTAGTTGTTGCCGTCCACCGAACGATAGACCTTGAAACGCTTCACGTTGTCGCTGTTTGTAGGTTTGTCCCACTCGACGAGGGAGCCGAATTCATTGCTGTTGTTAAAGACATAGCTGGCTGTTAGCTGTAGCGGAGCGCCGCATGAAATTTGTCCGCCGCAGTTGTTGTTGTGGGTGAACAGCAGTCCTTTTTCCAATTCTTCCGGAGAAGAGAATAGCGTGTTGCCTTCTGCATCTTTGATG
Source organism: Bacteroidales bacterium (assembly GCA_029983675.1). Classification (GTDB taxonomy): domain Bacteria; phylum Bacteroidota; class Bacteroidia; order Bacteroidales; family F082; genus Limimorpha. Next base: position 2,995 of record JASBYY010000038.1, on the reverse strand, counting down.
GTGAAGGCTATTTCGCTGTCGGTGTCGTAGGCTGGCTGGCTGTGGAACCATCCTGAGTTCCAGATGAAGTTCAGGTTGCCTTTCAGCAACGCCACGGTTTGCGTTTCGTGCGAGCCTTGTTTCATGGTGACGATGCCGATGCGGTTGCCGCTGGCGTCGGTCACGGAGATGGACGCGCCCTTCCATCCGTCGCCGCCTTCATCGTTCAGGTCGAAGACGATATCGCACTTCTCGCCAACAAGGATGTCGGCATAAACGGGAAGGCTTTCCAAATCGCCACTCTTTACATAGACGGAATACTGATACATGCGGCTGTTGGGGACATTGTCCGTGAAGTTCATGGCCGCACCGGTCTGTGCATTGGTGAAAGTGGCCACGGTGATGAAGTTGCGGCGCACGATGACCGAGTCAATCGTGGCAAGCGGCTGTCCGTCGAGTTTGTTCGTCGGATTGGTCCAGCTGATTTTGACACCATTGAAGCTGTCGTTTTCCTCCAAGCTCAGGTTGCTGACACGTTGCGGACGCGAAAAGTAATTCTCGGTGGCAGGGAAGCAGTTAGTGATGGCGGAGTTGCTCTGGTTGAAGGCGTATTTTGTCGTGTTGAGAGCGCCGATGGCACAATAGGCGTCATCGCGGCTTCCCCAGCCCCAATTGAAATGGAACATGTTGTTTTCGTCATAGCCGTCGCACACAAAAGCATGGCCGCCGGCACCGTTATCGTCGCTGCCGCTATAATACATGGGCCGGCCGGCATCCAATTCCGTCTTGAGCATTTCTGTCCATTCCTCATTGGAAAGAAACCATTTGTCTTGCAGTGTGCAATTGGAATACCCAAAGAAAGAAGTCATGGCGTAAGGCACCATGAAAGAATAGGTGCCGCTGCCATTGGGGCTGTACATCATTTCGACGGCAATGCCGCAGTGATGCTGGAGTTGAGCGATGTAAAAGATTTCTTCCTCGGTGCTCGTGGAGTCAAGAAAAGCGGGCATCAGCTCGAAATGGTAGTCGGTCTCGCCGAAGTTGGCGGTTTGGGTCGGATAGCCACTTGGTGTATAAGAATGCGATCCGGTGCCTCGCATAGGATGGTTCCAGAAACGCATCACCTGAGCCATGGCGCAGGCCACGCAACCCGAATAGACGTGGTCGCCCGAACCTGCCGTATCGTATGGACATTGGCTGTTGTAATAGATGTTTTGGTTCCAGGTGGTCTCCATCAGCGGACCCACGCTGCGGGTGTTGCGTGTGGCAAGGATGTGCCCTGTTTCGCCAACCGATTTCCATTCAGCGGCAATATCGGCTGTGGCAGCGAGACGGTTGCGACGGATGTATTCCAACTCTTCTTGATAGGCAGCGATTTGCAACTTGAAACCATCGGCAATGTCGCTGGCATCGAATGCGCCTTTTAAGGAATAGGCCAGAATGGGTTTCACACGGTTGTCGGCAGCCATGACGATGAATCCGCCGCCTTCAACATTGAAGACAAAAAGGTCGTCTTGACCTCTTGTCGAGCCGAAAGTGTGCACAAGTTTAAGATTAAGATCGGCCTTTGATGATCCTAATACAGTGGTTTTCAAAAAGTTTTTGGCAAGATTTTTCGCCGTAGCCCGATCGACAGAACCGGCATGTAGCTGTCCGAAAGTCATAACAAGGACAGCCATAAACAAATAAACTTTCTTCATAATAATAGATGTGTAGTAAATGATTTAAGGTTGCAAAGTTACTCAATCTCGGGAAATCCTGGTTGAAGGACAAGCGGTTTTTGACAGTCGCACAAACTCCGATGCCGCTTATCGCGTTAACTCTTTGGCCATTATATTGTTCAGTTCTTTTGCGGTGTCTAACAGCAAGCTGTTTTCGTTCGGGAAGGGAAGTTCCTTTTCGTTCAACAGCAGTAAGGTCTGTTCGGAACAGGCTTCGCGATCACCCTCGATGGTGGCGAAGTTATGTTTGAAATTCGAAGTGACTTCAAAAGGAACAAAAATGCGGATATGATCGTTTTTAATATCGTAGTATTCGATTTGCCCTTTGATGGTCATGCTCTTGCTTTGCGTTTGATCGGTGACTTTTGCGGTTTTACCATTGTTCTTTTCTTCAAAAGTGACCGCATCAAGGCGTTCGGGTGTCCAGCTCTTGTTTAACAGCTTGATACGGACAAGGAGGTCGTAGTCGGTTCTCCGTTGCTTGGTGACATCGATGGGGCAGTTGGCTTTCTCTAATTCGTTGGCATCGAACTGAAGCACTGTGGCGGCAAAATCCTGTGGGACAGGAATATGGTATGGGTTTTCAAACCGCAGCAGTGCGTGCTCGGCTTGGTGCAGCATCGACTTGATTCTAAGATTTTGCAGGTGTTTGTTTTGCGGGTTGGTGCGCGAAAGTTGTCCGATTAGTTTGTCGGCTTCCTTGGCGTCGCTCTTGTTGCCGCTGTTAAGCAGTAGTTCCGATTTCGCCACAAGGTAGCTTTCGGCCTTATTGCGTGCCGCCGACAACTCGTCGTCCAGATGGAGAGGGGTGTAGCCGATACCCTGCTTGATGTTCTCCGGAAAACACCCAAGCGCATCGTTGCGTCCTTTCATGCTCACATAACGTTGGTAGATCTCCGGCCAGGCATCCGGTTTTCCGCTCTCTTTCAGGGCGATGATGCGCTCGTGGTCGGCTTGGTTGGCTTTGTGGAAGGACTTGGCGACAAGATTGACCTGATGGGTACGGATATGACCAGAACAGATGCGGGGTGACAATTTCTGAACTACCTGGTCGTACGATCCTGCTTCGTAAAGTTTTTCGTAGGAGGTGCAGGCGCTCAGCAAAAGACAAAAGGCTAAAAGGGGTAACATTTTCGTGTATTTCATAGTGCAATATTTTGTTGGCTGTATTATTAGGTTATCGAACAAATTTCGCACCAAAAATGACTTTTGCCACATTTTTTTTTGTTTTCGTGAGAAACCTTAAATCCGCAGAATAATAAAATTGCCGTTTCATAGATTTTACAGTCGAAAGA
>JASBYY010000037.1 GCA_029983675.1 Bacteroidales bacterium | reverse complement strand
TGTCCGGCTGGGCGTTTTCAATGTCGCTGACGGTGCCCTGTGTGTTGCCTCCGTCGATCTTGCTGTCGTAGGCCGCCTTGAGGGTGTTGTAGATGCTGTAGGCGTTGTAGTAGTCATTTTCAAGCTGTTGCCTCTTGTACTGCGGAACAACCGGAGACATGGTATCGGTGGAGATGCCACTGAAAGCATAATGCACGGGGCATCCTACAGTGTCTGAAGTTCCAATTCTTGTCACATTATACGTATACATAGGTGTTTCATCGTACTGGGATTCGTCATAGTAATAATAAATACCGTAGTCACCATAGTTAAGGATGTGTTTCGGATTGTTTCCCGGACTTGACTGGCTGAATGTGTTGTTTGCCGTTTCTCCAACCATGCCTTGGTTTTGTTGGATGCCATTATCGCCAAATGGATTTGGATTTTCACTAGAAACATAAAAATCACATTTGTTGTCGTAGTTCTCATTGCAGCGGTAAATAAGACCCGATTTTATGTCTTGCAGTTTATGGTTGACGTCCACTGCAACATTGCCGCAATACAGATTTTTGAACACATTCCCATAAACCTGATTGACAGATTTCGAGTCCTTGGTGATGACGCCGTAGTACTCTTCCGGATGGACCTGAGCCATTGTGAAAGTGTCCTGCTCAATGGTTAATTGAGGGGTCAATTCTGCATAAATACCGGCAGGACACCCGTATCTCCGTTGACCCACCTCAAAGTTCGAGTTCAACACGGTCCCGTAGCCTGAAAGGTGAGCAAAAACACCGTATTGATTGTTAGTGAAGTTCGTAGCCTTCACGGTGAAAGTTCTTCCTCCGACAAAACCATCATTGGTCGAAACCACTGCCTTAAAGAAGTTGTCAAAAGTCGATTTCTTATTGACACCGACGGTGCCATTGGAAAGCATGTTGTAACTGCCATCCACGATAAACCCAGCATCATATCCGTGGATGCCGATCGGCCATTGGTGGTTGAACGGGTTGTCTTCTAACCGGAAATCACAGGCCGTGAACCTGACACCACGCACTTTGAAAAGATTCACATGCGAGATAAAGGCGTCTGGACCCGAATAGTCGCTGTTTACCGCAAAGGTGCAGTTGTGGAAATAGGAAACATTGTCTCTGACAACCGTCTGTTCGGGATGTTGTGGATGCTGGAACCGGTTCTCATAGGGATGGAAGTGGACGGCGCGGGCGTTGTTGATGAAGCTGGAGTTTGAAGCGCGGACGATGCCACCCGTGGTGAGTTCGGGACTGGCTGCCGACGGGTTCCACAGATCGATGGCGACCTTGGCATTCTCAATCACGGCATTGTTTTTCAACTCGATGACACCCTGCCAGTAATGATTGTTTTCCATGAACTGGTGCTTGTCCTTGTCGCCCCACACTTGAATGCCTTGCCACATCACGCCACATTTATTGGTAATAATTGCATTGTCAATAATAAGTTCTCCATCAGGCTCGACAATGATACAAGCATTACTTGGAATATGAATCCAACAATCTTTAATTGTAAGCGAGCAGCCCCCTTCAATTATTAGATTGTTCATCATGATTCGATTATTCTGCCATGTTAAACTCTGTTGGTTCGCAATTCGATGTTCAGGTACACTGCTATTAATGGAACAATAATTATCCTCAAGATAGAGCAACATGTCATGTGTCAGTGTATGATGAACGATCCCTAATTGCTGAGGTGTAATGGCAACAAGTCCGGAGTAATCCATCGCATTATTTGAATAGTTAGAACCTTCGTTTCCCCAATGTGGACATGGATCAGGTTCTCCCATTTCTATTATCTCATGCCGTGTCGGCGTATCTGAACAACCATCATCGCAATAGTCACAACACCCACCAGATGAATAATGCATTGTATGATTCAAACCGAGATTGTGGCCTATTTCATGGATTAATGTCCAAGAATCCCCCCAAAAGCCATCACATCCACCTCCATCTCTGTATTTTTGCCACGAAGCTTTTATTCGAACATACCTGTTGCCAGACATATTAGCATTTCCTCCTCCTTGGTAACCATTGATGTTATCATCGTAAACAAAAAAAACGTTAATCTCACTTTCAGGATAAGCACTATAATAATTAATTTCACTACAAGATAGATGGCCTGAAGAAGAACTGTTGTAAGTATATGCATCATCGTCATAATGGAAATAAACGTCCTTTAGTATTATTCGATATTTTCTTTCCAACACCTGTGTCGCATTTCCTGGAGGTAAATGCATCTGTTCATTACCAGACAAACGTTGATTTACATAACTAACTATTTGGTTTGAATAATCGTATGCAGTAAAAGAACAATTACCAAGACCATCATCAAAAGGTCGGAAATTTAAAGTAGAGTCAGATTTCATCATAAAATGGAAGTTCGCCTTCACATATTTTATTGTAGTAAACTCATCTGGAATGTACTTTAATATTGTTTCTATATTTGGAGTTGCATCAGTATTATCTTCTATTTCACAACTATAGTTAAATTGAGAATACCCAATAATAACGATCAAGGAAAAGAATGCGATGAATAATATTTTTTTCATAGTGATTATTTTTTAATGATTATTGTAGAAAAATTGCTAAATCCATTATTGGCAGTTAGATAATAGAATCCTGGACTGAATCCCGTTAAACCTAATTCTATTAGATTCTCATGTATATTTCGACGTGCCACGATCTTGCCAAAATTGTCATAAATTGCAACAACATACTGATCTTTTTTAGGCAATACAACGGTTAGGAAATTGTTACAAGGATTAGGGAACACTTGCAACTCATTGCCTAAAGACATTTCTTCAATCGCTTGATACTCCTCATTGATATAATCGCAGAATCTTTCGGGATTATAGTTAAGATAGCCCAAGTTATCATCCGAATAGCAGCGTAAATCACCACCTTCCATATTGTCTAACAAGCATCTTTGACGAGGCAACAAGTAACTTCCAATCGGACCAATATGCTCGATAATTTTAACCGTATCATTTGGAGACACCGGTGGCGAGTCATACATGGTGTGTCCATACCCCCAATAAGAGTGAACGTCATCGACCACCAATATATATCTCAGGTCAATTCCATTAATTGTTTCCGTGCCTTTGCCTACGACATGCACTGTACCAAAACTCTCTTCGCATACGTCTTCTTCTCCGACAACCGCCCATGTATCGCCGATAGAGCTACTGAAATCGAAAAGTTTGTGGAAATTTCCGTTACGATATATCATGACGGAGTCACCAATTTGTGTCACATACTCGTACCCGAAAATGGAATGGAACGGTCCAGAAGAGTATCCGTAACCATGCCTCTCCTTTTGGAGTTTTGTGCAGTGCAAATCACCGATTACGGTATCTTTCACAGCACATATTTTGACAAAACCTTGAACCATGATCTCGGAGTAGTCGTAATGCCACTCTGCCCCAATTGGAGCGAATTCGTGGATTTGTGCCTTCGTCGCGCCTGCCGCCGCTATCAGCAGAGCGAAAAGGACCTTTTTGTATAATTTGTTCATGATTGTTGAATTGTTGATTGTTGAATTGTTTGTCGGCTTTTTTTTCCTTGCATGAAGCCTTTTTCGCCTTGCTGCACGCTTGGTGGCTTCACACTGCGTCTGTCATCCTTCCGGCGGAAATTCAGCCCAAGCGGAAGGACAAGCGACACGGTCTCTTGTCAAAGCAGAGCCATCGGATGTCCCAAACCTTGAAGCCAAAACGGCAATAGGGAAAAGTCTGTGCTTTCCGCACAAGGTGTCCCAACGGTTCGATATGCAAAACAATGTCTTTCATCGACTTGGCGTTAATAACATTGCAATATTACGACATTTTTTTCAAGATTGCAAGTCTTTTGCGGAAAAAATTGCGAGGCTGTGTCTCATCAATGCCCAGCCGCTGCGTTACCTTCGGCATTTGCGCTTTATCACGTCCTTCAAGTACGTTCGTTTCATCTCAATATCAGCGTCTTGCATTTGGACACCCGCAGAAACGCCGTGCTATTGCTTAATAACATATTTGTCTTGAGACAGCCTTACTAAGAAACAACACCATGCGTGCCAAAAATCCTCACTATGCAGCACAAAAAAAACGCCACAAAGGGCGTTTTTCAAAGTTTGTCTTTTCAAATTCTTATTGGATCACAGTGGTATCGGCATTCATCAGCTCGAACTCCCGAATCAGTTCCTCCGGTGTCTTTCCCAAATTCTTAATGGCCTGCTCCGCCGAAGGTGCGAAATCGCTATCCGGATAATCGCTGAGGATTTTATCGTACATGGCACGCGCCTTGTCCAAATCGTGCAGCTTGTCTTCGTAAACCAGCGACCCCATCATGAACAGAGCGACGGACGTTTTTTCGTACTCGGGGTAACTTGCAGCCAATTTGTTGCCCGTTTCAAGCGCATCTTCCGGTTCCCCGAAGTTGACGGCCACCTCGAAGGCCTTGAAAAGGTATTGTGGCGCCAATGCGTTGCCGGGATTCTCATCGGCAAAACGGCAGTACGTTTCAATCATGCCGGGAACAGACTCCTGATTGACAGTGGCATCTGCATTAAACAACGAGGCTTCCGCCTTTTTCAAGTCGGCTTCGCTCACCTTTTTAGGGCCGCAGGCTGCAACGGACAGCACAACGGCAACTCCAAGCAAAAGATTCAATAATTTATTCATCTTTAAACGTTTATGTGATAATTTTCAACTATTTACAGCATGATTCATCTGCGTTTTTTCTTCGGAAAAATCATCTTGTAATCCACATCGCATTTGCCTTCGGAAATATCGCGCAACTTACCCGCCAACAACAATTTGCGTACCGGTGCGATGCGATCGACATGGACATGGCCCTCCAAATGGTCGTATTCATGTTGAATGACTCTGGAACGTATGCCTTCGAACACTTCTTCGTGCTCTACAAAATGCTCGTCAAGGAAACGGATGCGTATCTTATCTTTACGAACCACTTCTTCATAAATATGAGGCAAACTCAGACAACCTTCTGTAAACGGAACATCATCGCCAAAAGTCTCTAAGATCTGCGCATTGATAAAGGTTTGCGTGAAGCCCTTGCCATCGGGATAATCGGGATAAAACGGGTTGGTGTCGATGACAAACAGTCGTATCGACTTGTTGATTTGCGGGGCTGCAAGTCCGACTCCCGAAGAATGGGCCATGGTTTCGTACATGTCTGCGATAAGCGTTTCCAAATCGGGATAGTCGGGAGTGATGTTGCTCGCGACGGCTTTCAAAACCGGATGACCGTATGCTACAATAGGTAATATCATATTAGTTGTCTGTTATTCAGTTGTTAGTTGTTTTTTGTCCGCCAATCCGTAAATCTCTGAGGCTTCAAACCATCCGCTCCTTGTACCCCATATACGACTGTAAAATGATGGTCGCGGCTATGGTATCCACCAAGGCCTTGTCTTGGCGTTGCTTCTTCTTCAGTCCGGAGTCAATCATGGCTTGGTGTGCAATGGCCGAGGTAAAACGTTCGTCGAAACGCACCATTTTCATCTGCGGCAGCAGTTTGCGCAACCGGTTGACAATCGGTTCGATGTATTTCGAGCAGTCGGACGGATTGTTGCGCATGTCTTTCGGTTCGCCGATGACAATCAGTTCCACTTCCTCTTTTGCAATGTAATCCACTACAAAATCAGGCAGTTTGGCCGACTCAACCGTTGCCAGTCCCGTAGCGATGATTTGCAGCGGATCGGTAACCGCCACGCCACATCGTTTTCTGCCTAAGTCCAAAGCCATAATCCTCGCCATATCAGCATGATTTCGATGTGCAAAAATAGCAATAATTCACGACATACCGACAGCTTGGCTATTTGGGCAGAAAACATCTCCATGTAAAGTGAAAGAATGAAGAGCCGTTTTACGACTTCGATGAAAATAATAATGCCGCCTCTATTCGTATCACCTTCTAAAAAGCACTATCTTTGCTGAAATTTTTCGCTATGGACACATTGAAAAACACCATAAAAGCCGCTTGGGAAGACCGCAACCTGTTGACGGAAGCCAAAACAAAGGATGCCATCTGTGAAGCCATTTCTCTCTTGGATTCGGGTCACATTCGGGTTGCCGAAAAAGACACGACAAGCAACAACTGGGTGGTGAACGATTGGATCAAGGAGGCCGTGTTGCTTTATTTCCAAATCAGCCAGATGCAACCGCAGGAAGTCGGCATTTTCGAGTATTACGATAAGATTCCGTTGAAAAAAGGCTTTGAAAACTCCGGTGTCCGTGTGGTTCCGCCCGCAACTGCACGCTACGGAAGTTTCATCAACCGAGGCTGCGTGCTCATGCCTTCCTACGTGAACATCGGGGCTTATGTCGATAGCGGCACCATGGTCGATACTTGGGCAACGGTAGGTTCATGCGCTCAAATTGGGAAAAACGTGCACCTCAGCGGCGGCGTTGGCATAGGCGGCGTATTGGAACCTGTTCAAGCACAGCCCGTTATCATCGAAGACCATTGTTTCATCGGTTCGCGCTGTGTGGTGGTGGAAGGCGTGCACCTTGAAGAGGAAGTTGTTTTGGGGGCCAATACGGTTATCACGGGTTCTACGAAAATCATCGATGTCAGCTCAAAGGAACTCGCTTGCTACGAAGGCGTGGTGCCTGCGCGTTCCGTGGTGATTCCGGGAAGCTATACCAAGCACTTCCCTGCCGGTGACTTTCAGGTGCCTTGCGCACTCATCATCGGAAAACGAAAAGCATCAACCGACCTAAAGACTTCTCTTAACGATGCCTTGCGCGATTTCAGCGTTCCCATTTGATGAAGATCGATAAAAACAAAAAAAGAGGCTTGAAGCCTCTTTTTTTAATGGGTGGAAGATGGGATTCGAACCCACGACCCTCGGAACCACAATCCGGTACTCTAACCAGCTGAGCTACATCCACCATCTGATTTGCGACTGCAAAAATACAACTTTTTATTCAACCCACAGCATTTGGACGAAAAAATTTTCTTCCCACAAAAATATCGCCTTCATTTCGGGCGAAATCCCTACTTTTGTTGCCTCATGGCAAAGAAAAACGACAAAGCGACATCGCCAGCAAGAGCGGCAAGACTACGTTTCAGGAAAAGCTTTCCGGGAATGACAGCGTCGGCTTTCATCATCGGCATTGCTTTGCTAGCCATCTTCGCCTATTTCATCATCCCCGACACCACGCCCCACGCCAACCGACAACTATTGGAACTTAGCACGCAAAAACCAGGGTTCGAGGTTGACATGCTGATGCTTCCCAATGAGAATCCCGTCCCCAAACAAGGATGGCTGAAAACCTTGGTCAGCGGGAAACCCGACCGCCATACCTTTCTGCCGTTCGACAGCCTGCAAATCGAGAAAAGGCACACCACCGTCTTTCTGTTCAATCCTGAAAAAGACAGCCGCTCCGAAACACGTGTCTTCGCCAATACTGACCTTACCTATATGGTTTTTGACAACGCCGAAGCCGCCAACACCTATATCAGGCAACATTGCATCAAACATCAAAAGTTTTTATTAGGCACGGACCAGTTTGGGCGCGATTTTTTCAGCCGCTTGGTACTGGGTTGCCGCATCAGCCTGACGGTAGGATTCATCGCTGTGTTTCTCAGCCTTATCATAGGGATTAGCATCGGTAGCGTAGGCGGTTTTTTCAGGGGACGTGTCGATGATGCCGTAGTGTGGTTCATCAACGTGGTTTGGTCCATCCCCACCCTGCTGCTGGTCATTGCCATCACTTTCGCCTTGGGGAAAGGTATCGCGCAGGTTTTCATCGCGGTAGGATTGACCATGTGGGTGGAGGTGGCACGCATCGTGCGCGGACAAATTCTCTCGATTCGCGAAACGACCTTTGTCGAGGCAGGACGCGCCTTAGGCTTCAGGAATACGCGCATCATCTTCCGCCACATCCTGCCCAATATCATCAACCCCATCATCGTGGTATCGGCAGCCAACTTTGCCTCTGCCATTCTATTGGAGGCAGGGCTTAGCTTTCTCGGCATCGGCGTACAGCCTCCCATGCCGTCATGGGGCAGCATGATCAAGGAAAACTACGCTTTCATCATCCTCGATGCTACCTATCTGGCCATACTGCCCGGCATCGCCATCATGCTGCTTGTACTTGCTTTCATGCTGGTAGGAAACGCATTAAGGGAAGCCTTGGATGTGAAACAGTGAGGGTTTATTTCTCCATTTCCACTGTTTCGTGCACCATTTGACATTCGGGTTGTCGTTCTACACCGGTCTTGCTTTCTGCTAAAACACTGCCTTCACGCTCCAAACCATGTTCAGATTCAGATAGTTTCTTTTCCTCTTCATCCTTATGCTTACGCATGGGCATCAGCAGCAACAAACTCATAATGATGCCGCCTCCCAATCCCCATGCCGCACCACGAGAAGCGAGTATAGCCGCCATGACACCGGCAATACCGAGATCGATGGACGTTCGCGCCTTGGTGATACCCACACGGAACGAGACAAAACCCTGTATGAGCAAGGTTGATGCGAGCGCCACTCCCAAGATGGGCTTCACAAGTGTGACAATAGGAAGCAAAAAATATCCCGTGAGCGTACCGAAACGGAACGAACCGGCACCAGAGTGTATGGATTCCATTGCCTTGGGACCTTTCTTATAGCGGTCGCAGATGACCACCTGCATGGCAGCCCAAAGCGGGCCGCACATGGTGAGGTCGGGACCAATGATGGACATGGTCATATTGCGCATACCAAAGATGATGTGCGAGCGGTTCGGGTTATAGTCCACCTTCTCATCGGGCCGTTTGTCAGCACAATCTTCTATCAAAGCCTGCGCCTGAATCATATCGCCAAACAAAACTATATAGGTGGAAGCCACCACAGGAATAGCCGAAAGAAACATTCGGGCAGGCGGCAAACCCAGTCCGAAAACGGTCCAATCGTTCCACACACCTCTGAAATTCGGTTTCACCAACCCCCACTCCATGGTAGGCCATGGGGTCTCCAGCACCAAAGGCCCCAGTATTACGGCCAGCACCATGATGGGCAAGATGCCCATGTTGGCAATGAACTTGGCTATTTTGTTGCGTTCGGCCATCACCCTGAAAGTATTGGAAAAAAGCAGGAAAAAGCCAATTCCCATGCAAATGGCAATGGTCAGCGGCGTTTTGTCGAAATGACTGCCCGTCTTGAACACCACGATGACAGCAGCAATACCTGCTCCGACGATGATCCCGGACTGCATTGCCGCCGGTACGATTTTGATCATTTTTTTCCCAAGCCCGCTAATCCCAAGCACAAACGCAAGCAGACCCAACAAAAACTCAAACGCAATCAACGCATGCATCCTGTCGGGACCCGGGTCAAACTGATTCACATATAGAATTAGGATGGGAATGGCCGGTGTCACCCAGCCCGGCACAACAGGGTCGCCCAGCAAAACGTGGGTGCAGTAAAGAATGCCGTTGAGGATGACAATGGTGATGGCAATGTCGAAAGGCATTCCCAGATACTCCTGCAGCATAGGCACAGCGCTCAGACACACGGCGCAAACCAACAGGCCTTGCACATAATCAGCCCATTCGAACTTGTAATGGACAAACGGGATGCGCAATTTGAAAGGACCCAAAGGCGTAAAGGGCTGTTCAGCCCCATAGATTCGTTTCATCTTCAAAGAGGTTTAATCCGTTTAACTCGGTGGTTGATGATGAACTGCTGATTTTTTATCACACAGCGCAACAAGGCGGCAAATGTATGGAAAAATATCGTTATAATTTTATCGATAATAAAAAAAACAACAAGCGCATTCAACCCAAATCAGTCATTAGAACGCTTGAATGTGGTTTTTCATTGCTGTTCGATGGTTTTTGCGTCTTTTCGGCATCTTTCGTCCTTCTTCTCGTTTCCATAGCCCGCTATGCTTCACGAAAAGAAAAACGAAATCTAATCGAAAATCCATCAAAAATCATTACGAACCCTAATGACCGAATTGGGTTCAAATAGCTGTTCAAGAACCGAAATAGAACTTATCAAAGACCCATTTTTTCGCACATTAGCAACAAAAGCATCTGTAAATAAATAAATAATCCGTATCTTTGCGCCCTCAAAAACGCACTTTGCGGGTGTGGCGGAATTGGTAGACGCGCCAGACTTAGGATCTGGTTTCGAGAGAAGTAAGGGTTCGAGTCCCTTCATCCGCACGAAAATTACTAGAGAATCAAATATTAAAGATGAACACAACGCAAACCTCAAAGGGAGAGCATCTGATCTCCATTTCAATCAGCATTACGAAAGAAGACTACGAGCCGAAAGTAAATGAAGCCCTGAAAAAGGCGCAACACAACGCCAACATACCGGGTTTCCGTCCTGGAAAAGCACCGATGAGCCTGATGAAAAAGATGTACGGAAACAGCATCAAATTGGAACAACTGAACAATATCGTCTCTGAGCAGCTCAACAAGCACATCCTTGACAACAAACTCGATCTCTTCGGATATCCGCTTAATGATCCCGACCAGAAGCCCATCGATTTCGAGAAAGACGAAACCCTCGAATTCAGCTTTGAGGCAGCACTGCGTCCCGAAATCAAGGTTGATCTTGCCAAGACCAAAGTCGATTTCTTCCATATCATCGCCGATGACGAAGAAGTGCAAAAGACCATCGACAATATTATCGAGCATAACCCCGATATCACCCATCCCGAAACCGTTGGCGACGACGACCGTCTTGAACTGAAAGTTTGCGAAGCCGAAAACGGAAAGGAAGTGGAGAACGGCTTCAAGAAAGGCCTTTACCTGCGCATGAATCAGGTTACCGATAAGGAGTCGAAGGCAACGCTAACCGGCAAGGAGACAGGTGCCGAGTTCATCTTCAACTTCACCAAGGCCATGGGCGAAGACGCTGCCGCCAAACTGCTGGGCGAAGATGCTCCGATTGAGAGCGATTTCAACATCATCATTGACGACATTACCCGTGAAGTCAAGCCCGAATACAACGAGGCCTTCTTCAACCGCATTTTCCCCGGCAAGGACATCAAGGACATGGATGCTTTCAAAGCCGCCGTCAAAGAAGAGATGGAGAAGCAATACACAGTCGAAAGCGACCGCATTCTCTTATCGAAAATGATCGACAAACTTGTAGATACCGTTAAGTTCGACCTGCCCGATAATTTCCTGAAACGCTGGATCGTTGAAAACGGACAAGGCAATGTCAAGGCCGAAGACGTTGAAAAAGACTACGATGCCAACTACAGCAAAGGCATCCGCTGGCAGCTTATCGAAGACAGCATCGTAAAGGAAAACACCAAGCTTATCATCACCGATGAAGAAGTGAAGGACTTCATCAAGAAGCAAATTTTCCCTGGAATCGACTACAGCACTCTTGAAGAGGACATGAAAGACCGCCTCGACAAAATCGCCGAAGGCTACCTGAAGAACGACAAGCAGATCGAAAGTGTCAAGGGACAACTTGCCGACCTGAAGATGACCGCTTTCTTGAAAGAAAACATGAAAGTCTCTTATAAGGATGTCGCCTTTAAGGACTTTGAAAAAGAACTTGAGAAAGCCGACAAAAAAGAGGCTAAAGCCAAAGAGACAAAGGCTGCCAAAGCCAAGGAAACGGAAGATAACGCAGAAAAATAACCCTAATACACTTTGTGACCATGAACGAGTTCAAGAAATATGCTACGAGACATCTCGGCATTAACACCTTAGGGGTGGAAAAGTACATCTCGCAAATCAACAACGCCGGCTACATCTCCCCCACTATCATCGAGGAGCGCCAGCTTAACGTTGCTCAGATGGACGTGTTTTCACGTCTGATGATGGACCGCATCATCTTTCTTGGCACTGCCATCGACGACTATGTGGCCAACATCATTCAGGCGCAGTTGCTTTTCTTAGAGTCAGCAGACCCGAAGAAAGACATCCAGATTTACCTGAACTCGCCTGGTGGCAGTGTTTATGCGGGATTAGGCATCTACGACACCATTCAGTACATCTCGCCCGACGTGGCCACCATTTGCACTGGCATGGCGGCGTCGATGGCTGCCGTGTTGCTTTGCGCCGGCGCTGCCGGAAAACGCACGGCATTGGCCCATTCCAGAGTGATGATCCACCAGCCTATGGGCGGAGTAGAAGGTCAAGCCACCGAAATTGAGATTACGGCACGTGAGATCCAGAAACTCAAGAAAGAACTGTACGAAATCATCGCACAGCATTCGGGACAACCCTACGACAAGGTGTGGGCCGATTCGGATCGCGACTACTGGATGACCGCCAACGAAGCCAAGGATTACGGAATGATAGACGAAGTGCTGGTTAAAAAGTAACCATGACGACGAAGAAAACCGGATTTTGCTCTTTCTGTGGCAGAAAAGCCTCCGATGTGAAACTACTCATCGAAGGGATTGGCGTCAACATCTGCGATAACTGTGTGGAACAAGCGCACGAAATTGTCAGGGACAACTTAGCGGACTCCAACAGAAAGAAGCCCAAACTGGACTTGAAAAAACCTGCGGAAATCAAGGCCTTTCTCGACCAGTATGTCATTGGGCAGGACGAAGCCAAGCGCGTGCTTGCTGTCGCCGTTTACAACCATTACAAACGTATCATGCAAGAGGTGACTGACGATGACGTGGAAATCGAGAAATCGAACATGATCCTCGTTGGTGAGACGGGTACCGGAAAAACACTTTTGGCACAAACCATCGCCAAAATGCTCAACGTACCTTTCGCCATCGCCGATGCCACCGTGCTGACCGAAGCGGGCTACGTTGGCGAAGATGTCGAGAATATCCTCGTCAGGCTGTTGCAAGCTGCCGACTATGATGTCGCTGCCGCTGAACGCGGTATCGTCTTTATCGATGAAATCGACAAGATCGCCCGCAAGAGCGATAACCCCAGCATCACACGCGATGTGTCGGGCGAAGGTGTGCAGCAAGCGTTGTTGAAACTGTTGGAAGGCTCAGTCTCCAATGTGCCGCCACAAGGCGGGCGCAAGCATCCCGAACAAAAGATGATCGCCGTGAACACGAAGAACATCCTTTTCATCGCCGGCGGAGCCTTTGACGGCATCGACCGCATCATCGCCGCCCGAAAACGCGCCAACGTCATCGGATACGGCAGCAATGCCGAAGAAGTGCTCGACAGAGACAATATGATGAGATACATCGCCCCCGCCGATTTGAAGAAATTCGGTCTGATTCCAGAAATAGTAGGACGATTGCCCATCCTCTCCCACCTCAACCCGCTCGATAAAGATGCTCTGAAACGCATCCTTACCGAACCCAAGAACGCCATCGTGAAACAGTTCTCCAAACTATTTGCCATGGACAACATCCAACTCGACATCAAGGATGAGGTGCTTGATTTCGTTGTGGAAAAAGCCATCGAGTTTAAACTCGGTGCACGTGGACTGCGCTCCATCATGGAGGCCATTCTGAACGATGCCATGTTCGAACTCCCTTCTGATAATAAAATCAAGAAGTTCACTATCGACCGCAACTATGCCGAGCAGAAGCTCAACAAGTCGGGACTGGCAAAATCGAGCATCGGCGAATGATCCGAGAACATGTTTTTCAAATCATAGGACCAGCAGTGTTTCTGTCGGTTCTTTTATTTTACGCTGCAACGGTCTTATCAACAAGAGTGATCCTACACTTTAGGTTTGGCACAAAAATTGTAAATCATAATGGAAAAAACACATAACCATGACCATGAAAAAATGTATCATCACCATATTGATCGCCCTGTCCACCGTTGCCGGATACAGCCAGAAAGTATTCAAAATACAGGCACATCGCGTGTCTGCCCCGCCCACCACGCCTGAACTGACACAAAACAAGCAGAATGTCGTTTACAGCAGAATTGAGAACGATGACACCCTGCTCATCGTTCAGCTGCCCGAAGTGGACATCCGCATGTTACAGCATTTTTACGACTTCGCCGACACGCGTCAAGGCCGCCGCTTGGTGCGCAACGTAAAGAAAGTATATCCATTTGCCAAGCTGGCGGGTGAAAAGTTGCAGCAATACGACAGTCTGTTGATACAAACCCATAACAAACAAGAGCGCAGGAAACTGATGAAAAAAGCTGAAGAAGAGATTACAGCACAGTATTCTGAGGATCTCAAAAAGCTCACTTTCACACAAGGCGCCATCCTCATCCGCCTGATCGACCGCGAAACGGGAAACACGTCGTACAAACTCGTCCAGGAGCTACGCGGCAAATTCAGGGCTTTTTTCTACCAGGGATTTGCCCGGCTGTGGGGCTATAATCTGAAAACGGAATACGATCCGAAGACCAATGATGAGGACGACAAGATTGAAACCATCATCACGTTGATGGAAAAAGGATGCATATAACTGCCTATTTTCCCCGACCTTGAATAACGATTAGAACCGTGTAAATCAATATCTTAAGATCGAGTCCAAGACTGACGTTTTCGATATACAGTATGTCGTATTTCAAACGTTCAATCATTTCATCAACGTTTTCGGCATAGCCGTATTTCACTTCCCCCCAACTTGTAATACCCGGCTTTACTTTTAGGAGCAGCCTGTAATAAGGGGCTTTTTCCATGATTTTCTCGATGAAATACTGCCGTTCGGGCCTATAGCCAACGAGAGACATTTTCCCGGTGAGCACTGTGTAAAACTGTGGTATCTCATCAAGGCGCACCTTGCGCATAAAACGTCCGAACTTAGTAATGCGCGGGTCTTCGTCACTTGAAAGCTGCGGCGTGCCACTTGATTCGGCATCAATGTACATACTGCGGAACTTGGCCATTTTGAAAGGCTTCCCGCCTTTTCCGATACGTTCCTGCTTGTAGAATACAGGGCCTTTCGAAGTGGTTTTCACAATGATGGCGCACACCAAGAATACCGGAGACAGCACGATCAAAGCAAACACCGATAGCACAATATCGCACAAACGCTTGGTGACCCGTTGCCAGATAGGCATGAGATCGGGCGTAACTTGTACCAACGGCGCGTTCCAAATGGCCGACTGCCGGATGCTGCCAAACACCAAGTCTTGCATATCGGGGGTAATCTTGACAACCGCATTCGTGTTGTCGATGACAGAAAGGATTACGTCCATCGACTCGGTCTCGGTGCGCTCAATGGCAATAATGATCTCTTCCACATCGTACTCCTTGACAACACGTTCGATATCGTGATAGGTACCCAGATGCGGCAGATATTCCGCCAACTTGTATTCTTTTTTGTCATATACATTTACAAAACCAACGAATTTTTGTCCCGATGGCTTCACTTGGTTTTCAATCTCGTTATAAATACCGGTCGCTTTGCCGTTACTGCCGACAATCAACGTGTTGTAACCAATGCGTTTGGCACGAATACGGCTAATCATGATGGAAGTCACCACTAATCTCGTAATGTAGGTTAAGCCGAACTGCAAACTGAAAAGCACCAAAAAAGACTGGTAATATGATTTATAGGTAACAATCTTGTCATCGAGGATGGCCACAAAGAACAAGATGGTAACCCCGAGCAGCGTGATAAAAAATGTCTGTTCAAACTCCTTGAGACGCGACTTAAAATACACTTTCTGATAGGCTCCTGTGATACTATGAAGGATAATCCAACCGATGGGAATACCTATCAATCCCAACCAAAAATTCAAATCATTGGTCGCATCAACAAGCGTTTCGCCAAACGGAAGATAGGGATACTCGTTGGACTTTCTGAAAAAATAAAACAAGGCCCAAGCCAAGACGGATGCAATCCAGTCAAGCAGGATATATACGAATGCCAAGCGTTTCTTTTTCATCTCTCTCTGTAAAGGAGTTTAAAGTTGTCGAAATAATACTTGCCTATTATCGGGTTACGTTCCCCAGGTTGAATGTAAATCTTGAATTCATCAGCATCCTTATTGTCAATCACGATTGGACCGATATTCACATAGATCTTCTTCCATTTACTGGATGTGTTGTGATCGGAATCGGTCGGTACCAACTTCACCAAATCATGCATAGTGGCTTTATGGTGCTTGTAGCTCATAACACCCACAATCACAGTATCATTAATATTGAAATCAAGTTCCAACATGCAGGCGGCCCCATTTGTAGGCAAGTCCTTGAACGACTCATAAGACTGAAAAAAGAACCTCTTCGAAATATCGGCAGGCAGCTCGATTCTTCCAGAATAATAGGAGTGTTCTCCCTGCAAGGCCTCCACTCCTGAAACACGTTCCAACAACACCGTGGAATCGTTAAAAGCCCCTGGCTCCAAAGTAACGGATGCCGCTTCAAAGTCTTCGATCCACGCCACATGGGTGGTGGTGTTGAGATCATAATACTCCAATTGGGGAACCGACATGGAAACCACGCTGTCGGGATAAAACCCAAAATCCTCAATGATCAAAGGTTTGAAAAAAGGATAAGGTATTCTCGAATCGGAAATGCCGTTCAACTTGATGCCGCCGTAAATCGATAGTTTATGCTTGCCGTTCACTAACACTGGAAACATGGCGGGAAGTTCAAAAGTGCCGATGGTCTTGTCATCCACATAAACCCACACATCGGTGATATTATGCGTATTAACACCAAAAACATTAGGATCCGACTTCAAACCTATGGTATCGATACGGACATAAGAAGGCACCTTTTGTTCGCCCTCAAACTTGTTACACGAAGCAAACGACAACAGCAGAAACGCCATGCAGGTCGCAAAAAAAGTAAAGTTTATTTTCATGAACGATTCATTGTATTGTTTGAACGAAATCCTACCAGCAATATTGCACGTTACCTTGTTTATTTTGAATAATGATGTAAGATTTCTATTCAGTAAGCAAATAAAGCATAAAATATATTATTCAAAAAACTATAAGCACTGATTATCATCATTTTAATTATCAGCAGCCCTTGATTCTTCTTGAAGAAGCCTCCACCGAATCAAGTATCCGATAGGCCAAACGCAACACCTGGACACCATCGTCAATAGTCACGGCTGGCGTACTGTTGCGTATGATGGCGTCGCCGAAGCTCTCCAGTTCGGTTTGAATGGCATTCAGTTCTCCGATTTCCGGCTTGTCGATCGTGATCTGTCGCTCTTTTCCATGCCCCAAATCCAATGTCAGGGCAAACGGATTGTTTGCATCCACTTGGTCGTGGATACGAACGATTTCTGTCACCTTGTCCAAAAAGTCAACCGTGATGTAGGCGTCGCGCTGAAAGATACGTGTCTTGCGCATGTTTTTCATGGAAATGCGGCTGGCGGTAAGATTGGCCACCGTGCCGTTCTCAAACTCGATACGCGCATTGGCGATATCCGGAGTGGGACTGACAATAGACACGCCGCTGGCACTGACGTGCGCCACCGGCGATTTGACGACGGCAAGCAGTATATCGAGGTCGTGCACCATAAGATCCAGTACGACAGGCACGTCAAGGCCGCGCATATTGAACAAGGCAAGGCGATGCGCCTCGATGAAAAGCGGCGACATGATGTGAGGTTCAGCAGCAATGAATGCCGGATTAAAACGTTCCACATGCCCCACCTGCACCTTTACACCCGCTTCGTCAGCAAGCCTCACCAAGGCACTTGCTTCGTCGGGAGTGGCGACAATTGGCTTTTCTATAAACACATGCTTGCGCTTTCCCAAGGCAGTGGCCGCACAATTGAAATGCTGCACGGTCGGGGTGACAATATCAACCACATCGACCGCATCCACCAACTCATCGATAGAATCATAGGCTTTGACATGAAACTCCTCCTCCACCGACTTCGCTGTAAGTTCATCGGAATCAAAAAAGCCTACCAGCTCATAACTCCCTATCTGCCGGATACATTTGAGATGAATCTTCCCGAGATGCCCTGCGCCCAAAACGCCAATTTTCAACATCGTGTAAAAATTTCGGCAAAGGTAATGATTTTTCCAATGTAAAGCTCCGTGAACGCCTCATCGAAAGCGGTTTTTTCGCCTCGAAAAACAACACCGCTTTCCATACCGCCATGACCTTCAATCCCTCACAATTATTTTGTCGGCAGGGCTTTGTCAACCGCATTTTTCCGTATTTTCGCTGCGCAAAACGGCAAAGATGAACGGCAATTTCGAAGACAACTACAGACACAAAGGTCTCCGCAAACAACTTGTTGAGTTACTGCGCACTAAGGGCATCACCGATGAGAATGTCCTCGGAGCCATCGGCGAGGTGCCGCGTCACGTCTTCCTCGACTCATCGTTTGTTGAGTTGGCCTACCAGGACAAGGCTTTCCCAATCGGATCGGGTCAGACCATCTCCCAGCCCTTTACTGTCGCCTTTCAAACCGAACTCCTGAAAGTGGAAAGCGGCATGAAAGTCCTCGAAATCGGAACCGGCTCCGGTTATCAGGCTTGTGTACTGGCCGCCATGGGAGCCAGAGTGTTCACCATAGAACGGCAACGCAATCTGTATTTCAAGACCAAAGCGATGCTGGAGCACCTTCCTTATGTCAGGGTGAAATCTTTTTTGGGTGACGGTTACGAGGGGCTGCCCACATATAAGCCTTTCGACCGTGTCATCATTACCGCCGCAGCACCTGTCATTCCCCGACACCTTATCGAGCAAATGAATGTTGGCGGCATCATGGTCATTCCCTTGAATGATGATGATGGCAACGGTCAGAAAATGATGCGAATCACGGTGCAGGCTGACGGCAAACTGAAACGCGAATCTTTCGGCGACTTCAACTTCGTACCCCTATTAAAAAACGTTGCCGATGATTAATCCGACAACGTCTTTTAATGATAAACATTTATAAAACAGCGTATTACTATTCTTTCTTATAGCTTAGTTCCCAAAATGGAACGAAGAATCTTATTTCCGATTTGCCGCCCAATCGAAGAAGCCGCAGAGCCTAATGCACGTTCCAGGATAGATTTACCTCTGCTGGTCTTACGGCTTGATTCTTTTCTTGACTTTTCCATTTCTTTCCACGCCTTTTCCTCCGCCTTGCGTCTTTCTTCCAAAGCCTTTTGTTCTTCTTCCTGCCTTTGTTCCTGCTGTTGCTGCTTCACCAATACTTCATAAGCGCTTTCACGGTCGAAACTACGGTCATAAATGCCAAAGATGCGCGAGCTACGGATCAACTGTTCGCGTTGTTCATCGGTGATGGGACCTATTTGGCTCAGAGGAAAGAGTATCTTGGCACGTTCCACCACAGAAGGAGCGCCCTTGGCATCGAGGAACGACACTAAAGCCTCTCCCGTTCCAAGTTCAAGGAGCACTTGCTCGGTATTGAAGTTCGGGTTTGTCCGGAAGGTATCGGCAGCCGCCTTAACCTTCTTTTGGTCTTTGGGGGTGAAAGCACGCAAAGCATGTTGCACACGGTTACCGAGCTGTGCAAGAACACTTTCCGGAATATCGTCAGGGCACTGTGTGATAAAATAAACACCTACCCCCTTCGAACGCACCAAACGCACCACTTGCTCTATTTTTTCGACCAAGGCCTTCGACGTATCTTTGAACAGCATGTGGGCTTCGTCAAAGAAGAAGATAAGTTTAGGCAGCTCCATGTCGCCCACCTCGGGAAGTTGCGCATACAAGTCGCTCAACAGCCAAAGCAAGAAAGTAGAATACAGCTTAGGGTTCATCATCAGCTTATCGGCAGCCAGCACATTCATCACGCCCCGCCCGACTTCGGTCTGGATAAAATCAAACACGTTGAAAGCAGGTTCTCCGAAAAACTTATCGGCACCTTCACTTTCCAAAGCCAGCAGCGAACGCTGTATGGCACCGACACTTTGCGAGGTGATGTTACCATAGCTTGTTGTAAACTCCTTGGCGTTTTTCGCGACATAGTCGAGCATGAGCCTCAAGTCTTTCAAATCTATCAGGAGCAAGCCTTTGTCGTCAGCGATCTTAAACACGATATTGAGCACTCCGTTCTGGGTTTCGTTCAACCCCAGCAACCGCGATAGCAACTGCGGTCCCATGTTGGAGATGGTGGCACGCAAAAGATGCCCTTGTTCGCCAAACACATCGAAGAAACGTGTAGGGTTGCCTTGGAACTGCAGATTTTCAATACCGAATTCAGAGCAACGCTTTTCGATAAAGCCATTCATCTTACCGGCTTGGCTGATGCCTGAAAGATCGCCTTTCATATCGGCCATAAAACAAGGAACGCCCGCTTGGCTGAAGGTTTCGGCCAGCACTTGCAAGGTCACGGTCTTTCCCGTTCCCGTGGCTCCCGCAATCAAACCGTGACGATTCGCCATCTTGCCCGGTAAACAAATTGGGCCATTGTCGCTATGTGCAATGTAAAGTTGTCTGTCGTCTGTAATCATGTCAATATTATTTTTGGTCAATGTTTCATTTCAATTTTTCGGCCCGGGTCACGCCTTGCCGAATCAAGGATTAATCTTAAATCGTATAAATTTGATTGTCAACCCTTGGTCGAGCCACATCTGTTCATAGAAAGTGCGAATGGACTTCACCTCTAACGCATCATCATTGCCGTAAAGGTCGTTGGAGGCATACAACAACTCAAGCCCTTCCTTTTCAACCACTTCATGCAACGTGAAATCATACATGATGGGGCTGTCGGTTTTCAGATTAAGGATGCCGTCGGGCTTCACGATTTTGCGGTAGCGCTGCAAGAACTCAGGCGAGGTCAGCCTGTGACGCGCATTGCGCACGCCTTCGCCGGGATGCGGATCGGGAAAAGTCACCCAAATCTCCGACACCTCACCGGGTCCGAAAAAGTGCTCAATCTGGTCGATTCGGGCACGTACAAACGCCACATTGGAAAGCTGTTCTTCATTGGATTGTTTCAGTCCACGCCATATACGTGCGCCTTTAATATCAACGCCAATATAATTAATGTCGGAATGCGCCCGTGCCAGTCCGACGGTGTATTCACCTTTACCGCAACCCAATTCGAGCACTATGGGATTGTCATTATGAAAGAAATCGCTTCCCCACTTACCTTTCAGCGGAAAGCCTTCCGACATGATGCGATCGTAAGAATACTCGAACAGGTTGTCAAAAGTCTTGTTTTCGGCAAAACGTTGCAGTTTGTTTTTCTTCGACATAATCAGTGTCCTTGTTTCAAAGTTAAAATCCATGCCTTGTCATCGGTGTTGGCGTGTATGGCCGACAACGCCTCCTTTGCCGCACTCATCGTGGCATAACGGCCAAAGACGGCATCCCAATAGCTGCCGCGCTTATTAACGAATGCCCGATCATAGCCCTGTTCGCGAAGACTGTTCACATAATTTTCGGCATTTTTAGCATTACCGTAGCAACCTCCAATAATCAGGTACTCCGTTTCGCTTGCAGCTGTCGCCGCATGTTGCGGAGATCCGTTGCCAATCATATCGGTAGCATCATCAAGCATGGCGGCTTTTTTCAAAGAATCTGCGACAAAAGCCTGACGTAACGAATCGGCTTGAATACGCAAATACTTCTGATATTCAACAATATGATAAGCCATTGAATCACAGGGATCGATGGATTTGTTTTCTTCTTCTTTCTCCAAATAGCCCGGATTCAACACAAATGGCCCGTGCCATTCTGTCTTCGGTTTTTGCGGATGAGATTGTGGTTGTGTTTTGTTTCGAAAGCCCCCTATTATATTGAAGTATTCCAACAGCAAAACCAAAGATGCCAAAAGCAATACCGCAAGAGGAATCCACAGCCACATACGACGACGCCCAGTCCCGGGATGGTCTTCCTCACGCGCCTTTTTCATTTTTTCCGCATCGACACTCACAGCCGTATTCTTGTCTTTCTGCTCCTTGGCAATCCGTTCCCTTATGGCTTCGCGCGACTCACCATGAAACACCGATGCCGCCACAAAGTCTCCCAATCCGAAAGCATCATCATTGTAGTTCATCGTATGTTCCTGTTTGAGAACAATATCTTGTGCCCAGTCGTAGGACAATGTCCCGATATTCTTCAGGACGACAGGTTTTCCCGCCTTCAGGCTACCGATGGTATCTGCAACAAACATAAGCAGCAACTTATGCGCCTCGTCAAGCGGAATATCATTCTTATCGGCGACAAACTGTGCGATCACACCGTTCTTTTCCCGCTTCCTAGCATCAAAAACGACCTCCGCATCCGGACTTGAGAAATGATTGGTCACGACATTTACTTGTGCCGGCTTGGGTTTGACGACAAAAGCCCCCAATCCTGGCACCACGACGACATCATGGTCAAACAACAATTCTGATATGGCTTCGGCTATCGTAATCATTACTTGTCGTTTTTGTTTCGATTCTCCCAAAAATGCTCAGCGCGAACAAGGTCATCGGGTGCGTCGATGGACAGGTTGTCGGATGTCGTCACCGCCATGCGAATGTGCAGGCCATTTTCGAGCCAGCGCAACTGTTCGAGCGACTCGGCTGATTCGAGCTGCGACACAGGCAGGCCAGCCACTTGCCTTAACGTTTCGGAACGATAAGCGTAAATGCCGATATGTTTATAAAACAGACCTTTGCTCATCCATGTGTCACGCTCAACATTGCGCAGAAACGGAATCGGATGACGGCTGAAATACAGCGCATTGTTATTCTTATCCATCACCACTTTCACTGTATTGGGACTGAACAGTTCTTCATTGTCGGTAATGCGTTTTGCCAATGAAGCCAGCACTATGCCGTCGCGAGAAATCTGTTGCACCAGTAAATTAATCTGTTCCGGATCGATAAAAGGCTCATCGCCTTGAATGTTTACAACAGCCTCGAAAGGGGTATTCAATAAATCGAGAGCCTCGCAGCAGCGGTCAGTGCCACTGCGGTGGTTGGAATCGGTCAGCACGCAACGCCCACCGAAAGCAGCGACCTCTGCTGCAATACGACTATCGTCGGTAGCGACCACGACAGCGTCGAGCTGCGATTGCAAGGCCTGTTCATACACCCTGCGAATCATCGTCTTCCCCTTAATCAACGCCAATGG
This sequence comes from Bacteroidales bacterium, assembly GCA_029983675.1. Lineage (GTDB taxonomy): Bacteria > Bacteroidota > Bacteroidia > Bacteroidales > F082 > Limimorpha. The sequence continues at coordinate 7,174 of JASBYY010000037.1, read as the reverse complement.
CTTTCCGGGAAAACGAGTCGATGCGTAACGGGCCGGTATAATGCCTGCAATTTTCATATCAGAACAATCCATTTAACGAGGCTTCTATTTTCTCGACCACCGAACCCAAGTCCTCGGGCTTCTCCAGTTCAATGTTATCGATGTCAATAATCAGCAACTTGCCTTCCTTGTAGCTGCCGATCCACTCTTCGTAGCGGTCGTTCAAATTGCTAAGGTAATCGAGACGAATGGATTGCTCATAGTCGCGGTTGCGCTTGGCAATCTGACGCATCAGCGTAGGCACGGATGCCCGCAGATAGATCAGCAAGTCGGGAGCCTTGAGGAACTGTGCCATCAGGTCGAACAATGAACGATAATTCTCAAAATCACGCGACTCCATCAGCCCCATGGCATACAAATTGGGGGCAAAAATCTTAGCATCTTCATAGATTGTGCGATCCTGAATGACATCTTTGCCGCTATTGCGAATATCGATCACCTGCCGGAAGCGGCTGTTCAGAAAAAAAATCTGGATGTTGAACGACCATCGCTGCATGTCTTCATAAAAACTATCCAGATAGGGATTATGGTCCACTTCCTCATAATGAGGTGTCCAGCCAAAATGCTTGGCAAGCAAACGTGTCAAGGTGGTTTTCCCCGAACCGATATTTCCAGCTACGGCAATATGCATACAAATTAGAATTTACGCAAAACACTAATATCCAATAGCATACGACACCATCAGACATCAGGAGATTTTGCTTGGTTTCAATCTGCTAAAATAAGGAAAAACAAGAAACCTAAAACTATTTTTTGACAAGAAGAAAGATAAAGTGCACAACCATCTAATTGTCAATATTTTAAACAACCGTCCATAATCGGTCTATTACTTTATTTTGGCGCCTTTATCAGGAAATATGCCGCCAAAGCGCAATAGATGATATTGGGAATCCACGCCGCCAGCATAGGCGATGCCGTTCCCGCCATAGCAAAGGCTTTTGAAACAGACATGAATAAAATATAGGAAAATGCAATGGCAATGCCCATTCCAAGATGAACGCCCATGCCGCCGCGCACCTTTCTGCTCGACAAAGCCGCGCCGATAAAGGTCAGAATCAAAATGGCTATGGGCGATGCTATGCGCTGGTGCATCTCAAACTCATATTCGATAATACCCTCGGCGCTTTTCCTTTTCATATTGGAAATGTGTCGACGCAACTCGAAAAAATTCATCTCCTCAAAATCCTCCTTGAACTTATACAAGTCGGAAGGCAGCAGATTCATCACCGTATCAAGCGTCCTGCCCTGCACAATGTGTTCTTCGCCACCATTAATATAACGCGCCGTGAAATTCTCAATCCTCCATTGATTTGTTTGGGTAGTATCGTGGCTGATTACATCTGCCAACATCTTGTATTTCAATTCATTGCCATTATATTTCTCCCAAGAGAACTTGTATCCGACATTCCGGTTGAAATTATAGGTCTCCAAATAGACAAACTCGTCTTTTCCTGTCTGCACATGGATGTTGCGACCCGAACTGGTAGTCAGCCGTTCCATATATTCGTTCTTAAACACACGCCTGACCACATTGGCTTGCGGTATCAGCATATTGCTGAAATACAGCGATATGAGCGCGAGAAGAAGCGAGGCCAGCAGATAAGGATATAAGAAACGCCAAAAACTCACGCCACTGCTCAAAATGGCGACAATCTCCGTTTTCGCTGCCATCTTCGAGGTAAACAACACCACCGAAATAAAGGTGAACAGGTAAATAAACAAATTAATAAAATACGGAATGAAGGGCAGATAATGATGGAACACCACCTCCTTCCAGCTGGCATGGTTTTGCAAAAAACTATCGATATTCTCCGACAAGTCGAAAATGATGATGATGACAATCAGCAACGAGATGGCGAGAAAAAAAGTGCCGATATACTTTTTGAATATGTACCTGTCGAGAATCTTCATTGCAATATTGTTTATAAACGCCGCGATACCTTTGGCAGCATGGCATCGCGCCAGGTGGCGAAATCGCCGTCCACGATATGGCGGCGTGCCTTTCTGACAAGCCACAGGTAAAAACCAAGGTTGTGCAAGCTGGCAATCATTGGTCCGAGTATCTCGCCCGCCACGAAGAGATGACGAAGATAGGCCTTTGAATATTGGGCATCTACAAAAGTTTCACCGTTTGCATCAACAGGAGAAAAATCGTCCTTCCACTTTTCGTTACGCAAATTGACGATGCCTTCGGAAGTGAAAATCATGCCATTACGTCCGTTGCGCGTCGGCATGACACAATCGAACATATCGACACCGCGCGAAATGCCTTCAAGCAGATTGGCGGGAGTGCCCACTCCCATCAGGTAACGCGGTTTGTCCTTGGGAAGTATGGCGTTGACCAATTCTATCATCTCGTACATTGTCTCTGTTGGTTCTCCCACGGCAAGTCCGCCAATGGCGTTGCCCTCCGCGCCCTTCGATGCAATGTATTCCGCCGACTGCTTCCGCAAATCGCGATAGACGCAGCCTTGCACGATGGGGAACAGCGCTTGAGCATATCCGTACTTCGGTTCGGTTTCCGAAAAACGTTTCACACAACGGTCAAGCCAACGGTGCGTCCGCTCCATCGACTGTTTGGCATAATGGTAATCGGAGGTGCCGGGCGTGCACTCATCAAAAGCCATCATGATGTCGGCGCCGATGCTGCGCTCAATATCCATCACACGTTCCGGTGTAAAAAGATGCCTCGATCCATCGATATGCGACTGAAATTCAACACCTTCCTCTTTCATTTTTCTGATGCCGGTAAGCGAAAACACCTGAAAGCCACCGCTGTCGGTAAGGATGGCACGATCCCAGCCGTTGAACCGATGCAAGCCACCTGCCGCCTCAAGCACTTCAAGTCCGGGACGAAGATACAAATGATAGGTGTTGCCTAAGATGATTTGCGCCTTCACCTCGTCGCGAATGTCGCGAATATGGCACGCCTTGACCGTTCCAAGCGTTCCGACAGGCATGAAAATCGGGGTTTCGATGCTGCCGTGGTCGGTCACCAATCGTCCGGCACGCGCCGCACTCTTAGAATCGTTTGCCGTTATTGTAAATTGCATTCCGAAAAATAATTTCGGCAAAAGTAAAAATAAATAGCGAACCATAAGCCGGTGATGCGGTCAAATGACAATTACAGCTACATTAAAAGACAAACATTTCAAAAAAATCTAGCTTGCGACACAACAAAATGCTTAGTTTTGCATTATTAGAATTGTTTTCGCTTTATTGCAAAAAAGAATACCCTTGAAAATCAAACTACCGATATTACTTTTTGCACTGTTCTTTTGGGCATCACTGCTCAGGAGTGCCATTCCGATGTGCGATAGCATTGTCGCGGACACAACATCGCACCGCACCTGTAATATCGTTGCCGACAGCATGACGCCACCTGTAATGACAGCGGGCGAACGTATTGTCGAGAAGGCGCTGTGCTATATCGGCGCAAGATACGGGAAAGGTCAAAATGGCCCCAACCGCTTCGATTGCTCTGGCTTTACACGGTTTATCTACGGCAAGGAAGACATTGCCATCCTACGCACCTCAAAAATGCAGTTTGGGCAAGGGCTTCCCATCGACAGCATCAACCAGTTGCAAAAAGGCGACCTTGTGTTTTTCGGCGGCCGACAGGCTACAAAAACCGTAGGACATGTCGGCATCGTCACAGATGTTGCAAGCGACGGACGCAGTTTCAGTTTCATCCATGCCTGCCGCACTGGGGTTACCGTTACCCATTCCGATTCTCTTTATTACCAGAAGCGTTACCTCGGTGCCCGCTGCATTATCGAAGAAAAGCAATAGCCCTGTTGTTGACGACATCCACTAATTGTCAGCGCCATAAAGACCTTTTCAAGATTAATCCAATCCTGCCATATTATTTCAGTTGCATGTCGTGAAAAAACGCTACTTTTACACTTTTAATTGCAACGACCTTGGATTCGACCTATATCAACGAAATTCGGCGGCAGTTTCCCATCCTCAACCAACAAGTTTACGGCAAACCTTTGGTTTACCTTGACAATGCCGCCACCACCCAGAAACCGCTCTGCGTCATCGATCGTGAACGCGACTATTATCTGCACGAAAACTGCAACATCCATCGCGGGGTGCATTACCTAAGCCAGATGGCGACCGAGGCTTACGAGAACGCCCGTCGCACCGTGGCAGCCTTTATCCACGCTGCCGCACCGCACGATATCGTCTTCACACGAGGCACGACAGAATCGTTAAACCTGCTGGCTTCCTCTCTGGGACAACTTCTCATCGAAGAAAACGACAAGGTGCTCATCAGCGCCATGGAACACCATTCCAACCTCGTCCCTTGGCAACAGATGCTGCGACAGAAAAAAGGACAACTGCTTGTCTGTCCCATGGACGACAATGGCGTTCTCGATTTACAACGCTACGAAACCTTGCTCGACGAGAAGCCGCGGATTGTCTCCATTGCCCACATTTCCAACACATTGGGAACGATAAATCCCATCAAAGAAATGATCGGCATGGCGCACAAACACGGCATTCCCGTTATTGTTGACGGTGCCCAATCCATTGCCCACCATTACATTGACGTGCAATCCCTCGATTGCGACTTCTTTGTGTTCTCCGGACACAAAATGTACGCTCCCATGGGCATTGGCGGACTCTACGGCAAAAGTGATTGGCTTGAGAAGATGCCGCCGTATCAGTTCGGGGGCGAGATGGTGGATCAGGTCAGTTTTGAAGCGACCACCTTCAACAAGCTGCCTTTCAAATTCGAGGCCGGGACACCGAATGTGGGTGCCGCCCTCGGACTGGAGTCTGCCGTCCGCTTCATTGAAAGCTTAGACCGCAATCAGATTGAGGCCTACGAAAGCGCCTTGCTGCAACGCGCAGTGGAACAGCTAAGCGAAATCGAAGGGTTGCGTTTCATCGGACAGGCTGCCAAACGCAGCGGTCTGGTATCGTTTGTCATCGACGGCATCCATCCTTACGACTTAGGCACCATCATCGACAAGATGGGGGTTGCCGTGCGCACAGGACACCATTGCGCCGAGCCTGTCATGACACGCTTCGGCATTCCGGGAACGGTAAGAGCATCTTTTGCCCTTTACAACACAATGGAAGAAGTGGATGTTTTTGTAAAAGCCGTGAAAAAGGCGGCGGCGATGTTGAGATAAGGTTTTCCTAACGGGATTTTGAGCTTTCTCCTGAACATTCATTGTTCAAAAAATGCGTAATTTTGCCGCCAACAAACAACGCCATTCTTTGCATTAAGTACTAAAAAATGACCATCAAAGAAATACAAGACGCTATCGTAGAAGACTTTTCCATGTTTGACGACTGGATGGATCGCTATGCCATGCTGATCGAAATAGGCAAGGAGTGTCCGCTCATCGACGACAAGTACCGCGATGACAAGCATTTAATCAACGGTTGCCAGTCACGGGTGTGGCTCAGCGCCGAAATGAAAGACGGCAAGGTGTATTTTGCAGCCGACAGCGATGCGGTTATCACAAAAGGAATCATCTACCTGTTGATCAAAGTGTTTTCAGGACAGACCCCATCCGACATCTTGGATTCAGATTTGGGCTTCCTCGATAAAATCGGCCTCAAGGAACATTTGTCACCCACCCGTTCAAACGGATTGCTGTCCATGCTGAAACAAATGATGCTTTATGCCGAGGCTTTCAAACTTCAGGAGGACAAGAAATGACACAAACAGAAAAAGACCAGTTAAAAGAAACCATCATTTCGGTGTTGAAGACCATACACGATCCCGAAATCCCCGTTGACGTGTGGACGCTCCACCTGATTTACGAGTTAGAGATAGATGACGATGGCAACGTGAAAATCCTGATGACGGTGACGGCCCCCAACTGTCCGGTAGCCGATGTGCTTCCCATTCAGGTAAGGGAAAAAGTGCAAGCCATCATGGGTGTAAAAGAAGTCAAAGTGGAGCTGACTTTTGAGCCGCCATGGTCGCCCGACATGCTTTCAGAAGAAGCCAAGGCCGAACTGGGTCTTGACGGTGACTGGGGCGAATACAACGCCATGGATTTCCTTTACTAACAAAAAGGAAGCCTCAAAAGCGGAATGCCCCCACCCTGTCCTCAAATACTATCATGCTCTCCAACCAAGTCGGTAGCCATGCCAAAAAACATGTCGGCGATTTGATTGAAATCCAGATTCAAATCCTTGCTTAACCCGATGCGATCCTTGAAGATGGCCACATTGTACCATTGCAGGCATTGGAATGCACGATGAAAATACAAGCGTCGCAGCTCGTCGCGTGTGGGCTGATGACCGACGTAGGCCTCCAGCAACGACAACGCCTTGTCGAACCCGGCATTACCGTAGCAGGCAATATCATAGAACGGATCATTCATACCGGCAAACTCCCAGTCGAGGACATAGAGCTTGTCGCCGCTTATCACCAAGTTGGTAGGCTGATAGTCGCAATGGCAAGGCACAGGCTTGATGTTACGCACCTGCTCGCCCAGTTCCACCATGTGTTTTCTCAAGTCGATATAGTTCTGCTTGTGCTCGAAACCCATTTCGCGGCAATAACGCTCATAATCCGCCAAACGTCCGAAAGCATTGTAATCCTTGAACCTCAGGTTGCTGCCGTGCAATTTCTTCAGTGCTTTTACCGACATCGCGTTGTATGATACAACATCGGTATCCGCCATAACGGTGCCTTCCACATAGACCGCCAGCTTCTCACCCGAACGCAGCTCCAAATAAACAGTTTCGTTGTTCAGACCAAGCTCTTCCACCTGCTGAATGACGGCCTGCTCATCCTCCCTATCGACAAACTTCTCGGCATATATTCCCGGAACACGATAAGTGTATTTATTACCCTGCGATTCAACCACATAGGTATAATTGCTCATGCCACGTTCTAATCGTTTGACAATCTGTGCATCCCGAACACGCATCAAATAGTTCACCCTTGCAATGATATAATCTTCAATATTCATCATCTTCGCTATTAAATAAGGTCGCAAAATTAAGAAACTGTTTTGAAATGAACTAAAAAGAATGTTACAGGCTAAAAAAATGACATAACACACTAACAATCAGCATGTTAATTGAATGATCATTCGTAATGGTGACGTATAAGCGTAGTGCGGGATTTCGGAGCCGTTAACTTTCTGACCCCCAA
>JASBYY010000036.1 GCA_029983675.1 Bacteroidales bacterium | reverse complement strand
GCCTAACATGCGGTTTTTGCCGCTGCCATGCGAGAAACATGCTGTGAAACCCGTGCCAAATTCCTGTCGTATCATGGACACAAAAATAGTGAATTTTTGAACCGACAAAACTTTTTCATGAAAAAATTTGAAGCAAAACATGGACAAAACGGCAAAAGCACATTTTTTGTCCGGCATCTTTTCCGTTTGACATCTTTTGAACGCTGATTGTAAAAACCAACCGCATAAGTCATCGTCTCACCCGTGAAGGTTAGGGCTGGCTTTTATTGCGACCCGGAAGGCCATTGCAAGGGAAAAACCATTATTTTTACACTTGCTATTTGGATCTGCGGCTAAGACAACAAAACAATTCAAGAATGGAAAGCAATATCATATTCTATACGAACGACAATGGCGATGTAAGCATCCAGGTGCGCTACGAAGATGGAACTTTTTGGCTCACACAAAAGCGTATGGCGGAACTATTCAACGTGAATGTCAGCACCATTAATGAACACTTGAAAAGCATATTCAGCGCCGGAGAATTGCCAGAAGAAGGAACTATTCGGATATCCGAATAGTTCAAAGCGAAGGCGCCCGTCAAGTAGCACGCTAGGTGGCATTCTACCCTTTGGATACCATTATCTCCGTGGGCTACCGGGTCAATTCGGAACAAGCTACACACTTTAGGAAATGGGCTACAAAAACACTCAATGCGTTTATCACCCAAGGCTATGTGCTTGACAAAAACCGCTCGAAAAAAGGCGAACAGTTTGGACACGATTATTTCAGGGATTTGCTTGAAGATATTCGTGATGAAGTCGGATGTTACCATCGCCAAGAATTACCTTGACTAAAAACACATGACCGCTATCAACCGCCTTGTATCTGCCTACCTTGATTTGGCAGAAGACCGTGCCGAACAGGAGATGGTTCTATTAAGATAACACTGTTTGGCGAGGAGATGCTGAATCGAGTTCAGCATGACTGTTTTTGATGAGGGCATGACAGATACTGATGAGGTGTGCCAGGTTCTGATGAAAACGGGACGGGCGCACCGCCATCCTCTTCCCCTCCCCACACATTCAAAAACAGGTTTTCGTCAAATCCAAAATAAATGGTTATTTTTGCAAGTTTAATAGTATAGGGAAACATATCTTTTGAAAGATGATAGAACAACAAGGAATTCAACAACATAAAGACACCTCATGCCAGGAAGACCCCCGTTTCAACCGTGGCTGCTGTCGTTATACAGAGTTTAACACGGGTCAAATCATGCTTGACCACGGTTCGAGCAAACTGGACCAATACAACTGGATGCGCGATTACGAGGCTGAGCCTTCCGACACCAAGCCTTGCCTTGCCGAAGTGCGCTTCAAAAACGACAGGAAGGATTTTTTCGACTATCCTCCCGAACTCGACCTGCAGGAAGGTGATATTGTAGCCGTTGAAGCCGCTATAGGTCACGACATCGGCATCGTGACGCTTACGGGTGACATTGTAGAACGTCAAATGAAACGCAAACGCCACCGCACCCCGGTCGGCGAACTGAAAAAAATCTACCGCCGCGCCCGTTCCAACGACGTCGAAAAATGGCTGTCGGCCATTGGCATCGAAAACAACACCTTGTTCCGCACACGCAAGATCGCCGAAAATCTCGGCCTCGATATGAAGTTGAACGATGTGGAGTTTCAGGGCGACAAAACCAAAGCCATATTCTATTACACCGCCGACGGCCGTGTGGACTTCAGGGAGCTGATTAAAAAAATGGCCGAAGAGTTCCGCATCCGCGTGGAGATGCGACAAATCGGCGTCAGGCAGGAATCGGCCAAGTTAGGCGGCATCGGTTCATGTGGACGCGAGTTGTGCTGTGCCTCGTGGATTTGCGATTTCAAGTCGGTGACCACCAGCGTGGCACGCGTGCAGCAGCTCTCACCCAACCCCCAGAAACTCGCCGGACAATGCGGCAAGCTGAAATGCTGCCTCAACTTCGAATACGAAGCCTACGTAGATGCCCTCAAAGACTTCCCCGACCCCAATATTCCGCTTAAGTTCAAGAGCGGCGTCGCCGTGCATCAGAAAAACGATGTGTTCAAGGGCATCATGTGGTACTCTTATACCAACGACCGCAGCAATATCATGGCCATCCCGACTGAAAAAGTCAAGGAAATCATCGCCCTCAACAAGAAAGGCCAAAAGCCGGAGAAACTGGAGGACTATGCCACCACCATGGAACAGCATACCGACACTTCGGAGACCTATCTCAACGACGACGGCACCGTGGTGGACTTGAAGAAATACGAATGACATTAGTTTATGCCTTGAGCGTTAATATATAACCCATGAAGACCATCAAATATCTGACAGCGATTTCATTATTATGCTTTGCGTTATCCTCCTGCGGATCGGGTGAGTTTAACGAACGTCGTGTGATTCCGGAGGCCGAGTGGCATCAGGACAGTCTCGTCGCTTTCGATGTTACCGTCAACGATACGACCAATGTCTTTCTGTTTGGCTTTGACCTCAGGCATGCCGAAAGCTACCGCTACAGCAACCTGTACGTGTTTCTGCACACCACCATGCCCAATGGCAACGTGACGCACGACACCATAGAATGCATCATCGCCACTCCCGAAGGACGCTGGATCGGCAAAAACAGCGGCAGCCTGCGCGACCTGCACATTCCGCTCAACCCCAACCTGCGGTTTCCTCTGAGCGGCAATTATCATTTCGCCATAGAACAAGCCATGCGTGAAACCAAGCTGAAAGGCATCACCGACATCGGCATTTTCATTGAAAAACAACCTTAAATCACACAAAGCCCCCCCGACATGGCAACTACCTCTCCAAAAAAGACCGCAAAAGGCAACCCTTCGAAAGCGATAAAGGTGCTTTGGATTGTTTTCGGAAGCCTAATGGCTTTCCTTGTCCTGTTCTTTTTCGGCATTGCGAAAGGGCTTTTCGGCGAGATGCCCGGCTTCGACGAGTTGGAGAACCCGCAAACCAATCTCGCCACCGAGATCATTTCAGCTGACGGCGAGTTGCTGGGAACCTATTATGTCGAAAACCGTTCCAACGCCCACTATAGCGACCTCTCGCCCTACCTACCCCAAGCCTTGGTCAGCATCGAGGACGCCCGGTTCGAGCAGCACTCCGGCATCGACGAAAAGGCGTTGCTCCGCGTGGCGTTTGGCGTTTTGACAGGAAGGCACCGTGGCGGCGGCAGCACCATCACACAACAGCTGGCGAAAAACCTGTTTCCACGTGGCGAGAACCTGAATACCGCCAAACTGGTCATCCGCAAGTTCCAGGAATGGATTACGGCCACCAAGTTGGAGCACAACTATTCCAAGGAAGAGATCATCGCCATGTATCTGAATACGGTGTCGTTCGGGCACAACGCCTTTGGCATACGTTCCGCAGCAAAAACCTTTTTCGACAAAGACCCCAAAGACCTCACGCTTGAGGAGTCCGCCCTGTTAGTCGGCGTTGTCAATGCTCCCACACGCTTTAGTCCGGTGCGCAACCCCGAACGCGCCATCACGCGACGCAACCTGGCCCTGCAACAGATGGCACACTATGGCTACATCACCGATTCCGTCTATGACTCCGTGTCGCAGATCCCCATTGACATGTCGCATTTCGGCGTTTTGGATCACAACAGCGGACAAGCCACCTATTTCCGTGAATATCTGAGGGCCGAGCTGATGGAATGGGCCAACAGCCACACACGTGCCGACGGAAAGCCCTACAACATTTACCGCGACGGATTGAAAATCTATACCACCATCGATTCGCGCATGCAACGTTATGCCGAAGAAGCCGTCAAGGAATTTATGGGGGGCGATCTTCAGCCCAGCTTCTACAGACATTGGAAAGGACATAAGAATGCGCCGTTCGCACTCAACGACAAAGACGAAATCGACCATCTTCTCGAAACCTCGATGAAACGCAGCGAGCGTTATCGCCTCTTGAAGATTGCAGGGTTAAGCCTAGATTCCATCAAAGCAGCATTCAACAAACCCGTCGAGATGACTGTCTTCTCATGGAAAGGCCCCATCGACACCCTTATGACCCCTATGGATTCCATCCGTTACTACAAGTGGTTCCTTCAGGCCGGCCTGATGTCGATTGAAAGCAACACCGGCCATGTGAAGGCCTACGTCGGCGGCTTGGACCTTCGTTTCTTCAAATACGACCACGTCATGCAGGCCCGCCGTCAGGTCGGTTCCACTTTCAAGCCTTTTCTGTATGCTTTGGCCATGCAAGAAGGCGAGTACACGCCCTGCACACGCATCCCGAACATACAATACAGCATTCTGCTCCCCAACGGCAAGTTCTGGGAGCCGAGCAATACCGGCGGCAAGCATGTCGGCGAGGAGGTCTCCTTGAAATGGGCCTTGGCGCAATCCAACAACTGGATTTCCGCCTATCTGATGAATCGTTTCGGTCCCGAAGCCGTCATCGCCATGGCGCGTCGCATGGGCGTTGAATCCCCCATCGATGCCGTGCCGTCCATCTGTCTCGGTGTTTGCGACCTGAAACTGAGCGAAATGGTAGGCGCCATGAGCACCTTCGCCAACAAAGGTGTCTATATCAAGCCCATGTTCATCACCAAAATCGAAGACCGCAACGGCAACGTCATCGCGCGTTTCAGTCCCGAAGAATCGGAAGCCATGAGCGAAGTCACTGCCTATAAGATGATAGAGCTGATGAAGGGTGTCGTGCAAAGCGGCACCGGCATACGGCTTCGTTATTACTACAACTTCAACAACCCCATCGCTGGAAAAACAGGAACGACGCAACGGCAAAGCGATGGTTATTTCATGGGCATCACGCCGGATCTCACCACAGGAGTGTGGGTGGGTGCCGAAGACCGGAGCGTTCATTTCAGGAGCATCCAGTTGGGACAAGGATCGCGCACCGCACTGCCGATCTGGGCCTTGTACATGCGTAAGGTTTACAACGACCCGAGCCTGAAAATCAGCAAAGGCGACTTCGCCAAACCCGTAGCTCCCGACGTGGACTTGAATTTCAACTGCGACCAATACGAAACAGAAGAATCCACTGAATTTCAAGATGAATTCTGATGTGTTGCATATGAGAAGACAACAAACACTTTTGCGACATTAATACCATACTAACCCACCAAATTGCCCTACCATGAACTCAAACTTCGTTGATTATGTAAAGATATTCTGCCGCTCGGGGAAAGGCGGTTCCGGATCGCTGCATTTCCGCAGGGAGAAATACATCCCGAAAGGCGGTCCCGACGGTGGCAACGGCGGTCGCGGCGGTAATGTCATCATGCGTGGCAACGCCCAGCTTTGGACACTGCTGCACCTTAGATACACCAAACATCTGTTTGCCGACGACGGAACGAACGGCGGGAAAAACCAACTCACCGGTGCTGCCGGAAAAGACATTTATATCGATGTTCCGTTGGGAACGGTAGCCTATCGCGCCGAGGACCACAAACAGATGGGCGAGATCACCGAAGACGGACAAACCGTTGTCCTTCTCAAAGGAGGACGTGGCGGCAAAGGCAATGCTTTCTTTAAATCGGCCACCATGCAAGCGCCCAAGTTTGCACAACCTGGCGAGCCTTCTCAGGAAGAATGGATAACCATGGAACTCAAGGTGTTGGCTGACGTCGGACTGGTGGGATTCCCCAATGCCGGAAAATCGACCTTGCTGTCGGTCGTCTCGGCGGCCAAACCCGAAATTGCCGACTACCCCTTCACCACCTTAGTGCCCAACTTGGGCATCGTGGCTTACCGCGACCAGCAATCGTTTGTCATGGCCGACATACCGGGTATTATCGAAGGTGCCGCAGAAGGCAAAGGGTTGGGCATCCGGTTTTTGCGACACATCGAACGCAACTCCACCCTGCTCTTCATGGTGCCTGCCGATAGCGAGAATGTCGCCAACGACTACGACATCCTGCTCAACGAACTGAAAAAATACAACCCTGAACTTCTGGATAAAAGCCGCATCCTGGCCATCACCAAGTGCGACCTCGCCGACGACGATAAAATCAAGGAGATCAAACGCGACCTGCCGCACGACCTGCCGCACGTGTTCATCTGTTCCGTCACCGGACAAGGTATCGACCAACTGAAAGACCTCATCTGGCTCACCCTCAACAACGACACCACGGACGAAGCAAACGAGGCCTGACACCGCATAAAGAGCCTTGATCATTCCAACCACACCCCATGAACACCATCCTCGATTTCGACTCGCAACTGTTTCTGTTTCTCAACCATCTTCACACCGATTGGCTCGATAACGTGATGGTTGCCATCACCGGAATGTGGGTGTGGATGCCGCTCTACATCCTGCTTATCTATCTGGCCGTCAGGCAATACGGATGGAAAAGCATTGGGTTGTTTCTTGCCGTCGGGCTTGTGGTACTTTGCGCCGACCAGCTCTCAGCTTCGGTATGCAAGCCTTTGTTTCACCGTCCGAGACCCTGTTACAATGCTGATTTTCAGGGATTAATACATCTCCCAAAAGGAATGGCCGGAGGACATTATGGCTTTGTTTCCTCGCATGCCGCCAACACTTTTGCCATCGCCACTTTTCTAACCCTTTCTTTGAAACAAGGCGGACACTGGATAGGCTTCGTACTCTATTTTTGGGCTTTTATCTCAAGCTATAGCCGCATCTACATCGGATACCACTACCCCGGCGACATCCTTGCAGGAGCGTTATTGGGGCTACTTGTAGGATGGGGAATATGGCGCCTATTCAAATGGGCGATGCGCAAAAAATCAATAGAAGTTGATTAGAACGTGAGTGTCGATTCCCACGCCCCACAATGATGCCAGATTGGCATTGCGAAGCGCCAATTCGAGGAAGCCATGCGTGCCAAACAAGGCGACGGGGTCTAAGCGTTCCACATCGCAGTAGCTGGTTGAAATGGTTTCGATGTCGTACAAGCTGCCAATAACACGGATGTTGAATTTCCTCCCTTGACAAACCTTGTCGAAGGTCTCTCGTGAGATATTGGTAATCAGATTTTCGTAATGATCGATAAACATGACCACCCCCTCGATGCTATCGGGCTTCACGACAGGGGCAAACACACCGCCGTCGTTCAACTTGTCGCGTTTCGGTCCGATACTCGATAACGGTTCTCCGCTGGCCAGCATCACGGCCACTTTGACAAAACGGTCGCGCGTGGCAAAAGTAAAATAACCCGTATCCTGAACCACATCATTAATGACGGCATCATCAATCTTTCCATCTAAGATATGACTGAAAATACCATTGTCCGTCGAGATGAAATACTGTCCGTATGCTTTCACCACCACGTGCGGATTCTTATCCGATTCTATGGAATCCACCGCAATAATATGGATAGTGCCCGCCGGAAAATGGCGAAAAGCATTGCGCATGATAAAACTGGCTTCCCTAACATTAAAAGGTTCTATTTCGTGTGTGATGTCCACAATGGTAGCATCGGGCAATTGTGATAAAATGGTGCCTTTTACCGCCGCTGCATAGTAGCCGGCATTCCCCCAATCGGTTGTCAAAGTGATAATGGCCATGGTTTTGGAATTAAAAATGTTCGTATTTCAAATGCGGTCGCTCTGCAAAAATAGTCGATTTTCACCAAAGGAATCCTTTTTTTCGCAAGTTTTTTTCTTTGTTTTCGGTTGATCTGATGTGCTGCATGTGCTCATTTTGCCCATTGTCTCGCCTTATTAGGGCCAGTCATGCCGCTGTCATTCTGGACAACGTCATTCTGGACCGGATCCAGAACTGATCCGGCATCTTCTCACCAACAGTGCTACCTTAATAGAACAACTTTCTCATAAAGAGATTCCGCATCAGGTGCGGAATGACACGAGAGGATGATGCGTTTATGGCTGAGGTGTATTGTCCCTCCTCATCACGATATAGCACTGAATAAGCTCAACTCTACACCATTCAAAACAGCTTCTAAAAACCACCCAAGAAAATTGAAATCTTTTGACTACTTTTGCACAAAATAGACAGCGCATGGCAGAACAGATTTTTCAGATAGAAAATGTCGATCCAGCCGATCTTTACGGTCCTGGCAACAAGTACCTCGACCAAATCAAGCTGCAATTTCCGAAGCTAAAAATCATTGCTCGCGGTGATTTCGTGAAAGTCATCGGGATTGAAGAAGAGATTTCCCGTTTCTCGGGACGTTTCGGTCATGTCGTCGGTTTGTTGGAACGGACGGGAAGGATTGACGAAAAGGCTATTGCCGGGATCCTGACGGACAATGGCGGAGCAGACATGCAGGAGCCTCTCGACAGCGACGTGCTCGTGTTTGGCCGTAACGGACTGCTCGTGAAAGCCATCACCACGAATCAGAAGCGCATGGTCAGCGCCTCGGAAGAAAAAGACCTTGTCTTCGCTATTGGTCCCGCCGGTACGGGAAAGACCTACACCGCCGTGGCACTCGCCGTCAGGGCGTTGAAAGCCAAAGCCGTGCGCCGCATCATCCTGACCCGTCCCGCCGTTGAGGCCGGAGAAAACTTAGGTTTTTTGCCCGGCGATGTTAAAGACAAGCTCGACCCCTACCTGCAACCGCTTTACGATGCGCTACACGACATGATTCCGTCGTCGAAACTCGACAGCTACATGGAAGACCGCACCATCGAAATTGCGCCGCTGGCCTTCATGCGCGGACGCACCCTCGACCATGCCTTTGTCATCCTCGATGAAGCGCAAAACGCCACGCGCAGCCAGCTCAAGATGTTTCTCACCCGCATGGGACGTTCCGCCAAATTCATCGTCACCGGCGACATCACACAAATCGACCTGCCCGCCAAACAGCCTTCGGGACTGCTCCAGGCCATGAATGTGCTGAAAGACGTGAATGGCATCGCCTTCATCATGCTTGACGAGAAAGACGTGGTGCGCCACAAACTCGTCACCGACATCGTCAACGCCTATAAAAGGAATGACAAAGAAGCCGAAGAAGATTGACAGTTCCTCCGACATTAACAACAAAGCGACACCTTCCGATGTCGCTTTTTTCATATTTCATGGTGTGAGAATCAGTGTGCAATGACCAGCCGTTGCATGATGTTGCCATTGATACGGACAAGATAAATGCCATTTTCCAGTCCGGAGGTCTCTATGGTGGCCGTTTCACCACTTACGGTTTGGTGCAGCACTTGTTGTCCAAGGCTGTTAAACACAGCGATATCCGACATGGACTTCCCTGAAATCACTACATGGTCGTTGGCGGGATTGGGAGCAAAAGCAGCCTCGATAGTAGTAGAGGAGGCTTCTCCAATGGCAATGTCAACAGACGGCTTCCACCACGGCATTGCATCTCAATGTCAATTGTCGCGATAATCCTTTTTCTTGGTCAGCTTGAGGTCTTGCAACGCCGAAGCCTTCACGTTGATTGTAAAGTTCCAGCTTTTGTAGTTGCCGATAGGCACCCAACTGAAACGCATCTCCCAGCAATGGAGGTCACGGTAAATGTTGACCGAAGTATAGGAAAGGCCGTGATTGGTGAAGTCCCAGCCGGTAGTAAAAGTGATTTTCCACTTCGGTGTGATGCTGATGTCACCATTGAGGCTCAAGGTCTGCACCACAGAGTTGGTGGCAATGCCCATAAGGCGGGCATAGACAATCGAAGTGGTGTGTGACAGGTTGTAGCTGAAGGTCAGCGACCACGGTGTGTTCCAGTCCACGTATGCATTGGGATTGCCCATCACATCGCTCAACTCTTGTTCGGTAACGTTTGCCGATTGTCGGGCGCGGTTGGCAATATCGTTCTCAAAAGTGGTCTTCGACTTGTTCTTGAGCAACTTTTGCAGGTCGCTCTGACTGAAAGACCAACTCATGCTGAAGTTCCATGTAGAATTGTTTTTATGGAACAACCGGCGGTTCTCGACAATTTCATACCTATTGATACGTCTGCCGGTGGAATCGGCGATGTAGGGATCCCAAATACTCGAATACTGCACACGCAGCTTTTGGAACAAGGTGGTTCGTGCATTGACCGACACATTGGAGAAGTTCAACGAGTCTTGGGCAAAGTCATAGCTTCCGGCAAGGCTCAGCGATTCAAGCAGCGTGACATTCTTCATGCCTGTAATCGTATCCGTCTTGGAGGGCACTTTCATATCGAAGGTGTTGCCTAAGCTATAGTTCAAACGTCCCGACCGGTTCATGGACGGCGCCCCGAACAAGGCCCGTGAGAACTTATTATACACCTTCTCAACACCATTGGCGTCGGCATAACGGCCGTAAACGCCCCATCGCGGATGCGCAAAATCGGGCTTATAGGTGAAGCTCACCATGGGAGTCAGCACATGGCGCACCGCGCGGATGGGACCTTTCTGGAAACGCACCATGCCGTAGAACTTCGTCGTCAGGCTGCTCGACAGGTTGAAATCGACAAGATTGCGAAAACCATAAACAGTATCGGTTTTCAAGTAACCCTGTACCGTGTCGCCGCCATGGATTTGCATCTCGTTGACCCATTGCTGCTCCAAATGGTCGAAATACATGTAATCGTTGATATTCACCGAATTAGTCCATGTAAAATGCTTTAACAATTTGACGGGTAGGTTGATCGGGATGCTATGCCGGATGCCGTTTTGCATGTTGCGCACCCAATTTCCACGAAAGAGCAGAGTGTCCACATTGCTCATATAGTTTTTGGCATTCATCGTATAGCTGATGTTCAGCTCCTTGTACCAACGGCGCTTACCGGGTTTGCCGACTTTTTTCAACGGATAGAAACGGTTGGCGGTGAAAGTCAGTTCAGGCAAAGAGATGGTGACCTGCTTGGTCAGCGTATTCTGGCTATGCCCTGCATTCAAAGTAAGATAGAAACGCCCTGCGAAGTTTGTCTGATAAGCCACACTCGACTTGAAGGTGTTGCTCAGGTATTCGTTGGAACTGATGGCGTTGTATTGGTTGTAATTCGAGCTGAGGATGTTGACATCGGCAGAAAACGTATGTCGCGGATGCGCCTTTGGATCCTGCTTATGGGTCCATTTCACCTTGAAGTCATTGCTTTCGTTGTAGTCGGCAGCGCCTTTTGATCCGATTTTGTTGACTGCAAATCCCAAAGCCAGCGATCCGTTGTACCGGTAACGCTGCGCATAGCGAAACATGGGCTTGATGGCCCAACTGCCTCTCGTGTAGATATCGCCCAGCACCTGAAGGTCGTAGTGCTCGTTGATGGCCCAGTAGTAGCCGCCGTTTTCAAGATAGAAGCCACGGTTGGCCGATTCGCCGTAAGTGGGGATGATGACACCCGAACGCTGTCCCTTTACATTCGGAATCAGGGCGAAAGGCAGTCCCAAAGGCAACGGCACGTCTTCGATGGTAAGGAAGATAGGGCCGGTTACGATCTTGTCGTCGGGAATGACCTTGGCTTTTTTGAACCTGAACTGGAAGTGTGGATGCTCTTTCAAGTTACAGGTGGTGAAGCCGCCCGACTTGATATTAATGGTGTTGTCGTCCATCCGCTTGATTTTGGTGCCATGTAGATAACCGCCTCCTTCTTCGGTAAACACCTTGGTGATGACCCCTTTTTTCGTCTTGAAGTTATAAGCCATCTCTTCGGCTTCAAATTTCGTGTCGCCTTGTGTAAAAACCGGTGTGCCGTAAAGCCGTCCGGTGGAATCGGAAAGACCACGCGCCGTACAAACACTCGTATTCATGTTGAACTCCAAAAACTCGGCTTCCAAAACAATGTCGTCATACTTCACCACCGCTTTCCCATAATAATAAACCGTGTTGTTCTTGATATCCATGATGACCGAGTCGATCGAGTTGCGTAAAATCTTTGTGGTAAAAGCGGGATCTTTGGGCTGTTTCGTTCCCAAGCTGCGATTTGACATTGAAAATGTCGAAAGGGTATCTTGAGAAAGACTGTCGGACAACAAGGCATGCATTTCTTCCACAAAAGCGGAATCGATGTTGACGGCAAACAAAGTGTCGTGGCCATGGGTAATATCGGCATAGGCCAAGGTATCGGGCTGCGCTATCGAGGCGGATACTACTTGTTCTTGAATAAAAACATTGGAATCCACTTCCGGCATAACCCCATTTCCCGACGTAAAGATGCTGTCTTGTTGGTATTGCACCTGTGGCACAGCCCTCGTAGCACGACATCCGGCGAACATGCAAAGCATCGTCACCAGCAGTCCCAGAGCTGCCGAAACAAAATAAATCAGGTGTGTTATGCGTTTGTACAAAGCAAATGAATTACTTTTGTGCCCTAAAATACGCTGCAAAGATAGTTTTTCTGCCGCATATACGTTATTGTGCCATGTCTCAACGAAGGATTTTTAAGTTTGGTATTTTGCTGTTAATGTTTCTTACTCCGCTGACTGTCAACGCACAGCGAGGTGAAAAGATTCAGACTATCGTCATCGACCCGGGACATGGAGGAAAGGACACGGGGGCTTTGGGCAAGAACAGCAAGGAGAAAGACTTGAACTTGGCCGTAGCCCTAAAACTCGGCAATTATATCAAGCAGAACCTTCCCGATGTGAAAGTCATTTACACCCGTTCCCGCGATATCTTCATCCCTTTGGCGGAACGTGCCGCCATTGCCAACCGAAATAACGCAGATGTTTTCATCTCGATACACTGCAACTCGACGGAAGGCACCACTAGCGTCAACGGTGCGGAGACCTTCGTGATGGGCGAACACAAAAGTGCAGCGAACCTTGAAGTGGCGAAAAAGGAAAATGCGTCCATCCTTTACGAAGATAATGCGGAAGAAGAATATGACGGATTCGACCCCAACAGCACGGAGGCCTACATTATCTTTTCGCTCTTTCAGAGCCAATACCAGCTGCAAAGCCTGAGTCTTGCCGACAAAGTGCAGCAGCAGTTCCGCGACCGTGTGGGGCGCACCGACCGTGGTGTTCGTCAGGCAGGATTTTTAGTGCTTTATAAGACAAGTATGCCGAGCATCCTCATCGAGTTGGGTTTCATCAACAACCTGAAAGAAGAAAAGTATTTGAAATCCGAAGAAGGTCAGTCGCACATGGCTTCAGCTATTTATCGCGCCTTCAAAGATTACAAGACAGAGTATGAAAATGAGAATGTTTCGGCGGATCCGCCCACAGAACAACCGAAACAGACAACAACCGCAACGACGAAAGCAGGCGAAACGGCACTACCGGCTCAGGTGGTGTTCAAAGTACAGTTTGCCAGTGACCCGAGCCGAAACAAGAAATTCCCCAAGGTGAAAGAGGTGGGCGTGTATGAATTTAACAATGCCTACCGCTATACTTCGGGAAATTTTGCGACACGTAACGATGCCGCCAAACGGCAAAACGAATTGCGCAAGCAAGGCTATTCCGATGCTTTCGTCATCGCCTTTGTCAACGGCGAGCGTGCCACGCTGAAACAAGCGGAAGAAGCCCTGAAACAGAAATGACAAACGCAAGGCAAGGCCTGACGTTCCTTTTTTATCAAAAAATCCTTTCAAAATAAAAAAAGCCATCAAGAGCATTGGTCCCGACGGCTATTAAGAGAGAAATTTGTTGCAAAATCACTATTATGACTGTTAAAAGCGACTTCACCCTCGGCCAAAAAGCGTCCTTTTTACATTTTTTTCAAAAAAATCCCTTTCCGAGAAAAACAGCCGAGATCCATTATCGGTCGAAAAACTATCTTTGCGTCATGAAAATCCAACTGCTTGTCATCGGGAAAACCGACGATGCCTATTTGTCAGAAGGCATTGCAAAATATGCGGAACGGTTGAAACACTACGCACAGTTTGAAATGAAGTTCCTTCCCGATCTAAAAAACAGGAAAGCTCTGAGTGAAGAGCAGCAGAAAAAAGCAGAGGGAGAGTTGTTGCTGATGCAGTTTCAACAAAGCGACACCATTATCCTTCTCGATGAAAACGGGAAACAGCACGACTCGGTAGGATTTGCCAATGCCCTCGAAAAACAAATGCTTTCGGGCAGCAAACGCTTGGTCTTCACCATCGGTGGGCCTTACGGATTTTCCGAAGCCGTGTACGCACGTGCCCAAGCAAAAATATCCTTGTCACCAATGACTTTCTCGCATCAGATGGTGCGCCTCATCTTCGTCGAGCAGCTGTATCGTGCTTTCACCATCATCAAAGGCGAGCCTTACCATCATGTTTGAACAACTGTAACGATGGTGCATAAACCTTGAAGAATACAGACACCAGGAAAAAAAGCGTTTCGTTCAAAAATCATTATCTTTGCCAAAATTTTTCGCTTATGAAAAGAATGAGAATGGTGTTTCTTGCCATCACAGCTTCGTTCCTCGTTACATGGACCTCTTGCGTGAAAGAACCCGACATGACCCTTGTCAGCAAATCCCTATACGAGAATAGTGCGATCACCGCTATCGAAGCCGGACATTATTGGATTCTCAACGTGGTTGCCGACTCCAACCGCAGTGGCGTGGAAGTGGAATACTCCGCCTACTTGGATGAGTTTCTCGATATTTCATTGGACAACGGCTTACTGCGACTTGGATTCAAAGACCAACCCGCCATGTCTCCCAGCACCCGATTCAAGGCAACCGTTTACACCCAATACCTGAACCGGCTGTCATTAAGCCGGAGAGCCGTTGCTAACTTTGAAGGAAACACCCTCGGCACCACCGATATGGTACTGACGCTGAAAGACAATTCCATCTGCAAAAGCGCACATTTCGCGGGCAATTCCTGTAAGGTTCACCTTTCAGGCATGTCGGAACTGCTGAACTATGCTTTTGAAGGAAGCATTTGCAATGCCCGGCTCTATGACAGATCGCGTATTTGGGGAAACATTGCGGCCAACGATAGCTTACTGTTGACCCTTGATCATGCTTCACGATTCACAAACTCCACGGGGACAACCGCTTATGCCTACCTGCACCTCGACAACGGCAGCGAAGCCAATATACTTCCGATGCCCATCAAGACACTTCATGTGGAAATGAACAACAGCGCCATGCTCGCTGTTACCGTCAGCGACATCATGGCCGGATCACTGCAAAACTCTTCCACTTTATATTATCAGGGAACTCCGCAAATAGAGATTACCTGCGACTCCACATCGAAAATCAAACCGCTTTGATTTGGCCCGGTTTTTGTCCATACAACAATAGACGTTTTCTTGCGTTCAGTTCATTATTAAAACATTAGTAATCTTAAGGTAAAATGAAAAAACTGATCTTTGTCGCAACCGCTCTTCTTTTTACAATGGTTGCTTTTGCTCAAAACGCCAAAATGCCTATCAATGAAAAGACACAGAAAATCTGTTTTCAAAAAGTCGTATCGACACAAGGCACCCCCAACCAGGTGCACGACCGTATCATCAGCGCTTTTCTGAACACTTACTATAAGAGCGCCGCATCGGTTGTTTTCGGCGACGACGGAACGAAAATACAAGGCAAACACACGGTGCAGATGAATTGTAACGATGAAATCAAGACAAAATGTCCTTGGGTCAACTACAAGTTTACCATAGAAGTCCGTGAAGGTCGCATCCGTTACACGCTTACAGATTTCACACTCAAAACAACACAATCTTTATTCCCCATCGAGCGCTGGATGGACAAGAGCGACCCCATGTACGAACCGCAGTGGGACAGCTACATTGACCAACTGGCTTCTTTTGGACAAAAATGGGGCGCCGAGCTTGAGGAAAAACTGATCCCTGAAAAAGAAATCAAAGAGGAAGACTGGTAAAAAACGGTCGGAACCGCACAGCATTCCCTGCGCCTTGACAATCTTAAAAACGCATTATTCGTCAAATACTAATGGCACCGCACAACAGCATAAAGAAAGGCTTTTCAAAACTTATCAAGGAGGATAAGTTGAAACTCATTGCCAGCTACTTTGAGAACCCTGGCGAAGTCATCACGCTGCTGAAAAGCTATTGGCATTCCGACAAACGCCAGCAGCAATTGTTCGACGAGTTCAGCGAGAATACCATTTCCAACTTTTTCATTCCCTACGGCATCTCGCCCAACGTCAATATCAACGGAAAAACCTATATCGTTCCGATGGTCATCGAAGAAAGTTCCGTTGTGGCTGCCGCTTCGGCGGCGGCAAAGTTTTGGGGCGAGCGTGGCGGGTTCCACGCCCAAGTCATCGACACCCGTAAAATCGGCCAGGTGCACTTCGGCTGGAACGGCGACAAAGAGCAACTGCAAGAGCTATTTCCGAAAATCAAGGAAAGGCTCCTTGCCGACACTGCCGTCATGACAGAAAAAATGGTGAAGCGCGGCGGCGGCATCCTCGACATACAGCTCATCGACTTCACCGCACAAATTGATGACTACTACCAGCTTCGCATCGCTTTCAACACTTGCAACTCGATGGGCGCCAACTTTATCAACTCCGTGCTCGAACAATTTGGGCACAGCCTGCAAAACTTTTTTGCCGAACAGATCGAGTTGCCCGAAACGCTTCGCAAGGTGGAAATCATCATGACCATTCTTTCGAACAACACCCCCGACTGCCGTGTCAAAGTATGGGTGGAATGTCCTGTCAACCAGCTCGATGGCATCGATGAACATTTGTCGGGAGCCGAATATGCGCAAAAATTCAAGAAAGCCGTCGATATTGCTCACATCGATCCTTACCGTGCCACCACGCACAACAAAGGCATTTACAATGGCATCGATGCTGTGGTTATCGCCACGGGCAACGACTTCCGCGCTGTTGAGGCTGCCGGACACACCTACGCCGCACGCAATGGCCGTTACGAAAGCCTGTCATCCGTCAGCATCAGCAACGACATCTTCCGCTTCGAACTCGAAGTCCCTATGGCTTTAGGAACCGTAGGAGGACTCACCGGTCTGCACCCTTTGGCAAAAAAATCACTCGAACTGTTGGGCAACCCCACCGCCCCGGAACTGATGATTATTGCAGCCACTATGGGCTTAGCCAACAATTTCTCTGCCGTGCGTTCACTCACCACCAAAGGCATACAAGCCGGACACATGAAAATGCACCTCAACAATATCCTCAACCAACTTCAGGCTTCGGAGGAAGAGAAAAGAAAGGCAAGAGAGCATTTCAAGGAAAAGACGGTATCGTATGCAGGAGTGGAAAAATACCTGGAAAGTCTGAGGAAATGATTGGGGCACGAAAAAATATATCACACAGAATACGCAGAATTATATGAATGTGGCCTACGACAATATGCGGAGACTTTTCTGCAAGTCCTACGGATTGGGATACGGAAAATGCATCACGCAAAATACGCAGAATTATGGGAATGTTTTTTCCGGGAATACCTAAAGGCTATTCTGCGATTTCTGCGGATTCTGTGTGCAAAACATTCCACATGCAAAATATTCAGCGTACCAATAATATCATAGAACCATGACCCAACGCTACCTTTCTCACGGGAAAATCCTTCTTACCGGCGAATACTTAATACTACACGGCGCTTTGGCTTTAGCCATGCCGCTCAAATTGGGACAAAGCTTGGAGGTAGAGACACTCCCGTCCTGTGACAACCGCTTGAATTGGGAAGCCTTTCAACCCCAAGGACATTGGTTTTCGGCCACCATCGACAAAAACAACCTGCAAACCATCGCTACCGATGATGCTCCCAAAGCCCGTAAGCTGTGCGAAGTGTTGAACGCCCTCAAAGAATTGAATCCTGCCCTATTTCATGGTCATGACTTGCACTTTTCCACCCACCTTGACTTTCATCCCGAATGGGGCCTTGGCAGCAGCTCGACGCTCATCGCCAACCTTTCGCAATGGGCCAAAGTGGATCCATATAAACTGTTAAAGCTAAGCTTCGGCGGTTCAGGATACGACATTGCCTGTGCCACTGCAACAAGTCCGCTATTCTATCGACTCATTGAAGGACAGCCTCAAATAACACCTGCACCTTTTGCGCCTTCCTTTGCCGATATGCTGCATTTCGTTTATCAAGGGAAAAAACAAAACTCCGCCAAAGAAGTTGCGGCTTTCAAGGAAAGGATGTCTCACATGGATTTTATGAAAGAAATCGATGCCATTTCAGCCATCAGCCGCGCATTGTCCGATAGCCGAGACTTGCAAGACTTTTGTTCCTTGCTCAACACGCACGAAGCCATCTTGTCGCGTTGCTTGGGTCGTGAGCCTTTGCAAATGCAATTTCCCGACTTTGAAGGATGTCTAAAATCATTAGGTGCGTGGGGAGGCGATTTTATGTTAGCCGCAACTCCTTGGCCCGAAAGCCGGGTGAAAGCGTATTTCGAGGCTTTCAAGTTACCGGTCATCATTCCTTATAGGGAATGGGTAAGTTGATTCCGATGTATTGCAAGCTGAAAAAATGCTTGTTTGCGATCAGCATTGTCGCTGTTGCTTAGAATGGCGGAATTAATACAATATTAAAAAAACCAATCATTTAAAAACCAATGGGTTACATCCTTTGTACCCATATTATTCGCCTATTCGTGCTGCAAATACCTTTGTTCTACCCGCATAAATGCTTGAAAATGCTTGACTTAGTATTTCTCCTTGTAAAATCGTTTGTACCTTTGCACAGAACTAACAAACCCACAACATCATGAAAACAACTACAACAAAAAACAAGAAAAGGACACTTGCAAACGCAAAGCCGTCAGACAAAACAAACCCTTCCGAACCTGTTCTTTCGGGTGCTTCACCCCGAAAGAGCTTCATGATGCGAAAATTCCTCCTCAAGTTGTTGCTCGCAGCCTTTCTCTTGCCTTCCTTCGTCCATGCCGATGAGATTATTATTGGAGAAGGGAGTTATGCGCAATTTTTCTATCCGTTTCATAATATTTCTAAATATTCCAGAACGGAATCTCTTTATCCGAAAACGGCATTTTCTTCAGCCTGCACAATCAATTCCCTATCCTTTAGGAGCGCAACTTCGAATCCGCTGGTCTTCAATGAATTGAAAATATACATGGGAGAACGGTCCCGAGGCTATTTTGAATCCGCCACGGATTGGACTCCCGAAGATGACCTTACGTTGGTTTATTCCGGCTCCAATATTACATTAGGGGACACTCCAGGATGGCATGAATTGGTATTGGAAACTCCTTTCCCGTATGAGCATGAAGGAGATCTGGTGATTGTGGTTTCCAAAAATCTTGCACAAGGTGGTTATTGGTCACGTTGGTATTTTTCAAGCACTTCTCCGAATGTTACCACCTTGCAATGGTTTAGCAACGAGGATAATAATGTCATGGATTTCCCTACTACAGCCGCCACTACTATACACGAATACAGAGCCGATATCAAAATAAACATAACACCTTACACCTTAATCTGTCATAAACCGGTTGAAATTGAAGTCAGCCATACGAGCGGCTCCGAGATTTCCATAACTTGGACTCCCTATGAAGGCACCTCCGCCTGGGATGTATATATCGACGACACGCCCACCGCCTCGACAACGCCCACCGCCTCGGGGCTGACAAGTCCAAGCTACACCTTTACGGGATT
The DNA here is from genome assembly GCA_029983675.1 of Bacteroidales bacterium. GTDB lineage: Bacteria > Bacteroidota > Bacteroidia > Bacteroidales > F082 > Limimorpha. Next base: position 13,778 of record JASBYY010000036.1, on the reverse strand, counting down.
GAACAGCGCCACAGCCTACAAATGCCATGTGAGAACCCGTTGCGGAGAAAGCGAGGTCTCTACATGGAAGCGGATCTCCGTAATGACCGAACCGGATTTTATCGGAGAGGGAACGGAAAGCTACCCTTATCTGCTGTATTCCAAGAGCGATATGGAAGCTCTAAACACAGCCATCGGGAACGGATGGAGCACTTACGGGAAACATTTCAAGGTGATGCGGGACATCGCCACACTCACCGAACCGCTCCAAGGGACTTTCCGAGGTGATTTTGATGGAGATGGACATACCTTGAGCCTTGACATGCACACAGAAACAGGGGATCACCAAGCCCTGTTTGTGGCCATCGGCCCCGGTGCCCGTATCCATGATGTAACAGTAAGGGGGTACATCACGGGATCCTTACTTAGTGGCTTCTGTACTGCCGGTATTGTTGCTTTCATCGCTACAGACGGCATGACAGACACCGACGATATGTTTATCTCCAATTGCATCAACAAAGTTGAAATAACAACTTCAGGAATTAGTGAAAGTATTATTGGGGGCATCGTAGGGAAATATTCGGGTGATAACAGCGAAAACGGCTCCCACCTGCATATTATCGGATGTAAAAACATGGGGAAAATATTAGGTGTTTCAGGCTGTCGCGGAGGCATTGCGGGACACTTTTGCAATTTCGGTGTAATCAACGGCTGCGAAAACCTTGCCGAAATTATCGGTAACGGATGTTGTGGCGGCATTGTGGGATTCAGTAACAATTACAGCCGTATTATGAACTGCCTCAACAAGGGTGAGATTACAGGTGAAATGGCTCCCTTTAGGAATGCTGTGGGAGGGATTATCGGTCAACTTATGAACGATTCTCAAATAATCAATTGTTACAACCTTGGGAAAATTGAAATGGCTGGAGGGGACGGAGAATTATATCTCGGAGGCATTGCCGGAAGAATTGACGACCGTGCACAAACAAGAAATGTTTACAATGCCGGTCAAATTATTCCCCCACAATATCATAGTGCTGGTGCTATTATAGATTTTGTTGGTTCTGAAGTCATTATTGACGGCACTTACTATGAAGAGAATTCCTACATCACCTCTTTTGGAGTGATTTGGGGAGATGACATCCAAACGACTAACTGCAGCAGTTTCACCCAAGACACGGTTGATCCCACGGTCTGCACCTTAGACACGATGTGCTACAATTCGACCGACCTGCGCACCGCCCTGAACAACTGGCGCAACGGCAACACCGACTACAACGAATGGCTGACCGACATTTACGGCTATAACAACTACTTCCCCACCTTCGCCGTCGGAAATCCTCCCGGACTTGAAATCACCCCGAATCCCTTGGTCATGGGGCCGCGGCCCATCGGTGCCAACATGCATGGGGAGCGTTTCACCCTGACCAACACGGGAATGGCCGGCATCGACATCAACTCCCTCGACATCGCCGGTTCCCCGTTCTTCGTGCTCGACAGCCAAGCGGGCAATCCGGAAACGCCTTTCCACCTCGACGGTGAGGAATCCATAAGCATCAGCGTGACCACCCGCCCTGATGCCGCCGTTGTTCAGGGCGAGACGACTGCCAGCCTCGTTGCCTTGTGGAGCGAACACAACGTTTCCCTTGCAGAGATGACAGCGACCGCCTATTTGCCCGAAATCCCCGACCTTGTAGAAACGCCGCTCCCGGTGGACAGTTTCCCCTTTACCGCGACACAGAACACCGCATTGATTTACGACAACTACCTCCTGCCGGGCAGCCATGCCGACGGACCGGACGGAGTGTATAAACTCACCTTCGACCACGAAATGGTACTCAACGCCTCCGTTTCGGAAGGCAACCAGCCCAAAATCGCCCTTTATGCCGAAGACCTCGGCGGGAAACCCTACCCGGACACCGAAAACTGCTACACAGGTCCTCCCATAGGACAAGGCGTCGTAGCCCCCATCTCGGAATGGTTGTCTTACGACGACGGGATATACGTCACTTCCTTAGGAAGCACAAACGGCCCGATGTACTGGGGTGTCATGTTTCCCGTCGCCTCACTCGCAGCCTTCGAAGGTTGCTCCTTGACCAAGGTACAGATTTACGATGCGGACAGTCCGGGAACGGCAACGCTGAACATCTACAAGGGAGGCTACACTGCACCGGAGACACAATTGGTCTCGCAAGCTTTCACACTCAGCGGTTCAAACAGCTGGACAACGGTGGAACTCGATCAACCCTTTCCGCTGGATGCCACACGCAACCTCTGGATCTGCCTCTACAGCGAAAGCCCCTATCCCGCCACGGCATGTGAGTATGTGGGGGAACCCAACAGCTGCTGGGTATCGCAGAACAACGCCTCATGGAACCATTTGACAAACTTCGGCCTCAACTATTCCTGGATGATCAGGGGCTTTGCCACCAACCTGCAGACGGGATCGGAAAACTTCATCGAGCCTTTCGCGGGCGGAATGTCCTCCGGACCGTTTTTGACGAAAGGTCCGGAGGCACCTGTGGTCACGCAACCTTTTGGAACTGTAAATCCCGACCGGAGTTATCCGGTATCCTTCGGCGGTGACCAAGCCATCACTAACCTTACGGTAACCCCGGAAACTTATTATTTGGTTGCCTCTTCCACAAGTCCACAATATATCCTCGACATCAACCCGACCGAGATACCTGCACCGTTGCCACCACAAGTGGTCAGCCCCGCCGACGGAGCCTCCGAAGTGCTCTCGCCCGTCACTCTCCAATGGGCCTTGGGCACCTTCACCACCGAATACCAACTGCTGTTGGGCACCGTCTATCCACCGACCGAAGTAGTCGTCGAATGGACAGGGGACTTGGCCGAAAGTTACCGGGCCGGCTTCCTGTCGAATAACACGACCTATTTCTGGCAGGTGAACGAGCGCAACAGCGCGGGCACCACATACGGGCCGGTATGGGGCTTCACCTCGGCGTTGAACATTCCGCAAAACCTGACTGCTTTCAACGACAAACTCTTTGAAGGCGACACGCTGGCATTGAGTTGGACACCCGTCAACGACCGTTCGCACCGAGGCTACAACCTCTACCGCGACGGTGTCAAAATCAACGAAAACCCGATTACCGGGACTTCCTGTACGGTGGAAGGCTTGACCTATAACATGGGAGGCTACCGTTTCAACGTGACGGCGTTGTATGACGAAGGCGAATCCCGCTATTCCAACGCCGTCTTGGTCAGGGTCAGCGGCTCCGGATCTGTCTCCGGCTTCGTCTTTGAACAAGACAGTGTCACGGGCATTGCCGAAGCAACAGTGACCTTCACGGGCATAGACGAATACGATATCGGTCGGTCTTTCAGTTTCACCTCAAACGAAGACGGTTCATACAGCGGTAACATCTATGCAGGCGTGTATTATGTGTGTGCAACGGCACCCGGCTACCGTAACGGCAGATATTCCGAACTTGTTGAGATAGAATTTGATTCCGTCATATCGGGCATCAACATCGTCATGCACGAAATCTTTCATCCCATAGGGGCGGTGTATGCGGAAGAAGCGGACAGCGCCGTGGTGAAAGTGTACTGGAGCTGGACCGCCCCCGTGAACCCGGTTTCGGAATGGCTGTACTATGACGACGGTATCTATTCCGGATCGATAGGAGCGGACGGCACCCTCTACTGGGGGGTAAGCTTCCCCGACCTCTCGGACTATGCGGGAACAAGCCTGACCAAAATCGCCTATTACGATGCGGCATGGCCGGGAACAATCACGCTCAACGTGTATCTGGGCGGCACGGCAACTCCGCAGACCTTAGTCGCCAGCCGGGTTTTCAACGTGACGGGAAGCGGTTCGATGGTGGAAATCGAACTCGACACCCCCGTTGACCTCGACGGCAACCTGCCGCTGTGGATCACTTGTTACAGCAGCGACATCTCCTATCCCGCCTCGGCAAGCGCCTACTGCGGCGATCCCAACAGCTGCTGGGTGTCGCTCGACGGAACGCAATGGGATCACGTAACAAACTACGGATACGACTACTCCTGGATGCTTCGGGGCTATGTTACCGACGGTCGCGGTGTCTCCCTGCCACTCGGAACGGCGCAAAAGGCTCCGTCATTCAAAGGCAAAACGGCTATGGGGCCCGTCCGTGAAATGGTCGCCGGGAAACTTCACGAGGTCGGAACGCCCGGACGAAATACCATAACGGGCAAAAACCGCTCCTTCCAGTACTTCAAGGTGTATCGGACCGATTGCTACAACGAGGACTACTCGGCGGAAAACATAAGGTTGTTGGCTTCGGAGCTGACCGACACCGTTTACATGGACGTGAGCTGGGCGGAGGCAGAGGCCGGCGTGTACAAATGGGGCGTTGCAGCCTGCTACGAAGGAAACCGGGAAAGCCGCATCCGATGGATCAGCACACCGGAAATAGAAGCCGAAAACACAAATATCACCGGTATGGACACCCAAACCTTTGCAACAACATGCCGACACGCACCGAAAAAGGAAGGAGACATCCATACCCTTCCCCTGTCCGACATGTTCCGGGGATGCAAAGCCTACGCATGCAATATTTATGGAGGAACCGTGCCTACGGGTTGGATTCGTTACGGTGTCGATAACCTTATAGCGGCAACCTGCATCAATCCCGACTTGGAAGTCTATGGCGGCGATTATTGTGGTGACGGCTACGTGTATGCCGTTTCTATGAACGAGAACGACAGTTGCATCCTCAACAAAATAGACTGTGTTACGGGAGAGGTTGTGTCCTCACTCCACACAAATCTCCCCAAATACCAATATTTACAAGATTGCGCCTATGATGTGACGACGGGAATCCTCTACGGAACCCGTGGTGATGGCATGCTCTTTGCCATTGACATCAGTACAGGCTCTTGTTCTCCAATAGGTTCTGTAGGGAACATTGGCCGTATGCAGGTGCTTGCCTGCGATCCAAACGGAAACCTGTACGGCATCAGCTACGGTGATCCTGCCCGACTGTACGCCATTAATAAGTTTACAGCTCAAACGACTTTGATCGGGGACACGGGGAAAGCCGCCTTTTACATCCAAAGCGGCGGATTTGACCACAATACGGGCAGATTATATTGGGCCGGATATGATGATTCGTGCGGATTCTTCGCCGAAGTCGATATCAATACCGGTCATGCAACCGTTATTGCCAACAATACCGGTGAACAGCTTTCTTGGTGCATTCCGTTCGACAACATTTCCGGTTTCCAAGATCCCGGAGAATCGTCGCTTCTATGGTCGAACTGCATCGACAAAGAAATGGTCGCCTCTTTGGATCTGATGGTACTTACCAACAGTGGCGACAGCCCTGCAGGCGCGGCCGTCACCCTCACCAACCGCAGCGAACCGGACATGGGGTATGACTATCAAGTCATCCTCGACGAAACGGGGTTCTACTCTTGGGAGGACTTCAGAAAAGGCGACTACACGCTGAAAATCGCACTCGACGGTTTCGGAACCATCCGTATCGGCAGCCTCAGCATCTGGGAAAACACCTCGCTCGAATACGTTCTTGAAGAAATCGTCTATGAGGTGGGCAACCTGCATGTGTCCGCGACGGGATGGGCACAGTGGAAAGAACGAAATATCGTCTCCGACTGGCTGCATTATGATGATGACATTTTTGTTGACGCCGTCGGAGCCAACGGCGGTCCAGTCTACTGGGGTGTCATGTTCACTTCTTCCGAACTTACCGGCTATGACGGATGCACCCTCACCGAGGTGGCCCTTTTCGACGCTGCTGCCGGAAGCTACACGTTGAACATCTACCAAGGTGGAACGGATGCCCCACAAACGCTCGTCCACACACAGACGACAACGCTAACCGGAGCTGACGAATGGCACCACATCACCCTGAGTGAACCCGTTCCCTTCGACATCTCCGAAAACCTGTGGATCACTTTCTACAACACCGGGAGTTCTTTCCCCGCCTCGGCATGCCAAAATACCGGAGACCCCAACGGACGATGGATCTCCATCGACGGAACGGAATGGACGGACATCGCAAGCTACGGCTTCGACCTGACCTGGATGATACGCGGATTGGTCTCCAACGATGGCAGGGCAGGGAGTATCAGATTCCTGCCGCCTTTCACGGGCGAATCAACCGAAACGGCGGCCTTCACGAGCAGAAATCCCGACACCCCGGTGACGGCAAAGCCCTTTGAGGGAAAAACCCCACGCGCCTTACAATACTACACCGTCATGCTCGACGGCGTGTTCTGCGTCCACACCACCGACCGCTTTTTACAGCATGATGTGGCGGAGCTTCAGGAAGGAACAGCGCACACCACGTCCGTTGCCGCCGTATATGGGACAGGCATGAGCGATTGGATCGATTATGAATGGATCTACCGACCTTGTGAAAACTACGAAGGTGTTGAAGAAGTGACGGGAGAGGCCGTCAACGGCAACGCCCGTATCACCTGGCGCGGATTGCCCTCTCCGGATCCGGGCAAGACTACGGACGAAGGAGACTGGCTGCACTACGATGACGGGGAAAACCTTGATGCCATAGGACTGCAATCTGGAGGCGGTTTCTACTGGGGTGTCATGTTCCCGAGTGGCATGTTGTCACAGTATGAGCACCGCCAGCTGACCAAAGTGGCCATGTTTGACTATACGGCACACACGGGGAGCGTCAACATTTACCAAGGCGGCGGCAATGCCCCGGGAACGTTGGTCTATACACAAGAATATGCCACCAACGGAACCGGACAATACACCGAATATCCGCTCGAAACACCGATACCTTTGGATGTCACCAAAAACCTCTGGATCGTCATGCACAACCACGACGGACAATATGTCGCCTCATGCGGCACCAATACGGGGAACCCCAACGGACGATGGATTTCCATCGACGGAACAGAATGGATAGACATGGCTTCAGTAGGGCTGAACTACACTTGGAATCTTCGCACCTATGTCGAAGAGGGTGATGTGCCGCAACCCGATTCGGGCACGCTCGGTGTCTTCGTCTTCCGCAACGGGGGGCTGCTCACTCCGGAACCGGTTACCGACTCCGCCTACACCGACATTGCACCCGAAGCGGGTATCCATCTCTACTGCATCAGGGTAGTGTACGGCAACACGGAATACGGCAGCACCGATACAGCATGGTATGCCATGGGTTGTCCGCAATGTGTCGAGGTGGAAATCCAAACGGAAGGTATTGGCGACATCAGCGAAAACGACATCCGTGTCTTCCCCAATCCGACAAAAGGAAAACTGAACATCATGGCGAAAGGCTTAAAGCACATACGCATCGTCAACACCATCGGGCAGGTGATGTACGACCGAAATGAAACAACAGACGGATTGGAATTAGACATGGGCGAATGTCCCTCGGGTGTCTATACCGTCGTCATCACCACAAACGACGGGAGCTCAACACACCGTGTCGTTTTCCTGAGATAGGGTTGGACTGATTAATGACGGAATCAATATGCCGAGAAGACATAGACTTTCCGCAGGACAAAATTCCCGAAGCCTTGCGTTTCGGGAATTTTTTCTACCTTTGCAAAAAACGGCCATGAAAATAATACACATCGCTCTAATGGTCATTCTAACTGTCGGCAGCATGCCAGCTCAGGAAGACCGTTTCGAGTTGCCCGACAGCTTGGCCCTATTATTGCAGGAAAACGACAAAGCCGACATGAACAGGGTGGAAGCACTTGACATCGTGACCAACGCCCTGTTCGACCAAAGGCAATTTACAAAGGCTCAACCTTATATCAATGAGCTGACGGAGCTTTCCTCCATCCTGAACGACAACTACCTGAATGCTTTGTGCGATTATTACAGGGGAAGACTTTTGTTTTGCACGTCCAAATACAAAGAGTCACTCGCTTATCTGCTGAAAGCGGAAAAAACCTATGATCTTTTGCGCAAGAACGAGAAGACATTAAGGCTCGGCATGAGAATCTACAATCTATTGGCGGGATGCTACGTTCAAAGCAGAATGTTTCCGGAATACTACCAATACATCCGGAATGCCATGGAAATCAACAAGGGACTGAAGGACAAGAGAGCGGATAATATTTTGAAACTCAATTATATCTACTCGATTGGGGTGTTGGAAGACTTCTCCGAAGCCATTTCGTTGTACAAAGATTTGCTGACGGAATCAACCTTTATCAGCAATAAAGCCAAATACACCATCTTCAACAACATTGCGGAATGCTATTATCAGTTGCACACCTATGATTCGGCTTTCATGTATTATGATTCAACCGCCTTGACGACATCATCGGTTCAAGATGTGATACGGGTGTTGAACGGGAAAGCAAAAGTATGCAACGCCACCGGAAAATATCGGGAAGCCATCCATCATGCTGAAAAATGTTTGGACACGCTACGGCTTGACGGTAGTGAAGAGCCTAAATCCCATACATTGAATATCTTGGCGTATGCCTATCACAAGCTGTCGGAAAACGACACCGCCTTAGTGATCGTCGACAAAGGCATTGCAATAGCGCGGGAAGATTCTTTCCTTTGGGATGAAAAGGAGGGAATGTCGGTAAAAAACGATATTCTGTATGATTTGGGGCGGTATCGGGAAGCCGTGGAAAACCTGAAACTTACCAACATGCTGGACGACAGCCTGAAAGAAACGGCCAAGATGAACCTGTTCGAACAACTACACCTCCAATACCGGTTCAAGGAAGCGGAAGCCCAATTGGAACACGAACGGGAGATGGACAAAATGACACAAGTCAAGAAAAGGCTGACACTTTACCTTGCCATCGTCATTTTGGCAATCCTGATCGTCATTGTCTTGCTGTTGTTAAAGAGGAAAAACATCTTGTTGAGAGCCAGAAAGATAAAAAGCGACATGCTTGCCGATGAACTTGACAAAAAGAGAAGGGAGCTGACCTCCAACCTGCTCGTCCAAACGGAAAAGAATAATGCGCTGAAAGGCATTATTGAAGACTTGTCGAAAGTAAACGGCAAAGACGAACTTTCCCGTAAGGTGTTGCTCTCTTCCGTCAAACGCCTGAGACAGCATCTCGACAACAACACTTTCAAGGAATTCGACTGTCATTTCGTTGAGGTGCACCCCAAATTCTACGACAACCTGCTTTCCGACTTCCCGGAACTTACCCGAAACGAATTGCGTTTGTGTGCCTACATCAAGATGAAGCTCAGCAGCAAGGAAATCGCCACCATCAACAACATCACCGTCAACGGGGTAATAATGGCACGCAAACGGCTGCGTAAAAAACTGAAAATAAACGACACGGACAAAACTTTCACCGCATTTTTGGCGAGGTATTGACCTTAAGAATCCGCGTTTTCAAATCCTGTCAACCAACCTAGTATTCAAACTATTGCGCGTTTCCTGCATGAAAACGCCATGTGTCCGCCAAGTTTTCATTCGGTTCATTTTTCAAGTATTATGGGATGCCGTGCTGAAGAATTTCCTTATCTTCGCCATCTGAAAAACATTCATATGAAGTGAAAGACCTTAGAAAGAACAATAATATCTTTGACGACGAATTGCCTGCCGACTTTCAAGGAAGCTTAAAATGGCAAAGTCCTTCCAACATTGCCTTGGTGAAATACTGGGGCAAACGAGGGAGACAACTGCCTCATAACCCATCCGTCAGCTTTACCTTGAGCGAATGCCGAACCGAGACCTCCGCAACCTTCCACAAGGCGGACTGTTTTGGCTTACATTTTCACTTCGAAGGAAAAGAACACCCTGCTTTTGCGGCTAAAATCGAGAAATATTTACTTGAAAACCTATCGCTTTTCCCTTTTCTGTCCCAGCTCGACCTTTGCTTGGAAAGCCGAAACACCTTCCCCCATTCTTCGGGCATTGCCTCCTCTGCATCGTCAATGAGCGCCTTGGTGCTTTGCCTTTTAGACATCGAACGGCAAGCTATAGGAGCACGTGACATCGACTGGCGCAAGGCTTCCTATTGCTCACGCTTGGCCTCAGGGAGTGCCTGCCGGTCCGTTTTTCCCACAATGGCCCTTTGGGGCGCAACGGATTATCACCAAGATAGTTCCGACGAATACGCCATCCCGCTTAATGATGAAATCCATCCTGTTTTCAAGACTTACCACGACAGCATCCTCCTTGTCAGCGATGCCGTCAAAACCGTTTCCAGTCGTGCGGGACACACGCTGATGGACGGCAACCCGTATGCCGAAACACGTTACCGACAAGCCAAGCATCATACCCAGCAGCTGCTTGCCGCCCTGAAATCAGGAGATTTAGAGGCTTTCATCCGCATCACCGAAGCCGAAGCCCTTCAGCTGCACGCCCTGATGATGTGTTCCTCTCCTTCTTTTATCCTGATGAAAACCAATACCTTACGCATTATCGAAGAAGTGCGGCTTTTCCGAGAGGAAACCAAAATACCGGTTTGTTTCACTTTAGATGCAGGGCCTAACGTACACCTGCTCTACCCTGATGACTTTTCCGACGAGGTAAAACGTTTCATCGTCAACATATTGGAATCCTACTGCGCCGATTCAAGATGGATTGCAGACCATGTCGGCGAAGGCCCATCCAGACTCTAAGTGTCGCGCCATGAAAACCACGTTCTACAGCAAAATCATTCTGTTTGGCGAGTATTCGATGATCTTCGATGCTACCGCGCTGATGATTCCTTTTCGGAATTTCTGCGCCCAATGGCAGTTTGGCGATGCCGACAACAAAACGCATTGCGCCTCCTCGAACAGTCTGCTTCGGTTTTGCCACTATTTGGCTGACAATGAATCGCTTTCGCAAACAATAGACTGCAAGGCCTTTGAAACCGACCTGAACCGGAACCTGTTTTTAGACTCGAATATTCCAAGCAGCTATGGTTTAGGCAGTTCCGGAGCACTTGTAGCTGCCGTTTATGCCCGTTACGCCACACAGCCCATCGATGACATGATGGCTCTCAAACGCTTGTTCGGCATGATGGAAAGCTATTTCCACGGCAGCAGTTCTGGCATCGACCCGTTGCAGTGTTATCTGGCGCAACCTTTCACAATTTCCTCCGAAAGCGGCATCAAACTTCTTGACGAACATTTTTTGCACCAGTCCATCCATGTCGGCCTTATCGACACGACCATCAAAAGTAAAACGGCCCCTTTGGTAGCTTACTTCAAGCAACAAAGGCAAGACCCCGTGTTTCTGCAACATTTTCAAGAAGACTATCTCCCTCATGTCGGCGGGTGCATCACAAATATAGTGGATGCCGAAAACGATGCTTTCTTTGCCGCTCTGAAGCTATTGTCGGAAGGTCAAATGCGGTTTCTGAGACCTATGATTACCGATAATACGCTGCCGCTTTTTGAAGCCCGGCCCGACTTCCATTTCGGTGTCAAAATATCGGGATCGGGGGGCGGCGGTTTTCTGCTTTGCTTTACCGATGACAAGGCAGCAGCATCCGGTTTGTTACAGGATTATCAAGTTATTTGGATATGAACCCTAGAATTGTGCAATACTTGATGCCATAATGCGTTTCCATAGAGGCTGCCTTGAATGGTATTTCGAGTTCGTTCCGTTCAGCAAACTGCCACCGTTATTGAACAGCTTCTGATTATAAACCGATAAAATCCATTGAGAAAAACGTTACAACAACATGAAGAAAATAGTGATGATGACTCTGCTCGCCGTCCTGACTACGGCAGCTTTCGCTCAAGTGCGCCACATCAACTTTGAGAGTGGGCGAAGCGACACCTTTATGGAACGGTCGCAGCAATTCATTGACGAAACCCGCGAAGCCTATATCGACTTCACCAACGAAGACTGGTCGTATTCCTTCGACGAGTACACGAGGATGGTCAACGAGTACCGCGACAGCAGGGATTACCTCAACCGTGACGAAAAGTCGGATTTTACACGGTTACGCGGCGAATACGTCGGTTTTGCCACCAAAGCCGGCGCACATCAGGTGGTGAAAGGCGCACAGAATTTGTACAAAAGCGTGTCGCCGTTTTTTGAAGGGATGATCGGATCATTCAAAGACTCCACGCAGAAGAAAGAGCCAAGCAGATTTCCCAAATAGACACCCCAAGACAAACAGCGACAACTTTTTGTAAAGCCAGTATTTCTTATGTGACGTTCAATTGTTTAACAAACAAGCCTTATTCATTTAGGAAAGAAAAAAAGCAGAAAACAATTAATATTGAAAACCTCATTTTCCGAACAACAGTCTTTTTAGCCAAGTAAAGCAAAAATATTCAGCCAAATGAGGTAAAAATATTCAGCCAAATGGAATAAAAAATTCCGTAAAGTGCTTTTTATATTGCAGATAAACCGTATTTTTGCGATAAAAAATGGACAATTATGGATTATAAACCCCGTGTAATTGATGGTTTGTTGAGCAGAAAACTCCAAGGCAAAAGTGCTGTACTGATAGAAGGCCCCAAATGGTGCGGGAAAACCTCTACTTCAGAGCAACAAGCGAAGAGTGTCATATACATGTCGGATCCTAAACTGATTGACAGCTATCTGACTTTTGTTGACACCCATCCGGAAATGATTCTCGACGGAGAAACGCCTCGCTTAATAGATGAATGGCAATTGGCTCCCAAACTCTGGGATCAAATCCGTTTTACAGTCGATCATCGTCCGGGTATGGGGCAATACATCCTAACGGGATCTGCCGTTCCTGCTGATATGAGCAAGATTCATCATACTGGAACCGGTCGTTTTTCCAAGCTACTAATGCGCCCCATGACATTATGGGAATCGAGAGAAAGCAATGGAAAAATCAGTTTGACGGACCTGTTCAAAACCCCTGAATCGATAGCAGCCGAATGCTTATTGACTCTACCGGAAATTGCTTTTTTGACTTGCCGAGGCGGGTGGCCGCAATCGACGTATTTCCACGACAATATAGCTTTGGATCAAGCCATTGATTATTATGACTTAGTGGTTGAATCCGATATTCAACGTGCCGACGGGATAAGCAGAAATCCCAATCGGGCAAAACAACTCATGCGTTCGTATGCTCGAATGCAAGGGTCACAATCGTCTCTAAACGAAATCGTTAAAGACATTCAAGACAACGATAACGGGCAGATAGATGCACAAACGGTGAACTCCTACTTGGATGCTTTGCGATTGATTTTTGTGGTGGAAGATATGCCGGCATGGAATCCGAACTTGCGTTCAAAAACAGCCATCCGTACCTCACCCACACGACACTTTGTCGATCCAAGTATTGCAGTTGCAGCCCTTGGCATTGGCCCAGATGACTTAATCAACGACTTGAAAACATTTGGATTGCTTTTCGAAACACTTGCTGTCCGCGATTTGCGAGTCTATGCCCAGTTTTGCGACGGAGAAGTATTTCATTACCGCGACAAGTCGGGACTTGAATGTGATGCCATAATCCATCTGAGAAACGGTCATTATGGTTTGGTCGAAATCAAAATCGGAGGAGACTTGGCCATCGAAGCAGGAGCAACAACTTTGAGGAAATTGCATGACAAAATTGACACAACAAAAATGAAACAACCTTCGTTTTTGATGGTGCTAACCGCCGTCGGGCGCTTTGCCTACCGTAGAAAAGACGGTGTTTATGTCGTGCCGGTCGGTTGTTTGAAGAATTAACCAAAATGCCACGAAAAACCTCTTTTTCACATCTCTTATCTTTCTCTCATCGAATGTCTTTGCCAAAAGCAATGACAACATGTTTCAGTTGCTTGTTTCAGCATTCGGACAGTTAAAGGATATGAAAGCCCCGGACAGACAATACAAACGGTAAATAGTCGTCCCTTAAAAACAAATATCTAATTGTAAATCAGTAAAATAAATGCAAAA
>JASBYY010000035.1 GCA_029983675.1 Bacteroidales bacterium | reverse complement strand
TTGGGGGTCAGAAAGTTAACGGCTCCGAAATCCCGCACTACGCTTATACGTCACCGTTTTGGGGAAATGCTTTTTGTCACACTTCGAGAAAAAGAAAGATCCACACAAAAGAAGAAACAAATTCTTGGAAAAACGGACAAAATGTGTATTTTCGCCTTGGAAAAACGGACAAAAATGTGTATTTTCGCCTTGGAAAAACGGACAAAATTATGATTAATAGAAAGATTGACAGGTTTTTAGACTCTTTTTTTGATAACAACAAGAAATCTTTGCTCATTACTGGTGCCCGACAGATAGGAAAAACTTTTTCTATCAGGCAATTCGGAAAGCGCAAATTCTCCCATTTTGTGGAAATCAACTTCATCGATGCCCCGGAAGCTGTTGCCCTATTCTCCAATGCTCGAAATAGCCAAGACTTGTTGTTACGGCTTTCGGCTTTCACTAAGAAGACGCTTGTGAAAAACGAAACCCTTATCTTTTTTGACGAAGTGCAAGCCTGTCCCGAAATCATCACTGCCATCAAGTTTCTTGTAGAAGAAGGGAGTTACCGCTACATCATGAGCGGCTCTCTTTTGGGCGTTGAAATGAAAGACCTACGTTCGGTTCCGGTCGGCTACATGACCATCAAGGAAATGTATCCGATCGATTTTGAGGAATTTATCCGCGCCATCGGCATCAATGAAGCCATCATCAACACCTTACGTGAATCTTTTGATAAATGCCAACCGGTTGACGAGTTCGTCCATTCCAAGATAATGGACCTCTTCAGACTTTATCTGATTGTCGGCGGGATGCCGGCAGCTGTTACCGAATACCTGAACACCAACAACCTTCGCAATGTAAGCAACATTCAGAAAGAGATCATCACCCTTTACAAAAAAGATATTGGCACTTACGACCCCGAACACAAACTTTATATCGAAGAAATCTTCAAGCTCATCCCCCCCGAACTGAATGCCAAGAATAAACGCTTTATCTTGAAGCGTATCAATGAGAACCTGAAATTCTCCCGTTTCGAAAACAGCTTCCTTTGGTTGAAAGAAGCCGGAGTCGCCCTCCCTGTTTACAATGTTGATGAGCCTAAGATTCCTCTACTATTGTCACGTTCGCGCAACTTATTCAAATTGTTTCAAAACGATGTCGGGATGTTGGCCTGCCAATACGCCGACGGCATACAGATCCGCATCCTGAACCAAGAAGACAACATCAACTTTGGAGCCGTATTCGAGAATTTCACCGCCCAAGAGCTCCACGCCCATGGTTTCGACTTGTATTATTTCAACAGCAAAAAACAAGGTGAACTGGATTTTCTCATCGAACAACATGGGGAAATCGTTCCTGTAGAAATCAAATCGGGAAAAGACTACGAACGACACAAGGCTTTGAGCAATATTCTTTCCAACAAAGAATACCAAATTGAAAAAGCTTACGTTTTTGGTAATGAGAATGTGAAATCAGAAAACAACATCCATTATCTTCCGATGTATATGCTCATGTTCCTTAACAACGAAACAACGCTTCCTGCCGAATACCGAATCGATTTGTCAGGACTCATATAACCACCACTCTTTGAAAGATTCCAACCTATGAAAATTAAACTATTGATTATTATGGCATTAGCTTTCAGTTCAAACATGGCAGGCTGCCAGACGCCTACTGAACAAAACCATTCCACTAAGGAAATCTATTTTGCCGGCGGATGTTTCTGGGGCACAGAACATTTCATGCAGCAAATCGAGGGCGTGTTGTCCACGCAAGTGGGTTATGCCAATGGCAACAAAGAAAACCCCACCTATCAGGAAGTCTGCACGGGGACGACCCACTTTGCCGAAACGGTCAAGGTCGCCTACCATCCCGAAAAGGCCGACCTCCCCTTCCTTATCGATTTGTTCTTCAAGACCATCGACCCCACCAGCCTGAACCGGCAAGGCTTCGATGTCGGCACACAATACCGTACCGGCATTTATTATGTGGATCCTTCCGACAAGGCCGTCATCGAACGTACCGTAAAGCAGTTGGCACAAAACTACAAGGAGCCGCTCCAAGTCGAAATCAAGCCCTTGCAGAACTTCTACCCAGCCGAAGACTATCATCAGAAGTACTTGGACAAGAACCCCGGCGGCTACTGCCACATCCACCCCGGATTGTTCGACATGGCAAGAAAAGCCCGCATGAAGAAAACCACCTACGCCAAGCCCGACCCGTCGAAGTTGCGCGAACAGCTTACGCCTTTGCAGTATGCCGTAACCCAAGAGAACGCCACGGAGCCTCCTTTCAAAAATGCGTATTGGGACGAAGACCGAAAAGGCATCTATGTGGATGTCACCACCGGCGAGCCTTTGTTTGTCTCTACCGACAAGTTCGACTCAGGCTGCGGATGGCCCAGTTTCTCGAAACCCATTGATGCAGCCAGGATGGTGGAAAAATCCGACCATTCGCACGGCATGATCCGCACCGAAGTCAGAAGTGCCACGGGTGACGCCCACTTGGGTCATGTGTTCAACGACGGCCCCAAGGACAAGGGCGGACTTCGCTACTGCATCAACAGCGCCTCCCTTCGCTTCATCCCCAAGGAAAAGATGGAACTTGAAGGCTACGGCGACTATTTGGAACTGGTAAAGTAAAAGAGAATAACACCGCGAAAGTCCTCCTAAAAAAGGATTTCGGGTAATAACTTCACAATAAACTCTTCCTGTCAGCTCGGCAGCTGATAGGAAGTTTGTTGTATTCAATGCTTTTTGCATTCGTTTCTTAAATTGCAAGAAAAAAACATCATTCTGCCTATTTTTTGCAGAGTACTTGGCTTATTTTGCTGAAAAATCAAACAATGTCGTCAAACATGAGTACTACAAAAATCCATTACGAGGTCAGGGGACTTTTCTGGAAAGAGCAGTTGCAGCAGGAAAAACCGAAAATAAAAGCCTTTTTCGATTACAAGAAAGACAAACTTTGTTCCATTACAAAGGCTTTCTCAGGCATTGATCCGTACAAAGCCCGTGAAGAGGCTTTCTTGTTCTATCAAAGCATTATCGACGTGCTCTATGAAGCCTTGGGCAAACCCTATTCCGATGACCATCAAGCCCGCAGCGACTTGCAAGTGTTTCTTCATGCAGGTCGGGCTTCGGTCACCCGCATCGGGAACATGTGCTTCGACGACAACCTGTTCAACGAAATCGCTGTGTATTGGGTGTGCGAAACTGACGGCAAATGCAAAAGACGGCTGATTCACGGCATTGGATATTGCCCCGAAGATGAACCGGAACAAGCAGCCGAACAACTCATGGCTACATGGTTCAACTTGATTGCCGAACGCGAGTACTATGAAAGTAACGACCTAAACCTCCCTTCAACAATACTTTGCGATATGACAGACATTGGCGGTGACTATGACTTTGTGCCGCCCACGCCTTTCAATTGGGATTTGTTTTCGGGACAACATTGCGGACAGGATTTGTTCGGCTGGTATCGAAAAAGAAACGGCTGCACAAACTGAAAAGAAACGCATTGCAGCGACAAAATGTCAAAAAACTCTTTATATTTGCGGCATAATTGTTCAAAAGAAAGGAACTTATCGAAGCAAAAAAGACGAATTTGACATATTAATACGGACAGACCGTTCTTGACTCCTAATTTACCACTTTAGCCGAAAGGCTGTACTTCAAGGATAGGTCAGTCCGCGCTGCAATGTAGCGTGGATTGATTTGGATGAAGTACGGGTGTGGTAACCCAGGAGTCAAACAATGAGATTCACGCTTTTTCCATAATAACAAAGAAGAAACCTTTAATAACTTAATATTAATACTATGAGAAAAATAAATCATGCCGCATTGAGATACCAAGTATTGTCAATGCTGAAAGAATCAAAACAGGGACTTACTCCAACTGAACTCACAGAAAAACTTGCAGACTTCTTTCAACTCACAGATGACGAGCGCAAAGAGACCTATGATCGCCCTAACGACAAGGTTTTCTACAAGAAAGTTGCAACAGATGAACAACATCTCAAAGCTGCCGAATTGGTCGATTTTCAAAATGGATGCCATGCTATTACGAACAGAGGGCTAATTGCATTTTCAGAAAACCGCACCAATAGGACTATAGAACATGATTACCTAAGAAAATTCACCGAATACACAACTTGGGAAACTCGTTTAAAAAACAATGTAACAAACGAAGAACCTACATATATAGAACCTTATAACAGTTTTATTAATAAACTTGACCATAACTCAGTTAGGTTTGATATTTTATCATTTTTAAGTGATAATAAGAGTCACAGTCAAGCAGAAATAGTTGAATATCTTTCTGATAATTATATGCTTAGCCAAGAAGAACGAGAAGAACGATACGAAAATGGGAACCTGAAATTCTACAAAACAATTGCTGGTATCGAACAGCAACTGAAGAGAGCTGGTTTTGAGACTATTGAAAACAACAAACACAATATTACGGAAAAGGGGTTGTCTGTTTTGCAAAACTGTCCAACTAACTCCATCAGCTATAAAGAATTGAAAACACCTGTTTCCACAACCCATTTGGAAAAACTCTCGTTCCGAACGGATCTCCAAATTGACAAAGACATGCTGCCTCATTATGCGAATATTTGTGAAGAGAAATGCACAGTGTTTATTGTTCCTCGCAACAAATTCGACAGGAAAGTTGACACCGACTTAATGAAATATCCATGTTTCTACATCCTTACAGACTTTCTCAATAATGATGCAACTTGCTACATAGGTTACACAGGAAATCCGATTGAGAGAATCACAACCCATAAAAGCCAAAGCAGAGGCATAGATTTCTGGAACTACGCATTAGTTTTCACTTTCCATGATAATTTATCTGGCAATCATTTTGATAAATGTGATGTTGAATACCTTGAATATTTAGCTATCGATTACATATTAAACATCGGCAAATCGATCTACAATAGCAAAGGAGCTGATGAGCCGTACATCAAGCCTGCGGCAAAAAAAGAAATGGACAATGCTTTTGAAGAAATTAAACACCTTGCTTCCAAGGTAGGTTTGACTCTATTTGAAGAATAATGCATTTAGGTCTTCTTTTTCGAACACTTTACTAATTTCTTCAAATTAGACTTTTCTAACTCTTTATAAAACAAATTCACTATGCCTGTTTTTGGCATAGTATAGCGCTATTTTTGCCACATTCAACTACAGAACAAACCTTGAAGATTCGTGTAGCAAATAGTTAAATAATTAAATATCAACAAAAAAGAAAACTATTATGGAAACAAAAATCGCTATTCTCACCGACATGGAGAAAATCCTTGAAGCAGCAGAAGACTCCGAATTGAATGATGGTTTCTTTCAAGCAGTTGCAAAGCCTCTTGAGATTCTTTCTAAAAGATTAGGAGTCAACAAAGTGCAAGCCGCCTTATTTGCTATCATTACTGACAAATCCTATTATGGCCCATGTTCAGAAGAACAGATAGCGGGATATCTGAATTTCAAAAATATCAATATGATAAACCTATATCCCGACCTCGAAGTGCTCAAAAAGCTCAGGCTCATCAAGCTCAGCACATCATGCTATAAATCAGAGGTGGAATACAGCGTGCCTAAGGAGGTGCTGACCAGCCTATTGAATGGGCAGAAAATAGAAATACCCAATGACGAAAACCTTGATTTTGAATCCCTCACCATCCGTTTAGACAATCTGTTCGATGAACGGCGAGACGATCATCTTCCTTACCTCAATTTTGTAGGCGAAATAAAAGAACTCTTGAAGAAGAACAAGGATATTGAGTTCGCAAACCAACTTATAAAATCCAAACTCCATGACACTGATTTGATTATCCTTATCCGGTTTTGCCTGAGTTACATCTTTGAACAAGAAAATACGATTTGTTCAAGCAATTTTGAAGACCTTCTAATAAGTAAAAGCACCACAAAGGACTCCATCAGAAAGCTGAATAACGGGACCCACCCGCTTATCCTGGATAAATGGGTGGAATTCGAAGGTTCCGGATTATTTGGCGGCAATTCGTTTAAGCTGACCGACCGCGCCAAGAAGCTCCTGTTTCCGAAAAATTACTACACCGAAAAAATCCTTGATCTTGACGAGTTACAGTCCCCCGAATCCATCGCAGCAAAAACGTTGTTCTATACGAAAGACAACAGCATACAGATAGAAAGCCTTCAGAAACTATTGCTCCCCGATTCGTTTCGCAACGTCCGGCAGCGAATGAAAGCCAAAAATATGCGAAACGGCTTTGCCTGCCTCTTTTTCGGAGAACCCGGAACGGGAAAGACGGAAACCGTACTTCAAATCGCACGCGCCACGGGGCGACACATCATGCAAGTGAATCTGGCAGAAAAGCGAAACATGTGGGTGGGTGAAAGCGAAAAGAGAGTAAAAGCCGTGTTTGACAAATACCGCAACTTTGTTGAGTTGTGCCATAACGAGCCTTTCTTGTTCTTCAATGAAGCAGACGGCATCATTGGCAGACGTTCAAGCCATACTGTCGATGCCGTGAACAAGATGGAAAACACGCTGCAAAACATCATTCTGCAAGAGATGGAAAACCTTGACGGAATCATGATTGCTACAACCAATTTCACCCAGAGCATGGATCCCGCTTTCGAAAGGCGCTTTCTGTATAAGATCAATTTCCAAAAGCCCGATGACGGAATCCGCCAGCGTATTTGGCACAGCATGATGCCCGAACTCAGCGAAGATCAGATCGCTTTTCTAACCAAACGCTTTGCTTTCAGCGGCGGACAGATCGAAAACATCGCCAGAAAATCAACTGTAGAAAGCTTATTGTCGGGAGCAACACCCGAATTCGATACCATCATCCGGTTTTGTCAAGAAGAATCTCTCCATAAGGATCGCCCTGCTATCGGATATTAGAACGAGGATGTCAAAATAGGGTGAAGAACGGGGGGTCGATGTTTCCAATCACCATTTTTTGCACCCTTCACAACAAACCCTCCTTCCATAGCACAGTGCGTTTTGTCAGGCATAAAAACGATTTGCAATATCAGGAAAAGACTTATTTTTGCCCAACAAAGCAGATTAATAACAATGGATAAGCTTTTCAAATGTATCTGGATCACCAATACTGTTGCCGACACGGGTAACAATGGCATCACCTTGAAAGAACTGAACGAGAAATGGACAAAAGACCGTGAGAACGACCCCATTCCGGAACGGACCTTTCACAACTACCGACAATACATTGCCGATGTGTTCGGAATCGACATTGAATGCGACAAAAGCTGCAATGCCTATTTCATTCCCGAAGAGGAAAGAAGCGAGATGCTTGGAAACGACCTGAAAATGTGGATTTTGCACAGTTTTGCCATGAGCAACCGCTTATCGCGCGACCTTAACCTGCGCCGTCGCGTACAGTTTGAAAACACTCCGGGGGGCATACGGTTCTTAGAACCCGTCATGGAGGCCATGGACAAGAATCATAAGATCGAGATGCAGTACCGCAAAAGCTACTGGACAAGCCAAAACACCTCGTACAAGTGCGCTCCACTCGCCCTAAAACTGTTCAAACAACGCTGGTATGTCATCGCTTTGAACGAGGATAACCAAACAAGATGTTTCGCGTTAGACAGCATCGATACCGTAAACATAACGGAAGACAGCTTCAAGATGCCTGACGACTTCGATTTGGGGAAGTATTTTCATGACGCTTTCGGCATCTACGTCGAGCCTGATCTGCAAACCGAAGAAATTGTCATCGAAAGCGACATTGACCAAGGCAACTACCTGAAGGGGCTTCCCCTGCACCATAGCCAGAAAATCGTGGAGGAAACGCAAGACCACGTGGTTTTCTCTTGGCGGTTAAAGCCCTCTTACGACTTCAAGCAACAGCTACTCACCATGAACAGCCATATCAGGGTATTACAACCTGAATCATTGAAACAAGAAATGAAAGCATTGATCAACGATATGGCAAAGAAGTACGAATGATGGTCAACAGGACCTTTTAAGCTTTCTCCTTGGGCTTCTCTCTTCGATTGAAGACGGCTTAAACTTGCGAGGGGCGAACTTCCGTTCGCCCCTCGCAAGTTATGCAAATAATGATGGTCGTTCAAAGAAGACCATTACTCCATCATTTTTCAGTTACTGAACAAAGGGAACAACCACCTTCGCATTGCTGGTAGCCTTGGTCAAGCGTACCACATGACGGAAATATTGGGTCAGAAAGATTGACCCTCGGCAGAGGAAACACGGAAATCATCACGGAGGAAGGGCAGAAAAACCACCGCTACACCCTATTCAGAACCGGAAATAGATGAAAGGATTAAATCCAGTGACCAAGAGCGAACCCACCGAAAGAATAAACAGTACTACCACGATGACAAACATCAAGTGGGTGCGTTTTTTTGTATAGGATTCATCGAAGACCTTATCCTGTAAGCGTTGGCCTTGGGGCAATAACGTAATGAAAGAGAACACCAGGGCGATGGCGAGAATGAACCAGAAATGGGAGGTGAACTCCACCGTGGCTCCGCTTCTGAAAGCGAACAAGGCTTGGTAGAAAGAGGCCGCATCCGAAATGCTTTCGGCGCGGAAAAGAACCCAGCCCATATTGACCACAAAGAAGGTGAGGATAACCGCAGGAATTTTCCCTATTCTTTTCAGCACATTGAGCATAAAAGCCTTGTCCATCAAGATAAACAGTCCGTGAAAGATGCCCCAAAGGACGAAATTCCATGCAGCACCATGCCAGAAACCCGAACAAAGGAACACGATGAAAAGGTTCAGGTAGGTTCTGTACTCCGAACGGCGGTTCCCACCAAGGGGGATGTAGAGATACTCTTTCATAAAACCGCCCAAGGTAATATGCCATCTTCTCCAAAACTCGCTGATACTCTGACTTGTGTATGGATCGTTGAAGTTTTCAGGGAAGCGGAAGCCAATCATCTTGCCCAGACCTATGGCCATGTCAGAATAACCTGAAAAGTCAAAATAGATTTGCAAGGTGTACGACAAGATACCTACCCAAGCCGTCATTGATGACAACCCGTTCAAGTTCATGTTGAAAATCTGATCCACAGACAAAGCCAGGATATTGGATATCAACACTTTCTTCGACAAACCTATGACAAAACGATAGAAACCCACCACGCGGTCTTCTGCCGTTGCTTGTCGCTCAATCAGTTGCTGCGCCACACTGCTGTAACGGACAATGGGACCTGCTATCAGCTGTGGAAACATTATGATATAGAGCACATAGTCGGTCAACTTGTTGCTTGCCTTAGCCGTGCCACGATACACGTCAATCGTATAGGTGATGGACTGGAAGGTGAAGAAGGAAATACCAATAGGTAGCAGCACTTTGGTCCACTGAACAGGCTGGAGATGCAACAAGCCTAACAAGCCATTGATATTATCAACAAAGAAATTCGCATACTTGAAATACAAAAGCAGGCTCAATGCCACAGCCACGGAAAGGGCACAAAGCAGTTTCTTTTTTCTTGGCGATGTCATCGAGACCATCCAACGGACAATGAAATAGTTGAGAACGCAGGATGCGATAAGCAAAAAGATGAAGTCGGGAGCACCGAAAGCATAAAACACCAATGAGAAAAACAGCAACGAATAATTCCTGAATCGTGCAGGAGTGACAAAATAGACTGCCAGGAAAATAGGCAGGAAAAAGAGTAAAAATATGTTGCTACTGAATACCATGGATTATGCTGTTTCGTATCGTGTTGCTATTTTCTGTTTTCCAGTACATAGATGGCATTCCGTCGTAGGTTTTCTTCAAAAGTGAGACCTTCTTTTTCGGCCTGCTGCTTAACGCTTTCCAACCACTCGGGGTTTCCTTGGATTTCTTGTATGATCATGGCGACTCGTTCCTCAACACTCAGATTGCCTCTTTGTTGAAACAAACGGGAAGCGGTTTCGCAGAACCCCCACATGTATTCATATATATATGGGGCGGTGATAATAGCCATCACAATATCGGCTTGTTCGAGCACATCGTAGGCCTCTGGCAAGCGGTTGACGTTCTGCCAACAGTAACGTGGGTTCGATGAAACGATGTCACGGTTATATTTCCAGTAATCCCATGAGGAAAAGGCATTGACGAAAGGAGAATTCTCTAATTGAACGAAATAACTGTCTCCAATTACGAGAAGATGCGGCTTGTCCTTGCCAATGGTGTCGCTTAAAGTCGTGACAGGTCGAGGCGCCTCGGGGTTTCTGAAGGGGAACAACAGGTTCATCAGTCCCTCCAACTCATAGTCTGCACCATCGTAGTGACACGTGGGGTTCATATCAACACATTCGAACGAGGGCAAATCCAGACCGGAAACAGCTGCCATCTTTTTCATGATGGTGTCGCCAACCAAGGGAAGAGTCGCCCTTGACCAATGCGTACCCAAACGGGTATAAAGCGGGTAAGATACGCTGTCCTTGATGGATTTAAAATAAGACGTGAAATCAATATGGGGTATGCCTTTCTCCTTGAAGAGTTGCACATAATACTCTTGCATTGAGAAGTCCACGATGGTTTTTTGGTATTTTTCAGGAATACACTCGGGATAGACGGCGGGTTTTGTCGGGGCAAAGACGAAGAAAAACGCCGTTCCGTGTTTCCGAAGGGAGTCGATGAGCACCAAGGTCTTTTCCACATTGATTTCGGCACAACGTTTGGCACTGTCAATGCTAGGATGGTAAGAAAGCAACTTCCCTCCCGTGCTTTCCTCTAAGTACATCTTCAAGAAAAACTCTTTGTTTTCACCTTCAATGACGTTATCGTTGGAAATCTCCCTAAAGCAATTGAACATGGCCTGGTTGTACGACCGGATGAAGAACTCCCTGAAACCACCTTTTTCCTTGGCACGCTCCGTTAGAAAATCCTGATAGCTGCCATTCAAATACGTCTTGAACGACAAGTCCACATTTTCCGTACTTTCAACATGACCGCCAAGGACTTTGAAAGGGATAAAATGCGTGAACCCTTGCACGAGAATCAACATAAGTATGACGAAGATCACCCAAAATTGTATCCCGAACAAACGATTTTTGTCTATATGGCGGCACTTGCTCATGTCTGAAAGTTGTGTTGCTCATCAAATTAGAGGTTGCAAAAATACTAAAAAAAATGACATTTCATGGTTTTATCGGCAAAATACGCGCTGTGGTATTGCATGTGTTAGCTCGAATAAAAACAAACAATATACCGATAAGCGTTCCTTCGAAAACCGCCACAATCCAATACCTGCAACTGTATAAGCCTCCCATCATACATTGCCCTGACCCTTCCAGCCAAAAAGGGATTGTCATTCCAACCCAAATCAAAAAACAGGCCGGAAACCCGACCTGTTTTTGATTTTAGAAAGCTGATAGGAAGCCCGAAGTACTCCTCTGCGGCTTCAGTATCATCTGACGTAACCATACACGGCAAGATTGCCGAGTTCCTCTTCGATGCGAAGCAACTGGTTGTATTTTGCCATACGGTCGCTGCGGCTGAGCGAACCGGTCTTGATTTGACCGCTGTTGGTGGCCACTGCGATGTCAGCGATGGTGGCGTCCTCGGTTTCGCCCGAACGGTGCGAAGTCACTGTGGTGTAGCCGTGACGGTGTGCCATTTCGATGGCATCCAAGGTCTCGCTGAGCGATCCGATTTGGTTCACCTTAATAAGAATAGAGTTGGCGCAGCCCAAATCAATGCCTTTCTTGAGGAACTCCACGTTGGTGACAAACAAGTCGTCGCCCACCAGCTGGCAGCGGTCGCCGATGCGTTCGGTCAGCTTGCGCCAGCCGTCCCAATCGTTTTCGCTCATGCCGTCCTCGATGGAGTCGATCGGATATTTCTGGATCAGCTCTTCAAAGTAAGCAATCTGCTCATCGGCAGTACGTTTCTTGCCTTTGGCGCCTTCAAACTTGGTGTAGTCGTAAACGCCGTCCTTGTAGAACTCGGAAGCAGCGCAGTCCAAGCCGATTTTCACATCGCGTCCGGATTCGTATCCGGCAGCCTTGATGGCTTCGACGATAGAATCCAAAGCATCTTCGGTACCGTTGAGGGCAGGAGCAAAACCGCCTTCATCGCCGACAGCCGTGCTGAGGCCACGGTTTTTCAGCACTTTTTTCAAGGCATGGAAGATCTCGGCACCCATGCGCAAACCTTCACGGAAGCAAGATGCGCCAACGGGACGAATCATGAACTCCTGGAAAGCAATGGGAGCATCGCTGTGCGAACCGCCATTGATGATGTTCATCATCGGGACAGGCATCACGAAGGTGTTCACGCCACCGATGTAACGGTACAAGGGGATATCTAAGTAGGCGGCAGCCGCTCTTGCCACGGCGAGAGAAACACCGAGAATGGCATTGGCGCCCAAGTTCGACTTGGTGGAGGTGCCGTCAAGTTCTATCATTTTGTTATCGATGGCGCGTTGTTGCAGTGCCGGCCATCCAATCAGAGCGGGAGCGATGATTTTATTCACGTTTTCAACGGCTTTCAACGTTCCCTTGCCGCCGTAGCGCTTGGGGTCTTTGTCGCGAAGCTCAAGGGCTTCGTTTTCACCGGTAGATGCACCCGAAGGCACAGCAGCACGGCCTATTACGCCACATTCCAATGTCACATCGACTTCAACCGTCGGGTTGCCACGCGAATCAAGAATCTCGCGGGCGAAGATTTTTTCAATTCTCATTGTTCTGTTATCTTAAGATTTGATTATTAATACCATTCGATGCTATCGGGGCGGTCTCGGAGCTTCCGTTTGATTGACGATAAAAGGAAACGCCAACACTTTCCCATTTTAAGCGTGCAAAATTAATGAAAATATCCCATCATAGGTTGTTTATGCCGACAAATCGATCAATGAAGTGTGATTTCGTCAAGGAATCCATCATGAAACGTTGACCGTTCCAAGCAAGGTATTCCCACAAACTGTTACTTTTCAATGCTTGTTGTCACTGATTTTTGAAGCTACATAATATGCAAAAAAGAAGGCAGGTGAACGCCTGCCTTCAATGGGTTCAAAATCAAAATGCATTTTTTTATTTCGGGATTTCCTTGGTTGTGTTCGATGGTATTGGGGTAAACTTATGTGTCTGTTTTTGTCCGTGATTGGGAATGTTGAAAGTACATATTGGAGCAATACCTTCAAGCGAAGAACCTGTGCTGGGTGCATTTATCGGGAAGGTTCCGGAAATCGGATTCATTCCTTGCGCCGTCTGAATCAAAGCACCGTTGTAATACACGGAAATAGAATAATGGGTGGCAATATTGGAATCGCAATTCTCAAACATCACAGCATACACCTTGTATTCTCCCGGTTCCACAAAGGCTCCTTCCTTATAATAAATGTTCTCATTATTTACTCCGTCAATGTGACATGCCGGGTTAGAGTCAAGGTCCAATTCTCCTCCGTTTTCACTTCTTTTGTGTCCGTAGTAGATTTTTTCGCCATTTGGCTCGATCAAATGCAGGTCAATATCCTTTTCATTGTCAAAAGACAAACTAACCTGCAACTGGCCGTTGCCGACCGCTACCAGCTTTAAAACTTTTACGTATATTGAACTAATGCAACCGCTGACGCCTTCAACGGCGATTTGCAGGGTAAAGTTTGCAATGGTCAGATTCTGACGAAGTAGCATGACCATACCTTCAACTAAATAAGCACTCTGACTGGGCATATACTCGTAATAACCTTTCTCTCCCTCAACCCCGATAAACACTTTCTTGATGCTCGCATTGGATTTGACAGAAAAGTAAGAGGTTCCTCCGGATATCACATTCTCATTGATAAAAACCTCCGTAACGAGATTGTCGCACGACGAAGACGACTGAGGGAAAGCTCCTCCTTTATAAATAGCACTTGGAATTTCAAAAATGTCCTTAGTTCCCGGTTGGTTAGGATCGTTTTGATTACAATCAGGACAAACAGGACATTCTCTGCAACAGCTTGACAAAAGCAACATACTAATAATGATAGTATGCAACCAAATTAATTTTTGTCTCATTTCTTTCATAGCGTAACGATGTTTGGGTTAGTAACAAAAAAAATAACATTGCAAATGTATCATGTTGAAGACAACTGTCAAATTTCATTTTCGCAAAAAAAAGTTCTCTTTCCACAGAAAAATCATTTCAGTTTAATAGTTTTATGGTATTTTTGCAAAAATTCAATGTGATTTTATGCTGAAAAGTGTTTTTACCACCATGCCAATGTTCGTTTGCGGTTTTTGGCTGATCTTGTTTCTGATGCGATTTCAAAAATTGAATCAAGCAAAAAGGATGCTGACTGTCTTTTTGTTGGTTTCGACATTATTGTATTTCTCGCATTGCTCCTTTTTCAACTACGCCTATTCCCTCATTCCTTTCACCGATAGTTTCTACCAATGTGAAACCCTGTGGGTTTATCCTCTTTACTTATTGTATATCAAATCATTAACAAACTTGAAACCTATTAAAATCAAAGACTTTCTCATTTTACTACCTGGCATTATCATGGCTATTAGCTCAGGGGTGTTATACATATTAATGTCAACTGAAGACAGAAATATTTTCATCATGGGTTCTCTGTACAACAATCCCGGCTTTGTGCTAGGTGCTCTTCCGAAGGCTCAAAAAACACTCCACCTGATCACCTCTGTTATTTTCGCATTGCAATTATTACCCATCCTGTTCACCGGCTTTAAAAGCATCTACGCGTATCAAAAACAAGTCGACGCCTACTATTCCTATACGGAAAACAAGAATCTTAACTCTGTAAAAATACTATTACTCTTGTTTTTAGCCACTTCCACTATTTCATTTATCATCAACTTTTTAGGAAGATCCTATTTTGCCGGTTCAATGCTATTGCTGATCATCCCATCCTCATTGTTTTCGATGCTATTGTTCATATTGTCGTACATAGGCTACAGGCATGAATTTTCCGCCATCGAGCTCAAGGAGATGTTTCAGATTCCCACAGAAAGCATACCGGATACACATTTCGATGATCTTAAAAACAGAATTGTCGAACTCATGGAAAAAAAACAGCTTTTCTTGCAGCAGGACTTAAAAATATCGGATCTTTCGTCTATTTTAGGAACTAACCGCAACTATATCTACAACACTATTAACGTCAATATGGGCATTTCTTTCTCGGAGTTCATCAACCGTTACCGGGTGGAACATGCAAAACAGCTACTCATCGGCAATCCGAAGTTAAGTGTTTCGGAAATCAGCAGCAAATCAGGATTCTCATCGGAAGTTTCGTTTTACCGAAACTTCAAATTATTTGTCGGAACCACACCCTTGCAATGGTCGAAGAAACAGCTTCGCGCACAAGACAACACAAAATGACACCCAAAGGAGTGCTTTTTTTCGATCTCTTTTCGCAAAACCCGTCAATAAACGATGTGGGGCTGTTGTTTCAAAAAGGTTTTCTCTTCGGGAGAAATCAGAAAAGGATTGTTTCGTAATCCTATGATTTGCAGCTTGTTGTTTTTAACAAGCTCCCAAGGCACTTCTTCAAGGTCATTATCCGACAAATCAAGTTCTGTCAGGGATTTCATCTGTGAAAAATCGGGAACGGCAAGCAGCTTGTTGTGATCGAGGCCGATGCGTTGCAACGAGTCCATCTGGGTCAACCAAACCGGGACGAAGTTGATACTATTATGGTGAATGTAAAAGTACTTCAGCTGATGCAAGTTGCGAAGGGTGTCAGGAATGAGGTTGATTTTGTTGAACGATAGGTACAGCTGTTCCAATTGCCCAAGGTTTCCCAAACAATCGGGAATTTCGCAGATGTGGTTTTTATAAAAATCAAGTTCTTTTAGCCGGGTTAGTGCACCGATAACGCGGGGTATGCTGTCGAAATCATTCTCATAGAACACAAGATGGGTCAGATTACTGAGCTTTGAGAAGGATTGGGGAAGGCTTGAAATCCGGTTTTTCCCTAAGTTGAGATGCTCGGCACGCAACCTGCCGATATTGGCAGGCATTTTTTCGAGGTTGTTGCCACCCAACTGTATGTTGCTCAACCTTGCCAATCTCCGAACAGCAGCACGGTTCAGCCTGATTCGGTTGAAGTTGAGGTTCAGCGTTTGCAGGCTGTCGCGTCGTTTCACCCAACAAGGCACACGTCGAATCTGATTGTTTTGCAAGTTGAGGTGTTTAAGGTGCTTGCAGCGTTTCAGCGAACGCGGCATGTTGTGTAACGAACAATTTGTAATGCTAACATCCTCAATGTGTCTGTTTCTCGGAAAGCGTATCCTTTTGAAAGTGCAATTCTCGATGTTGACCGAAACCAAGCTGTCGGAGACAAAGACTTCTGTTTTTATCCTATCGGTTTCCAAATGGGCGATGCTAAGGTGCTTCAGTTGCTTGAACCGTTTCATGTCGGGCAGATCCGGTCCGTAGGGAGCCAATTCCAGACAGGTGACGGAATCGGGCAAGGTGTCGGCAAGACGAAGCAATAGGTGTTCGTATTCCATGCGCTTCTGTATTTTCCATTCCCGTTGTATGTCGGCAAGGCTTTTGCCGTCAACTTTCTGTGCCGCAGCAAAATGTGTCGAAACCGTCAAAAGAAGGCAAAGAATAATCGTGATGGTGCTGTTTTTCATAGCCATTTCATTAATGATAGCGCAAAAATAAACATTTCTAAATGATATTTATAGTTATTGGTGGTTTTTTCGAGTTGCAAGGTCTATTCCATGGCTCAAGCCTCGAAAAATGCCATTTTATAAGAAGCTGTTTTGAATGGTTTCGGATTGAGTTGATAGGGATTTTGAGTACATTTTGTTCATTGTGGAGCGTGACATAGCGGGCTATGTGAGCGAGACAATGGGCAAAATGAGCCGAAAAGACCATCAAATCAACCGAAAACAAAGGAAAAATTTTTCCAAAATAATTCAATAATAACTTTGTTGTAAGAATTCAAAACAGCTTCTGAATCTTAACTGAATCGTAACAACGGCGAAATGGTCTTGTCACGGCTTGCGTGTTTTTTGCAGCGAGAAAAGAAAGAAAAGAAAACCATTAAAAGCATTTGAAATGAAAACTATGAAAGCGATTCGAACAAGCATCATCTTGAGCATGTTGGCAGGTCTGTTTTTGACGTCATGCAGCCAAAAGAAAGAAATCACAGGAGCTGGCGCCACGTTCCCGGAACCTTATTACAACCTCGTATTCAAAAACTACACGGACAAAACCGGCACCAACGTTTCGTACGGCGGTGTGGGCAGCGGTGGCGGCATCAGAAGCCTCAAAAACGAAATCATCGATTTTGCCGGTACCGATGTTATCCCTGGCAAAGAAGATACCGAAGGCATGATGCCTGTCATTTATATTCCCACATGCCGCGGTGCCGTGGTATTATCCTACAACATCCCCAATATCGATAAGCTCAGGCTCACCGCCGATCTGATTGCCGGCATCTATCTTGACAGCATCAACAACTGGAACGACGCTAGCATTCAAGTCGCCAATCCCGTTATCGTTTTGCCCGACCTCGCCATCACACCTGTTTACCGTTCCGATGGCAGCGGCACAACGTACAATTTCAGCCAATACATGAGTTCTGTCAGTGCCAATTGGAAAAACGCTCTTGGCGTCGGCAAGTCGCTTAACTTCACGGACGGTATCGCTGCTAAGGGCAACCCCGGCGTAGTCGGCACCATTGCCAACACACCCGGTGCCATCGGTTACATCGGATCGGAATACGCTTTTTCGATGAATGTTCCTGCCGCAGCCATTATGAACGCAAACAGTCAGTTCATCGAACCCACCACGCAAGCCATTGCCGACGACAGCTACCCTATCACCTGCACGACATGGATTGGCATCTACAAGGAGCAACATTACGCCGGCCGCAGCATCGAGCAAGCCAAGAACACCCTCGACCTGATGCAGTTCATGCTTGATGCGGAGACCCAGAAAAGTACGGAGGCCATACATTACGCTCCTGTTCCCGAAGCCGACCGCCAAAACGCCTTGAAAGCCCTTGAAGAAGTGACCTACGACGGCGTGCGCATTCTTGTGAAACGTCTGAAATGGTAATACTGGTATGACAAAGGACAAAGTATTCAGAACATTGCTCCTCGGGTCAGCACTCCTTATCGTGCTGGTCTGCGAAGCCGTGTTCTATTCACTGACAAGCGGAGCCTTGCCTGCTTTTCGCAGCTTCGGGTTCTTCCGATTCATCGGATCGTCGCAGTGGGGCGTTGTCGATGGCAGCGAGCATTACGGGGCGTTGCCTTTCATTATGGGCACCTTGCTCACCTCGTTTGTGGCATTACTGCTCTGCATTCCCTTCTCGCTACCCGTGGCGTTTTTTGTCGGAGAGTACTATCGCAACACCAAGCTGGCGAGTTGGGTCGGCGGCGTGGTTGATTTGCTCGCCGGCATCCCGAGCATTGTTTACGGCTTGTGGGGCTTTTACGCTGTCCGTCCCTTTATTGTACGCATCGGCCTGTCACAGCAAGGCTTCGGTATCCTCACGGCTTCCGTCGTCCTCGCCATCATGATCATCCCCTATGCCGCTTCGCTGAGTGCTGAGTTTATCCGCATGGTGCCACAGGAGCTGAAAGAAGGCGCTTATAGCCTTGGAGCCACCCGCGCCGAAGTGCTCCGGCGCATCATCTTGCCTTCGTCGGCTTCGGGACTTGTTTCGTCCTACATATTAGCCATCGGAAGGGCTTTGGGCGAAACCATGGCGGTGACCATGCTCATTGGAAACACCAACAACCTGCCGCTTTCGCTCAGCGATACTGGCAATACCATGGCCTCCGTCATCGCCAACCAGTTTGGCGAAGCGGATGGCTTCAAACTGTCGTCGCTCATTGCCATCGGACTGGTGTTGTTCCTCATCACCGCAGCCATCAACTTCGTCGGTCATCTCATCATCAAACGCAATACGCT
This sequence comes from Bacteroidales bacterium, assembly GCA_029983675.1. GTDB lineage: Bacteria > Bacteroidota > Bacteroidia > Bacteroidales > F082 > Limimorpha. Next base: position 15,633 of record JASBYY010000035.1, on the reverse strand, counting down.
ATGAAAAGTGTCACCAATAGGATATTCAAGGACCGTCTGCTGAAAACAGGTATCATCGTCCTTTCCGGCTTGTCGTGTGTACCTTTGCTGCTCATCCTCGGCGAGATGCTGCTGAAAGGATGGAAGCAACTCAGTTGGTCTTTCCTGACCCAAAGTACGCCAACCAGCTTAGAAGCCATGCTTGCCGTAAACAGTGGCGAGCGCATCCCTGGCGGCATTGCCAATGGCATCGTGGGCACCCTTATCATGGTACTCATCGCCACCGCCATTGCGGTTCCCATCGGACTGCTATGCGGCATCTATCTCTCCGAACACCGCAAGACGCGGTTTGCCACCACGGTGCGCTTTCTGACCGAATTGCTGCAAGGAACACCCTCCATCATTATCGGTATCATTGCCTACCTATGGATGGTGGTTCCCATGAAGACCCATTCCGCTTTGGCAGGTGCCATCGCCTTGTCCATCATGATGTTACCGCTTATAGTACGCTCAACGGAAGAAACACTCTATCTGCTGCCGGCCAGCCTTAAGGAAGCAGCCTTAGCCTTAGGCTCCTCCTACCGGAGCATGGTCATCAAGGTGTTGCTTCCCGCTCTCGGTGCCAGCATGATACAATGGGATCCCACAAGGCCTTCGTCGGCAGTTTCGCTGCTCATCTGGCAATTTTACAACGATCCAAACCTGAACAGCATGATTTGGAGTGCCTCGCTGTTCTTGCTTCTTTTCGTCCTCCTATTGAATATTACAGCAAAACAAATCAGTAAAAAATGGAGAATATAACTCTGAGTTTCAAAGACGTTAGCGTTGCCTACAATGCCGATAAGCTCGCTGTGATCCACATCTCTGCCGATATACAAAAAAACAGCATCACCTCCATCATGGGACCTTCGGGCTGCGGGAAAAGCACCCTGTTGCGTGCGGTGAACCGTATGCACGAACTGTATCCCAATATCCAAATCACCGGCAGCATAGAGCTGAACGGACGCGACATCCTATCGATGAACCCCATCGAGGTGCGCCGTCTGGCTGGCATGGTCTTTCAGTGTCCCAACCCGTTCCCGACGATGAGCATTTACGATAATGTGCTCTCCGGATACGCGCTCAACGGCATCAAGATTCAAAGAAGCGAGCGCGACCAAATCGTGGAAACCTGTCTGCATAATGTAGGGCTGTGGGATGAGGTAAAAGACAATCTCAACAAACGGGGCAGTTTCCTGTCAGGCGGGCAGCAGCAACGGCTGTGCATCGCACGCGCCTTGGCATTGCGCCCAGACATCCTGCTGATGGACGAACCGACATCGGCACTCGACCCCATAGCGACAAGCCGCATTGAAGACCTGCTTGTCGAACTGAAAAAAGAAGTCACCATCGTCATTGTGACACATAACATGGGACAAGCCGCACGTATCTCCGACTACTCCATGTTCATGTATCTCGGCGAACTCATCGAATACGACAAAACAGAAAAAATGTTTACCAATCCCTCCGACAAACGCACCGAAGCCTATTTGGTCGGAAAGTTCGGTTAAGCAAAGAAAAACACAACGCAACAAACAACACACAATATGGGAACCATCAGAGAAACTTATTTGGAACGACTGAATAACGAATTCAGATCGATGATAGACTTGATGCTCAATCAGTTGTATATCGCCAAAGAGCAATTGAAAGGAAGTTCGGCAGATGAACTGATGCAGAGGGTGGAAGAAAACGAGAAAAACATCGACCGTATGCAAGTCAAGCTGCGCGACGACATTATCAACTGCATCGTTCTACAAACACCACGTGCCGGCGACCTGCGCCGTATCATCGCCTATTACGATACCGTGGTGGACGTGGAACGTGTCGCCGACCTGCTTCACGGCATCAATGGACGGATGCACTACCTGCAAAAACCCGGATCGGTGTTTCCGCACTTCAACAGCGACACCATCATGATTTTCGAGATGTCGTCCAACATGATCAAAGAAGCCATTTCCGCTTTCTTCCGTGAAGACGCCGTCTTGGCAAGCAAGGTGATTCAGGACGACGAACTGTTGGACAAGGCTTACAGCACTTGCCACAAGAAGATATTCGACTTTTCTTTCGACAAGGAAGAATCGCCCCATGCCATTGCCGACCTGCTTGACATTGCACGTATCTATTACGGCATAGAACGCATCGGCGATTGCGCCACCAATATTGCCGAAGCCAGCATTTTCCTTGCCCAAGGTCTCGACATCATGCACAAGGATGAACAACAATGACGGGAAGAAGTAACAAGAGAAAAAGATCAAATAGGGTTGATTTTCATCGTACTGATGCAAAAAATGACAACAAGGTAGAAAAAGCATTATCTTCGCAATCAAATAGGGCACATGAAAAGAATATTAGTCGTAGATGACGAGCAGGATTTATGTGAGATTCTGCAATTCAACCTTGAAAATGAAGGTTATCAAGTGGATACGGCCAACTCTGCCGAGGAAGCATTGACAAAGCTCTCTACTGAACATGAGCTGATACTCCTCGATGTGATGATGGGCGGCATGACGGGCTATCAAATGGCGAAGAAAGTTCGCACCGAATTGCAGAACGAGGTGCCCATCATTTTTCTGACGGCAAAAAACACCGAAAACGACATGCTGACGGGTTTTAGCATCGGCGGCGATGATTATATTTCAAAACATTGTTGTCCGGTAAACATATCTAGGATGTTGATAGTCAAAGTGTTTGGTATGATAAGCCCTCTCTTTGGAATGTTGACTTAACAATTTGTTATTCAGCATGTTATAAATGTCTCTGTGATTTTTACCGGACAGCAATAATTTCAAAACCATTCAGCATCAAGGAGGTAATAGCACGTATTAAGGCAATAGTACGCAGATCCGACAACCGACAGACCAAGGAGGCCAACGACACCATCGTCATCAACGGCTTGCTGCTTGACAAGCGTCATAAAACCGTCACGATCGACAATGTGCCGATAGATCTCACCAAGACAGAGTTTCTCATCCTGCAACTCCTGATAGACGGGAACGGCAATTACTACCAGCGCGAGGAAATCCTTGCCAAGGTATGGGATGCCGACACTTATGTTCTTGAAAGGACTGTTGATGTACACATTGCGAGATTGCGCAAGAAATTGGGCAGCTACGGCGAGTACATCATCAACAAGCAGGGTTTTGGATACGCATGGACCGACTAAAAAGGCACACGCCATGAAATCGCAACGCAGGATATATTTCTATTTCGGATTGGCTTTTCTCGTTTTTGCCGTCATCACGGTCATCATACAGGTGAGCCGAGAGAAACGCCACAAAGTGAACGAACTCAAAGCCAAGATGCAAGCATACGCTATCATGACCGATGATTTTCTGGGCTTCTTCCACGATACGGTGGCGGTGGCGAACATGCTACCCGACAGCCTTCGTTTCACGCTCATCGATGCACAAGGCAACGTTGTTTTGGACAACACCGCCCACAGTAGTATCAACACCATCGACCATTACGATCGTCCCGAAATCACGGCGGCCCGGCTGTATGGCGACGGTTATGCCATACGCCAATCCAATTCCGTGCATGAGGATTACCTGTACTATGCCTACAGATGCAACTCGGGTGATTATATCCGTCTGGCCTTGCCTTATAGAATCGACATTCGCGATGTCATCGGACACGAGGCCCTCATGATGTATGGCCTTGCCTTGGCATTAATCGTCATTCTGCTCATGCTCATGGATAAAACCGGACAGTTGCGACACAGCAAGAAGCTTATCTCCAATGAAAAGGAAAGGAACAAAAGGCTGAAGCAGGAAATGACGAACAATATCGCTCATGAGTTGAAGACCCCGGTGGCCAGCATCCGAGGCTACCTTGAAAGCCTGAATGACAATCCCGATATCGACGTAAAGAAACGCCGGCATTTTATCGACCGCGCACTTGCCCAGACCTTGCGCCTCTCTAGTCTTATCCAAGACATCGGTCTGATTACCAAGTTAGAAGAATCCTCACAGCTATTTGCAAAAGAACAGGTTGACATTAGGGAAATCATTGCTGAGGCTTGTTCCGAGCTGGACTTGCAGATACAGGAAGCCGGCGACGTGGTGCGTTGCGAACTCCCCGACACGCTGCCGCTTTCGGGCAATCGCAGCTTGATCTATGCCATTTTCCGCAACCTCATCGAAAATGTGCTGCATCATGCCGGTAAAGGGTTGGAAATTGTCGTTCGGATCGATAAGGAGGCGAAATCGGACGGCTACAATTTCATCTTATACGACACGGGGCGCGGCATACCTGAAAAGGACCTCGACCGCATTTTTGACCGTTTTGTCCGCCTTGACGATGGTCGCGACTGTCGCAGCGGCGGCACGGGGCTGGGAATTGCCATCGTGAAACATGCCGTGCAGTTTCATGGCGGCACCATTAATGGAGAAAACCGCCCCGAAGGCGGTCTTCTGTTTCGCTTTTCCTTAAATAAAGAAAGAGCAGCATACAATTCCTCTAACCCGAAGTCGGTCACCCCTGCGTTTGGTCATAGGGGGCTAACATCTTGGTATCAGATACAAGCCTTGACGTGCAGCTTGCCCATCGTCAGCGAACGAAGAATGCCGTCCAGCTGTCTGTTGCGTTTCCAGCCGAAAGGCCAGCCACCGGCAGATTCCAGCACATCCATGCGTACCATGCAGTTGATTTTGCTGTTCCAGTGGCTCAGGTTCCTGATGCGGTCGTCGAGAAAGACAATTTGCCGATCGAGGGCGACGGCATCGTTCACGTGGTTCATAAACTCCGGTTCGAGCGTCCTTGACCCGTCAACAACAACAGCTGCATAATATTTCCCCCTGCAGTTGGGCAGCGCCATCTTGAAATAGCGGTCGAGGGCTTCACTTGCCGAAAAAGCGTCACTTACACTGAAAAGAGTGATGTTATCGTCAGGTGTCACTACTGCGTCTTGCTTTTCGTTGACCAGAATGCGACAGTCGAAATGCTTGTGTGAATATGTCTGGGCTTTCACCGAATTAATAATAGGCTGCAAGTCGGTGCAACGTGTAGCGTTCACCACTAACAGGAAATCATCATTCACCGTATTAAATAAAGCAGCAGAACGGCGGCGACCAAAGAAAAAACGCATCGCCCTACTAAAAAAAGATCCGTTGTTTGTTGTGTTCTTCATAACAGTTCCCTTGATTTGTTAGACAAAAGTAGCACGCTTTTTCTGGTTCAGGTGAAAAATGTGATATTGGCGATAAAAATATAAAAAAAAGTGATTTTCAGGGATAAAGTGACGAATAACGTGACAAAAAACATTTTTTTGTATTTTTGTACCATCAAAAACATAGTCAAAAATGGGTATCGTTCCGAAAAGTTTCTTCATGCCGCGCGGATTTTTTACACATGTCATCATCCTGCCGCTTTTCACCTTGGGCTTTCTGCTGCTTTTCTGTCCTTTTGGCTTCAAGTCGCAGGTAAACTCGTTTGGAAACTATTCCTTCCACATCACCATCATCTCATGCATTGTGTTATTGACCGTGCTCATTATACGTATCGTGCTCATGTTGCTGTATGGCAAGGTGAAGATCACCTGGGCGCAGTGTCATCTGTGTTCTTTCGTTGAAATCGGCATATCCGCCGGATTTTCAGCCCTGTACATCTGGCTTACCACACAGCGTAACGAAGCCTATTTCTGGGTTTTCGGCTATGCTTTTCTGTACTTGTTTGTCATCCTTGTCATCCCCAACATTGTGATTGACCTGTACTACATGATGCAGGAAAAAGAAGAACGTCTTCAAAACATTTCACTTCCTGCACAAGGCGATATGGTTCGTTTCACCGATGAGAATGGCAATGTGAAATTGGTAGTGGCTTCCGATGCTATTCTCTACATACAGTCGGATGAAAACTACCTCAAAATATGCTACATCAACGAAGAGAAGCAACTCACTTTTTCATTAAGAAACTCCATGAAGAAAATCGCAGATATATGCGAAAAAAACGGACTGCTGCGCTGTCACCGTTCTTATTATATTAATAAGTTCAGAATCACCGCGTTGCAAAAAAATAAAGGTTTTCTTTTCGCCATCATGGATATTTCCGACGACAAGGGCAATCCCATTCACATTCCCGTCAGCAGGAATTACTACGACCAGCTCGCCTCCATGCTGTAGCCTCCGGCTCAAAAATGGGAAAGGCTTTTTCCTGTGAAAAAACTGCTGTTTTGTTACAATTGTTACAATTTGGCAGCTTGTTATCTTATATTTTTGCTTCAAAATCGGGCGGAAACCGCCTGACACATTCTAAAACAACAAGACAAAACACTAACGACATGCAATTTCATCCTGAGAAATGCCGGATACCCGATGAACCGAACCGGCCTTTTATCGATTCTGAGGAGATTTGGGACTATATCAATAATACCAAAAGCACGGCAGACCGCGTTCACGAAATCATTGAGAAGTCACTGAACAAGAACCGTCTTACCATGGAAGAGACTGCGGTGCTCATCAATACCACCGATCCCGAGTTGGTTGAAGCCATCAAGGAAGGTGCGCGGGAATTGAAGCGCCGCGTTTATGGCAACCGCATCGTGCTGTTTGCTCCTCTGTATGTGGGCAACTACTGCATCAACAACTGCCAGTATTGCGGATTCCGCTCATCGAACAAAGACCAAGTGCGCACTACCCTTACCGATGAGGAGCTTGTGCATAACATTGAGGCTCTCGAAGACGACGGCCAAAAACGCCTTATCCTCGTGTACGGCGAATCTCCGAAATATTCCCCGGAATACATCGCGCACACCGTCAAGCTGACCTACGCAACACGCAAAGGCAAAGGCTCCATCCGCCGTGTCAATATCAATGCGGCTCCGCTTGACGTGGAGGGTTTCCGCACTGTCAAGGAAGCCGGCATCGGCACGTATCAGATTTTTCAGGAGACCTATTGTCCGGAGATTTACAACCAATACCATCCTGCCAACACGAGAAAAGGCGACTACAACTGGCGCCTGACGGCCATGGACCGTGCCCAGCAAGCCGGCATCGACGACAATGGCGTGGGCATACTTTTCGGCCTCTATGACTGGCGCTATGAAGTGTTGGCCATGATTCGCCACACCAATCACCTTGAAGCCTGTTTCAATGTTGGGCCTCACACCATCTCTTTCCCACGCATCAAGGACGCTTCCAACCTCAACATCGACCAAAAATACATGGTGGACGATGAAACGTTTGAGAAAATCATCGCCATTTTCCGCCTTGCCGTTCCTTATACCGGCATGATTCTCACCGCCCGCGAAGATCCGGAGTTCCGCCGCAAGGCCATCCAATACGGCATCTCGCAAATTGACGGCGGCACCAATCTACAGATTGGCGACTACAAATACCACCACGAAGAAGAGGAAAAGAACAGCGACAAGGTTGCCAACCAAAACCTGCACCGCGAGCAGTTTAAGATTGGCGACGACCGTACACTGAGCGACATCATCGACGAGTTGCTCGACGGCAATTTCATCCCCAGTTTCTGCACCGCTTGTTACCGTCTCGGACGTACCGGCGAGCATTTCATGGAGTTTAGTGTGCCCGGATTCATCAAACGTTACTGCACGCCTAACGCCATCCTTACTTTAGCGGAATATCTTGTTGACTATGCCACGCCAGAAGTCGCCGATAAAGGATGGAAATGTGTTGAAAACAATTTCCAGAACGTGGATCCCAAGTTTTTGGAGGAACTGAAAAGCCGCATCGAGCGTATCAAGAAAGGCGAAAGGGATTTGTACTTCTAATCTCTCCGTTTTTGTTTGTTTGCCAACACAACAGCAATATAAAGTCCATCAATACTGAAGGCGCAAATCATCAAGGTTTGCGCCATTTTTTTATTTGCGTAACAAATGTTACCGCAAACCTGTGGCTAAATGTGTTTTTTGCACCATCAAAACAAAGTTAAAAGCAAAATTGAAATGAAAACAAAACGTAACATCATCAGTATCGACGAGGAACGCTGCAACGGTTGCGGTGCTTGTGCCGAAGGCTGCCACGAAGGAGCCTTGCAAATCATAGACGGGAAAGCCCGCATCGTCAGTGAGTTGTATTGCGATGGACTTGGGACCTGCATCGGCGAATGTCCCGTCGGTGCCATCCGTATCGAAGAAAAAGAAGTGGAGGAATATGATGAGACTGCCGTCATGGAACGCCTTGTTCCAAAAGGAGAAAAAGTCTTCCTTGCCCACTTGCGTCACCTCAAGGATCATGGGGAACATACGCTGTTTCAACAAGGCGTAGGGTATCTTCGTGCACACAACATCGCGATAGACATCAACAGCCTTTTGCACGGGTCGGGCTGTCCCGGATCGGCGCAGCAGGTCTTCAACACACCATCCATTCGCATGGATCAAAACTTGCAGGAAATCCGTTCCGAATTGACACATTGGCCCGTACAGCTTCATTTGCTGAATCCTCAGGCCGGTGTTTTCAACGATGCCGACGTGGTGCTTGCCGCCGACTGCACCGCATATTCTTACGGGGCTTTTCACACACACTTTCTGCGCAATCGCCGTCTTGCCATTGCCTGCCCAAAATTGGACAGCAACAAGGAATCGTATATCGATAAAATTGTTCAGATGGTCGATGTGGCACGCATCAATACGCTCACCGTGGTTATCATGGAGGCGCCTTGTTGCGGCGGACTGCTACAATTGGTGAAAATGGCGCTGGAACGGACAGAACGCAAAGTGCCCGTAAAGAAAGTCGTCATCGGCATTCAAGGCGATGTAAAAGAAGAGACTTGGCTGTAGGAAGCTGACTATTTTTCGAGCAACACAAACGCTACGGCAGTCTCCTTAATGTGCGCGAGTGAAAGGTGAATGGCTGTGATGCCAAGGGATGCGCAGTATTCAGCTACTTTGCCTTTCACCTGAATGACGGGTTTGCCCAAGTCGTCGTTGCTGACAACGATCTCGTTGAAGGCCATGCCATAACGGAAACCTGTTCCCAAAGCCTTGAAGAACGCCTCTTTGGCAGCGAAACGCGCCGCATAATGCTGGTAACGGATGGCGTTGCCCTCACAATACACTTGTTCTTCTTTTGCAAACAGCTTGCCGCGCAAGGATTCCGTTCTCCCCAAGGCCTTTTCCATCCTTGATACTTCGATAATGTCGGTTCCGATGCCGTAAATCATGACGATAGTTTTTTGCAAATATCCGAAAATTCCTACTTTTATAGTCTTTTTACTTGACTTTTGCCATGAAACGACTGATTATCTTATTGGGAATCATTGGATTGTTTGCCTGCCAGCCGACCAAAAACCATCATGAAAACACCCGTATTGTAACCGATACCCCTATACAATACGTCAACCCTATCATCGGCACGAACGGCATGGGGCACACGTTTCCCGGGGCATGTGCGCCTTTCGGCATCGTGCAGCTCAGTCCCGACACCGATACGGTTCCGCATAACGTGGAGGGGCAATACCAGCCCCGTGTGTACGAATACTGCGCAGGCTACCAGCACAAGGACTCTACCATTGTGGGTTTCAGCCATACGCATTTCAGCGGCACCGGCCATTCCGACCTCGGCGATGTGCTCGTTATGCCGACAACGGGCAAGGTTAAGTTGAATCCCGGCACGCAGACCCAGCCCGACAGCGGCTATCGGTCCCGTTTCAGCCACACCACCGAGACCGCCTCGCCCGGCTATTATGAAGTCGTTCTCGATGATTACAACATCAAGGCACGCCTGACGGCCACCGAGCATGTGGGTGTACATCAATACATTTTTTCGCCGAAGACCGACGGGAATGTGATCATCGACCTCACCCATACCCTCTACAACTATGACGGCAAAGTGCTTTGGGCCAGTCTCCGCGTTGAAAACGACACCTTGCTGACCGGCTACCGCATCACCAACGGCTGGGCTAGGACAAATTACACCTATTTTGCCATCCACTTCAACCAGCCCATTTCCGACTATGGCTTCCGCGAACTCGAAAAGCCGAAATACAACGGCATGTGGGGCAAATTCAACGTCAACCGTAACTTCCCAGAAATGACGGGGCGTAAAATTGTTGCCTATTTTTCATTTGAACAGCCCGACACCCTGGAAATGAAAGTCGCCCTATCGGCAGTTAGCACCGAAGGCGCCTTGAAAAACCTACGTGCCGAAACCACAGGCAAGGACTTTGCACAGCTGCTGAATGAAACGCAAAACAAATGGAACAAAGAGCTGTCCATTGTGGAAGCAGAAGGCACCGAAGACCAGAAAGCCATGCTTTACACCTCGTTGTACCACACCATGATCAACCCTTCCGTTTATATGGATGTGGATCGGCAGCACCGTGGGCTGGATCACAATATCCACAAAGCAGATGGTTTTGACAACTACACGATTTTTTCGCTTTGGGACACCTATCGCGCCTTGCATCCGCTGTTCAACCTGATACAGCCTCAGCGCAATGCCGACATGGTGCAATCCATGATGCAACATTACGAGCAAAGCGTACATGGCGCCCTTCCCGTATGGTCGCACAATGCCAACGAAAACTGGTGCATGATCGGCTATCATGCGGTTTCCGTTCTGGCTGATGCCATAGCCAAAAAGACAGTTTCGCCAAACCAAAACCTGATTGACGCCATGCGGCACAGTGCCAGCATTCCCTATTACGTCAACCTCGACGACTACATGCGCTTAGGCTACGTGCCTTTCGACAAAAACAGGGGTAGCGTTTCCGTCACCCTTGAATATGCTTATGACGACTGGGCCCTCTTCCACGCTGCCGAGTTAACGGGCGATAGCATCACTGCTGCTTCATTCCGCAAGCGTGCCCAAAATTGGAAAAACTGCTTCGACATTAGCTTGGGGTTTGCCCGTCCACGCTATTCCGATGGGACTTGGAAAGAGCCTTTCAGTCTGTTTGACACCGAAGGAGAAGGTTTTGTAGAAGGCAACTCGTGGGTATATTCGTTTTATGTGCCGCACGATGTAAAAGGTCTTATCGAAGCCATGGGCGGCAACGACCGCTTTATTTGCAACCTCGACACCCTTTTTGTCATGCAGCTTCCGCCAGAGTTTTTCGAACACACCGAAGATGTCACCGCCGAAGGTCTGATGGGGTGTTACAACCACGGCAACGAACCTGCTCATCATATCGTTTATTTATACAACTGGACCACAGCACCTTATAAGACACAATACCAAATCCGAGAAATCATGAATCGCATGTATCGGAACGACATTGACGGTCTGTGCGGCAACGACGACTGCGGACAAATGTCGGCATGGTACATCTTTAGCGCCATGGGATTCTATCCGGTCTGCCCGGGCAGCGATCAGTATGTTTTGGGCGCACCCTATCTGCCCTACATGAAAGTGAGTTTGGGTAACGGAAAGACCCTTGAGATTGAAGCACCTGACGTAAGCGATCAGAACCGCTACGTGCAACAAGTCAGCCTCAACGGGAACCCTGTCGAAAGGCTTTACCTGACCCATGACGAAGTGATGCAAGGTGGCGTGTTGCTTTTTGAAATGGGAGCAACTCCCAACCGGCAACGCGGCTTGTGTCCGGAGGACAAGCCCTATTCCATGAGCGATTGAGCATTTATGATGAACTCAACTCGAACTAATAAAACAGCTTCTTAGAATTTTGTTGTATTTTTGCGCACTTAATTAATAGAAGTACCGAAAAAGATGATATTTAGCTCTTTGGTTTTCTTATATATCTTCCTTCCCGCAGTATTGGTCTTATTGGCGCTTTGCTGGAAAAGCAGCTACCAGAATCTGATTCTGTTCCTTGCCAGTCTGGTTTTTTATGCGTGGGGTGGGATATCGTTTACCATGATCCTCATTGGGTCTATTCTTCTCAACTATGTAGCAGGACTCATCATCGACAAGTATCCAAAGTCTTCTAAAATTACGCTCACCATTGCCATAGTACTCAATTTAGGCATGTTAGGATACTTCAAGTATGCCAATTTTTTCGTTGACAATCTCAATGTCCTGACAACCCTTTTCGGTTTCTCTTCCATCACGGTCAGCAAGGTGATCCTTCCTATTGGCATCTCGTTCTTCACCTTTCAGGGAATCTCCTATTTGGCGGACGTGTATCGCAAAACGGTAACAGTGCAACGCAATCCTATCATATTGGGCACCTATATCGCGTTATTTCCTCAGCTTATTGCAGGACCTATCATTCGATACAACACGCTTGAATCGCAGTTCCTGAAACGACAGTTTTGCTGGGAAAACCTCTTTTCGGGCATCAAACGGTTTATCTTTGGTTTGGCAAGAAAGGTGCTTATTGCCAATCAATTAGCGGTAATTGCAGATGAGATGTTCGCTCGCAGCTCTTCGGATCTGACCCCTCTGATGGCTTGGATAGGTATTGTTTGCTATGCCTTGCAGATCTATCACGATTTTGCGGGCTATTCCGACATGGCTATTGGATTGGGCAAGATGTTCGGGTTTGATTTTCCCGAAAACTTCAATTTCCCATATATCGCACAGTCCATCCAAGATTTTTGGCGCAGATGGCATATCACCTTATCCGCGTGGTTCAAAGACTACCTGTACATTCCTCTTGGGGGCAACCGTTGCTCTCGCAGGCGACTCCTTTTGAACCTGTATATCGTCTTTTTCTGCACAGGACTTTGGCACGGTGCCAGTTGGAACTTTGTCATCTGGGGACTGCTGCATGGCACTTTTTTGGTAATAGAAAGAATAGGGCTTAATAAAACACTCACCAAAATAGCATCTCCGCCACGCCATCTCTACACTTTAATCATTGTATTAGTGGCATGGGTGTTTTTCCGCGCCGACACCTTGCCGACGGCTTTTGACTATGTGAAAACCTTGTTCTTCATCAACAGAGGGACGCTTGACAACGCACTATTAATCAAGTATGTAGCCCCATCCACCATTAGTATCTTCGTGATAGCCATACTGGGTTCTACCCCTCTATTTTCAAGACTATGGCAATCTGTTTCTGCATGGAACAAGAAAAGAAGCGTTACCATGACTCTTCAGTATTCCGTTTTGTGCTTGGCTCTTATCGGCGTAATGGTCGCCGTCACCTGCTTACTATGCGTAGGATCTTACAATCCTTTCATCTATTATCGGTTCTAACGTCATGAGAAATACATTCAAGTCCCTCTTTATCGCGTTTTTTCTGCTAATGATTGCCATGCCCTTTTTGCAGTCTGTGTTTCATTTTTTCAAGCAAGAAGAACTGATTTCCGAGAATCGTGCATTGTCAAAAAAGCCCGTTCTCTCCAAAGAGACCTTAGAACTCTACCCTGAACAATTCAACTCCTATTATAACGATCACTTTCCTTTTCGCCAAGCACTGACAAAATTGTATTTCAAAGCAAGCCTCTTCATGCGTAAATCTCCCATTAAAAACATCATCATGGGCAAAAACCATTTTCTGTTTTCGGGAGACGTTGAAGCACAGCTTTTCCAAGGATTATACGATTTCCATCAAGAAGATAGGATTGCGACGGCAGATGAACTGTTATTTCGATACAATTACTTAAAAGAAAGAGGAATAGCTTTTTATGTTTTAATATCTCCGACTGCCTTAGAGGTGTATCCCGAATTTTTACCCGCCTATTTACAGCGCTCTAAGAAGACTGATACCGACCTGTTTTGCGAACTGATGTGGGAAAAGTATCCCGAAGTCCCCGTTCTTTATTTCAAAAATGAACTGTTGGAGAAGAAATCGGAAGGCCTCCTATATTATAAAAATGACAACCATTGGAATTTGAGAGGAGGCTATTATGCCAATGCGGCAATGACAGACAGGATACGAGAGGATTTCGCCCAAATTCCCAATTATGCATGGAGCGACTTCGCAATGGACAGCACTCTGAATCTGGAAGGTAATCTGATCAATCAGGTCAATATTTCCGACTACACAAGTGTTTTTGAGGAAGAAGTCCACTACAACAATATTCGTCTCAAACTCAACAACAGGCATTGCACGGAACTTCCAAAAAACAATTATCCAATAACTCCGGGTTTTGCCTATCCCTGGGAATACGAAATGCGGTTCTCATCAGAAGACACAACGCTTCCCGATGTGGTTTTCATTCGAGACTCGTATTGCGGTGCCATTAGAGACTTTACTTGTTTCTATTTTAATAAATCGGTCTTTATTTTTGACGCATGGCAATATGGGCGCAATTTCGACATCATCGAGAAAGAACAGCCCGACATCGTGATCCTCGAAATCTACGAGCCTCACATCCGTAATCTTATTCGTCAATTGAGAAAGGAGTGACCAGCTCAGGGTTCTGATGCAACCCTATTGAAATCATACATCCAAAAACTGAAAAGGCTCCTACGTTTTCTCGGCAATAAAACTGACGGTCGAGGATGCGTACTGAAATCTTATTGAAAACAGGTGTTTTCCCACAAAAACGTTTACAAAATGGTTTCTGACAGAATCTTGCGCCTATTTTGCGTATTTTTGCAGGAAATTTGTCGAGATGAACATTGCAGCATTGGTTTCGGGTGGGGTTGATAGTTCGGTGGTAGTCCCTTTATTAAAAGAACAGGGCTATGACCCACATATTTTCTACATCAAAATCGGGATGGAGGGAAAGGAAGAACTGTCGAACTGTCCATCGGAGGAAGACATTGAGATAACAACCTATATTGCAAAGAAATACGGATGCAAGTTCGACATTGTCGATTTGCAGCACGAGTATTTTGAGAAAGTGGGAAAGTACACCATGGAAATGGTACGCAAAGGTCTCACGCCCAATCCCGATGTGATGTGCAACCGCTGGATCAAGTTAGGGGCTTTCGAGGAAAAGGAGGGGCACCGTTTTGACAAAATCGCTACGGGGCATTATGCCCGTTCGTGGCAGGACGACAAAAGCGTGTATTGGCTGGGTACAGCCGCCGACACTTTCAAAGACCAGACTTATTTTTTAGGCCGCATCACTTACGCCCAGCTTAGCAAGGTGATTTTCCCCATCGGTGGTCTTGCAAAGTCAGAAATACGTCGATTGGCATCCCAGTATAAGTTACCCAGCGCCGAACGCCACGACAGCCAAGGTATTTGTTTTTTAGGGAAAATCAACTACAACGACTATATCCGTGAATATCTCGGCGAGATGCCCGGTGACATTGTTGAGCAGGAATCGGGACGTATTCTCGGCCATCATAAAGGATTTTGGTTTCATACCATAGGACAGCGCAAAGGTCTTGGGCTGGGGGGAGGTCCGTGGTTTGTCGTCAGCAAGGATATTCAAAACAACATCGTTTACGTTTCGCAGGGCTACGACCCCATTGCACAATACACCAACCTTGTGCCGTTGACCGACTTACAGATGATGAACCCGAGCCTGTACCTTACCGAAGGCCAGCGTCTCCGTTTCAAAATCCGGCACCAGCCCGAGTTTACATTTGGCTCGGTACACCTCACCGAAAGAGGTGCCGACATTGTTTCCGAAACCGCCATTTCCGGCGTTGCTCCCGGACAGTTTGGAGTGCTGTACCATGAAACAGAATCTTACGTCATCGGCAGCGGCGTGATTTGCGATGCCATAGATTGATTTTTGAAAAAAGGATAGCCATGAACGAGATTTCCGACCGCATTCTATACGAAGACAACCATCTTATTGTGGTCAACAAGCTGCCTTCAGAGATTGTGCAGGGCGACAAG